>CAYWIW010000004.1:0-148291 GCA_964458425.1 uncultured Muribaculaceae bacterium
CGTAGTCTCGGTTTAACTTTAAATCACAGCAGTTCAACTGCTGATTGGAATAAATAATTGGTATGTTTGTGACGGAAGACCGCATAAAACTTATTGATTATTGTGAGAGTTAATCATTAAAACATCTATAAATATGAGACGAATCATTTGTATACTTTTGGCTCTGGCCGCAGTGGTGGCCTCCTGCACCAAAGAGAGTCGGGAAGAGCCGTACAACCCCGACGGCTCCCCTATAACCCAGGCCCAGGCCTTGGAGATTGTCAAGGAGGATGTGGACTTCTATGACGTGGTTTATGTCAGCAAGTCGATAGTAAAGAAAGGGACGGAGTTCTGTACGTACCCACGTAAGTATGGGCGTGTGCCTCGTGATTCTTGGGTTGTTATTATAAACACAGAGCCACTCGCTAACAGCGGCCCGTTTTGGCTCTACATTTATGTCGATCCATATTCCGGAAACGCCGACGAGGAGTCTTGGGAATGGGGATATCCTATTCCTGATAGTTTTGAGTGTCAGCTTGTTAAGTCGATATATGCGGAATCCGATAATAACAGGGCAACTGCTTTCTTAGCTTTACCGCCTGTACGTGCGTCTTCGGTTGATGCTCAGTCCGATAATTGGGCAGTAATTATAAGCGACGGCGCTAATGCTTATTCAAATTATGAACGCTACTGGAATGACTGCTCTGCGATATACAAGTGCCTCAGGCAAGTTTATAACTATAGGAAAGACGTATAACCTTAGACGTTTCAACCAATGAGGAAGAGTCTGCTGAATTTTCTGCTGACGGCGCTGTCGGCGGCGGCCTTCGCCTCCTGCGTGGAGCCGATCGACCTTGACACCGGCGAGGATTCCCAGGTGGTGGTGAACTGCATCCTGACCGAGGATGATGTCCAGACGCTTGAGATGTACTACACGTCATCCACCTTGGACGGTGAGCGCCGTCCTGTCGAGGACGCCGAGGTCATCCTGCGCCGCGGCTACGGCGAAGCGGGCAAGTTCAGCTATGAGGGGGGAGGCGTCTGGAAGTGTGACCACAGGCCCGGCTACGGCAATCAGTACAACCTTCTGATAAAGACGGGAGACAAAGTCATCACAGCGTCCACGACCTTCCCTGATGACGTGTCTGTGAGCTGCTTCGGGCGCAGACGAGACATAGGCGAGGGCCGCCGCAAGATAAGCTATCTGATGTACTCGTACGAGCTGCGCATATTCGATCGCACCCCGGAATGCCCTCCGTATATAGGCTATGAGTATCATCAGGCCAGCCGCCTTTGGGTCTTCCCCAAGGATATGGGCTGGGGCGAGGAGTACCAGAAGTACATAGCATCCAGCCACTTCTGCACGGATGACTTCAATCTCACCTCCCTTACCGTCAGCGACCTTCCCTGTTTCTCCGCGGACTCAATCAGTGCGATGCCGAGCTGGCTTCGCGAGCAGCTGGGCTGGTATCCCTTGAAACTCGGTGACCTGCGTATGCATCAGGGGTTTGTGCGTATGGACATCCCCGCGGGCTACAGCAGCGGCCAGACACACGAGGAGTTACTGTACTCCCCGATCTATTCGGATATGTCCTTTGCTTTGGTCCGTCCGTTCCCGACCTATTGGATCGGCTATGAAGGCCCGTATCAGGAATGGGGCGGGCTTTATGACATCTATATCCTTTCGGACGAGGCAGACCAGTATTTCAAGGATGTTTACAGAAAGTACCTCAACAAGGATAATTTTCTGTTCGAGTACGACACCGAGAACATCTACACGAACGTAACCGGCGGTGTCGGTCTGTTCGGGGCGATGATTCATCGGAACAACAGAGTCGGAGGAAGAGGCTATTATCCGGATTTTATTTTATATGATGAAGAAACGGAATAGTATTATTTGTGAAGGCAAGATGAAAAGAGCAGTTGTTTCGATAGGCCTGTCTCTATTTACGTTGTATGGTGTCTCCGCCCAGACAAACGAAGTCAAAGACACTCTTCATAGGTCTGTCGTTGTGGGCGAGAAAAGCCGGGTGCGTGAGGCTGGCACCAGAATCATTAAAGTCAAAGACTTCAGGGATATGGTGTCGGCTACCGGTGAGGCGGATGTCATCAAGTTCATCCAGACCTTGCCAGGGGTGTCCACCGGAGGTGAGGGTTCTTCCGCTTTTTATGTCAGAGGCGGTAATATCGGCGGTAACGTGTTGACATTGGATGGAGTCCCTCTTTACGGTTCAAGCCATCTGTTGGGATTCACGTCGGTATATTCACCGGACATCATATCTGATGTAGTGTTCCGTGTAGGCGGCTTTACATCCGAGGAAGGGAACCTTACAGCCTCTCACATTGGACTGACCAGCGGTGACGGTGATTATTTGAAACCCTCCGGCAAGGCGCGGCTCAGCAATTTCCTTTTGGGGGCAAGCGTTTCGGCGCCGATAGTCAAGGACAGGGTTTCGTTCTCCGGCTCTGTAAGATTTTCTCCTATAGGATGGGAACTCAGGGCGCTGAAGTCTCTGTCGTCCGCATTGGACAGCATAGGCAGTCCGAAAGCACTTGTTTATGACGCTTTCGGTAAGGTCAGCTGGAAGATTAATGATAAACATAATCTGTCCTTAAGTGTCTTCAACAGCACAGATGCCTACCGCTATGGCTATGGTGTGAACTCTGAGGAGCATATTCAGTGGAGCAACCTGATCGGGAATCTTCAGTACAAGTGGATTCCGAGCGATTCGTGGCGTGTCGGCGGAGGACTGTCGTATAATAGATTTGGCAATGCGCAAGGTATGGTGAAAATCCTTGGAGAGACAGATAACAATCTTGCGATCCGTTCTTCAATCGATGAGTCAACGCTGTCCGGTCTTGTCAACTATGACGGCGAGAAGTTCCATTTTCAGGGTGGACTGAAAGGCCGCTATGCCAGGTTCAACCCCGCGACATCCCAAAGTATTACCGGAGGTTCCTTACTGTTGGCCTCGTCAGACTCTCCGGCTTCCGATCACATCACGAATTGCCTGATAGGTACGGTTCATTCGCAGGCAGAACTCAAAAAGGAAGGCCACTACGATTTCAGGGTGTCCGGCAGGCTGAATTATTGCCGTACCGACAGGACGGATGTGATGATACAATCCTCCAACTTCGCTCCTGAACTCAGCGCTTTGGCTCGTGTCCGCATCAAAGGCAATGTCGGCCTTGAGGTGACAGCGGATTTCACGACTCAGTACTACCACACATTGGAGGGCGTGCCGTTGGGGTGGTCCTTGGATCTGATAGTGCCGTCAGACGATCAGTTCGGTCCGGAGAAGGCTAACCAGTACTACGCCGGCCTCTTCTGGTCTTTGGGAAAACACCGCCTGTCTCTTGGCGCTTACACAAAAACGATGAGGAATATGGTCTATTTCACCGACGCGACTTCATTGTTCAGCTCGGCTGCCGCCGGATGGAGGAGCAAGATAGATGTCGGGAAAGGCTCTTCAAAGGGTGTTGAGTTTCTTTATGAGAAGACCGGAGAAAAATTGAACTGCAAGGTCGCCTACACTTGGTCTAAAACAGATCGTGTGTTCCCGAAAGTCAATCTTGGAGTGCCTTTCCCGGCAAAGTTCAACAGGCCGCACATCCTCAATGTGACGGCTGACTACTCCATTTCCAAGAACAACCGCCGCGAGATCTCCCTGAACGCATTGTTTACCTATCAGTCGGGACACTGGGAGACGGTCGCATCCGGTTACTATAAAGGATTATTGATTCGTGAGCCGGACGAAATCTCTCTGAAGTATTTTTCGACGGTAAACAATTATGAACTGCCTGCCTACATCAGGATGGACTTGGGATGCTGCCTGAGGTTCAATCTGGACAAGAAGTGCCGGCAGACATTGAATGTAGGAATATACAACCTCTTCAACCGGCATAATCCGTTCAGCCTGACCTACGACACGGAGGAACGTAGGTGGAAGCAGGTCAGCATATTCCCGATTATGCCGAGCCTTTGCTGGACTCTGGAATTCTGATCGACCCTGAAGATGTCAAAGGGGGCTGACTAAGAATCGCAGAATTCGTAGCAGCCCCCTTTGGAATATTATTTCGCTATGCTACTTGGCCGTCTCGCGGGTAAACTTGTAGTGTAGAGAGAACACATCCGGAGCCATATCGTAGAGTGTCATACCGTATGACTCCAAGCTACCGCCGAAATCAGAGTTCAGGCTGTAATTCTTCTCGTAGCCGTTGCTTTTCTGGGTGTGGCAGAACAGGAACATTTCCAAGGCGTTTGTGTCATCGCCCTGGAACAGATAGACCTTGGCTTCCTTAATGTCGCTGTCTCCCTTTGCGAAATCGAAATTCACAGCGCTGAAAGTCACGGCGTAAGCGTCATACTCTACGTATGAGATAGGATACCTTATGTGTGAAAGCACGGGTGATGACAATTTGCAGTTTCTGAAATATCTCTTGAGGTCTCCTTCGAATGACGGGGTGAAATCAACGGTTCCGTCTTCAGCGAAAGCTACTTCAAAAGCGTCGGCCTCATTTATCGCAGGGAACGGAATCTTCTGTCCCAGCTCGGTCTCCATCATTTCAATAATTCCCAAGTCATCGTCGGCGGTGTGCAGATCCGCCGCCATTTTCCAGGAGCCGGCTATCGCATCTATGAAAGTACTCTTTCTGAAGTCCACGTTTACGGTGGAGACCGCACCGGCTATGAACCTTTCGGATTCCGGCTTAAGGCCGAGGGTAAGTACTGCACCGGCTTCATCGACATCCGGGCCTGCGGTCACAGTGAAGGATGAGCTGTTGTTTCCGGCGCTGAACACTACTTCCTTGCTGCTGATGGTGTAGCCGGCAGCTGTCGAGCTTTCGGCTACGCTTATCGGAAGAACGATGTCGCTGTTGCTCTTGAACTTGTCTCCGGAAAGCTCCCCGGCAATCTTGACGTTAACGGTGATGGAGGAGTTCTCGGTTATACGCATTTTAGGCTTCTCGAAGGTGTAGATGACCCTTTCGGTAGCGCCCAAGGCAATGACAATCTGAGGGTTTATTCCGAGTTTGTAGCCGCTGACTTCCCCGATGCGGAGTGTAAGGCTCGCGGCCGAGAGTTCAGTGCCGTTGTTTTTGACGGTGATGCTTCCCTCGCTTTTTCCGGCTTGGATGCTGATACCTGTCTGGGAGCCGTCTCCGATGGTGAAGGCCTCCTCAGAGCCTGCGGTGCTGCTGACGGTGAAAGGAACAGTCAAATCAGCGGATGCCGCTTCTGATAATACAATCTTTACGGAAACCGAACTTTCCGCATCGAGAACTTCGTTTGACTTCTCAAAAGAGACAGTAGGCAAAGCCTCCTTCTGGCAGGACACCAGGGCTGTTACAGTCGCAAGGGCGACTGCGACAGATTTTAAGATTTTTTTCATTGTGCTTATTATTAATTACATAAACAGTTCGAGATACTCATTCACGGCTTGGCTCACCTTCTCTCTCTCCTCGTCCGTAGGGGTTTCGGACGACGGAATGAGATAATCGGTGTTCTTCTCATAGCGGGGAGGCTCCTCCTCGTACCCGTTGCAGGAAGAGATGCCGAATCCGATAGCGATACACAGCGACCATTTGGCCAACCTTGTGTGTTTTATTGTTAATCTTCTCATTATCTTGTCTTTGATGATTTAGTATTTGTAGCCCTCGTTTTGTTCCAGTCCGCCTAAATCTATGTCGTTTCGGTTGATCGGAAAGGTGTACAGGTATTTGTAGGTGGTGTACTTTCGCATATTGCTGATGACGAACATCTCGGGACATCCGTTTCGCTTGAGTTCGTACCACCTGTCTCCTTCGAGGAAGAGTTCCTTGCGCCGCTCGTCAAATATCGCCGACATAAGCGGAGTGAGTGCCTCTCCCCGGCAATCTTCGCTTATGAGCCGCTCTTTGACCGGAGGGAGCGTCGCCATAGTGTAGCTGACGGCTCCTTCGATTCTTTTGCCGCGCAGCAGGTTCAGTTTCTCAAGCGCGGCGTTGTTGTCGCCGAGATGCGCGTAGGATTCCGCCGCCATAAGGCACAGCTCCGAGGATCTGAGTCGGCCGCAGATGGTCTTCCGGTTCATCCTCCGGTTTCCCACTATGACGGAGTAGCGGATGTCCTTTTCGGGAGTCTCGCCGAAAAGGTCTATCAGTGTCTTGTTTACAGGACGTCTCGAGGCGGCCTTGCGGGCGCTCGTGTAGCTGTAGTTGTTGGCGCTTCCTCCTGTGAACGACTTTACTATGATTTCACCGGTCTTTTTGTTCAGTTCCTGAATCATTCCATTGTATCCGGATCTTTCGCTTAGAGGGTATTTCCCGAGAAGCTCCTCGCACAGCGCGATGGTTCCGTTCCAGTCCTGCATCCAGAACCTGACTTTCGCGAGAAAGGCTTTGGTCACATCCGCCGTGAAGATATAGTCCTCTTTTGCAAGCCCCGACTCGATGGACTCCTCCAGCAGGTCGCAGATGTATTCGCCTGTCTCTTTGAGGTTTGAGCGTTGCGGCCGCTCTTCAATGTCAAAAGTCTTCACGAGTGGCAGCCCCGCTTTGTCCACGGCATCGGCAGGTTCGTATGGCAGGCAGAACCCTCTCATCAGGTTGTAGTAGCATATTCCTTTGATCGCAAGGCAGGCCGCTCTCATATTGATGGCCAGTTCGCTGTCTCTGCCCTTGATGGATTCCAGAATGATGTTGCAGTTGCGGATGTACTCGTAGTTGTTTCTCCACATCGACTGCCTTTTGTTGATTTCGCTTCCCTGGTACAGGGGAAGTCCGCTTTTTTCACCACCCATATAATCCTCGAGATTGGCGTCGAGGTTGTCTGTGATGGCTTCGTAGTCGGCAAGTTCGGTCGGGCCGGGGATGATGGTTCCTTCTCCCGCATCGTAAGTCTCGACCTGATACAGCATACCGTTAAGTACGGAGAGGTACTCCTCATCCGTTTCCGGAAGCACTTTACCCTGCGGCTTGACATCAAGGAACGCATTGCAGGAAGCAAGCGTGAGTGTGATGGAGAACGCCGCGGCGAGATGAATTATTCTTCTCATATTGACATCGGTGTCCATTGAAAGTCTGGACGGCTATATAAAGTTTAACGATTATGACAACTAAAAACCTATGCTGACTCCGGCTGTGACGGATTTGCTCTGCGGGTATATCGAGCCTGGCGCTTCCGGGTCAAGTCCCTCGTAATCAGTCAGTGTGAACAGATTGTTAACGCTGAGGTTGATTCTGCACGAGGAGATGTCGGCTTTCTTCAGAATCTTGGACGGAAGGGTGAAAACGAGCATCATTGTCTTGATTCTGAGGAAGGAATTGTCCTTGAGGTAGGCTCCGCCGACAATGTTCGACGAAGTAGGGTTCTCTGACGCATAGTTGAGCCCGTCTCCCGCCCAAGGATCGTAAATCTTCGGATACTTTGTACCCGTGTCGTTGATGTCCTTCCATCTGTCCGTGCGGTCGGAAGTGACGTTCAGATGATTCTTGTACAGGTCGTTGTACCAGGTCAGAGGCACATTGGAGTTGTTGCCCTTGTTCCTGAGGTCGGAATATGAGACCGGAGCGCTGCTGCTTTCGTAGGTCTTGCTTCCGGCCATATATATTCCTGAGACAGAAAGGGACACAAACTTATAGCTGGCCTTGAGGCTGAAACCGCCGTTGAACGGAGGGTCGGAGGTTCCAAGGTAGAAGCGGTAGTTGTTCGCATCGTTGTAGTCTTCCTTGGTGTTGATGACCGCGTCGCTCCTCTGCTCGAAGCGGATGAGTCCCGAATATGGGTCTATTCCCGCGACCTTTCCGGCGAAAATGGCGTTGACTGGATAGCCTTCGACGTATCTCGTGTTGACGCTCAACTCGTCTGCGCTTTTGAGTTTCGTCACCATATTCTGGTTGTAGGCGAAATTCAGGGAAGCCGACAGACTGAAGTCCTTAGTCCTGATCAGCTCGGAGTTGAATGTGAACTCGATGCCCTGGTTGTAGAGATCCACGGAATTATACTTCTGATATGAGAAACCCGTGTAGGCGGGAATATTTGAGGAATATACCACATCCTTGCTGTTCCTGCGGTATGCCTCCACAGATGCCGTGAGCCTTTCTTTGAAAACCGCCATATCAAGGGAGACCTTGAAATCCTGTGTCTTCTCCCATCTGAGGTTCGGGTTCGGCGCGCTGAGGAACCTGCCTATGTTAAAGCGGTTTCCGTCTATTTCCCTGAAAGTCTGGTCTGTGTAGTGGAGTATGAGCCTTGGGCTGACACCGTTGTTGATGTTGCCGGTGAAGCCTGTGGCGGCGCGCAGGGAGAGCCTGTCGAGCCAGGAGGAACTCCAGGACATCCACTCTTCGCTGCTGATATTCCAGGCGGCTCCCACGGACCAGGTCGGGAAAAACTGCCTTTTGCTTCCGAAATAGGAGCTTCCGTCAGTGCGTACCGAAGCGTTCAGGACGTATTTTTCCTTGTAGAAATAGTCCGCTGAACAGTAAAAGGATGCGTATCTGCTTGAGGTGTAGTACTTGCCGTTGAGGGCTATGACCTCGTTGATGTAGTCATCGCTCAGGATTCCTCCTTCGGGAACAGGGATTGTGGAAGTGTCCGTGTTCGGGTCATATCCGTAACCTTTGCTGAACATTGTCTCGGAATCCGAACCTCTTGCCTCGGCTCCGGCTATGACCGAAACCGTGTGGTCGGTGACAAGCTCCTTGTTGAACGCAAGGTGGGTACGGGCTATGAAGCTGGTGCGCAAGGCATTGTTCATAGTCTTGCTGCCGAGATACGCCGGGTTCGTGTAGGACATAAACATATTCTCGAAAGCGGAGTTCGTGTCCGAAAGCAGGATTTTGGTGGTCGAAGTGTTGGCGAAGCTGTATGAGGCAAGGCCCACAAGGTGGAGGCAGTCAAGAATCTTCAAGTCTGCCTGCAACCTTCCCGTGGCGGAGAAATCCTTGGTGGAAGAACTTGTGTGGTCCAGTTCGCGCATTATGTTGAAGCCCCTCGTGTCGATGAGGGTGTAGTCATCGCCGTTCACCGTCGACAGGCTGTTGAACGTGTAGTCTGTGCGGTAGGAGCCATCCTGGTTGTAAGGCTTTTCGTAAGGATTGGCGTAATAGGCGTAGGTGAATGGATCCACCGACGACAGTTCCGGCGAGGAGCTGCCTTGGTGTGAAAGTTCAAGACCGGTGTCGATTTTCAGCCTTTCCTTAGGCGTGTAGGCCGTGTAGTTTGCCCTTACATTGTAGCGGTTGTAGGAGTCGTGGATAAGGCTGCCCTGATTGTGGGTGTAGCCCAGGGAAAGGTAGTAGTTGCTGGATCTGTTGCCGCCGCTAAGTGACACGTGGTGGTTGGTGGACACTGCGTTACGGGTGATGATCTTGAACCAGTCCGTGGTGTCCCGCTTAAGCGAGGAAAGGTAGTCGTTCCGTCCTGCTTCGTCAAGTGAGGCGAATTCGCCTCTTCCCGAACGGACGATGCCGACTATCCCCACGACAGGGTAGTGCGACGCGCCTGAGGAGAATCTGTCCGCGGCGAACTCGTTCCAAAGCTCTTCCTCCCAGGCGATTTTCTGGGCGGAGTCCATAAGCGACGAACTGCGCAGCGGAGCCATTGTGACGGAGACGTTGCCTGAATAGCTGACCTGCATCTTGCCTTCGTTTCCGTGCTTGGTTGTCACCACGATAACGCCGTTCGAAGCTTTGGAGCCGTAAATGGCGGACGCGGCCGCATCCTTGAGGACTGTGACGCTTTCGATGTCGTTGGGATTGATGCTTCCGATGCCGTCGATGAACAGACTCTCGAAACCGGCTGCCTTCAATTCGCTGTCGGTCATATTCGGAGACTCGTTCTGGAGCGGAACGCCGTCTACCACCCAAAGCGGCGAGGCTCCGTTGGTCGAAAGTGTGGTTGTTCCGCGGATTTTAATCTGCTGCGAACGCCCGGGCTGACCGGAGACGGTGTTGATCTGCACTCCGGAGACTTTGCCTTGGAGGATCGCGTCGATTGAAGTGAGCGGCTCGTCTTTGATTTTATCCATTGTCACTATGCCTACCGAGCCTGTTATTCTCTTGGTGGTCGTCTGGGCATAGCCGGTCACCACGACCTGATCGAGCATTTCGGCTTCCTCGGTCATTGTCACGTCCACCCTTGTCTGTCCCTGCGCGAGAATCACCGATGTGGAATTCATTCCAAGTGAGGAGAACACGAGCCTGTCTTTCCCCTTAGGGACTTTTAGCGAGAACCTGCCGTCCAGATCCGAAATGCAGTAGATGGCCGGCTTTGTCTGGTCAACCTGTACCACGACACCGATCAAAGGTTCTCCATTGCTGTCCTTGACGGTGCCGCTGACCACAATGTCCTGGGCTGCCGCGGAATAGGCTGAAAGGATCAGAACCCAAAGTAAGATGATTCTTTTCATATTTTGGCTATACGTCTGTCAATTATGTCAAGGAGATATTTGTCTCCGGATTTCCTGATTAGTTTCCGAGCGTCTTTCAGTATTCCGTACCACATCTGCGGATTCTCGGAATTCTTGGCTTGTCCTGAAACCTGCTCTACGAATATCTCCCGCTGGTATCTTGTGAATTCATCGGCCTCCTTTTCCCAGAAGTGTCTCATCACATCCCGAGCGGCTTCCTCCTGGGTGTAGACTTCCGTTCCGAAGTTCCGGCTCTTCGCCATTCCGCCGAGTTGGATGAAAATGAAGTTCGTGAAATATTTCCTCATAAAGTCAGAGTAGGGGCCTTCAAGCTCCAGCTGTCTGTAATTCTCGTCCGCCCAAGTGAGCGAGTCGATAAGGCGCAGCATCTCTTTCAGGCATTTTCTCTGCTCTTCGCGCGGCACCGGCACCTTTGCCGGAGCGGAAGCGAACGCGTCAGGCTCGCTGACATACATCCCTCCGACGAACTCAAAACCGTGCCTCATATAATCGTGCAGCTGGTCAACCAGATAGGTGCGCAGGTAATTCCTGAATATGAAGTCGGGATCCTCATCCTTCACCCATCCGTCGATGTTCCTCATCGAATATTCCAGATGCTCAAGCCCCTTCTTCACCGAGTACAGAACGTCGTTTCCGAGGTCTCCGTATTCGCCCCTCGGGTCGTAAAACGCCTTTGGGCTTTGCAGCGCCATAAATGCGGTTTCAGGGTTTCCCGCATTCCCGCGAAGTGCGTTCCGAACCTGTTCATAGTCATATTTGTAGAGGCATTCAAGAGCGAATACGTCCGCCGGCCCGGCCTTGGTCTGGATGAACAGAGCGTCAGAGCTGTCGGTGATGTAATTGAACGGAAGGCGGTCCATTACCGACGCCGACAGACCTTTCTCCTTGGAGAAGGCGGCTGAGGCTATGTCGGCTGAGGAATATGCGAACGAACCTATCAGATTGTCCCGAAGCCCGAGGCACCTGCCTATCCTACGCATCAGCATAGAGCATAAGGCCTCACGCATAACATCATCGTCGATGTTGATCCTGCGGGCCTTCTCGTTGGCTTTCGCCGTCTGGAACATCAGCATTATCTGGAGTTTCTCCTGCATTCCGTGGTGGACGTAGATGTCGGATGCGAGAATCTCCCCGCTTCTTGGATCACAAACCTTTCTGTCGAACATTTTCTGGACAGGAGAGATGATGTAATGAATCATATTCCTGCCTGATTCGCCTCTGTGTGCGGAAAGCGGACGGCCTAACCCTGCTTTTTCAAATGCGTCGTTCCAGTTTTCAACGGCATCGAAAGCCGCTCCCGCCCAGGATTCGGGGAAATTCGAGTCAACGGTGAAGTCCACGCCGTTGTCAAGCCTGCGGCGGACGGTTATCAGGTCATTGCTGGCTCCTCTCGTGTCGGCGTTGTAGTTTCGCCTTCCATAAGTGGCGTAACCGGCTCTTTTGTCGGCTTTTATCTCTGGCAGGGGACTCTCCGGCAAGAGCTGGAGCCTGTAGGCGATCTCTGCGGTCATCAGGCTTTTCTCATCGGCGGAGAAGACTCCGAGAAAGGCGGATTTCACCTTGAAGGTGTAGCTGGTGGTTACAGTCGAACCAAGGGAGTCGGCACATATTCCCAACACCGCCGTCGATGAGCTTTCGTATTCGCCGGTCCGCTTTACGTAGCCCTCGGACGCATTGAAGGCATCTGGGCTTAGAGGGTTGTTGAAGTCTGACTTCTCCGTGATGAAGCCGCTTATGTCGAAAACGCTCGCGTCTCCGTTCCGGCATTCGATCTTGAAGGATTTCACCACTGCGGGTATGTTCGCCATCCTGACCGCCCTCGATGAGAGCGAGTCCGCTCCAAGCTCGTAATGGGAGGGGATGGCGGCATAGACAGTGCTGTCCTCTATTGAGAACACCACTTCCACAGGCTGGCAGGGAACGTAGCCGCTATGGCTTTCCAGCGGATTGGAGCATCTCTCGACCACGCTGCTGAAAAGAAACGGTTTCCCGAGCAGGGAGTCAGGGAGTTCCGCATATATCTTCTGCCCTGTCTTGTGCAGGGTTACGGGACCCGCCGCCCTGGAGTCTTCCTTGCTGAAAAGGCTGTTGTAGTCTTTTGCGCCGGCAAGAAGGGCACTGAGCGACAAAAGTGCCGAAAGTATTATCCTTGTGTTCATTGCAATCTCTTTTCGATGGAGCGTTCCAACAACTCGTAGTGCAGGCGTGTCTGCTTGTCCCGACACTTGGAAGCCCTTTTCTTGACCTCCTTGTGTGTCTGGAGCAACTTGTCGTAGTAAATCGCGGATTTGTTCTGCGGCACGAAATAGGTCAGCCCCGGCTCTCCATACGAGAGAGCGCTCTGGCTGCCGTCGTCAATCTTGAATCCTGCCCCGCCGCCAAGATACTTAAGGTAGATTCTCTGAGTCTGCATCTCTTCGTTTGAAAGCGCCTTGCAGCCTTGTCCGAAAATATGCTCGTGCAGCCTGTCCAGACATTCCTGTGGCGTGAACGGAGCGCTTTCCTCCGACCTGAGCGCTGACAGCTCGACCTTTTCCGGGCAGGTAGTCAGCATCTTGACAAGCAGTTCGCGGATGCTTTCCGACGGTCGGTCAAGCATTCCGAGAGCGTCAGTGAGACTGCGGTTGTCCAGCCAACGCACCTCGTCCAACTGTCTGAGCAGGAAATCAAAGGCCGCTTTCTGCCGGGCTGCGTCGACGCTCCTGAACACCGGAACCGGATCGCCCTCCATCTTTTCGTAGAGATTGACTCCGCCGACATTCGCATAGACGTGGAAGAGATAATAGTTGTACTGGTCCACTATCGCGTCATAGATGTTTTTCCTGAAAGTGTAGTCGGCGTCCTCCTCTCCAATCCAGGAGTCGAGGTTGGAAAGTATGTATTTGAGATTCTTTACTCCATATTCTGAAGCCTTGACAGAGTCGTCCCCAAGGTCTTCGTTCTGGCTGCGCGGGTCGATAACCGTGGACTGCTGCTTGCCGTAGCGGTAGATAGGGTCGAAAGACGCTTCGTGAATCCATTGGGAGGTAGTCCTGTACTCTTCCCACATATCCTTTGCCCCGAAAACGGGCATATAGTTCCATTTGACGGTGTAGAGGTCGTATCTTCCGAATCTTGGAGGTGTCAGGCGCACGCCTTTCTCGTAGTCTCCCGGCTGGGCGACATAGTTGAAGCGAGCGTAGTCCATAATGGATTCGGTGGTGCCGTGTTTCTGTGTGAAGGACGGGCTGCGCAGGGAGTCAACAGGGATGGCGGAGCTGCCGCCCATATTGTGCATAAAGCCGAGGCAGTGTCCAACCTCGTGGGAGACAACGTATCTCAGCGCGTCCCCGATCAATTCTTCGGGTATGTCCTTGGTCCTTACCCTCGGGTCGGCCTGTGCGGTTTGCACAAAGAGCCATTTGGTCAGCAGTTTCAGCACATCGTGGTAGATGTAGACCGATGCGGAAATGATCTCTCCGCTTCTCGGGTCAACCCAGGACGGTCCCATAGAATTCTCGATGGGTGTAGGAGCGTAGCGCACGCAGCTGTATTTGATGTTGTCGGGATCGAATTCGGGGTTGTCCTTCGGGAAGTCGAGAGCCCGCACCGCATTCTTGAATCCGATTGTCTCAAAGGCCTCGCTCCATTGGCGCACTCCTTCGACAACGTAGGGGCGAAGGTTCTCAGGGAAGTCCGGGTCAATGTAGAAGTCTATCGGCTTGACCGGTTCGGTCAGCTCGCCTCTGATGAAAGCCGCCGTGTCGGATGGCTCGAGCCGCCATCTGTGTGCGAGATAGTAGTGCTTGGTTATAGTCGATTCCGCATCATAAACGACTACGGCAGAGGGGAATACGGACATCCTGCTGTCGGTGAGGCGCGCCTTTGCCGGCTCTTTGTCAAGCAGGAGAATCGAGCGCGTCATCAAAGCTGAGAACGCCTTGTCCTTGACGATGCTCTTGCTGGCTGCGCTGATGCTGAATTTATAGCTAAGAAGGCTTTTTACACTGACATTGTCATCAAATGCCTTGATGCTGCTGATGTAGGAGTTCGAGGATGAGAAAGAGGCTGTCCTTTTGCCGCTTCCCATAGTGTAGCCGCTGAATGGGTCGAAAGGTGAGAGCTTGTCCTCGTCGGTGCAGAAGAGACTTGTGGCGTCGATGACGTACGCTGTGCTGTCATTGTTGTAAACCTTGATGTCGAAAGACTTGAACACAGGAGGTATGTTGCTCTTCGCCAGGGCGCGGCTGATGTTGTCCGAAGGGTGGCGGCTGATGTTCTCTTTCTCGATTTCGAGGAATCGTATCTTGTCCGAACACTTGTCGAACCTGAGGTGGATGGGGGAGAACGGCTTGGAGCCTACGATGGAATTGAGGTTGTCGGAGGTCTCGGAGATTGTTGACGCCAGCAGGAAGTCCCTGCCGATGAGTGAGTCCGGAATCTCCATATAGAGTTTGCCTTCCATCTTGTGGAGAGTCAGCATCCCTCTTGCGGATTCATATTTCTTGTCCTTGAAGAAATTGTCGTAGGAAGATGAGGATTCCTCGGTGCCGTTATCTTTTGCCTTGTCCGGAGCCGACACGGTCAGCAAGGCAAGCAAAGCGACAAAGATTGTTTTCATAATTTAAAAATGCATTTTCCGCAAAAATAGCAATTATTTATTGAATTGTAACTCAATGATTTACATAAAACGATTTTAATTTTTGGCACTTTCCCATAACCTTGTCACACATAGTTTTTTCCCTCCTGTCACCTAAAGTCACCTGCCCCATTTGCTCCCAATTTCGTCTTCATTTTGCCTCCATTTGCCTATACTTGCCGCCACTTCGCCGCCCCCCGTCAGCCGCCCCTGTTCCGCTCCCGCTTTTGCCCACGCTCCGACCCCGTCAACCGCCAACTCTCTGTCCCTCAGCATAAATGAACTGAAATGATTATGGTTGTTTCGGCTAAATCGCGTAATTTTCAGGAGTTGAAAACAAATTAAATATTTAATGATTACTCAATGTTATACCTAGATTGATTTTTGTATGAAATCAGCGGCCACGCCATTCCCTGCCATAAGGCCGCAAAAGGCACATCACAGTGTCCGATTCACATCAGCGCAATCGAATCGGACACGCCGACCTGTCACGGAACACCCTGTAGGCCACATCACCGTTCCCGCCAATTGCAAAGCAATCTCCTCCTGAGTATGGATGCCTGAATTATGTCAGTTTTTGAAGCTTGACAAAAGACCTGCAAGCACATAAATGCCGCTGCTTCTAATCCGGCGTTTTACAAAAGCCTGCCGGGACGAACGGAACAGCACTGGTTATGAATGACTTGAATGTCCGACAACCGGACTTCGCCTTTCCAACCATCGCTTTTTGACTGAGGGGGCTTGCAGAATGAATAAACGAACCCGAACACCGTGATAATAGCGTCCGAGCCATTTTATGGTGCTATCAGAGTTTTTCGGACAGCGATAGTCGGTTATTCGACAATGTCGGGATGTGATTGTGGAAAGCAAAGATATACAATTATTCCGTGTCCCGTATCACCATTTCGCACTTTGCGCAGTCGAAGGCGAGGTGGTAGCGTTTGCCGTTGTTGGTCAGGCAGAGACGCGAGGCCGTGGGAGTGGGGCGTGAGTGCGGGCGTTCGTTGCCGGAGCGTTCTTCTGCGGTTTGAACAGTGCCGCCTGATTGCTGACGTACGGGGCAGAGGCCGAGTTCGAAACGGATGCAGTATTTGGTGCGCATCAGCTCGGCGTCCGGTCTCGGGGAAAGTTCGAACGCATCCTCTATGTCGTCCGCCCCTAACGACAGATAGGTCTCCCGAGCGAGGTGGTTGGCGATGTTGGCCTTGTAGGAAAGCCGGATGTTTTCGGAGGCCTTTTCTTGAATATCAAGAACTTGAGATAAAGATTCTTGATGAATGCCGAGGCTTCCGTTGATGCGGATACGGTCGCTTTCGGCGCTATTATTCTTTGCGGGTTTTCCGCAGGTTCCGCTCCGGTTCGGATTTACCGGCAGGGGAGTGGCCTTGCAAGGGATGTCTTCCAGAGCGTCGGCGATGTCCCGTCTGATGGCATTCAGGGCCGAAGCCGGAAGGAACGGCAGCGCCCCGTCTGGTGTCCTCGTCTTAAGCGAGCGGAGGGTGAATGAATATGCTCCCGTGGCTTTCGAGATCTGTGCCGAGAACATCCCCCGCATTCTTTCCGAGTTCTCCGCAGGCTGGTCTCCCGCCTCACGTTCAAACGTGATGACACGCCCGTCCTCGCTTGTTGCATTGATTATGAGCCGATAACAATCCTGTTGAAGCGCCGGGCGGATCGGTTCGGCCACTTCGACCGCATTCTCCACAGTAAGGTCCACCGTCACCGGAATCCTGCGCTTAGGCGGATTTGAATCCAGCTCCTTCTCGAAAGCCGCGCTGAGGTTCCGGAATAATCTCGCACCCGGGAATAACCCGGGAACATCCCCGCAGGTTATCTTGTTCCCCTCGCAGACATCCCCGCGGAAGCCGATGATTTCCCCGCGCCCTTTGGCGATGAACGAAAACCCGTCTCCGTTCCGCAGACTATCCGCCGGGTTCTTCAGCCTGACGGTTATCGTTATGTCTCCTCCCGCTTCCGTACGGCGGACTGACGGTGTCCCGGTTCTTTTGCCCGAGCGGCCATTCCTGCGCATCGGGTTGACGGAAACAACAGTCCCGATTTCCTCTCCGATTGATTTCGGAGCGTCCATCGATGACCATTGTCCGGAGCGTTTTCCGTCCAGAAACAACTGAGTGTAGCCACGGTTGAAAGTCTTGCCGAGATCCGGCGTGAAACCACCCTCGACCCGTCCGAAAGAGCTTCTGCGGTACTTTTCCGGATGCGCCGCGACCAGTTTGTCAAGCGCCAGGGCGTAAGCCCGGGTGACATTCCGCACGTAGGAGACGTTCTTCAGCCGTCCCTCGATCTTGAACGAGCATATTCCCGCTTCTGCAAGGTCTTCCAGCCTGTCCTTGAGGTTGTAGTCCTTCAGCGAAAGCAGCGCCTTGTCCCGGACGAGGACTCTCCCGCGCCCGTCCTCAAGATTGTAGAGCGATCGGCAGGCCTGGATGCATTCTCCCCGGTTGGCGCTTCGCCCGGCGATCCGCTGGGAAAGGTAGCATTGCCCGCTGTAGCAGACGCACAGCGCACCGTGCGCGAAGAACTCCAGCTCGCATCCGACGGCGTTTCTGACGGCCTT
Source organism: uncultured Muribaculaceae bacterium (assembly GCA_964458425.1). GTDB lineage: Bacteria > Bacteroidota > Bacteroidia > Bacteroidales > UBA932 > Cryptobacteroides. The sequence goes on from CAYWIW010000004.1 coordinate 17,591, forward strand.
GATCTGATCCAGTGACATCTCTCTCTCCAGGACGATCCTTGACGCTCCGATCCTTTCGTACATCAGCGCCTTTTCCGGTGACCTTACCGCACACTGCGTCGAGGCGTGAATCGGCAGATCGGTCAGTTTCCAGACCGCAAGGTCCTGCGCTATGACGGCATCCACACCGGCGTCTTTCGCCTCTGCTAGCAGCCTTTCCGCCGCCTGAAGCTCGTTGTCGAAGAGAATGGTGTTGAGGGTCAGGAATATGCGGACTCCAAATCTGTGGGCGTACTCGGTCAGCCTCTGGATGTCCTCCATCGAGTTTCCGGCCGCCTGTCTCGCCCCGAACTCCGGCCCTGCCACATACACGGCATCGGCACCGCAGTCAATAGCCGCGATGCCGATGTCAGCGTTTCTTGCCGGAGCAAGAAGTTCAAGATGTTGGATCATTCTGATGTCGCTCGAAATGTGGTGTGAAACGTCTCACGTTCCAAGGTGGACCTTGCCATCTTGAACTTCTGTTCTTGTCAGTCTGTCTCTTACTTGCTGAGAGACGCGATCATCTGCTTGGCCTGAGGGCCGAACTTAGGGTCGTCCTGAACCTTCTTGTAGAACTCCAGTGCCTTGGCATTGTTCTTGGCTCCCTGATAGAGGGCGGCCACGGTGAACGTGATGGCAGGGGCGTTCTTTGCGTCAGGCTTCACCTCAAGGTACTTCTCGAAGTACTTGATGGCGTCGGCGTTCTTGCTGAGCTTCTGGGAACTCTGCCCGGCGATCAGGTAAGCGTTGGCGTTCTCGGCGTAGCTGTTGGCCTTCTCGGCAGCCTTGACAGCGTCTGCGAACTTCTGTCCCTTGAAAGCGGCGTTCGCCTGTCTTACATAGATGTTGGAAATCTGCTCCTTTGCCTCTGCCTCCTCACCGTTCCAGGCCGCGTGGTTGAAAGCCTCGATGGCCTCATCCACCTTGCCCTGCGCTCCGAGAGCCTGTCCGAGGTAGAGGGCGGTCTTACCAGCGGTAGTGTCTGCCGCATAAGACTTTGCGAAGCCGTCAGCGGCTGTGGCGTAGTCCTTCAGCTTGAGCGCGCTGGCACCCTTCTGCATCCACATTTGAGGGACAAGTTCCTTTGCCTTCTCGGCAACCTCGGCGTTCTCGAATTCGGCGGCGATCTTGCCTACCTCCTCAAGCTTTGCCGCAGCTTCGTCGTACTTTGCTTCCTTGATCAGATCCTTTGCGATCTCAAGGGCTACTCCCGGGATGGCTCCCTTGCAGTTTGCAACGAGTTCATCGGCCTCGGCCCCTATGGCCTTGCCCATTTCAAGAGCTTTCTGGAAGCAGTCAAGGGCCTCGGTATAATTCTTCAACGAGATGGCTGTGGCTCCATTATTGTAGAGTTCGGTAGCCTGAGCCATGTCCTGGGCGGACACCATACCAGCGGTCATAAACGCAGCCGCGATTGCAAGAATAAACTTTTTCATCGTATTAAAAATTATGTTTAACTATATTCCAAATAGTCGCAATAACCACAAATGTAATAAAAAATTGTGTCAATTGCACATTATTGGTTATTTTTGCCTCAAACGTGAGATGTCAAAGATGCGCGGTTCGATCATCAAATACTTCCTGTGTTCAGTTCTGCTCGGTTTCTCAATAATGATGCCAGCGCAGAATCTGCCCGTTCTTCAGAAGGACGGGGCGGTCACGACAGGCAATCTCACCAATGGAATCTCTTACTACCTTGTGACCAACCCCTCAATGAAGGGAGTGGCTGATTTCGCCCTTGTGCGCAGAGGGGAGACCGACACTCTGTCGGCCCGGAAAGAATTGTCTTCCCTCCCTCACTTCAACAAGACCATCCCTTACAAGTTCCTTTCACGCAAGGGAATAGGATGCCGTCCTGAAGGCTATGTCTCCTATCGGGACGACGCCACCATATTCAGATTCGACGATGTGCCGATGTTTGACCAGGCCGCTTCAGACACCACGTTGCTGATGTTGTTCGACCTCATCGCGGCCAAGCCTTGCCGGTATGCTATCATAATCGCCGGCGACATCAGTCCTTCCACCATCAAGGAAAGGATGAACGTCCTCTCGCTTATGGTTCCGTCGCGCAATCCTGCCTACAGGAAAAAGGAATATGTCTGGAAACCTCCGGTTGCTCCCGAATATTCATTCGTCCCGTCCGGACAATCTTCCGTAACCGTTGAGTTCAGGTCCCCGAGAACTCCGGACGACCAGATGAACACGATACAGCCGTTTATCTCGGAGCTTTTCTCCGGCTCTTTGCGCGAGGTGGTCTTGGACCGTGTAAGGGAGACCCTGATTTCATCGCGCATACCGGTCTTGTCTCTGGATGTCGATTATCAGGGAAGCGCTTCCGTCTCTGGGGACGAGCGTTTCACGGTGAGCGCGCGCACCGGCGGCGGACAATTGATGCCTGCCTCTTTGGCGGTCGCCACTGTCCTGTCGGAGATATGCGCCAAGGGAGTAGGTGTAAATGAGTATCTCGTCGCGCGGAACTCCGTGCTGAACGGTTTCCGGAAGACCCAGACCAATGACGCGCTGATCCGCAGATGCATATCCTCTTACCTTTACGGCTCGGATCTGGCCTCTCCTGCCACAAAAGCCACATTCTTCCTGTCAAGGAATATGTCCCCTCAGTCTGAGTGTGAGCTGTTTAACAGCTATGCCGCGGCCTTGCTCTCGGATATGGCGTCTCCTAAGGTCACCTGGACCGGCGACGAGGAGGATTATGACGAATGGTCGTGGCCTGTGACATTCGGCTTGGTGGTCTCCTCTGTCCCGGCGCTTGACAGGCCTGTCTATGAATGGATGGCGGTATCCAAGGACACGTCCGCTCTCTGGACTGACAGGAACAAGTTGAAACTGAAGTCGGTCGCCCCGGAACCGGTCTCCGGCGGGGAGATGTGGACATTCTCCAACGGGATGAAGGTGATTTACAAGAATATGCCGACCAACGGAAAGTTCAGCTATTCGCTGATGGTCAAGGGCGGCTTTTCCACAGTGAGGAACCTGTCCAGAGGTGAGGGGGCGTTCTTCTCCGATATGTTCGGTCTTTGTGACATCGCGGGAATGAGCGGAAGCGATTTTGACAAGCTTCTAAGGTCAAACGGAGTGGAGATGAACTGTTCTGTCTCTACTTCGGACCTGAGGCTCTACGGATCCGCACCGGCAAATCGTTTGCAGCTTACTGTCAAGGCTTTGCTTTCCGCTGCCAATCAAAGAAAGCCTTCGGTTCCGGCTTTCGAGTCCTGGAGAAGGATAGAGCGCGCTTCCCTTCAGCCGGCCTATCTGGACAGCCTTATGTACCAGGATTATAATTATTCCGCCGTAAAGACCCCGTCAGGCCTTGTCGGGAGTACGATGGAGGATGCGTCGGCTTTCTTTGACAATCAGTTTACCAGAGTCAACGACGGAGTCCTTGTCCTGGTGGGAGACCTGTCCGCCGAGTCAGCGCAAAAGATTCTCTGTCAGTATCTTGGAGGGTTCAGGGTGAGCAAGTCGCTGTCGACCAGACAGTTCAGCCCGTACAAGCTCCGCACCGGCTCCACGACTTATTCACGGAAAGGCTCTCCGGTCAGCATCAGCATAGCCCTCGCCTGCGCCGAGCCGTTCACAACGGAGAACTATATGGCTTTCAAAGTCGCAGGTCTCGCGCTTCAGCGTAGACTTACCGGAGTTATGGCCGAAAGCGGCTTCTGTGTCAGGATGTCCGACAAATTCAGCGTCTGGCCACAGGAGGCTCTGGAACTGATCTACACCTGTACTCCGGTGCCGGAGTCCGGTCTCCCTTACGGTGTGGAAAGCGGATCCGCCCAGCCGATGAAATCCCTTGCGAATGCCAGAAAGGTGATAGAGAATGTGTTGTCAACCCCTATCGACGCGGCGGAACTCGCTTCCTGCAAAGCTCTGCTGACCAACAACTACACGGCTTATCTTGCTGATGCGGACAATTACGTGGACGCTATCCTGCTGCGGTACTCCGGCGGCAAGGATGTCCTGACCGGCTACAGCAACAGAATCGGAAGCGTTTCCGCGGAAAAGGTAAAGGAAATCTTCGGAGCCCTGTCCGAAGGAATGAGAATTGAATATGTCGTCAAACCATAAGTTCGGAACCATCATACAGATCGGCGACATCCTTGTGTCAGAGGAAGTCGTGACTGAATATTTCGCCTGTGACTATGCCGTCTGCAAAGGCTGCTGCTGCATCATCGGTGACAGCGGCGCTCCGTTGGAGGAGTCAGAGATCGGGCCTCTTGAAGAGAATTATCCTGTATATTCAAAGCTGATGAGGCCTCAAGGCCGCGCACAGGTCGATAAGGAGGGCTTTTTCTCCATTGACCGTGACGGTGACATCGTGACTCCGGTCGTGGATCGGACGGAGGAATGCGCCTACACCACGTTCGACGAGTCCGGCAACTGCTTCTGCTCCATCGAACGCTGTTTTTTCCGCGGTGAATGCGCGTTCCGCAAGCCTCAGTCCTGCTGGCTTTATCCGATTCGTGTCACCAGGCTCACCGGCGGAGGCCAGGCGCTGAATCTTCATCGCTGGGACATCTGCAAGGATGCCTATGAGAAAGGCCACCGAGAGGGTGTCCGTGTCTATCAGTTCCTGCGCGAGCCGTTGGTCTCCGTTTACGGCGAAGACTTCTACTCGGCCCTTACCCTTGCGGCACAGAAGATTCTCGGCGAAGGGTAAGAACTTGTCAGTCAGCGCTTCATTCGGTTTTACTTGATGTCTGCGGAATGCGTGAGCTTGCCGTCGGTGTCGTAGATTCTTACAGAAATCTTTCCGGCGCTTGCGGTGATTTCCATTCTTTGATGCTGTGCGTTTGTGATGACAGGGAAGCTTGCGTCTGTCGAGCCGACCTCTCGGAATGAATATCTATGCACGTGTCCGCAGAGCATCAGATCCACTCCTGCGCCGTTCAGGATAGGGAGGAATTTCCGGGAAAGATTCAGGTTGCCGTGCCAGGCGTTCTCTATCTGCGGAGGGATGTGGCTGAACACGATTCTCTTTTCCGCCGTCTTCCAGTCTTCGCTTTCCACTACGCTTTTCAGCCATTCGGACTCTTTGTCTAAATAAGGCTCTGTGCAGAGTCTGCCCTGGTTCTCGATGTCGTTGTCAACCTTGTCCTCGCCGCTGTCCAGCACCAGAAAGAAGAATCTGCCGTACTTGAATGTGTAGTAAGGCCCGTGGGCGGGGAAGTCGAAATAATCGGTAAGCCTGAGAGCGTCTTTGCCGCGGTATTCGTGGTTGCCTCTTGACATAAAGAGAGGAGTCTCGTCGGCGAACAGTTCACCGGCCGGCTTGAGGTAGTGCCTGACGATCTTGTCGCTGTAGGATATGTCCGAAGTCATATCCCCGTTGAACAGCACAAAATCGAACTCCTTGTTCTTCTCCTTGTCGGCGAAAAGCCTGCGAAGAAGCGAGTCCTTGGCGTGAATGTCGTTGACGACGGCGAACCTCACCTCCTTGTAGTCTTCGTCCAGGGTTCTGGCCTTTGGCAGTTCCACGTTGTAGGCAGGTGCGCCGGATGCTTTCCCATAGACAGGGGATGTGTTCCGGTAGTAGTCCTGTACAGCCGTCATCATCACCCTGTAGCGGTAGCTTGTGCCAGGTTTCAGCCCGTCGATTCTGACCTTGTGTATCTTCCCGATAGGTTTCAGTCCGCATCCCCTCTCATCGTAGTACTTGGGCCTTTCCCTGTAGTAGAAGTTCTCCTTGTCGTCAGGAGCGATTTCCACCCAGCCGACAGCATCCACGTCGGTGATCCACATCACGGTGAAGCTGTCCGAAGTGACATTCTGGAGATAGGGCCCGCAGACAATCTTTGCGCTTACCGGTCCGTTCTGCGCCCCGGCCACAAACGGCAGCAGAGCCAGGACAACTGTCAAGAAGTACTTTTTCATATTCGTGAATTATTGGTAATCAGTTATTTCTCGCCCGTGTACATACGGCAGGCGCCAAGGGTCATTGCTTTGTGTGTGACGTTTCTGAATCCGGCGGAAAGCATCGTTGCGGAGAACTCTTTCTTGCCGGGGAATGCGGCGACTGAGGCCGGGAGGTAGGCGTAGGCGGCCTTGTCTCCTGAGACCTTTCCGCCGATTTTAGGGAGTATGTGGAGGAAATAGAGGTCGTAGAACCATCTGATAACCTTGTTCTCCGGGCGGGACAACTCGAGAATCACGAGGCGGCCTCCAGGTTTCAGTACTCTCAACATCTCGCGGAGTCCTTTCTGCCTGTCCTCGAAGTTTCTGATTCCGAACGCTATGGTGACTCTGTCGAAGGTGTTGTCCGGAAAGCGTAGGTTCTCTCCGTCGCCTTCTTCGATGGAGATTGTCTCAGCCAGGCCTGCCTTGCCGACTTTCTCCCGCATCACGGCCAGCATCCCCTCCGAAAGGTCCACGCCTGTGACGTGTCCGCTTTCCCCTTTCAATGCCTTGGCTATAGCGATGGAGAAGTCCCCGGTGCCGCACGCAAGGTCAAGAACCTTGACGGGAGCGGAAGCGTCCACAATCGCTTTCAAGGCCTTTTTTCTCCAGATTCTGTCGATGTCCAGAGAAAGAATGTGGTTCAGGGAGTCGTAGTCGCCGGCGATGCTGTCGAACATTCCCTTGATTTTTGTTTTTGTCGGCATATTCTAAAATGTCAAAAATGAAGCTCCGGTTATGACGGAGAGGATGAAGGTTGAGATGACGAGCAATGGCAGCATAGGGTCAAGAGCCTTTTCCGTGCGTGTCCATATTCCGTGCAAGTGCTTGATGTACAGCGGAAGTACTATGATGAAAAGGAAATTCCCGGGAGTCGGATCGTACATCAGGCAGAACACCGTCATCATCACCCAGCCGAGCGTTATGACGGAGGTCTGGTATATCCTCGCTCCTTTGAGTCCGAGCTTGATCGCCACGGTCACACGGTTCGCCGCATCTGTCTTCATATCCCTTATGTTGTTGACATTCAGCACTCCTACGCTGAAAAGGCCGATGGCGGAAGCCGGAAGCAGCATCACCGCGGCCGGAAACTCCCGGGCAGCGACATAATAGCCGCCGAGCACGGAGACGAGTCCGAAGAATATGAACACATATACGTCACCAAGCCCCCTGTATCCGTATGGGTTCTTTCCGAGGGTGTATCTCATCGCTCCGGCGATGGCCGCCGCGCCAAGCACTTCGAGACAGATTGACTCGATTTTGAATATGCTCCCGAACGAGAGCCGGATCATTCCCAGCCCGAAGACTATGCAAAGCGCGAAAAACGTCCCGATGAGCCTTTTCATTTCCGGCACGGTAAGCTCCCCGCTGCCGAGAGCCGATTTCGGTCCCTGGCGGTCGGCGGTGTCGGTTCCATTAAGAGTGTCGCCAAGCTCGTTGGACAGGTTTGAGAGAATCTGAAGGCAGGCGGTGGTGAGAAAAACCATCAGGGCGGTCCAAGGGCTGACCTCCGTCTTGTCCGCGGCAAGCGCCACCCCGAGGAACACCCCCGCAAGCGACAGGGGCAGCGTCCTGAGCCTTAGTGATTTTATGCAGGCTTTAAAAGTCATTTCAGCAGATTCGGATTTTGTGAATACAAATTTAAACAACTTCTTAATAATCCCGAAAATATTCATAACTTTACAATTTGTAAACAGATTCTTACGGGAGATTTGACAGTGCCGGATGGCGCGGCTTCCGAGAAAGGGAACAATCACTTAATATTTAAGAATATGAAGCGTAATTCATTCATTCTGGCGGCTGTGGCCGCTGTGGCCGCGGTTGCGTGCGGACCTAAGGTTTCTGACAAGACTTCGCTGACCGGTTCTTTCGGCGCCGATGCCCCGGAGTCAGTCACCATCAAGATTCAGGACTTGAACATTGACACCACCGTAGCTGTGACTGACGGAAAATTCTTGGTCGAGCTTCCGGTCTCCAAGGTTGCGTTAGCCTCTTTGACAGCTGACGGAGTCCGCGCGGTTTTCATCCCGGACGGAACTCCTCTGACATTCTCCGTCAATGAGGACGGCTCCGCTGTGATCACATCAGCCGCTCCGGCTGTTTCATTGCAGGAGAGGTTCAAGGCTTACTCCGAAGCTGAGGCCTCTATCGAGAAAGATGCCAGAGCCAAGATGGAGGCTCTCGGCGACGAGGCTCCTGATTCTGCCAGAGAAGAGATTTACGAAGCCTATAACACGGCAGTGAACGAGTTGTACAGCAAGACGCTCAACGAAAACAGGGACAACATCATAGGTGTGTCTGTTTTCAGGACTATGCAGTATGATTGCACTCCTGCCCAGATTGACTCAATGCTCAACCTGTTCGACCCGTCGCTTGCCGAGAACCCGGTGCTTCAGAAGGTAAAAAAGGCGAATGACGCGAAGAAGGCCACTGCGGAAGGCTCTATGTTCACCGACTTCGACATCAACGGTGTCAAGCTTTCCGACTATGTCGGCAAGGGCAAGTACGTCCTTGTTGATTTCTGGGCTTCCTGGTGCGGCCCTTGCAAGAGGGAGATTCCAAACATCAAGAAGGTTTACGACAAGTACGCCGGAAAGGATTTTGATGTTCTCAGCGTTGCTGTATGGGACGAGCGTCAGGCTTCCATAGACACGGCCAAGGCTTACGGAGTGAACTGGAAAGAGATTGTGGACGCCCAGAACATCCCTACCGATCTCTATGGTATCCAGGGCATTCCTCACATCATCCTCTTCGGCCCTGACGGAGCCATCATCAAGAGGAATCTCCGCGGCGAGGGCATCGAGGAAGAGGTCGCCAAGTACGTTGCCGCAAAGAAATAGCCTTGAGCGGAAAGAACCTTTCTGTCAGGGAGAAAATTGCCCTGTTTCCACATTCCCCGGGGGTCTATCGTTACTACGATGCCTCGGGGAAGGTGATTTATGTGGGCAAGGCCAAGGATCTGCACAAGAGGGTCGCACAGTATTTCGTGCCTCCTGAGAGGCTGAATGTCAAGACCAGGGTTCTGGTCTCGAAGATTGCCGACGCCCAGTTCTCGGTGGTTGACTCCGAGGCGGACGCATTGTTGTTGGAGAACAATCTCATCAAGCAGTACAAGCCTCGCTACAACATTCTCCTGAAGGATTCCAAGACCTATCCGTGGATAGTGGTCACCAATGACGATTTCCCAAAAGTCTTTCTGACCAGGAGGGTCGAGCGGAAGAACGGAACCTACTTCGGCCCTTACAGTTCCGTGTCGCACGCCAACTATCTTCTGGAGTTTTTCCGGAAGAACTATCCTCTGCGCTCCTGTAATCTTAAGATCACGGGGGACGCGGTTCTGCGAGGCAAGTTCAGGCCGTGTCTTGACTTCCATATAGGTCGCTGCAAGGGATGCTGCGTCGGTGCGGTCAGCAAGGAGGAATATTCCTCCTACATCAACGAAATCATCCGTCTCCTGAAAGGCGGCGTGAACGAGATCATCCGTGAGTACGAGGCCGGGATGAAGCGCGCGGCCTCCGAGCTGCGTTTCGAGGATGCGCAGGTTTGCAAGAATCGGATTGACTCGTTGAAGAAGCACTATTCGCACTCCATAATCTCTTCTGCCTCAGACACATCCTGTGATGTGTTCTCGCTTGTGTTCGATGGTCAGGAGGCCTTTGGCAACTTCTTGAGGGTCAGGGGCGGAGCTGTCATCCAATCCCTGAACCTTGGCTTCAGGATGAACATTGAGGAGGAACAGTCCTCGGTTCTGAGCGCGTTCATCGCCGAGATAGAGTCCAAGTTCGGAGCGCTGGCCAAGGAGGTTATAGTCCCGTTCCTGCCGGACGTGGAGATTGGCGGCGTTGAGTTCCGTATCCCGGCCCGCGGCGACAAGCTCTCACTCCTTGAGCTGAGTGTCAAGAACGCAAAGGAGTATCTTTTCAATTCCATCAAGCAGAGGGAACACACAGACCCCGACGAGTACCGCCGTATGGTTATGGAAGACCTGCGCAAGGCTCTGGGGATGAAGGAACTCCCGACCCACATAGAGTGCTTCGACAACTCCAACATCCAAGGCACGAATCCCGTTGCGTCGTGTGTGGTTTTCCGTGACGGAGTCCCGTCCAAAAAGGACTACCGCAAGTTCAAGATCAAGACTGTGGTCGGCGCCAATGACTTCGCCTCTATGAAGGAGGTGGTCAACCGCAGGTATTCCCGGATGCTGGAGGAGGCTCCGGACGATCTTCCGCAGCTGGTCGTCATCGACGGTGGCGAGGGACAGCTGGAGTTCGCCCGTCAGGCTCTCGCCGAGCTTGGGCTGATGGACAGGCTGACCGTGATCGGTCTCGCCAAAAGAATGGAACTTGTAATCCGGGTAAACGATCCATATCCTCTTTTTCTTGACCGTAACTCGCAGGCTCTCAAGGTCTTGATGCACATCCGTGACGAGGCTCACCGTTTCGGGATAACATTCCACCGCAGTCTTCGCAGCAAAGCGCAGGTTCAGAGTGCGCTTCGTGAGATAAAAGGTGTCGGCGAGCAGACCGAGAAGCGTCTCCTGATGCACTACGGGTCGGTCGCCCGCATCGCCTCCGCAAAGCCCGAAGATCTTTCCAGACTTGTCTCCCCGTCCCTTGCGTCCGCCATCCTCGAGGCCCTTAACCGGTAGCGCGCGGATTTCGGCGGCGGATGAAGATTCAAGATAGAAGTGCAACGGTGTCGGGCGTTTGGAGGAGAAGAGGTTTTTCGGTATCTTTGGACGATAAATAATTATGAAGTGGTTTGGGATTTTTTCCGGAATCGGCTATAAATGATGACAGGACATAATTCCAAACTGATTCCAAGGATAATGGATATGAGAAGAATATTAGTGTTGGCGGCTTTTCTTGCCGTCGGATCCGGCGTCTGGGCGCAGGATGACGAGAATTCCGGACTTGAATGTACCAGCATTATGGTCGGCAGACTGGCGAGTGCCGACGGGTCGGTTATAACCTCACATACTTGCGACGGCACCTCGCACACTTGGGTCAACATCGTACCCGCCAAGGATCACAAGCCGGGTTCGATGACTCCGATCCGCAAGGATTGGCGCAAGACGAAATTCGTGACCGACACCGCCGGAATCAAGGTCGTAGGGGAGATTCCGCAGGTCGCGCACACATATTCCTACATCAACACCGGCTATCCTTCGCTGAACGAGAAGCAGGTTGGCATCGGCGAGACGACGTTCACCGGGCCTGACACTCTCATCAACCATAATTCGCCGTTGCTCATCGAGGAACTCTGCCGTCTTGCGTTGGAAAGATGCGCGACTGCCAGAGAGGCGGTCAGACTGATGGGGGCCTTGGCCGAGGAATATGGCTACGGAGACGGCGGTGAGTGCCTTACGGTCTCTGATCCTAAGGAGGTCTGGCAGTTTGAGATTGTCGGAGTGGGCAAGCATAAGACGGGAGCGGCCTGGGCCGCACAGAGGATTCCGGACGGCCACGTCGGGATTTCCGCCAATATTCCAAGGATAGGGAAAATAGACAGGGCTGACACTGAGAACTTTATGGCCTCCGACAACCTCGAGCAGGTGGCTATCGACAACGGACTCTGGGACGGCAGGGGGGACTTTGTCTTCTGGAAGGTCATTGTCTGCTCCTACGCCGAGGGCAGGAATTACCGGGAGAGGGAGTTCCGGGTGTTTGACCTGCTTGCTCCTTCGCTTGGACTGAAGTACGGAATGGACGATTTCCCGTTCTCGGTCAAACCTGACTCGCTGGTCGATGTGAGAAAGGTGATGGCCTTGCTCAGAGACACTTACGAGGGTACGGAATGGGATATGTGCAGGAACTGGACAATCGACGTGCCGGAGAAGGACGGAGTGCCGGCCCACAAGGAGACAAGTCCGCTGGCCAATCCGTGGCTGACCACACCGATGCGTAACACGCTGAACAGCATCGCTCCCGGAGTGATTGACTTCAAAAGGACGCTTGCTGTGGCCTGGTGTTCGTACTCGACGGTCATCCAGAGCCGTGACTGGCTTCCGGACGGTATCGGGGGAGTGTGCTGGTACGCCGTTGACAATCCGGCCCAAAGCCCGAGAATCCCGATTTTCTGCGGAAGCACGAAACTGCCTGAGGCCTTTGAGAAGTGCGGACAGAAAGAGTACTACCCTAACAGCGTTCTGTGGGAGTTCCGCAGAGCCAACAAACTGGCGACCCTCTCTTGGCAGAAGACCAAGAAAGAGTTTACAGACAATGTGTTGGAGATGGAAGCGGCCTCGTTCGAGGGATTGCCGGAGCTTGAGGCGGGGTATTCAAAGGCCTCGGAACGCAAAAGGGCGGCGCTGCTCAACGCCTACACCGCGGAAGTCCACGACAGGTGCGCCGCGCGCTGGAAAGAGCTTGAGGCTAAGTATTGGTCTATGTTCGGACGAGGATTCTAAGATTGTTTTGCCGAAAGAGGGTAATTTGTTTGCCTTTTTGATTGAAAAGAGGATTATTTGCCTATATTTGTAAGTATATATAAGAACTGTTATAACTTAAAACTCTTAATTTCAACCGAAATGTTTTTCAAAAGCAAAAGAAGTCTGGGGACAATGGCAATCTCGCTGTTGGTCTCCTTGCTGTGTGTTGTTCCGGCCGACGGCCAGAATCTCATCAATCAGATTGGCCGCCGCGCGAAGAACGCCGCCAAGACAAGGGTGACGATGGGCGCTGACAGGGCCATCCAAAGAACCCTCGACAAGGCTGAGGATTCCATTGAAAAAGGAGTCAGGGATGCAGCCAAGGGACGTAACAAAGGCAGGGGACACGCTCCTGTGGCCAACGGCAACAGCGGTGTCATAGCCGGTAACGACGCGATCTACTATGTCTGCGAATCCACTGGCAGCAACAAGAATGACGGCCTTACCCCTCAGACTCCGTTAAAGAATCTCCAGAAGGCGATGGACATCGCTCCGGCCTGGTCAACCATCTATGTGGCCGAGGGCAACTATTACGGACTGCTGCGCAGCGGCAATATCTTTGTCAGGAAGCCATTCTACATCTACGGTGGCTTCAGCACTGATTTCGCCAGCCGCGACATCCTGCGCTACTGCACTATGGTACAGCCTACCACGGCTTCCAACGGGACAGCCAGTGCTCCGACGTTCCAGCTTGAGATCAACGTGGGCAAGTATGACAGCAATGCCGAATATTCCGGAGCGGAACTCGTTCTTGACGGAATAATCTTCGACAGGGGCAACTCCATTTCCTACTACTCCGGTAACGACGAGACTCAGAAAGGCTGGCCGGAAGGTGTCGAGACTCCGAAGATGAACCCTATCGGCTCAAAGGGAATGGGAGGCCCGGATCTTTCCGACCTTGAGACATACACCAAGGAGTCCTGTATGCTTTATATGAACAACTCCAATGTTGACCTGACAGTTCAAAACTGTGCATTCATCAATGCTCCAAACCACGCCATCCTCGGTCTGTTCAGGGGTAATATGCTGATAAACAACTGTATATTCATCAACTGTAGGATGGAGGCGATGGATGTACGCGGGTCTGACCCTAATGTCAACTCCAACATCGAGTTCACCAACAACACATTGCTCTTTATGTGGTCGTTCAAGCAGAACCTTGAGACGATGGGCTACGGCTTCCGTTTCCAGCCTGGCACGAACTGCTATCTCGCGAACAACATCCTCGGATGTTCCCTCTTCACCGCTCTTGACTACACCCACATTGACAGCGACAAGACCCGCGAGGCCTCACGCCAGACCACCGTTGAGAATAATATGTTCTTCCTTAACAGGAACGGTGACCTCTCCATTCCGGGAGGCGGAAACTTCATCAACATAAGCAGCGCCGACTTTGACGATGTCGAGTATTTCGACTCTTGCTCCGGCAACACGACTGTCTCCGACGCTTCCATATTCAAAGGCAAGATTGACGAGGCTTATCTGAGGGGCTTCCTGACAGCGACCTACAGCGCCGAGATGCAGCATAACCCTAATTCCGCCGTCAACACGTTCCGTCAGGCGTTCGGAATGAATCAGGTGGGTACTATGACCTCTTCAATCACGATGTACGCCAACCGCTACAACTGGAAGAAGGCTCTGACGCTCTTCGGTGCGGTTCCGGGCTACGGAGCGCAGCTTCCTGAGTAAGCGTCTCCGCCCCTCTGAAAACCGTAGCCAAGTGGCTGGAGGGACGGATATTATACGATAATCCATTAGGTGGCCGAATAATCCCGAAAGGTTATCCGGCCACCTTTTTCGTAACTTTTCCCGCGGGCCGCCTTTGTAGGGAGAGGCTTTTTCGGTATCTTTGTGTTTCCGAAAAAATGACTTGCAGCTATGGCTTTTGTTCACCTCCACGTTCACACGCAGTACTCGATTCTTGACGGTTTCTCCTCGATTTCGACCTTGTTTGACAGGGCCGAACAATTGGGAATGCCGGCCCTGGCCATCACGGATCACGGCAATATGTACGGTGTCAAGGAGTTCTTCAAGTTCGCCAACAAGCACGTTGACAAGGAGACGGGACACTTCAGGGTCAAGCCTATCATCGGCTGCGAGGTCTATGTGACCCGTCACTATGACCATAAGCTGAAGGATAGCGAGCACAGGGCGTACTATCACCTTATTCTTCTTGCGAAGAACTATGAAGGGTACAAGAACCTGATGAAGATTGTCTCGCTCGGACACATCGAAGGCCTTTACTACGGCAAGCCGAGGGTCTCGCACGAGATAATCGAGAAATACCACGAGAATCTGATATGCTGTTCCGCCTGTCTCGCCGGAGAGATTCCTAAGAGCATCGTGTCGGAAAAGATGGACGAGGCGAGAAAGGCCATCGAATGGCATAAGGGTGTTTTCGGGGATGACTACTATCTGGAGGTGATGCTCCACAAGACGGAAGTTCCCGGACTGTCGCTGGAAGTCTATGAGCAGCAGAAGATCAGCAATGAAGGGATATTCCGTCTCGCCGCCGAGACAGGGGTCAAGGTGGTCGCCACGAACGATGTCCATTTTGTCAACAAGGAGGACGGCCCCGCGCACGACCACCTCATCTGCCTGAACACCGGCAAGAAAATCAACGAGGAGCCTCGTCTCCACTACACCCAGCAGGAGTACCTCAAGAGCGAGGAGGAGATGGCGGCCCTGTTCCCTGGGCATCCGGAAGTGCTTGCGAACACCCTTGAGATTGCCTCCAAGGTAGAGGAGTACCAGATTGACCGTGACCACGTGCTTCCAAAGTACCGGATCGACCAGTCCTTCCTTGACGAGCTGGACTCTTATCTGGAGCTGTACAAGGATGTCATCGAGGTCGGGAAGTGCGACAAGAAGGGCAATTACAGAGGCGATGAGTTCTGCAAGTCCGTGGCATACCTGTGCTACATAACCTACGAGGGGGCGAAGAAGCGTTACGGAGACACCCTGAATGACGAGCAGTCCGAAAGAATAGACTTCGAGCTGAAGACAATATGCAGGATGGGTTTCCCGGATTACTTCCTGATTGTACAGGACTACATAGCGGCTTCAAGGGCCAAGGGGAGTATGGTCGGGCCGGGACGTGGTTCGGCGGCCGGCTCGGTGGTGGCTTATTGCTTGGGAATCACCAACTTGGATCCTATCAAATACCAGCTCCTGTTCGAGCGTTTTCTGAATCCGGACCGAATCTCGATGCCGGATATCGATGTGGATTTCGAGGATCTTCCGCTTGCCCACAAATACGTCGAGGATTCCTACGGAAAGGATCACGTCTCGCGCGTTATCACGTTCGGCACTATGCTGGCCAAGGGGGCCATCAAGGATGTGGCCAGAATCCACGACCTTTCGATAGACGAGTCCAACCGTCTTTCCGCAATGGTTCCTGACCGCCTGAGCGAGAAAGTGGAGAAGGAGTATCTTTTCAATCCGAAACTGGACGATCTCAAGCCGGGTTTCAAGGTTGTTGAAAAGCAGGTGGATGTGGACGATCCGGACAATCCGGGGCAGAAGAAGTCTGTGACAAAGACTTACCAGAGGGGAATGGAGGACACGGATGTCAAGGTCACTCTGAAAAACTGCTACCGTCTCGTGCCGGAATTCAAGGAGGAGCTGGCGAACGGAACGGAGCAAGTGAAGGAGACTCTGAAATATGCCTTGCAGCTTGAAGGCTGCATCCGGCAGGTAGGTATGCACGCCTGCGCCACGATCATCGGACGGGGCAACCTGACCGATTATATTCCTATCTGTCTTTCGATGGACAAGGAGACGGGGCAGTATGTCTGGACATCGCAGTATGACGGCCATTACATCGAGGAAGTCGGTATGCTGAAGATGGACTTCCTTGGGCTGAATACGCTTTCCATTATTCATAAGTGTCTGGATAATGTTAAGTTACGCTTCGGGACGGATATCGACATCGAGGCGATTCCTATAGACGACAAGCCGACTTATGAGCTTTATGGCCGCGGCGACACCGACAGCGTATTCCAGTTTGAATCCGAAGGGATGAAGACCTGGCTTCAAAGGCTTCATCCTGAGCGCTTTGAGGATCTGATTGCGATGAACGCCCTTTACAGGCCGGGTCCGATGGACTATATCCCGGATTTCGTTGACAGAAAACTGGGGCTGAAGCCTATTGAATATGACCTTCCGGAGATGGAGGAGTTCTTGAAGGACACCTACGGGGTGACGGTCTATCAGGAGCAGGTGATGCTTCTTTCGCAGAAACTGGCCGGTTTCACCAAAGGTCAGGCGGACAAGCTCCGAAAGGCTATGGGAAAAAAGCAGATCGCTATTCTGAACGAGTTGAAGGACAAGTTTATGGATGGCGGAAAGGCGAAAGGACATCCGGAAAAGATGCTGGACAAGATCTGGAAGGACTGGGAGAAATTCGCCCAGTACGCCTTCAACAAGTCCCACGCCACCTGCTATGCCTGGGTGTCTTACCAGACCGGCTGGCTGAAGTGTCACTATCCGGCTGAGTTCTTCGCCGCCAACCTCTCTTGCAACCTTTCGAATATGCCGGAGATCAAGAAGATTCTCTCTGATTGCAAGGCGCACAAAATCAAGGTGTTGAATCCGGATGTCAATGAGTCCTACTCCCACTTTACGGTCAACAAGGAGGGCAACATCCGCTTCGGATTGAAAGGAATCAAAGGATTCGGCTCCAATGTGGCGGAGGCGATTATCGCCGACAGGACCTCCGGAGGAACATATCAGGACATATTCGATTTTGTCGAGCGGCTTGGCAATTCATTGGGTCGCAAGGCCATAGAGTGTCTTGTGTGTTCCGGTGGATTTGACTCTTTCGGCATCCACCGCAAGCAGTTCTTCCTGCCTTGCAAAAGCGGCAACCTGTTCATAGACGAGCTTGCGAGATACGCCACCCTTTACAGTCAGGATGCCGCCGATTCGGCCGCATCGCTCTTCGGTGAGGTTGAGGAGATGAAGCCGGTGCGTCCGGAAATCCCGGAAATGTCCGGGACGGACGATGATTTTGAATGGCTTCAGAAGGAAAAGGAATATGTCGGAATGTACATATCCTCCCATCCTTTGGATAAATATGCCTTTGAGATAGAGAGTTTTACGAACTGTGAGCTGGCCGGTCTCAACAAGCAGGTGGCTGAATGCGAGGCTTCCAAGAAGAAGATGAAGGTCGCTGTCGCCGGGCTTGTTACAGAGTACAACACGCTGACCACCAAGACCGGGAAGCCGTACTCGAAGACGAGGCTCGAGGACTATAGCGGCTCATACGAGCTTGCTCTTTTCGGACGCGACCACGAGGCTTTCCTGAATTATATGAAGATTCACGAGAATCTTTACATCGAAGGAGACATCGAGGAAAAATACTTCATCAAGCCGGAGGAGAGAGCGCAGGGGAAGACTTCTCCTTATGCATTCAGGGTCAAGAAGATAATGCTGCTTGGTAACGTCAACGAGACGATGCTCAACGCTTTTTCCATCAGCATCACCACTCCGATGCTGACCGAAAAGTTCCGCAAGGATCTGGTTTCGCTGATTCAGGCCAACAGGGGCACGGTTCCGCTGAAGATGTACCTTTATGACCCTCAGACAAAGTACAACATAGAGTTCCACTCCACAAAGTACAAGGTTGCGGTCACTACCGAACTTGTCTCGTCCCTCAAGCTCCTTGGAGTCCAGTGCGCGCCTGTCAGGAAGTAGCATAACCCCGTTGCAACTCTCGTTTTTCCGTCGGTTTGGCAAAGGAGAAAGCAGACATATTCATTTATTAGATAATTGGTTAGGATAATGAGCATATTCAGTGAAAGAATCGGGCTCGTCCGGAAGATGATGCGCTCGAAGGGTTGGGACGCCGTGGTGGTGACGGAAACTGACCCGCACAGCAGTGAGTATTCAGCGCCGAGGTGGCATCAGGTAGCGTGGCTTTCAGGGTACACCGGGGAAGGGGATCTTGTCATCACGCAGGATCACGCCGGACTATGGACCGACTCCCGCTATTTCATCCAGGCCTCCCGCCAGCTGCCGGGTTCCGGTGTGGATTTGCACAGGACCCGAGTGCCGGAACAAGTCCTCATTCCGGAGTGGTTGACTGCGTATTTCTCTGACTGTTATGAATTTACCGTGGCTGTTGACGGACTGTGCGTGACAGCTTCCTTTGTGGACGCAGTAAAGGCCGCGGCCGGGGATAAGGTCTCTTTTGTGGACGTTCCTGATTTGCTGGACGGCATCTGGACAGACAGACCTGAGATTCCGCAGACCCCTGTCATCACCCTTGGCCCGGAATTGGCCGGTGTCTCAAGAGTGGAGAAGGCCGAGTGGCTGCGGGGTTGGATGTCTGAGAATGGCTACGATGCTGTTCTCTTGACGGCTTTGGACGAGATAGCCTGGATGCTTGACGTCAGGGGACAGGATGTGGCGTACAATCCTGTGGTGATGTCGTACCTGCTTGTCACTCAGGATAATGAATTATGGTTCGTCCGTAAGGGTCCTACTCCGGATGATGACACGGAGACGGAGGACAGTTTCCGGGAACTTGCCTTGGACGGAGTCAGCATTCAGGATTATTCCGACATTGCCGTCGCTCTTTCGAGTCTTGTGGACGGTAGCTACATCAAGACTATCTTCGCTGATCCGGCGACGCTTAACTATAATCTGTTCAATGTTTTGGACGAATGTGAATCCGGCTCTTTGACCAGTGGAGCGTCACCTGTGATCCTGCGCAAATCCGTCAAGAACGATGTCGAGATTTCCGGGATGCGTGATGCGCACTTGGATGACGGAGCCGCTATGGAGCGTTTTCTTCATTGGTTGCAGACATCCATAGAGGCAGGCGAGAGCATCAATGAATATGAAGCTTCTCTCAAGCTTCACGAGTTCCGTCAGGGAATCGAGGGCTTCCGGGGTGAGAGTTTCGAGACAATCTCGGCCTACGGAGGGAACGCAGCCCTTCCTCACTACGTCACTCCCGAAATCGGTTCGGCCGAACTCTATCCCAAGGGTCTCTATCTTTGCGATTCCGGAGGTCAGTACCTGTTCGGCACTACGGACATCACCAGAACCGTTCCTCTCGGCCTTTGCTCTCAGTTGGAGAAAGAGGATTACACACTTGTTCTTAAAGGCCACATAGCCTTGGCGAAGGCTGTCTTTCCTAAGGGTACGGCCGGATGCCATCTGGATGTGCTTGCCCGTGAGCCGCTTTGGAACGCCGGGCGTAACTTCGGCCACGGTACCGGCCACGGTGTCGGGTTCTTCCTCAATGTCCACGAGGGGCCGCATTCCATCCGTCAGGACTTCAATGCCCAGCCCATCTTGCCAGGGATGATTACGAGCGACGAGCCTGGAATATACCGTGAGGGGCTGTTCGGAATCAGGCACGAGAATCTTCTGCTGTGTGTTGAGGCTGGTGAGAATGATTTCGGCCATTGGCAAAGCTTCGAGCCTCTTACCCTCTGCCACTTCGACACTTCGATTATCGTCAGGGAGCTTCTTGACAAATCCGAGATTGACTGGCTGAACTCTTACAATGAGACCGTCTTCCGCACACTTTCCCCGCGTCTTTCCCCTGAAGTGTCATCCTGGCTCCGCCAGAAGACCCTCCCTATATAGCCCGTGTCCCCCGGGGCTGTCACGCAAGTGATCGGGGGTGGATAAAAATGAAGAAAGTGACTAAGAAGTCATTTTTATCTTCTGGAGAATCGAATATTTGAAATCGCCCTCAGAAGCTAAAAATCCGACTTTTTAGTCACCCTCTATATTCAATAATCTACAGCGTCTTTTTGATTTTGTAGTCAAGCGTGAAGACACCCAGCTGACCCTGAAGAAGGTAGTGGTTGCCTTTGACTCTCATCAAGTCCTCCGGCTCGCCTTTGGTCTTTGCGCCGAGGTCAAGAACGGAATCCATACGGCGTGTCTTGAGATTCCACACCCAAAGATAGCTCGGATAGTTGGCGTCGCCAAGTCCGGAAGGCATCAGGAGATGCCCCTTGTGGATGCAAAGACCCTGGCCGATTGTGCCGTAGGTGAATCCGCTGTCCTCGATGCAGTAATTCTCAAGAGCGTCCTCCGGCCTGAGAGTCACGAACTTCTGGTCAATGTCAGGAAGCAGGAACTTGATGACTCTGTGGCGGTTGCCCTGAAGATCGCGGTCTTTTGTGGTGTTGCCGAAGCCATAGAGATACTTTCCGTCCACAACCCACTGAAGGGCATAATCAAAATCCTTGTTGACATCATCGTAGAAGATTGTCTGGACGAGAGTCGAACTCTTCATATCCTCGGAAATCCTCTCGACGAAAAGGAGATCCTTCTTGCCGTCGATGAGCGCCTTCTGGCAATGGCTGACATATGCGAGAGGAAGAGGATCCTTCCTGTCATATTTCTTACCGAAGGAAGCGACGTTAGCGTGGTTGTTCTTGTGGTAGGACGCAAGCTTGAAATTGCTGACAGGAGTAAGCTTCCCATCCTCGTACTTGAGTATGGTGGCCACTCCGGTATTCCTCAGGCTGAGAACATAACCTTTATAGTAGTCAGCGCCTTGAATCGCCTGTCCTTTGATCTTCTCGTAAGGATAGATAAACGAGGCCTCGTACTCGGTGCTGAGGGTTATTCCCTTGCCATCCTGAGCCGGATAAGCCGTGCCCTGCTGGGCGAACACCGCGGGAACGCTGAGGAGCAGCGCCGATGCGGCTGTAACGATACTGTTCAGTTTCATAATAATACAAGTATTGCGATTAAATATTACTTCCCTTCAGGCCTGTCGAAGCTGACTGTGTAGACAGGGTGTACGTCGATGTCGGTATGGAAATTCGTGACGTGGAATCCGATTTCGAAGGACTTTACGTCGAACACATCCCCCCATTTGGCCATAGAGACGTTCTGGGTGTAGTCCGCTCCGGGACCGATGACAATGTCTCTTGTGTAGCCGAATTTCTCATATCCGGGAGCTTTCTTGAGAACAACAGGGATGTCGCTGCAATTGTGAAGGGTCAGGACAATCTTCTTGTTGCTTGAATATGTGACCTTCTTTACTTCGATGATTTTGTCGGCAAGCGGGGAAATGAACTCTTCCGCTCCATAGACATTGTCTCTCGCCACAACGGCGGTCCTGCGGGCTACCAGGGCTTCCTTTATGCCTTCTATTGACTTTTCCTTTGCGAAAACCAGAGTCAAAGGCCTTTTCTCGCCGTTGGTGTAGTCAATCCAGTTCGCCATCGGGCAGTGTACGTCAGTTCCGGCGACGATTGTAAGATTCTTCTCGACAGCCCAATGGAAGGCCTCCGGGCAGAATCCGTCCCACTGGTTGAATATTTCTATGCCGTTCATCATACTATCGTTATAGATGGTCGTGTGAATAGGATGCCAGATCGTCTCGTTAGGAGCCTGACGTGACCAGTTCGGATGATTCCACACAATGAAAGCCCCCTGATTCTTGGCTTCCTTGAGACCGACAAGGCAGGACTCTATCGAGTTTTTCGGCTTCGAGTCAATGGCCTGTCCGAATTTCTCGGCGCTTGAAAGGAATGTGGCGTTGAAATGTCCTGGAGGCATAAGCTGGTTGGTAAGCTCGCCGCCGTGAAGAACCATTATCCCCTTGCTTTTTCCCTGCTTGGCGGCGATTCTGTAAGACTCGTCCCTGTCGGCATTAAAAAGCCCGCTGTTCACCATCTTCATATGTCTTCCCTCGACGTGGTCGGTGATGGCTATGAAATCAAGCCCGTCCAAAACGGCCTCGTCAACTCTGGTTGTCGGCCACACCGTGGCGTCTGAGAAGATTGTGTGTACGTGCATATCACCCTTGAGAGTGACATATCCGTCTATTGACGGGATTTTTACCTCGTGGCAGCCGGGTGTTGACTGACCCGCGGCCGGCATAGCGGCAAAGGCCGCAAGTGTCAAAAATAAAGCAATTTTCTTCATAGAAATATGATTACTAGTCTATTATGCAACTATTGTATGAATATCACCACGTGGCGGCGGACTTTGTTCCTGCACGATGGCGTGATGTGTCTCGAACAAATCCTGCCTGCAATATTCTGTCAAAGTTAAGCATTTTTCGCAAATATACGCCCGCCCGGCCGCATCCGCCACTTTCAAGACTGCCTTGTTTAGGATGACTTCGCCGTCCGGCTTACTCATATGCTTGGATACTTTTGAGAAGTTGCATCCATAATTTGTCGAGGTCTGTGATGCGGAGCGTATCGCTATGTTGGTTAATCAAGCAGCTATCTGTACAATAATATCAGATAATATGTACGGGCGCATCAAGTCGGGAAATGAGAATTTAGAAGTTGGCTTGACCATCTAAGGTATTTTCTATCTCCTTGATTGACGGCATTGTACCTTCAACTTTTTCAGGATAGAGCTTTTCAAGCTCATATTCGGATATTCCGAGAGGCTGACTGCTTGATTCCAGCGCATATTGAGCCAAAGTGTTGTTTTTCTGCTTGCAAATAAGTAATCCGATTGTGGGATTGTCGCGCCCCTCTTTGCGAAGCAAGTGATTGCAGGCGACAACGTAACCGCCTAATTGACCTGCGTCGGCAAAATCGAACTCCCCGATTTTTACTTCAACCACGACATAGCAAGATAATCTGAGATTATAGAAAAGCAGGTCTATAAATTTTTCCTTCTCAGCTATTTGCAAGCGATACTCTTTGCCTACATAGGCGAATCCGGTACCAAGTTCCAACAGAAAATTAGTGATATTGGTCAGCAGTGTATCTTTCAGTTTTCGTTCATTATATTTCCCACGCAAACCAGTGAAAGAGAAATCGTAGGGGTCGCGTGTTAATTCCTGTGCCAAATCGCTATCCACATCCGGAAGTGTATTCTTAAAATTTGTCAGAGCCTTACCGCTGCGCTCATACAGATTTGTTCCCAACATATTCAGCAATATATCCCTACTCCAACCATTTTCCAATGTTTGGCGTACATAGAACAAAGCCTTACTTGAATCATTGGAACATTTGTCTATGATATAGCGGTGATGCCCCCAAGGTATAGAAAACAAATCGGAGTATAATCTTTCCACAAGTTGTGGAAGATTTTCCTTTTCAGATTCTTCCACAAGTTGTGGAAGAATTGCAACCTGTTGGCTATAAAGGGTATAAAATCGCTTTGCGTATCGGATTGAAGTTTCGGACAGTCCTTCAACATCAGGCATTTTATGACGCAAGTCACGGCTTAATGTAGCGTAAAACTTACTGCCATACTTGTTGTCTGCTTGTTTTTCCTCAATATCTTTACCAAGCTCCCAGTAATAGCGCAGCAGTTCTTTATTCACCTTTATTGCAGCCTTGATTTGACTGCCACGGTAACGCTTTACAAGCTCATCAACCCATAAAGAGTAATCCTTATCTAATATGCCGATTGATTTATCCATAATTATTCTTCTGTTTCCATTTCATTAATTATCAACTCACCCGACATTAGCTTTGACAAAAGTGAGTCGCGCGCTTTTGCCGGTTTTGCATTTTGAACGTTTTTTGTGGAAGATTCTTGCACAAGCATTGTCCGGTTCTTTAACTCATTATGTTCGTGTAGTATCAAGTTCCGATGTAGGAAGAGGATTCTTTAGTTTATTTGTCTTCATTTATACAAAATCATATGGCAAAGATAATAATCATTGTTACCCACTTAAACGCGGAATCTGTCCTCTCTAAAACACCTGCCTTAATCTCAGCTGGGCCAAAAGGGCGGGCGAAGGGAACTATTACGGCAGTGACGGACGCAGGATTTCCGCGATGGCATCGGTCTCGATGAGGAAGCCGTCGTGGCCGTACGGAGTCTCTATCTGGTGATATTCGGAGCCGGGAACCAGGGCCGAGAGTGGCTTCATATCTTCCGGAGGGAAAAGCTCATCGGAGGACATACAGATGAACGAGCATTCGGCCTTGATGCCGGAAAGGGCTGTGGCGACACCACCCCGGCCGCGGCCCACGTTGTTGCTGTCAACCTCGTCACAGACATAGAGATAGGAATATGCGTCCCAGTCTTTCACGAACTTGGAGACCTGATGGCGGTAGTAGGAGCCGACCTTGCCTGCGAACACGGTGTCATCGCTGTCCTCGTTCTGTTTGAAAAGACCTTCCTCACAGCGGTAGGTCAGCAGGGCAATAGCCCGGGCGGCCTTCAACCCCTCTATCCCTCCTTTCAGGTCACGGTGTTCCTTGAAGGTCGGGTCGGCGAGAAGGGCGAGACGGCTGGCGGCGTTGAACCCGGCAAGCCAAGGGGTGACGCGCGCTCCTGTGGCGATAAAGAATATCTTCCCGAACAGGTCAGGACGCATCACCGCCCACTCAAATGACATAAATCCGCCCATCGAAGTGCCGATAAGCAGGTCAATATGTTCTATGCCAAGATGTTGTCTTAATAACTCAAACGCTCTGACCGTGTCTCTGACCGTAATTCTGGGGAAATCGAAATAGTACGGCTTTCCGGTTTTCGGATTAGTGGAGGCGGGGCCTGACGAACCGCAGGCCGAACCAAGGACGTTGGCGCAGATCACGAAATACTTCTCCGTGTCGATCAGTCTGCCCGGCCCTACCAGAGCCGGCCACCACTGTCCCTCCGGGTCAGAGTCTGCGGTCAGGGCGTGACAAAGCCAGACCACTTTTCTGCCGGGGGTATATTCAAAAGATGAGGTGTGGTACGCAACCTCCAGATTGTCAATGCTTCCGCCGGATTCGAAATCGAAAGTGCCGTTGTGCTTATAGGCGTGTCGAATCATCATCTAAAGGTGTGAATGTGTATCCCTTGCGGCGAAGCTCCCTGATGAGTCCGGGGAGTTTGTCGTAGAATTTGTCCGTCCTGGCCGCATCGGTGCCGAAATGAATCAGCATAATGTGGCCGTTCAGTCCGTCGGGATCCGTGCGTTCGCATTCGCGGATCTTGCCAAGGATTTCCTTGCTGCTGAAGTAGCGTTTCATTTCAGGAGTGGTGTAGTCTCCGTTCGTGAGGGTTCCCGGAGTGTAATTGACCACTTGGAGTCCAAGCTGGCGCGCCCAGGAGGATATCGTGGAATTATAGTGCTCGTAAGGCGGGATAAAATAAGGTGCGTCAGTGACTCCGAACTCCCGCAACTTGCTGTAACTCTTGAATATGTCTTCGTTGAACCGCTCACGGGTCACCAGCAGGGAGTCCCGCTTGCCCCACGGGGCATAGAGCAGATGGCCATAGGAGTGGCTTCCGACATAGTGCCCTTCGGACACCAGCCTGCGCACCACGTCCGGGAATCTCTCGAAGAACTCTCCCGTGAAGAAGAATCCGCCCTTGATGTTGTTCTTCCGCAAGGTCGAGATGATTCTCTCGGCTCCGTCGGCTTTGTCCGCTGCTGTGAACACGAAATCTATGTGCTTGACAGAAGGGTCGCTACGGATTATACCGCCGTCCCTATAGATGTTCTTGTCGGCTGCCTCTGCCTCTTTGGAGTCCCGGTGTCCCTCTTCCTGGTAGTACGAGAACGGGAATGTCAGCGAAGCCGTTCCGTCCATCGTAGGCTCATTTGTGGAGTAATCGTGCGAGCTGTCGTGATAGACAAGATCCCCCGGCTGGAACTCTTCATAGTTGATTCCTCCCTCGGTGCTGATTCCGAGGAGGTTCCCGAATATTGTCGAGTACACCGGGCCGTCAACCAATCCGCCCGTCGTGTTACCCATCTTGAACCTGGTGATGAAAGAATGAGGCTGGGTCGGGAATATTCCGCCTTTCGGCAGCTCCACGACCATACTCACTCCCCAAGGGTTGCACCCCAGAAGCCAGTCCCGCAGAGAACCTTCCATCTCCTGGTAGGTCGTGTCGCCGGTAAGCTCGCGGTAAAGGATGCACTGGGTCAGCATAGCGGTGGTCAGATTGTTCGAGCACCATATTCCCGGAATGCCGTACAGGAACGGATGATTCTTGCCGCGCTCGTAAACACGCTGGATTCCGGAGCGGATGTTCCTGATGAACTCCTCGGACACCTTGCCCCCGAAATTCTTGGCTATGCGGTAATGTCCCATATTCATAAAAGGATACCACTGGTAGTGGCGCGCGCTGTCGGCTCCCATCCAAGGGGTCACAGGCTCGCGGCGGGCATATTCGATAGCCTCGGTCTTGTACTTCTTGTCGCCGGTGCTGCGGAACATCTCGTAGGCGGCCAACTCCATATCATCCACCCAGTTGTCCTCCTCGTAGATGTAAGGGGACACCACCGATGCGGTCTGGCAGACCCCCGGTTTCGCGACTCCGGCGTCATAGGCCGCCTGCGCCTTGGCTCCGATTTTTGCCGCGAATTCCGGGTAGAACGGCTTCAGCACCTCAGCCCCGAGAGCGAAATCGGAAGCGAACTTTCCGGCTGTGCTGGCGATGCCGGTGGTCTTGTTCCTGTCTCCGCGGCGACCTCTCTGCTGAGGCTCTCCGGAGCAGTACCATACCGGCCTGAAGCCGCCCTTGCCCCATCCATAGTCGGCTCTCTCCTGGCTTGGAATGCGCATCCCGACGTGGTCACGGTCATCTGCGATCTGATTGTACATCTCACCTGGAGCCGGGTTCATCTTGTCCAGCCACACAAGCCCCCAATAGATTTCGTCGATGATGTCCGGAATCCCGTTCCGTCCCGGAGTCCCGTCCGCCAGATGGTTGTCCGAGAACGCCGCCGGATTGCTCTGGTAAGCGAACATCATCTGATAAATGGCGTTCGCTGAGGTGGTTGTGTATTGCAGGCAGTCGGAGGCATCGTGCCAGCCTCCGGTGACATCAAGGAAAGTGCTGTCTTTCTTGGGGTCAGGATGTCCCACGATTATTCCGTCCTTCCTGTGGCAGGTGTCCTTGAAGAAAGGATTCGCCCCGCATCTCTGCTGGCGCATATAATTCAGCACGTGATCGGCTGTCCCGTCATAGACGCGCGCGTTGACCGGGAATATCTCCGAGCGGGTCTCTCCGGCAGACGATAGAGCCTTTATATAATAGGCTCCCTCTTTCTTAAGGGCGCTGAAGTCCAGTCTGCAGGTTGTCTGCATACGCCCGAGCCTGCCGGTCGGCCTGACAGCTTCGGAGCGCCATACGGTCTCGTCTGTGAAAGCGTTGACAAGCTCGAAGCCTGTGACTTTGACCGACTCGTCACTCAGATAGACCGCCACCTTGGTGGCCTCCGGCAGATAGCCTATCTGGTTGGTGCGGATCCAAGAGCCGGCGAACGACTGGACAGCGGCTAACGCAAATGCCGTGATGCAGAAAAATCTTTTCATAACCTAATTGTCGCAAGTAGGCAATCGCTTGCTTGTGAATATGTTATCTCTTATCTTTGGGTGATTGCCCACCCACATTACTCCCACGTTGCTCCCGGGCTTGCACCGCCGGGCGGAAAGGAAAATGAATGCCTTTCGCCAATGCGGAGCCGGAGTTCATAATGTTCAAGAAACGGGTTCCGATTCGGAAGCTATTAGTTTCAATCTCACAAAAATAAGAAAATAACCGTTAAGTAATGCGGAAAATTGTTATTTTTGCCCAAAGGTCTGAATATGGAGGATTACAGAATAGGGAACGGTTACGATGTACACGCCCTGAAGGATGGCCTTCCGATGTGGCTGTGCGGAGTCCGGATCGAAAGCGAGTCCGGTTTCGTCGCGCATTCCGACGGAGATGTGGCCATTCACGCCCTTTGCGACGCCCTTCTCGGCGCCGCGGCTCTAGGTGACATCGGACAGCATTTCCCTGACAATGACGACAGGTGGAAAGGCGTCGACAGCAAGGAGCTTCTTAAGGAAGTGATGAGAATGGTCAGAGCCGAGGGATACGAGCTTGGCAACGCTGACATCACCATAGCCCTTCAGGCTCCCAAGCTCCGCCCTCACATCGACACGATGCGCTCGACACTCTCGCAAGTGACCGGCGTCGGAACAGACCGCATCTCCATTAAAGCCACTACAACAGAACGACTTGGATTCGTAGGCCGGAAAGAAGGCTGCGAAGTCTGGGCGACCGTCATCATAAAGAATCAGAAAACAGTATAAAATTTCCGAATATGAGTCCATTATCCGTAGCACTTACCGTTCTGGCGTACTTCGCCGCTATGTTTGCCGTGTCCTGGATCTCCTCGCGTGGAGCTGACAATGCGGGATTCTTCAACGGAGGGCGGAAAGCTCCGTGGTGGATTGTCGCCATCGCTATGCTTGGCGCTCCGATGTCCGGGGTGACCTACGTCTCTGTGCCGGGAATGGTCGGTGTCGGAGGCACTGCGATGGGATATATGCAGATGGTGCTGGGTTTCTTCGTGGGATACGTCATCATCGCTTTCGTGCTGACCCCCATATTCTTCAAGATGAATATGGTCTCCATCTACCAGTATCTTGACGAGCGGTTCGGAGTGTCCTCGCACAAGACCGGAGCCTGGTTCTTCTTCATCTCCAAGATTCTCGGCGCCGCCGTCAGGCTTTTCCTTGTCTGCGTCACGCTCCAGCTGATGATTTTCGAGCCGCTTGGGCTGCCGTTCATCCTTAACGTGGTGATTTCTATGGCGATTGTGCTTCTCTACACTTTCCGGGGAGGAGTGAAGTCCGTGATCTGGACCGACACGCTGAAGACAGTGTGTATGATAGTGTCCATCGTCCTGGCCATTGTCTTCATCGCCAAGGATCTTGGCCTGAGCTTCTCAGGAGTGGTGGACACCGTGCGCGGAAGTGAATATTCACGAGTCTTCTTCTTCGACGATGTCAATCATCCCGAATATTTCTGGAAACAGTTCCTCGCCGGTGTCTTCACAGTGATAGCGATGACCGGTCTGGATCAGGATATGATGCAGCGTACATTGAGCAGCCGTAATGCCAAGGATTCACAGAAAAACTTGATAACCAGTGGTTTGCTTCAGATTCCCGTGATTTTTCTGTTCCTTTGCCTGGGTGTGCTTATGTACATTTTCGCCGGACAGAAAGGTATCACCGAGGTAGGGGATACCCTGTTCCCGGCAGTGGCCACCGGAGGCTACCTTCCGGCCATCGTCGGTGTCCTGTTCGTGATCGGGCTTGTGTCCTGCGCTTTCGCCGCCGGAGGCTCCGCACTCACTGCGCTGACCACGTCATTCACTGTTGACATCATAGGCACGGAAGGAAAGGGGGAGAAACAGGTGACCTCTATAAGGAAGAAGGTACACCTTCTTATGGCCGTCCTTATGGGACTGGCGATTCTTGTCTTCCATCTGCTGAACACAAAGTCGGCCATCGATGCTGTCTACAAGCTCGCAAGCTACACCTACGGGCCGATTTTGGGAATGTTCGCTTTCGGCATATTCACGAAAAAGAAGGTCAATGACAAGTGGGTTCCGCTGGTGGCTGTCGTGGCTCCGGTGCTTTGCCTGATTCTCCAGAGTAACTCGGAGCGGTGGTTCGGAGGCTATCAGTTCAGCTATGAGCTATTGCTGTTCAACGCTTTGTTCACGGTTATCGGTCTTTGTCTGTTGATTAGGAAAGACGGGCGGAAACAAGCGAAAAATTAAAATTTCACATTATCGGGATAAAAAAGTCGAATTAATTTTGTCAATTCAGGATTAATCTCTATTTTTGCATTCCAGTTGCGAAGAGAAGCAACGAATCATTGAGATATGGTGTAATGGTAGCACTACAGATTCTGGCTCTGTCAGTGAGGGTTCGAGTCCTTCTATCTCAACCAAAATTCCGGCTTAGGCCGGTTTTTTATGGCTCTTGCCGGGAAATGGCGGGGTAGCTCAGCTGGTTAGAGCGTCGGATTCATAATCCGGAGGTCGTGGGATCATGCCCCACTCCCGCTACAAACAACGAAACTAATTAAGACGATAATGGCGAACGCATTTCACTATTCCATCGGAAAGAAGTTCATTCAGGCTATCAGCGGAGCATTTCTTATAATCTTCCTGCTGGTTCACGTGACAATCAATCTGTTTTCCGTCATTGACTCTTTCACTGGCAACTACAACGGACTTGACGGCCTTTTCCAGAAAGGTTGCGATTTTATGGCGCTTCCTATCGTGAGCCTTATGGTTCCGGTTCTTGCCCTTGGTTTCATCGTCCATATTCTTTATGGATGCTGGCTTACCTGGAATAACATCAAGGCCCGTGGCGGTTACAAGCGCTATGAGTCTAAGAGTGTAGCCGCCGCAGACTCCTGGTCGGCGAAGAATATGTGCGTGCTCGGAATCATCATTCTCGGTTTCCTTTTCTTCCATCTTACCCACTTCTGGGCCAAGATGCAGCTTGCGATGTTTGTCGGTGCTGAGGAAGGCAACCCTTACGAGCTTCTAAACCTCACTTTCGGACGATGGTGGGTACTTGTTCTGTACCTCGCCTGGTTTGTGGCTGTCTGGTATCACCTCTGCCACGGTTTCTGGAGTATGTTCCAGACAGTGGGCTGGAACAACCAGACTTGGTTCAAGAGACTGAAAGTGATCGGTGTCGTGGTCGCCACGCTGATCTTCCTTGGCTTTGCGGCTGTCGGTATAAACTCATTCCTTCAGGCAAACGCTTTGATATAGAAGTCAAGGATAATATAGAAATTCCAAGAGGGTGACTAAAAATTGCAATTTTTAGTCACCCTCTCTCTTTAATCAACCCCCGGTCACTTGCGTGACAGCCCCCGGGGGGCGCGGGGAAAGGTTTCCCCGAAACCCCTTCGGTCGCGATGCGACGAATTCTGCAATTTTTAGTCACCCTCTCTCTTTGTTTCTCCCTTTATACTAACATTTATTAAACGAACTGATAATGAAACAGAAAAAGTATTTGCTCCCAGAGAGCGAGATCCCCACGGCTTGGTTCAATATGATGGCTGTGATGCCAGACAAGCCTATGCCGATTCTTAATCCGGCCACCCGTGAGATTCTGAAACCCGAAGACCTTTATCCGATTTTCTGCAAGGCCTGCGCGGATCAGGAACTTAACACAACGGATGAATGGATTCCTATTCCTGAGCCTGTCCGCGAACAGTACGCAGGCTACAGATGTACGCCTCTGGTGAGGGCCTACGACCTTGAGGCGGCGCTTGGTACTCCGGCACACATCTATTTTAAAAACGAGAGTGTTTCCCCAGCCGGATCCCATAAGCTTAACTCTGCCTTGGCTCAAGTCTATTACGCCAAGCAGCAGGGTATAACCAACATCACCACGGAGACCGGTGCGGGTCAGTGGGGTGGAGCGCTTTCCTATGCCGCAAAGAAATTCGGAATCGACTGTGCGGTCTATATGGTCAAGGCCAGCTATCGGCAGAAACCTTACCGCAGATCCATTATGCAGGCTTTCGGAGCGACCATCACCCCGTCTCCGTCTATGTCAACAAGAGCCGGCAAGGACATCATCACGGCAAATCCCAACGACCAGGGTTCTCTTGGATGCGCCATCTCCGAGGCTATCGAGCTTGCTCTCAGCACTCCGAACTGCAAGTACACACTCGGTTCCGTACTCAACCACGTCTGCCTGCATCAGACTGTCATCGGTCTGGAGGCCGAGAAGCAGATGGCGCTGGCCGGGGAGTATCCCGACATTGTGGTGGCCTGCTTCGGTGGCGGTTCCAATTTCAGCGGTATTGCCTATCCGTTTATGCGTCACAACATTCAAGACGGCAAAAAGACGCGTTTCATCGCCGCCGAGCCATATTCCTGTCCAAAACTGACCCGCGGGAAGTTTGAATATGACTTCGGAGACGAGGCCGGTATGACTCCTCTTCTGCCGATGTTCACTCTCGGTCACAGGTTCAAGCCGGCCACGATTCACGCAGGAGGCCTCCGTTACCACGGAGCCGGTGTGATTATGTCTAAACTGATGAAGGATGGCTATATGGAAGCTGTTGACATAGAGCAGCTTGATGCTTTCAAGGCCGGAGTGCTTTTCGCCCGCACGGAAGGAATCATCCCTGCTCCTGAATCCTGTCACGCCATCGCCGCCACGATTAACGAGGCTGTCAAGTGCAAGGAGACCGGTGAGGAGAAGACGATATTGTTCAATCTGTCCGGCCACGGTTTTGTGGATATGGGGGCTTACGACCAGTACTTCTCCGGCGAGATGCAGAACTTCCACGTGTCCGATGCGGAACTAGCAAAGTCTATTATGTCGGCCGACGAGCTTAACAAATAGGAAGCCGCGCAGAGCCACCCCAAGCCGATGTTTTCACGTTACAAAAAATGCGGCTTGGGGTGGCTCTGCGCGGTTTTTCAGGTTAACAAGTTTCTTATCTGTCGGACTGGCGGACAACCTTTAGAACACCAAGTCCTTTCCACGGTAGAAATCAAGCAGTTTGGCAGAGAACAGGAACTCGTATCTGGCACGGGAAAGGTTGGACTCGGATTCGAGGAAAGAGTCACGGGCTTCGTTGAACTCGGTGATGTTGGCCTTGCCGTTCTCGTACTTTGCCAGCACGAGCTCATAGGATTCTTTGGCGCTTGATTCAGCGTCCTGACTTGAGCGGAATCGCTCTTTTGCGGCGACCGCGTTGTAGTAGGCCTGCTGGATTTCCTTGTAGAGACTCTTCTTTGTGTTTTCCAGTTGCAGCGTCTGGTCTATCCTCGAAAGCTCGGCTGAACGAATCTGGTTTCTGGTCTGGAAGCCGCTGAATATAGGAATGCTCAGGCTCAGTCCGAGATACTGGCTGAAATTGTTCTTTATCTGGTCGGCGAAAGAGTTGCTGGAATTGCTGCTCATAGTGTAGTAGTTGGTCCCGAGTCCTCCGCTTGCCATCAGGGAAGGCAGGCGCAATCCCTTTGCGTTCCTGATTGAATACTCAGTGGCGTCCAGCCTGAACACGTCCGCCTGAACCGCCGGTTTGGTCGCCACGGCCAGCGCATAGATGTCCTCCGGATCGCCGAGAAGAAGACCATCCACCGAAACCGTCGGACGGACTACCAAGAATCCCTCCGGATTGTCAAGCTCCAGAAGCTGGGTCAAGTCCAACGTCGCTAAATGAAGGCTGTTAAGAGCTTGGGTCTCAGATAGTCTGCTCTGCCCGAGCGCTGCCTTCTGCTGTGCCACCTGAACCCTGCTTGCCTTTCCGGTCGCCTCCATCGCCGTAAGCCTCTCGACCTGAAGCGAATCGATACGTACCTGGCTTCTGGCCACATCCGCCAGCTCCATATTGTAGAGAATCTGCACGTAGGCCTGTGTGACAGCCACGCTCACATCCTCTTTAGCTTTGGCGAAATCCGCTGTCAAAGCCTTAAGCCCCAGCTCGTTCTGTTTGATTGAATTCCTGATACGCATCCCTTGGAACACCGGCACTGAAGCTCCGAGGCTGAATCCGGTGCTGGTCGTGTTTGTGTTGGAATAGGTGTTGTCGGCTGTGAGGCCTCGTCCGAACGAGAAATTCTCGCTGGCGCTGGCGCTCACGCCCGGAAGCCTGCTGTTCCTTGCCGTGTTCAGCTGAATCTCCTGCTGCCTGACCTGAAGCTCCTGCCGCTTGAGTGAGATGTTGTTCTCCAATGCGTGTGAGATGCACTCCTGAAGCGTCCACGGCGCTCTTTCCTGAGCGGAAAGACCTGAGGCCAGCGCTACAAATACCATCAATGAATATGCTCTCTTCATCCCTTTACTTCTTTTCTGTGAATATCTGGTTGCCTCTTACTTTCTGTCCCTCGGACAGCCCGCTCTTGATTTCAATCTTCACTCCATCGCTGAGTCCTGTGGTGACAGGAAGCTTTTTGTACTGTCCCTCACCCTCGGCAAGATAGACGAATGTGGAGTCTTTCTCGAATGAGATCGCCGCCTCTGGAACGGCAATGACCGAGCCGGCATAGTCAAGGGTGATCTCGGCGTTGGCGCTGTAGCCGGAACGAATCTTCACGCTGTCAGGCTGGCTTACCCTGGCCTTGATTTCGAATTGGTTCGCACCGTTGTTCTGTACGGCTTTCGGTGAGACATATTCAAGTACAGCGTCCATCTCCACTCCCTGCACCGCTCCGAGGGTGATTATCATCCTTGTACCGACATCAACCTTGCCGACCTCGGTCTCGTCCAGATTGCCCTTGAAAATCAGGTCTCCCATATCAGCCACAGTGGCGATGGTGGTTCCGTCGTTGAACGTGTTGCTCTGAATCACCGAGTTGCCGACTTTGACAGGCACGTCCAGAATCAACCCGGTGATGGTAGAGCGGATCAGCGTGGAGCTGGCCGTAGCGTTGCGCTTTGACACTCCGTCCCGGATTACTTCGAGATACTCGTCCGCGGCGTCCTTTTCCTCCTTGGCCTGAGACAGGGCCTGACGTACCTGGTCATATTCCTCGGCGCTTACCAACTGCTTGTCGTAGAGGGCTTTTTCTCGGTCGAAGTTGGTCTGTGCCTGCTGTAGGTTCAGCTCCGCCAAACGTACCCTGCTCTGTGCGGAGCTGAGCGATCCCATCTCCGGAATGACCTTCACTTTGGCGATCACCTCGCCTTCCCTGACCTGATCTCCGGCCTCTTTGTAGATTTCCGAGATGATGCCGCTGATCTGCGGCTTTATGTTCACCTCGTCGCGAGGCTCGATGGTGCCTGTGATGAGGGTGGTCTTGCGGATGTCGGCGATTTCGGCGGAAAGCTCCTCGTAGCGGATTTCCTGCGGTTGCGACTTTTTCCAAAGGAAGAAGAATGTGCCGGCGAACACCAGAATGACGGCGGCGAAAATGATGTACTTGAAATACTTTTTCATATTGTTTGATTTTATCTATTCGTGAATATGCTTACTCGTCTCTCATTGCGTCCACAGGCTTGATGCTCATCGCCCTTGCCGCCGGAGCCATACCGGCGGCGACCCCCAGAACCATCAGCCCGGCCAGAGTCAGTACGGCTGTCCAGAAGCTAATCTGGAACGGAGCCTGAAGGATGCCGTCTTTCGTGAAAGCCAGCTCCAGTCCTTGAAGTACCAGTACCGAGAACAACAGCCCGAGCATTCCGGCCACAGCCGTCAGGAGGATGCTTTCCCAGATGATTTGCGAGAGAATCATCCTTGGGGTGGCTCCGATTGCCCTCCTGATTCCGATTTCGGTCGTCCTTTCGCGGACCGTGACCATCATTATGTTCGAGACACCGATGATTCCGGCCAGCAGAGTGCCTATCCCGATAAGCCATATCAGGAAATTGACTCCCTTGAAGAGGCTGTCTATCATCATATAGAACATCTCGGTGTTCAGTATCGTGACAGCCTGTTCGTCAGTCGGGTCGATGTAGTGGTTGCCTGCCACGGTTCTTCTGATTTTCTGGATGATGTCGCTCATCACCACATCCTCCTTGGCGGTTACGGATATCGCCTGGACTCTGTCTCCCATATTATAAACCGCCTGAACCACCGAGATCGGAATGACGACGGCATCAGTAGGACGGCCTCCTATGTTGATGACACTGTGATCATTGCTGTCTACCCCGATTACCTGATAATAGGCCGGCCCGATCTTGATTCTCGTTCCGCAGGGATCCTCGCCCTTTGAGTACAGGTTCTCGTAGACCTGTTTCCCGATAACACATACCTTGCGTTTCTGTGCGACATCCATCTCGTTGATGTACCGTCCGTAAATCAGCATAGGTGCCTCGATTTCAGCGTAGTCCGGCCTGAGTCCCTTGACATTGCATCTTGACGACCTCTCTTCGTAGGTGGCTTCTCCTCTTGACCAGCTGAAGCATATCGGAGACACGACATCCAGCTCCGGGACATTTCTTTTCAAGATTTCCAAATCATCGAGGTTCATCTCCCAGAAACGTCCCTTCTTGAATCCTTTATACGCCTTGGAAGTGTTCTGCGACCAGATTATCGCGGAGTTGGAAGCGAATCCTCCCATCTCCTGTCCGAGCATTTCCTTGAATCCGTCTCCTCCTCCCAACAGGAAGAGAAGCATAAATATTCCCCAGAACACACCGAATCCTGTAAGCAGGCTGCGCCCCTTGTTGCGGGTGAGCGTGTCGATGATCTCTTTTAGTCTGTCTATATCGAAAAGCTTCATTTACAATTGGTTTAAGAATCCTAATCTCTTTCCGTCCGTTTTCCCTATTCGCTGCGCAGCGCCTCTATCGGGCGTACCTTGGCGGCTTTACGCGCCGGCGCCAACCCTGCGAGAGTGCCTGCGATGACGAGCAGAACCGTTGCGCCGACGCAAACGTCAAGCCCTACCGTCGGATCCTTGAAGACGGTCTGTTCGAATAAACCGAAATCCATCACCATATTGCCGGAAATATGATTGAGCCATTCGTTGGCCAGTACTCCGAGGAACATCCCGATGTAGCCGAAGAAGGCCGTGATTATGACGCTTTCGGTGATTATCAGTTTCAGAATCTTCCAGGGAGTCGCTCCGATGGCCTTTCTGATTCCGAACTCGTGCGTACGCTCCTTGACTGATATCAGCATAATGTTCGAGACACCTACGATTCCGCTCAGAAGGGTCAGGATACCTATGATCCAAAGGGCTGTACGGATCATTGACATACTCTTGTTTATCTGCATTGTCATTGTCAGAAGATTCCAGATGCCGATTGCTCTCTTGTCATCCGGCGCGGTGTCGTGGTTTCTGCTCAGGGCTGTCCGGAGCTTCTCCTCGAACAACTCGTTTTCCTCCTCTGTGTCAAGGCCGTGGAACGAGAAAAAATATTCATCGATGTCTTGTCCCCTCCGGTAGATTGTCCTCAGGGTGGTGATAGGGGTGTAGAACTGTGCGTTTCCTTGCTCGTTGGCCCGCGTGACACCGATCACCTGGTACATTGACGAACCTATCTTTACATATCTGCCGATTATGGCCTTTGCCTTTTCCGCCTTTTCCTTGGCTGTCAGCTCTTTTTCCGTGTCTTCCGCCACGCCTAAAAGCTCCCTGGCGTCGTTGCTGTCCATAACGAGGACTTTCCTTTCCTCGTTTATGTCCACATTGTTGATGGATCTACCGTACAGTAATTTTATCTTGTTGATTCTGAAGTGTTCCGGGCTGACACCTGTGAGCTGTCTTATAACATATTCCTTGCCGAGGCTCGCCGTCACGCTCGCCTGGTAGATGATTGTCCCCGCCGCTTCCACGTTTTCGGCGAAATCTTCACCGCAGGTGATTTCCACGTCCTTGTCGTTGAGCTTGATTGTTCTGCCGACCTGCATTCCTTTGTAAGGCTTTGTGGTCAGGCCGCCCCAGACATTCATTGTGTTGGCGAGATAGTCGCCGTTGTTGCTTTCAATGGCGTTGAGCAGTCCGTTTCCGGCTCCAAGCAGGAAGATGAGCATAAAAATTCCCCAGGCCACTGCAAAGCCTGTCAGGAGCGTGCGCAGCTTGTTGCGCCGTATGTTGCTCCAGATTTCTTCAAACAGGTCTCTCATCGCTATTTCATAATTGTGCGTTCGCCGAACGGAGACGCGTCGTGCCTGATGTTCTCCTCGATTCTGCCTATGCTTCCGTCCTTGATGTGGATGATACGGTTGGTGAAGTTGGCGACTCCGCTCTCGTGTGTCACAACAATTATCGTCATCCTCTCCTTCTCGTTCAGCTCTCGCAGAAGATCCATAATCTCAACTGATGTCTTCGAGTCAAGCGCCCCTGTCGGCTCGTCGGCAAGGATGATTTCCGGCTTTGTGATGAGTGCCCTGGCTATCGCAACCCTCTGTTTCTGCCCTCCGGACATCTCGTTCGGATAGTGTTCCGCCCACTCTCTAAGCCCAAGACGCTCAAGAAATTCCATCGCCATCTTGTGCCTTTTCTGTCTTGCCACGCCTTGGTAAAAGAGAGGAAGCTCGACATTCTCGGCGGCTGTCTTGAACCCTATCAGGTTGTAGGACTGGAATATGAATCCGATCATCCGGTTCCGGTATTCCGCAGCCTTTCTTTCGCTCAGGTTCCAGATGAGGTCGCCATTGATCCGGTACTCCCCGGAATCGTAGTTGTCGAGGATCCCGAGAATATTCAGGAGTGTGGACTTGCCTGAGCCGGAAGCTCCCATTATCGAGACAAACTCACCTTTCCCGATGCTTAAGTCTATGCCCTTGAGGACGTGCAGCGGCTGCGCTCCCTGATAGGTCTTGTTGACATCCTTTAGTTCAATCAGCATTGTCGTTGGGTTTTATTTCCGTACCTTTTGAGGTACAATTTGTTATGTTCTTCCGTTGTGTGGTTTCCCCGAAACCCCTTCTGTCGCGATGCGACGAATCCTGCATTTTTAGTCACCCTCTCATTTCTTCGCTTTGCTTCGGTCGCCACCTTTTCAAGGGGAAGGTTTTGTCCGAACAGAATGCGTGTATTAGTTTATTAATACATTGCAAAGATGGAGATGTTTTTCAATAATCCAACACTTTATGTGGATTTTTTGAATGCCCGGTGACAGGCGGTGTGTCGAATCGTTGCTTGAGTAGGAAAGACTCTGCTTTACCCGTTCCTTAGGTCAGATGGCGTTGATGTCTTCTTAGAAAGAAGCGGTATGGTCTGAAACTCTCCGATGACAAATCATCCAGCACATTATCTAAACGCTCCGAAGCCCGATATGTAACAAAAGATGTGCTAAATTTATCGCATTTGGCCGCTTGTGCGCTCTTTTAGCCTATCCGACCGTTTTTTTGACGATTTCGAGGATTTCCTCGCCGTATTTGCCGCATTTGGACTTGCCGAAGCCTTTGATTGTGAGAAGCTCTTCCCTGCTTGCCGGGGCGATTTCCGCTATCTTCAGAAGGGTTTTCTGGTGGAGGATCATATAGGCTGGCACGTTGTCTTTTGTGTATTTCTCCCGTCGCCACTCCACGAGTGCCTGTGCGAGTTCGGGATGGGCGTTGTCAGCGTAGGTGGCTTCTCCGTCCGGTTCCTTCCGCAGGGAGACGGAAGGGATGCCGTCCCTTGTGTCTGCGTCTTGGCCGCCCTGATGACCGGACAGCCCCTCTTCCTGGGCTTGTCGGCTGGAATCCGCTGGGGACGGTTTCCGGGAAAACGACCTGGCCAGGGCCTTAAGCGGCTTTGTCTCGGACAACTCATTGTCCGTCTTTAGCTTATGGAAAGACTTAGTGCTGAATCCATCGGACAGGACCGACTCGAGAAGATCCAGTCTGAATCTCATTTCGGAAAGGAACTCGGCGGATGCTGACCTGAAGGACTTCCGGATTTCAGAGTCATCAATCTCGATGAGAGCCAGAGGTGCGGCGAACGAAGCCAAAGGGCGGAGCTGGGAGATGAAATACTCACAGGCCTTTGAGGTCCGCTCCCTCAGGAGGGGAAAGTCTTCCGGTGTGCCGGAGTGTATCCGGGAGGCAATGTAGCGCAGTTGTTTCTGGAATTTCTGTGCCGTGTCGCTGAGGGAACGTATTCCTGCGAATGCGTCCGGCTCGTTCTCGCCGATCAGACCGGTTTTCCCGGCTCCGACCGTGTTGAACCGTTCCGCCTGATCCGGATACAGGTTTGAAAGATTGACCTGATAGATTCGGTTGACTCTGTTGTAAAGATAGCGAAGGCGCTGAAGGTCAAAGACATCACAGAGGGTAGAGGTGTAATATTCATTGGCCATTGCGGGCAGTTTGAGCCGCGCTTCCTCCGCCGGTTCCTGACTCCTTTCGAATGTCGAGACCTCTTCGCTCGTGAACGTGCATCGGTGCGTGATCGGAGTTGTCAGAACGATTCCTTCGAGCGTGCGGCAACGGGAGAGGGCGACATAGACCTGGCCGAAGGAGAATGCCGCTCCGGCGTCGATGATGACGTGGTCGAATGTCAGCCCCTGGCTTTTGTGGATTGTGACTGCCCACGCCGGTCTCAGGGGAATCTGCTCGAAAGTCCCCTCCACGATTCCCTCGATTTCGTTTGTCTCTTCGTTCAGACCGTAGCGGATGTTTTCCCACTTTTCTGTCCCCACTTCGATTTCATCTCCGCTCTCATCCTTGACAATAAGTTGAGGCTTAACCTTTTTCACCGTGGCTATCTTGCCGTTGTAGTACCTTGATTCGCCGGATGTGTCGTTGCGGACGAACATTACCTGCGCGCCGACCCTCAGACGCAGACGGGTTTCGGCAGGGTAGGCATTTTCGGGGAATGTCCCGTCAATCTCCGCCTCCAAGATGACTTCCTCCCCGTCCAATGCGTTCATCTTGGCTTCGTTTACCGAGTCGGCCTGGGCGTTGTGTGTCGTCAGGCGGATCCAGCGCTCTTTGTCCGGCGGCACAAAACCCGGATCCAACCTTTTGTTCAGTTCTTTCAGAGCCTTGTCGCCCGGTGCGCCGGACCTTACCTCATTAAGGATGTCCAGAAACATCCGGTCGCTCTGCCTGTGAACCTTCTCAAGTTGGATGGTAACATAGTGAAGCCGCTGCAACACCTTGGAGTTGAAGAAGAAAGGTGATGGATATACCTGTTCCATAAACGGCCTTTCCGACTCTCTTACCACCGGTGGGAGCTGCTGGATGTCTCCTATCATCAGAAGCTGTACGCCTCCGAACGGCCTGTCGTTGTGCCGGTAGCGCTTCAGAATGTCGTCGATGGCGTCAAGGATGTCCGCCCTCACCATCGAGATCTCATCAATGATCAGCAAGTCCAGAGTCCGCAGAATCTTGACCCTTTCCTTACGTAGCGAACGCATCCGCTCCGGCATCTGGTATTCTGTTACAAGTTCTTTTACGTCAGGAAGATACGGACACAGCGGCAGCTGAAAGAACGAGTGGATGGTCACTCCTCCCGCATTGATGGCCGCGACTCCGGTCGGAGCCACCACGGCGTATCGTTTCGAGGTTTGCCTGACTATCTCTTTAAGGAATGTCGTTTTTCCCGTCCCGGCTTTTCCGGTCAGGAACACGGAGACTCCCGTCTCTTCCACATATCTCTCCGCCAATGTGAATCTCTCGTCTTTCTCGATCATCGCCCTTGAGCATTTTTATGGTAAGCCTTTTGCGGCGCGGTGAGTGCCAGCCTGTTCTCTATGCCGCCGGCCGTCGGAGCCAACGCCGCGATCCGCCCGGATACTATCGCTAAAATAACACTAAATGTGTTTTCGTCAAAAGATATTGGCGGAAAAATGTTAAGTTTGCACTGAAATGTCGAGCGTGAATGTTCATAAAAAGGGTTTTGTGCCGGAGCCGCCGCCGGGCTGCGAGATCTCGCGGGATCGTATCCTGCTGCACTGCTGCTGCGCCCCCTGTTCGACCGCCATCATCGAATGGATGGTCGCCCAAGGGCTGCGTCCCGGAATATTCTTCAGCAACTCCAACATCGTCCCTTTCCGTGAATATGAGATCCGTCGCGACGAGCTTCGCCGCTATGCCGCCGCACACGGTTTGGAAACCATTGATGATGAATATGTTCATTCCGATTGGCTGGCCTTTGTCCGTCATCTGGAGTCCGGTCGGGTTAAGGCCTCCGAGCCGGTAACGTCCGGCCAGGATGCGGTTGCAGCGCCCGAGGAGCAGTCCTCTCCAATCCGCGTCGCCGATATGCCGGAGCGAGGACCCCGCTGCCTTGAATGCTTCAAGTTCCGCCTCCTGCGCGCCGCCCGTTACGCCTCCACCCACGGCTACCGTCTTCTGACCACTACTCTGGCCTCATCCCGCTGGAAGGATCTTGCTCAGGTAGACACAGCCGGACGCTGGGCCTGCGGGATTGTAAATGGTCTGTCTTCCGGCAACGCCTTCTCTTTGGATTCCGTTACGTCCGCCACCTCCTTTCTCTCTGTTGACCCATCTCCTGAATCCACTGAAGTCCTCTGGTGGAATCAAAACTGGCGTAGGGGAGGCCTTCAGGAACGCCGTAACGCCCTGATAAAAGAATGGTCTATGTACAATCAGACCTTCTGCGGCTGCGAATTTTCAGAGAGGCATTAAGAACCGTTCTTTGCCCGAAATTCGCCTTACTTCCTGTACAGGGCGAAGAGGGCTGAGCCGGAGCCGGACATCGAGGCATAGACCGCACCGGAGTCGTAGAGGGATTGCTTGATGGCGGCGAGTTCGGGGTGGGCTTTGAAGACGGTGGCCTCGAAGTCGTTGACAAGATTGTCTTTCCATTCGGTGACAGGGAGGGCCAATGCCTCCATAAGCCCCAA
This sequence comes from uncultured Muribaculaceae bacterium, assembly GCA_964458425.1. Lineage (GTDB taxonomy): Bacteria > Bacteroidota > Bacteroidia > Bacteroidales > UBA932 > Cryptobacteroides. The sequence goes on from CAYWIW010000004.1 coordinate 59,870, forward strand.
TGAACCGGCCTTTCCCCGCGGCACGATTCCTTTGTAGGCCTCGGCGGTCGAGACGGCCACTCCCTCCGGAATCAAGACCTGGATTTCGTATTCGGAAAGGTCAATGTCGTAAGGCTCAAGGATTTCTCCTCTTCTTGAACCGGTCATCGGACGGTTGAATATGAAGAAAGAGCAGTCGCTGCCAAGGCGGGCGGCATACTCGGAAAGCCGCTGGTCGGAAAGATTCAGGCCGCAAAGCTCATTCAGCGCCTTGAGTGTAAAGGCCGCGTCCGCCGAACCACCGCCAAGACCTGCCCCGACCGGAGCCGTCTTTTCAAGGAATATCTTGACGGGAGGCAGCTCAAAATCTTCCGCTAAGACACCGTATGCCTTGGCGCACAGATCCTTGAGCGGATTCCAGTCCACGCCTTCCTCCCTTGCGATTGTGATCATAAGCTTTCCGTCTTCGGAAATGCCCTGGACCAAACGGCCATCTTCCGGGTACTCCGCAGTGCCGTACTTGGCGAACAGAGCCGCCGAGGTGCGGCTGTAGTCGTCGGCGGTAATGATCTCAAGGGTGTCGCCGAAATCAAAGCACGGCACGAACAGCGTCTCGATGTCGTGAAATCCGTCGGGACGTTTGCGAAGGACACCAAGTCCCAAGTTCAGTTTGACATTTGTCTTGACAATCATCTTCTTAATGCCCATACTTATGCAAGTAGACAATTACTTGCTGATAACCATCGTCTTACGCTCTTGGGTGATTGCCCGCCCTTTTTTCAAGCGTCTTTGTCCGCTTCTGTACTCCGGCCATTCCGGGGAAGGAGTCGCTTTTAGCGTAAATCAGTGAGGGAACAGGGATTCTTACAGGCGGCGGATTGCGTTCTCGACCTGCTCAGCGACACCGGAGCGGCTTGGTGAGCCGTCAAAGGCCTCCTCCGGAATGCTGTCCAGGACAGGAGCGACGAAAGAAATCATCTGCAACACTTTTGCCTCATCCTCAGGAATGCCCCTGGAGCGCATATAGAACTGTTCGTCCTCGTTCAGCCTGCCGACCGTCGCTCCGTGCGAACACTTCACGTCATCGGCGTAGATTTCCAGTCTTGGCTTCGTGTTTATGCGGGCAGAGTCAGACAGCAGTATGCTATGGTTCTCCTGAAACGCCTCGGTTCTTTGCGCATCCGGGGCTATGACAATCCTGCCGAAGAATCCGCATTTGGCTTCTCCTGAAGCTAATCCGTTGAAAATCTGCTGCGAACGACAGTCTCCGTTGCGGTGGTGCATCGTGATGTCGAACGTCACCTCATCGTGTCCGGAGCATAGGTATATTCCAGAAAGCCTGATTTCCGAATGCGCTCCGGTCAGGTCGATTGTCAGCGGAATCCTCGCCGAAACGCCAGGCAGCACAACGACCGTCAGATCCAGCGAAGCGTCCGTCCCGACCTCGATGTTCTCCGGAATCCCGACTTCGGAGGTCACGTCTGAGGGTCCGGCAACCCCGGCAGTCCCCGGATATGCCCCGCGTCCGCCGTCCCCGGAGCCGCCTGCTCCGCCGAATGAAGAGCCGACACTGCCGGAGGAAAGTATGAAGACTTTACGAATATGCTCTCCGTCAGCGACTTTCATTCCCGGAACGATGGGCAAGGGAATATAATTGCCGTGGTCTATGTTCTTAGAACTGCTCAAAGCCATCTTTCTCAATCTTGTCAATCAGTTCATAACCTCCTGTGGCCACGATCCGTCCGTCCTTCAGGACGTGCACGACATCCGGCCTGACATATTCAAGCAGCTTCTGGTAGTGGGTGATGACAATCGCCGACTTTTCCGGCGTGTGCAATGCGTTGACTCCGTCCGCCACAATCTTGAGCGCGTCCACGTCCAGTCCGCTGTCCGTTTCGTCGAGGATGGCTAGGGTCGGATCCAGCATAGCCATCTGGAAAATCTCGTTCCTCTTTTTCTCGCCTCCGGAGAATCCTACGTTGACCTCGCGCTTGGCAAACTCCGGCTTCATCTGGACAAAAGCCATCTTTTGCTTCATAAGCTTCAGGAAATCACCGGCTTTCATCGGCTCTTTCCCTTGGGCCTTGAGCTTTGAGTTGATAGCTGTCTTCATAAAGTTCGTGATGGAGACTCCCGGAATCTCGACCGGATACTGGAAAGACATAAAGAGTCCTGCCCAGGCTCTCTCCTCGGGCTTCATCGACAGCAGATCCTTTCCGTCGAACTCGATGTCCCCCGCAGTGACCTCGTAGTTCGGCTTTCCTGTCAACACGGAGGATAGGGTGCTTTTTCCGGCTCCGTTCGGCCCCATCACTGCGTGGATCTCACCCCTACGGATTTCAAGGTCGATTCCCTTCAGAATCTCCCTGTCTCCGACATTGGCGCGCAAGCCGTTTATTTTCAGTAATATGTCTGTCATATTCAGTTTGTTTTTGTGCGGAGGCAAAGCTCCTTCATATTCGTTTCTTGTGACATTGGCACACCGTCAGACCCAATGGCCGAAGGCTCTCAGGCCGGTTTCGTCCCTGCCGCCCCGGCAAGCCTCCGGGCCCAGGCGAGTTACTTCTCCTCTTTGTACAACCTGTACCAAGTCCACAGGGACCAGACTCCGTTGAGCAGGTACAGGGCGCTGACAATAGGCATAAACACAAGTCCGGCGCTGATGTACAGTGTGATGTTGGTGATGTTCACGACCAGCCACACAATCCAGCAGTCCCACTTTTTCTGAGCCGAGAGGAACTGGGCCAGCAATGTCAGCATCAGTCCGTACGAATCCAGCCAAGGAGTAGGATCCGGCGTGAATATGTCCGTGAACCAGTCAGTCCCCAGTTTGCTGAGGACGAATCCCCAGAGAGCGCCGGCCACTGCCACGACGCTCAGCGCAAGACACCAGTCCCGCATCGAAAGACGGGTGACCTTCAGCGAGGAGGAATCCTTGGAACTTTGTTCCTCAGGGTGCGGATGAGTCCATCTCCAATGTCCGAATGCGTTGATTCCGAATGCGATAGGCTGGAGGAGCATTGCTGAGTACAGATGCCTTTGCCAGAACAGGGCGAACAGAAGGATGTTGTAAAGGTAGCCTACCCAGAAGTTGTACTTGTTGTTGCGTCCGGCCATCACCACACAGGTAAGTCCGGCGATGACTCCGATCAGCTCCAGAAAGCTGACCCCGTTCCCACCAAGTGTGAACGCTATGTTCTCTATGTCAAAAAAGTTCATAATCCAAATTGTTTGTTATCCCACCGAGCCTTCAAGTGACACCTGGAGGAGTTTTGTGGCCTCCACGGCGAATTCCATCGGGAGGCGGGAAAGGACTTCGTGGGCATAGCCGTTGACAATCAGGCCTACAGCGTCCTCCGGGTCGAGTCCTCTCTGATTGCAGTAGAAAAGCTGCTCGTCGCTGATCTTGGAGGTTGTGGCCTCGTGTTCCACGATGGCGGTCGGATTCGCGCTCTGGATGTCCGGGAACGTGTGTGCGCCGCATCGAGAACCGATCAGAAGGCTGTCGCACTGCGAGTAGTTCCGCGCCCCTGCGGCTCCGGAGTTCATCCTGACGAGTCCACGGTAGCTGTTCTGGCTGTGTCCGGCGGAGATTCCCTTGCTGACAATCCGGCTTTTAGTCCCTCGCCCGATGTGAATCATCTTCGTGCCTGTGTCCGCCTGCTGGTAGTTGTTCGTCACCGCCACGGAATAGAATTCCGAAGAAGAGTAGTCTCCCTTAAGGATGGTCGAAGGGTACTTCCAGGTGATGGCCGAGCCGGTCTCGACCTGCGTCCAGCTCAGATGCGAGCCGCTGCCCTTGCATATTCCTCTCTTGGTCACAAGGTTAAGGATGCCGCCGCGCCCCTGTGCGTCACCGGGATACCAGTTCTGCACCGTCGAATATTTCACATCGGCGTCCTTTTCCACCACAATCTCCACCACAGCCGCGTGCAGCTGGTTCTCGTCCCGCATCGGAGCCGTGCATCCTTCCATATAGCTCAGCTGCGAGCCTTCGTCCGCCACGATGAGCGTCCTTTCAAACTGTCCTGTCCCCGCCGCGTTGATTCTGAAGTAGCTGGAAAGCTCCATAGGACACTTGACCCCTTTGGGAATATAGCAGAAACTGCCGTCGCTGAAGACAGCCGAATTGAGGGCGGCAAAGAAATTGTCCCCGACAGGCACGACCGAGGCAAGGTACTTCCTCACCAGATCCGGATGCTCTTTGACCGCTTCCGAGAAGCTGCAGAATATGATTCCTTTCTCCGCCAGTGAAGCCCTGAACGTTGTGGCCACCGACACGGAGTCGAAGACGGCGTCAACAGCCACCACTCCGGCCAGAGCCTCGCGCTCGCGCACCGGAATGCCCAGCTTTTCGAAAGTCTCCTCTAACTTAGGATCTATCTCTTTGGGACGTTCCGAGTTTTTCTTTGGTGCCGCATAGTAGATAATGTCTTGAAAATCAATTTTCGGCATATCCAAATGGCCCCACTGCGGCATTTCCATTCCCTGCCACTTCCTGAAAGCGTCCAGCCTGAACTCCAGCATCCATTCCGGCTCTTCCTTAAGCCGGGAGATGGTGCGGATGATGTCCTCGTCCAGCCCTTTGGGGATGAAGTCCTGGCCGACTTCGGTGACGAAACCTTCCTTGTATTCCTGCCGCGTTACCTCCTGAATGAGCTTATCTTCTTCCTTGATGTCCATTCCTAATCTCGTTTCTCCCTCACAGTGACCGCTTTCCGTTAAGGAAGCGTCCGAGCGGGATTGATAGATGCAAAGATAGCATATTTTCCACGAGAAACGCGTATTTTTGCAGGGACAAGAATCCATTGTGCCGGCCGATGCCCGGCGATGAATCTTGAATGTGGGATTTTTTTTTAAACAGGCGCTTGTCTGTTTGTGGTAGTTCAATTAGGAATATGAACGCTTTCGGACAGAATTTCAGGATTGAGGTTTTCGGGGAGTCGCACGGAAATGCGATAGGGATTGTCATCGACGGTGTCAAGGCCGGTCTGCCGCTTGGCGTCGAGGACTTTATGCCGGACATACTGCGACGCAAAAGCGGAGCCAAAGGTACCACGCCGCGCATCGAGGCTGACGAGCCGGAGATTCTGAGCGGAGTTTTTGAAGGACACACTACCGGTGCCCCGTTGGCGGTCATATTCAGGAATGGCAACACCCGGTCTTCTGATTATGAGATGCTTAAGGCTGTGCCTCGCCCTAGCCACGCTGATTATGTGGCTTCTGTCAAATGGGGCGGCTTCAATGATCCGAGAGGCGGCGGGCATTTTTCCGGAAGAGTCACCCTGCCTGTTGTGGCCGCCGGAGTAGTCGCCAAGAAGATGTGCGGTTTCGGGATAGACGCCCGTCTGGTCGAGGTCGGGGGAGAGCCGGACAGTACCAAGTGGGATGACCTTCTGGAGAGTACCGCAAGGGAGGGGGATTCGCTTGGCGGAGTGGTCGAATGCCGCGTCAGCGGAGTTCCCGCCGGTCTTGGCGAACCGTTCTTCGATTCGGTGGAGTCCCTTGTCTCCCACGCCGTGTTCTCGATACCCGGTGTCCGGGGCATAGAGTTCGGTGACGGGTTCGCCGCAGCCCGGATGAGAGGTTCGGAGCATAATGACCCTTTGAAACTTGAAGATGGCGTTGTGTCCACTTCCAAGAACGGTTCCGGAGGAGTCAACGGCGGCATAACGAACGGGTCGCGGATTGTTTTCCGTGTGGCTTTCAAGCCTACGTCCAGCATTACAAAATCCCAGACCACCCTCAATGTCCGTACCGGAGCGCCGGCCACCCTCAATGTCCCTGGCCGTCACGATGTCTGCTTCGCCCTGCGCACTCCGGTCATCGTGGAGTCCGTCACCGCCATCGTCCTCGCCGACCTTCTCTGCCGCCGTTCCGCCGGCTGATTCCGTAAGTGCGTTGACTGGCTTCCGCGTGCTGCCAAGCCCGTCGCCGACCTCATAATGGATTACTGACATCTTAAATCACAGCTCCCCAGGCTCTCAGGGTCTTGACAAGCTCTTCTGTGTCAATTTCCTGCACAGCCTTTCCTGTCTTGACACTCTGCGCCGCGGCGGCTCCTGCCGCCTGTCCCATCCCCATACAGCTCGCCATCACCCGGAGCGAGGCCAGTGCCTGACGATCTGCCGAGAGGCAGCGTCCGGCGACGAGGAGGTTGGGATATTCAGGAGCTATCAAGGCTCTGTATGGGACGTAAGCCGGCTGTTCGAGGTCGGTTCTGACCTGGGATGTGCTTTTGCTGGAGTGTATGTCGATCGGGTGCGAGCCGCGGGAGATGCTGTCTTCGTAGCGCGTTCCGCTGACATATTCCTCGGCCGTGACGGTGTGGACTCCTTTGATGCGTCTTGACTCGCGGATTCCGGCCTGGGGAGCCGTTGAGGAGACGTAGCAGTCCTTGAACTCGGCGAAGTTCTCCTTCAGTGCGTTGACGAATTTGAATATGTCCTCGCGGAGCTGGCATTCGGCCGCTGTGAAGTTTCTGTTGTCGGTCGAGTCGGTCGCCCGGCGGGTGATGTTGACGGCGCAGCTGCCCTTGTGCATCACATTGTTGAACCAAGGGCCTCCGAAGACCGGAAGGTCGGCTCCCTCGGCTTGCAGCTCAAGGAGTTTATTCCGCACCGGAACGCACTGGCTGTGTCCGTTCAACCCGTTGTGATACATACACTTGTTGAGCAGCGGGCTGTCCGTGTCCACTCCGGAAAGTATGAAGCAGAAGGAGGCCGGCTGAAGCTCCCCGTCGGTGTTATCCTGCATCGGAACTCCGGCCATATTCGCCAGATCCGCGTCTCCCGTGCAGTCTATGACGACCTTGGCGGACAGTGTCTCCAGTCCGTTCTTGTTGTCTATGACGACCTTGGTGATTCTTTTGCCTGACATCTCGCAGCCGACAAGCGAGGAGTGCATAAAGAGGTCGATTCCGGCCTCCAGCACCATCCTCTGTGTGATCAGCTTATAGAGTTCGATGTCAAAATCGACATTGCCCTTGGGCCACTCCATCTGTGCTCCGCCGACTTCCTCAAGGCGCTTCACGAACTCCCAGGGAATGCCCCCGATGACAAGGTCTCCCTTGAATCCGAAGACGCTGATCGGGGTCACGAAACTTGTTGTCGCCATTCCCCCTAAGAATCCGTATCTCTCCACAAGAGCCACCTTGGCCCCCTGGCGTGCGGCAGCTATCGCTGAGATGAAACCGGCGGGGCCGCCTCCGCAGACGACCACATCATACTCTCCCGCAAGAGGCGCTACCTTTTTGAATGTTTCCTCATCGCATCCCGCTTCCTCGCAACCGGTCAGAATCTGCGGGCCGATACTGAGCGCCGCGACACCTAATGCTCCCGACTTCAGGAACAGTCTTCGTGAAATATCTCTCATAGCCGCAAAGATAATAAGAACCTGTTTAAAATAATGATCTCTCATCAAATATGTAGTCTTTCCCGGCTGAGATGAGTTGTCGAATACGGTACTTTCGGTTGATTTCGGACAATAATGGCCAAACCCTAACCGGCGGCGGGGCGCCGGATTTTTCTAATTGAATATTTAGTCGTAACTTAGCGGAATACTTGAAAGGCAAAGTATTTGCTGTGGATTGTGCCTGCCGAAGCGCTGGGTGGTGAACATTGGAACAATATTTAACACATTTAATATGAAAACGAATAAGATATTGAGTTTCATCCTCTCTGTCGCGGCGTTGTCTTTCGTCACGACGGCTTGCGAGGAAGAGAAAGAGGATTTTGGAGCCCCGTCGATCGAGTTGGGGCAGTCCGATGTCGAATTTGAGAAAGACGGTGGAGCCAAGACCGTTTCGGTGACCGCCACCAGAGACTGGAAAGCCACTACGGAACAGGACTGGATTTCCATCGAGCCGAGAGAGGGAAAGGCATCCTCTCAGCCGGTCACCGTTGAGATCAAGGTGATCGAGAATTCCGGAGTAGACCGCGAGGGCGCTGTGAAGTTCGACATCGGTTTCGATGCCAAATCGCTGTCTGTGAAACAGAAAGGTACCGGCTCCGCTGAGGATCTGATCGTTTACAGGAACGACTTTGACAAAACCGAGGCAACCAAGACTTACGGAACATCCGGATCAAGCTGGCCGTACCTTGACCAGTTCGACGGCTGGAAGAACGCCACCGGAACAGGTGCGGGAAGCGAGTCCTATGAATACAACGCGATGTCCACAAGGGCAAACTCTATGTCCAACAGCAACTATTCCGACTACACCGGTTCGGGAAGCAACAACCTGTTCTTCGGCTCGGGCGCCTGGTTCTCTGTCACAGGCATCAAGCTGGGCCAGAATGCTGACTATTCACTGACCTTCGGAGCGGAGAAGTACAGCCAGGATAACGGAAGTCTCTTCAAGCACGATGAGTTCCACGTCTATGTAAGTGACAATGGCAAGAAATGGGTCGAGCTTCAGTATTCGTTCCCTGACGGAGACAAGGAAGGACGTTGGGATCTTGCGACCTCGAATTTCACCGTTCCGTCTGGCACCGAGACTCTCTGCATCTATGTAAAGACAGATGTCGCAAGTTCTTATCGTATTGATGACCTGTGCCTTACCGTTGCATCAGCCGCAGGCACCGTCATCGACTTCTCCAAAGGTGTTGACCTTGGGACCGGCGGCGGAGAGAATCCTGGCTCCGACTATGACAAGGCCGCGTCCAAGACTGTCAAGGATTTCATCGCCGCAGCCAGCACCACGACCTATTACAAGTTGAAAGGAAAGGTTTCGGGCTTCAACGCACAGTATTGCAGCTTCGACCTGACTGACGAGACAGGGTCGATCTACGTATATAGCGTGGATGCCGAGAGCAAGTCTGCCTACTCCGACAAAATCAAGGACGGAGGCACAGTGGAGCTTGCCGGTGTCTATAAGGACTACAACGGAAAGAACGAGGTTGTCGACGCTCATATTCTTTCATTCTCTGAAAGCTCAGGCGGTGAAGCCAGGAATATGACTATTGCCGAGGCTCTTGCCGCACCTGCCGGAACCGCCGCCATCGTGAACGGAACGGTCGCGGCTACCTACAAGAGAGGATTCATCATCACTGACGGCACCGACTATCTTCTTGTCTATGACGGCACGAAATGCGCCGCCAAAGAAAAGGACAATGTCAAGGTCACGGGTACCATTAGCTCTTACGGCGGACTTGTCCAGCTGGCTTCTCCTGAGGTGACCGTTGTCTCTTCCGGCAACACATTGACCCTTCCGGCCCCTAAGGTTCTGGACGGAGCGGCCTTCAATTCGTACTCGTCAAGCAAGATCGAATATATCTCCTACGAGGGAACACTCACTGTGAGCGGTGATTACTATAACGTCGCCGTGGAAGGCGCGACCGCTCTCACCGGCAGCCTTGCCTATGTCAACGACAGCTTCAACGCCGCATCGTTCGACAAGACGGTTGTCAAGGTCACAGGTTTCTTTGTCGGAATCAGCGGCTCTTCAACCAAGTATCTCAGCACGATGGTGACGGAGCTTGTTCCGGGATCCTCTGAATACCTGATGGTCGGTACAACGGCACTTTCCGCCGCCGCCGATGCTACATCCGCGACGTTTGAGGTCAAGGCCAATGTCGCTTGGACGGTTACCTCTGACAATACCGCCTACACTGTCGAGCCTGCTTCGGGAGACAAGAACGCGACCGTGACCGTCAAGTTCCCGGCCAACACCGAGGAGGCTGCCAAGACTGTCAGATTCACCGTCTCCACAACGGCTGACGTGGCGACAAAATCGCACACCGTAACTCTCACCCACAGAGGAAAGTCCTCACAGGGTGGAGCCGAGGTCACAGTCTCTGCCAATATGGAAAATCTTTCCGACTACAATAATGGAAAGCTCGATGACGTGATTTCGTGGACCAATGACTCTGAATATGATCCTACGGTCACCCTCACCCAGTTGCGCATATACAAGAATATGCACCTGACAATCAAGGCTGCGGACGGCTACACGATTTCCAAAGTCGAGTTCACCTGCACGGCGAACTGTGACGCAAAATACGGTTTCTACACCGACAAGAGCCTTGTGGCAGTTGACTCCGGAGCTTCTGTCGAGTCCTCCGGCTCCGGCAAGGTCGGTACAATCACTGTCACCGGCAACACCTCGTCCGTGACATACACGGCAAGTAAGAACCAGATGAGGGTGACAAAACTCACCGTGACCTACAAGCCGGTTGAATAGCTGATAATTTGTTCATTATGGCAAAGGGATGCCCGAAAGAGCGGGCAGCCCTTTTGCTCTCTAAAAAATACTACGTGAAGATAGTGTTGAAAAGATTCCGTATCCTGTGCGCCGGCCTTGCGGCCTTGGTTTTGCCGTCTTGTGGATCGGATGACGGCGAGAAGATTCTGCCGCCTTCCATCGAGGTTAAGACCACGTCCGTCGATGCCGCCGGCCACTCACAGTTTGTCTACGTGAATTCTGTCTCATCCTGGAGAATCACGGCTTCGTCCGCATCAGGGGAAAGCGCGGATTGGATCATCGCTGATCCGAGTTCGGGAAAGGGCAATTCCAGTGTCACGTTGAAGGTCGCGGCCAACGATTCGGAGGATTCGAGGACAGCCGTGCTTTCTGTGGAGAATTCCGCCGGAAAGGATTTTGTGACAATCAGCCAGTCTGGCAGGAAAACAGAAGTCAAGCCTGACCCGAATCCGGGACAGGGCGGAGGCAATCTTTCTCCAAAGACAGGATGGCTGGAGCTTCCGGCGATTTCCGAGGGGGAGGATGCGTTCACGCACTCGATGACAGTAGGCTCTGTCAAGACACGAAACTATTCATACCTTTGGGATTACGACAATCTGGTGGCTTCCTGGGTCGCATACCCGTTGTGCAGGAGTTTCATAGGCTCCGGCAGCAGGTCTGATGCCTGGGCCTTGGATCCTCTCCTGCCAGAGAGTAAGCAACCGGTTCTTTATAAAGGGTTTAAGGAAGGCAATGCCGGGTGGCTTGCAAGAGGGCATCAGATTCCGTCCGCCGACAGGTTGAACCGACCGGCGAATGTTATGACATTCTATGGCACGAATATGACACCGCAGATCAACAATGGTTTCAATTCGGACATCTGGGCGAATCTGGAGAGCAAGGTACGTTCCTGGGCCAACAAATCCGACACACTCTATGTCGTGACCGGATGCGTCATTGACTACAAGGAAGGCGAGACGGTCAAATACGCGCTTGACAACGTAGGGAAGAAAGTCACTGTCCCGACAGCCTACTACAAAGTAGTCTTACGCTATCAGAAGAATTCCACCTACGGCTATTCGGGCTATTCCGCTTGCGCCGTGTGGCTGGACCACAAGGTTTACAGCAGGAAGACAATCGAGGAGGAATATTCAATGTCTGTCGATGAGCTTGAGAAAAAGCTCGGGATTGACTTTTTCGTGAACCTTCCGGCCAAGGTCGGAGATGATATCGCCGCCAAAATCGAGTCGGAGCAGCCGAAGGACGTGCCATTCTGGTGGTGATCAAATTCGGACTCCCGAGCAGGTTTTTTTGGGAATGTAATACAAAACTAATATGCGTTTAAGAAAAATACTTTATTCCGCTCTTTTGATTCTTGCCGTCACAGTCACGGCCTGCGCCAAGAACGGCAAAGGAGCAAGAGGCTATGTCATAGGTTTTTACAATGTCGAAAACCTCTTCGACACTTATCACGATGACGGGAAGAATGACTACGAGTTCCTTCCGGACGGAGCGAACCGCTGGACAGATGCCCGTTACAACCGCAAGCTTCATAACATCGCCACGGTCATCAAGTCGATGGCCGAGGAGAACAATGCCTTCCACACGGTTTTAGGATTGAGCGAGATCGAGAACCGCCACGTGCTCGAGGATCTGGTCAGCCAGCCGGAGATCGCGGAGGCGAACTATCAGATTGTCCATTACGACGGCCCTGACCGCCGAGGTGTGGATGTGGCTTTGCTGTACAGGCCGGAGCATTTTAAAGTGATTGAAAGCCAGTCTATTCCTTATGATTTCAATAGCTCCGACATCAAGTTCGATATGGACAAGGAGTCTCAGGACAGGTTCCGTACCCGTGACATCCTGATGGTCCGCGGAGAGATCAAGGGCGAGATGTTCGCCTTCTTCGTCACCCATCTTCCTTCAAGAATCGGAGGCAAGGGAAGTGACCTTAGAAGCCGCGGGGCTGAAATCATCTACGAGCATTCCGTTGATTTGATGAAAAAGCATCCGGGAATCAAGATTGTGGTGATGGGGGATATGAACGACAATCCCACTGACGAGAGTATGGCGGTCTATCTGCGCGGCAAGGAGAACGTCCGGGAGGTCGGAGAGGCCGACTTTTTCTCTCCTTTCACCTCTATGCTGAAAGCAGGATACGGCTCTTTGGCCTATCGCGGGGAGTGGAACATCTACGACCTTATCCTTACGAACGAGGCGCTTGTGAACGCTCCCAAAGGTTCGCTCCGCATCGTTCCGATAGTTAAGGGAAAATACTACGGCCGTGTCTTCAGCCAGCCTTATATGATCCAGCAGACCGGGCAGTACAAAGGCACTCCTTTCAGGACTTTTTCCAGCGGTTCCTACGTGGGAGGCTACAGCGACCACTATCCGACCTATATTGTAATCAGTTATAAATAAGCTGTTTCCGGCCGTGGATTCGGCTTGCTGCCCGGAAGCTGCGTTTGTCGGAGCGCCGGTGGTGCCCGGGTCTCCGGGCCTGTGGAGCGGCTGAGTGTCAGGCCGGACGGCCCTGCAATAAAGAAACAATAATATTCAAAGATTATGAGTAAAAAGATATTCCTTGCCGCCTCGGCTCTGTTTCTGGCTCTGGCAATGTCAGCCCAGACCTACACCGGAGGTGTGAAAGGTACGGTTGTCAGCCGTTTGAGCAGGACAGCCGTTGAAGGAGCGGATCTGGTCTTGTATTCAGGAGACCGCGAGGTCGCGCGCGTCAAGGCCGGACAGGACGGTACGTTCCAGATCGGAAACCTCAAGGACGGAATGTACGACCTTGTCATCGAGAGTCCGGACTATCTCCAGTCAAGGGTGAATGTGACAGTCAATGACGGCTATGTCAAGAATATGTTCACCCTTTCCCTGACACCGGTCGCCAAGGTCACCGAGGTCGATGACGCAAGTTTCTCAGAGTTTGATATGGATGATTCCGGCTACCAGGACAGCCCTACCATCCTCTTCGGCCAGAACGATGTGTTCAACAATATGGCCGGGTACAACTTCAGCTCGGTGCGTTTCCGCGTGCGCGGCTACTCCAGCGAGTCGCAGGATGTCTATCTTGCCGGAGTGAGGATGAACGACGCGGTTACCGGCTACACTCCGTACTCCTTGTGGAGCGGTCTCAACGAAGCCACAAGAAGCAAGGAGTCCGTGAACGGAGCCGAGATTTCCAATTTCGGATTCGGAGGCTACAACGGACTCACGAACATTATGCCGATGGCCTCTTCAATCCGCACCGGATGGAGGGGAAGCGTGCTGACCAACAGTGCGTTGTACAGACTCCGTCTGATGCTGACCTATGCTTCCGGCCAGCTTGACAACGGATGGTCCTACGCTTTCAGCGCCTCGGCAAGGCTCGGTGGAAACGACTGGATCAAAGGCGTTTTCTACCGTTCGTTCGGCTACTACGGATCCGTGGAGAAGAGATTCGGCGACATTCACAAGCTCGGATTCACCTTTATGGCCGCTCCCGGAGAGCGCGGCGCCCAGAACGGTTCCACGCAGGAGGTATATGACCTGATGGGAGACAATATGTACAACTCCAACTGGGGCTACTACAACGGTAAGGTGCGCAACGCCCGTGTCCGCAAGACCCACGAGCCGATAGCCATCCTCAAGTATGACTTCACCCCTGAGTCACAGACTTTCGCCGCATCGGCCACGGTGCTTTACCGTTTCGGAAAGAACGGGTACACAGCCCTTGACTGGTACGACGCTCCTGATCCGCGCCCGGACTACTACAGGAATCTCCCGAGCTATTTCTATATGGACGACTCTGACTACAATCGTCAGAATTTCGCCAAATACGCTTGGGCCAAGGAGGCCTGGGAGACAGACAGCCCGACCACGACCCACATCAACTGGGATCGCCTCTATGCTGTCAACTCATTGAACGCCACCGATTCGGGCAATCGTTCCAAATACGTCATCGAGGAGAGGAGGGTTGACCAGAATGACCTCAACTTCGCTCTCAACGCCAAGTGGAATCCGGTCAGGTTCCTGACAGTCACGGGAGGACTTTCCTACAAATGGAACCGTACCGAGTACTATAAGGTTCTGGATGACCTTCTCGGCGGAGACTACTACGTCAACATCGACCAGTTCGCCGAAAGGGATTTCGCCGCCTATCCGACGATGATTCAGAACGACCTTGACTATTATCTCAGGAACGGAGCCGCCCAGACCCTTGCGGAGGGTGACAAGTACGGCTATGACTACTATGCTCACGTCCGCCGCGCCGAGGCTTGGGCATCGGGACGCTTCAGCTTCGGAGGACTTGAGGCCACTGTCGCCGGAAGGTTGGGATACTCAAAATTCTGGAGGGAAGGTCTCTTGAGGAAGGGTCTTTTCCCGGGGCTTGACGAGAACGGCGCTCCTTACACCTACAACGGCGAGGTAATCACAAAGTACGACCAGTTCGACGGAAGTCCGATCACCTCAAAGGGCGAGTCTCAGAAGATGGACTTCCTGACAGGCTCCGGCAAGGTGAATCTCAGCTATAGCATCAAGGGTGGCCACAGGGTTTACGCCGACGCCGCCTACATCACCGACGCTCCGGCCTTCAACCAGGCGTTCATCTCCCCGAGGACAAGAAACACCGTGATGCCTGACCTCAAGACAGTCAAGACTTTGACGGCAGACATCAACTATGCCTACCGCAACTCCGGCTATGACCTGCGTGTCACCGGATTCTACACTTCCATCAAGGACCAGACTGATGTGATGAGCTTCTACGATGACTCGCAGAACTCGTTCACCAACTTCGCGATGTCCGGAATCGACGAAAGGCACATCGGATTGGAACTTGGTTTCAAGGTGCCGACCCCTGTCCAGAACCTTTCCTTGCAGGGTGTCCTCTCTTACGGCCAGTACATATACACATCAAATCCAACGATGTACCAGACCTATGACAACAGCGCTGAATATGTCTCCGGAACCTACGGCGTGGTCATCCCTTACTGGAAGAGCCACCCTACCGCCGACGGCAAGACGATCCGGCACTATGTGGCCGGAACCCCTCAGCTTGCCACAAGCCTTGGCCTTGCGTGGAACAAGAACTACTGGTTCATTGATGCCGACGTGGATTTCTTCGGCAACTCCTATCTGGATATGAACCCTCTTTACAGGACTGATATGGCTACAGCCGGCCCGGACAAGAATGTCTCCGCTCAGGAGATAGAGTATATGGCCGCTCAGGAGAAGTTCAGGAACTATGTGCTTGTGAACGCAAGTGTGGGCAAGTCCTGGTATATTCAGAGGAAGTACCAGCTTGGCTTCTCGCTTCAGTTGAAGAACCTTCTTAACAACCGCGGCGTACGTACAGGCGGTTATGAGCAGACCCGCCTTGTGGACAACACCGTGAGCAAGGAAAAATTCTATAGGTTTGATTCCAAGTACTTCTATATGAGTGGATTCAACTATATGTTGAACATTTATTTCAGATTTTAGGTTATGAAAAGAATATATTTCGCGCTTATCGCCGCCCTTTTTGCCTTCACCTCCTGCGAGGAGTGGGATCAGGTTTTTACGCTGGACTACGGCAAGGCTGATGTCTATGAGCCTGTGACGATGACTCCTAACACAACCATCGCCGAACTCAAGGCTTTGTACAAGTCCGGCCCGGTCAAGATCGACAAGGACATCGTCATAGGGGGACAGGTTGTCTCCGAGGACAGGAGCGGCAACATCTACAAGAGCCTCTACATTCAGGATGCGACGAGTGGAATCGAGCTTAAGCTCGGCAAGAACGCCCTCTACAATGACTACAAGCTCGGCCAGTGGGTCTATGTCAAGTGCGGCGGTCTCACTCTTGGCGCTTACAACGGAATGAAGCAGCTCGGTTATGCCGATCCTACCGGTGAATATGAGACCTCTTATCTTGATGTCCAGTACATTATTGAGACCCACGTTTTCCGTGGCAGGGAAGATACTCCGCTTCAGCCGAAGAAGGTTTCGGTTGCGGATCTTCTGAAAGAGGAGAACATCGGATGCTACGTGGAGCTTGAGGGTCTTACCTACGGCAACGAGATTTTCTGCCTTGTCTATGTGGATCAGAACAAGGACAAGAAGAGCAACGACAACAGAATTTTCTTCTCCGACAAGACCTGGGACGTCACGACCTGGGCTATGTCCAAGGAAGGGTTCAAGAAGTACCTCCAGTCTGGAGTGTTCGACTCTGGGGCGACTAACACCGGCAGGACCGTTCCTGAGCTTAAGCTGACTTTGCTTGACAACGCTTCCGCCTATGCTGTCAGCCAGTATTTCAAGATGGGTGGCAAGGACGTGCAGGTGCGCACCAGCGGCTACGCCCGTTTCGCCGACACTCAGATTGATCCGGCTATCCTTTCCGGAGCGAAGGTCAATATGAAAGGCATCCTTACAATCTACCAGGGTGCCACTCAGTTCACATTGATTGACATTGACGGAGTTGAGATTGTCAAATAATTTACGGTAATATGAAAAAATCACTATTGGTTTTAGGAGCGATCGCTATGATGGCAGCCTGCGCGCAGACAGAGACAAGGACCAATCCGTTCCTTGAGGAATGGGACACGCCTTACGGCATCCCGCCGTTTGAAAAGATTCAGATTTCCGACTACCTTCCTGCCGTCAAGGCCGGAATACAGGAGCAGAACAGTGAGCTTGACTTGATAATCAACAATCCTGACGCTCCGACGTTCGAGAACACGGTGGCGGCTTACGAGCTGTCCGGCAGGACGTTGTCCAAGACCGCTTCCGTGTTGTTCAGCCTGCAGGAGACAGAGGGCAACGACGAGATGAACAAGGTTGTCGAAGAGGCTACGGCACTGATGACCGAGCACGAGGACAACATTTCGATGAACAAGGCTTTCTTCGAGAGGGTCAAGGCTGTGTATGACGCTGACCGGAACGACCTTACAAGGGAACAGCAGATGGTTCTTAAGAAGCTGTACCAGAGCTTCACCCGCAACGGTGTGGATCTCGACGAGGCCGCCCAGGCGAAAATCAAGGAAATCAACCAGAAGATTGCCGCAGCGCAGCAGAAATTCGGCACAAACCTTCTCGCCGAGAACAATGCGTTCAGGGAGGAATTCGGCTTTCCGGTCTCTTCCTACACTTCCGAGATAACCTCCTGCGAGGACAGGAGCCTTAGGGAAAAGATGTTCAAGGCCTACTCCTCAAGGGGCGGCAACGGCAATGAATATGACAACAAGGCCCTCTGTCTTGAGATTCTGAAGCTCCGCGCCGAGAAGGCCAGGCTTCTTGGCTTCGACAATTTCGCAGCCTACCAGCTTGATGACAAGATGGCTCACGATCCTCAGACTGTGGATGCTTTCCTTGACAGGATTATGGGTCCGGCTGTCACAAGGGCTAAAGAAGAAATCGCTGATATGCAGAAGGTTATGGATGAGGACATCGAGGCGGGCAAGCTTGCCGCCGGATCCGTAATCGAGCCTTGGGACTGGTTCTACTACGCCGAGAAGGTGCGTCAGCGTAAATATTCATTGGACGAGAATCTTACGAGGCCGTATTTCCGGATGGAGAATGTCCGCGACGGTATCTTCTTCGCCGCCAACAAACTCTACGGAATCAATGTGGAGCCGCTGAAGGATGTGCCGCTTTACAACCCTGCGGTAGAGGTCTTCAAGGTCACCGATGCGGACGGCAGCCTTCTTGGAATATTCTCCACCGACTATTTCCCTCGCAATTCCAAGAGAGGAGGGGCGTGGATGACGAATTTCCGCGAGCAGTACATTGACGCTGAGGGCAATGAGGTGCGGCCTATAGTCATCAATGTCGGCAATATGACCGCTCCGTCCGACTCTCTTCCGGCTCTGTTCACCATCGATGAGGTTGAGACTGTGTTCCACGAGTTCGGACACGCTTTGCACGGGCTTCTCACCAAGTGCCGCTACCCGTCTGTCAGCGGAACCAATGTCGCCCGCGACTTCGTGGAGACATTCTCTCAGTTCAACGAGAACTGGGCTTTCCAGCCTGAGATTCTCGCCGAATACGCCAGGCACTATGAGACCGGTGAGGTCATTCCGGATTCTCTCGTGGCCAAAATCAACAACGCCAGGAAGTTCAATCAGGGCTTTATGACCTCCGAGCTTTGCGCCGCCTCCATTCTGGATATGAAATGGCACGAGCTGACCGTTGAGGATCTCGCAAAGCTCTCCGAGGGCGATCAGGCCGCGAATGTGGCAGGTTTCGAGAAGAAGGTCTGCAAGGAGATGGGGCTTATCGACGAGATCATCCCGCGCTACCGCACCACCTATTTCAACCACATTTTCAACAGCGGCTACAGCGCCGGCTACTACAGCTATCTCTGGGCCGAGGTTCTGGACAAGGATGCCTTCGAGTACTTCAGGCAGCGGGGAATCTACAATCCTGAAGTGGCTCTCAAGTTCCGCCAGACCTTCCTGGAGAAGGGCGGCAGCGAGGAGCCGATGACCCTTTACCTCTCCTTCCGCGGCGCCGAGCCTTCGCCGGAGGCTCTTCTCCGTGCCCGTGGACTGGCTGACTGACAATTAATTGTAACTAAAGATGACTGATAATATGAAAAGGATTCTTTTGACCCTCCTTCTTGGAGGAATGGCGCTTTCCGCTTCAGCCGAAGAGGCGCGTCTTCTGCGTTTCCCGTCCACGAACGGGACAGACATTGTCTTCTCCTACGCCGGAGACTTGTTCACGGCTCCTCTCGCCGGAGGTGAGGCCCGCCGGCTGACATCACACATCGGCTATGAAATGTTCGCCCGCTACTCGCCGGACGGAAAGACCATAGCTTTCACCGGTGAATATGACGGCAACCGCGAGGTCTATATCATCCCGTCCAGGGGCGGGGAACCTGTCCGGCTGACCTACACGTCCACAAACGGAAGGGATGACCTCGGCGACAGGATGGGTCCCAACAACATCGTGATGGGATGGACTCCCGACGGGAAAGGCATCATATTCAGAAACCGCACCGGCGACGGCTTCTCAGGCAAACTCTGGACTGTCTCCGTCAATGGCGGAATGCCAAGGGAGATTCCTCTGCCTGAAGGTGGCTTCTGCTCCTATTCTCCTGATGGAAAGAAACTTGCCTATAATAGGGTGATGAGGGAGTTCAGGACTTGGAAGTACTACCGCGGCGGAATGGCCGATGAGGTCTGGATCTATGACGGACGAAAGGTCGAGAAGATCACCGACAATCCGGCACAGGACATATTCCCGATGTGGGTCGGCGACGAGATTTATTTCGCTTCCGACCGTGATATGACGATGAACCTCTTCGTCTACAATACCAAGAGCAAGGCTACCGTCAAGGTGACGGACTTCGACGATTACGATGTCAAGTTCCCGAGCACAAACGGGAAGCTGGTCGTGTTCGAGAAAGGCGGATTCCTCTACAAGCTTGATCCGGCCACCAAGAAAGCCGAGCAGATTCACATCACGCTTGGTTCCGACCTCGTCTATGCCCGTGCCGAGAGGATGAATGTCGGCAAGAAGGGCCGCTCTTCGTTCAGTCTTTCCCCTGACGGCAAGAGGATGGCGATCACGGCGCGCGGAGAGGTCTTTGATGTGCCTGTGGGCAAGGGAATCACGAGGAACATCACCAAGACTCCGGGAGCCAACGAGCGTGGAGCCGACTGGAGTCCGGACGGAAAATATGTGGCTTTTATCGGTGACGGGACGGGGGAGACCGAGGTCTATCTCTATGATGTCACGGCCGGAGGCGATCCGGTTCAGGTGACGAAGGACAACGACACCTACATCCGTTCCCTCCAGTGGAGTCCTGACAGCAGGCATATTCTTTACACTGACCGCAAGAACAGGATTGTCGAGGTCGATCCTTTCGCCAAGACATCGAGGGTGGTGCTCCAGAACCCTGAGCAGGAGTTCAGGGATGTTGAATATTCCCCTGACAGCAAGTGGCTTACCTACAGCCGCCCGGCTCCGAACAAGATGAGCGTGGTCTATGTCTATAACCTTGCGTCCGCCAAGGAGTACCCGGTCACTGAGAAATGGTATGATTCCGGTTCACCAACGTTCTCGTCTGACGGCAAGTATTTGATATTCACTTCCGACCGGGATATGCGCCCGATCTACAGCTGGATAGAGTGGAACTTTGCCTACACGGACAGAAGCGGGGTCTATATGACTATGCTTTCGGCCGGTACACCTTCTCCTCTGCTGCCTACCGACAGCGAGTCCGCCCCTGCCTCGGCAGAGACCAAGGCCGCCGGTGCGGACAAGCCGGCAAAGGCTTCAGACAGTAAGGCCGTGGATGTGAAGATTGATGTTGACGGTCTTGTTGATAGAACCATCAAGCTTCCGATAGGAGGTTCCCGTTCGTTCTTCAGCGACGGCAAGAAGCTCTGGTACAGGGATGGCCGCGGAACTCAGGTGCTTGATTTCGAGACGGGTAAGTCTGAGCAATGCTCGGATGGAATGGTAATTTACCGCGCCGGAGACAAGAAAGCGCTTTCCACCGCAAAGGGTAAGTGGACGGCTGTCAATTTCCCGTCCGCCAAGGTTGGCGGCGGCGAGGCCGTGGATCTTGACAATATGTTCACCACGGTCGATTATTCTCAGGAGTGGCCTCAGGTCTTCGATGAGGTCTGGAGGGCATTCCGTGACGGCTACTATCTTGAGAATATGCACGGCCGCGACTGGAAAGCCGTCAAGGAAAAGTATGCGGCGCTTCTGCCATATGTCAAGACAAGGCTTGACCTCAACTATGTCATCGGTGGAATGATCGGTGAGCTGGCAAGCGGACACGCCTATGTCAACCCTGGCGACTATCCTAAGCCGGAGCGTGTTCCGATGGGACTTCTCGGAGCTAAGGTGAGCAAGGACAAGGGAGGCTATTTCCGCATCGACCACATCTATTCGGGAGCCGTTTACAGGAGCGAGCTGCGTTCTCCTCTGACCGAACCTGGAATGGACATCGAGGAGGGTGATTACATCACGGCGATTGACGGCCGGTCCCTCAAGGACATAGACAACATCTACAAGCTTCTTGTGGGCAAGGCCGGCAAGCTCGTGGAGCTGACTGTCAACAAGAAATCCGCCGATGGTGGCCGCAAGGTCGTCGTGAGGCCGATAGAGGACGAGTATCCTCTCGAACACTACGAGTGGGTTATGAGGAACATCCGCACGGTGGAGGAGAAGTCCGGCGGCAAGGTCGGTTACATCTATATTCCTGATATGGGGGCTGAGGGTCTGAATGAGTTCGCCCGCTGGTACTACCCTCAGCTTGACAAGGAGGCTCTGATTATCGACGACCGCGCCAACGGTGGCGGAAACATCTCTCCGATGGTCATCGAGAGACTGCTCCGCAATGTCTACAGGATGACTATGTACAGGAACTCCACCCAGAACGGAACCATTCCGGAAGGAACTCACACCGGCCCTAAAGTACTGCTTATCAATAAGTATTCGGCTTCTGACGGAGACCTTTTCCCTTGGAGCTTTAAGGCCAACAACCTTGGTACGGTGATCGGCACCAGGACTTGGGGAGGAATCGTGGGAATCAGCGGCTCGCTGCCTTATATGGACGGAACCGACGTGCGCGTGCCTTTCTTCACCAACTATGACGCCAAGACCGGGGAATGGATTGTCGAGAACCACGGCGTGGATCCTGACATCCTGCTTGACAACGACCCGATAAAGGAATATGCCGGTGAAGACCAGCAGCTTGAAAAGGCCATAGAGGTGGCTCTCAAGCAGATAAAGGAGCGCAAGCCGCTTCCTGGCACTCCGGCTCCACGCACCTTCAAGGATCTTGGCCTGCCTGAGATCAAGTAGGGAACCGCTTCCTGTCTTTAATTTTTGATAAAAAAACTATAGAAACATCAAGAATATGAAAAAGTTGTTTGCAATCGCGTTTGCGGTGTCAATGCTGTTTGTCGGTTCTGACGCTTCCGCCCAGAGATGGACAGCAGCCGGTGGCTACACCACTTTCACCCTTTCCGGCTCTGACTCGAAAATGGTGATGGACGGAAGTATGCCGGGATTCTATTTCGGAATCAACTATGACTATGCGTTTTCAGCCATCGAGGGTCTGACGGTAGAACCGGGAGTCTATTTTATGCACTATGGCAAGGAACGCTCGATGGCGTTCAGCAAAGACTCTGAGACTTACCGCGCCAACTACCTGCGTGTTCCGCTTAATCTTAAGTATGCGCTTCCGTTTGACTCCAGCGTCAGCGTTTCGGCGTTCACCGGTCCACGTTTCAATTTGGGAATCGGCGGAGATATGTTCAGCAAGGGTGTTTCCTATCCGGCTCTGAAGAATTTCGACGTCCAATGGGGCGTGGGAGCTTCCCTTATGATTGTTGAAGCCATTATGGTCCGCGCCGGCTACGACTTCGGCCTGACTAAAAGCATCAAGAACAAGACCAAGCACACGGACTGGGGAGACGACCTTGATGTCCGCAGAAACACCTTCTACGTGGGAATCGGCTTTGCGTTTTAGGATTATTCCCGGTTCGCACGGATAGCCGGGATTCACCGCGCCGCGGCCGAAAGGGTTTCGGGGAGTCCCTCCCCGGCGTCCGCGGTGACGCGACATATCATTCTGACGGTTGTCATCGGCTTGGCCGAAGTGGATGACCGTCAGTTTTTTATATGTCCGGCCATTCTCTTTCTCTGAAAAAATTTGAAGTCTGAAAGGATTTGCGTAAATTTACAAGATTTGTTGAAAATTGGTTTCGAGAAGATTATGGGAGGTGCAAAAAAAGTGATCCTGTTTGCCGGCCTTGGAGGAGTCGCGGCCGGAGTGTGCGTTATGCTGGCGGTAGGCGGTATGATTAACCGTACTTCAAGCAATGAGTATTGTATGAGCTGCCACTACCACGAGCAGGCTGACGCCGACTGGAAGAAGTCGGAGCACTACAACAGCGAGAGCGGAGTGGTCACGGACTGCGTTTCCTGCCATCTTCCTCCCAAGGAGAACGGCTTTCTGCGCTACTATATGGCCAAGGCCGGAATGGGAGCCAAGGATCTTTGGTCAAAGATGACCAAGGAAAAGGACGAGATTGACTGGAGCGCGCGAAGAACTCTTGAGCACGGGGTCGGGATTGTCTATAACGAGTCTTGCGAGAAGTGTCATCAGAACCTCTATCCTTCCGGAATCTCCGATGACGGCATCACCGCCCATCTTTATTACGACGAAAATGCCGAGAAGCTGGATCTTCAGTGCATAAGCTGCCATCTGAACACAGGCCACGATATGCCGGGCTACGAGCATAAGAGATTGGAA
Organism: uncultured Muribaculaceae bacterium; assembly: GCA_964458425.1. Classification (GTDB taxonomy): domain Bacteria; phylum Bacteroidota; class Bacteroidia; order Bacteroidales; family UBA932; genus Cryptobacteroides. The sequence goes on from CAYWIW010000004.1 coordinate 83,275, forward strand.
GGCAAGGTAATGGATGCGGGGAGCGGCGAGATTTTCGATAGCGCGGCGGTTGTGACCTCATTCGCGGATTTCACGGAGACAGTGCCGGGCACCTCGGCGGCCATAAGTATGGTCGCGGTCCCGGGAGGGGAGTTTATGCTCGGAAGCCCTGAGAAGGAGCCGTTCCGCTCTGCGGACGAAGGCCCTCAGAGAAAGGTCAGGATCTCACCGTTCTTTATGGGAGAGGTAGAGGTGACCTGGAGCCAGTTCTGGGCGTTCTACAACGAGACGATGTCAGAGGGACGCACCCCTCCGGAGAAGATCTACGCAAATAACAACCGCCCGGACGTGGATGCGGTCAGCGGCCCTACCCCTCCGTTCGGATTCCCGGATCAGGGTTGGGGGATGGGTGAGAGACCTGCCATTACGATGACCCACTACGCGGCGGAGACTTTCTGCCAGTGGCTTTCCCTCAAGACCGGAAGGAACTACCGTCTCCCGACCGAGGCCGAATGGGAATATGCGGCCCGCGGAGGCACGCAGACTCCGTACTTCTTCGATGGAAACCCGAAGCGATTCTCGAACAAGAGATTATGGAACAGGCTTTTCGGAGCCGACACCGCTTCGATAGCAAGCTATGTCGTCTATGTCGGGGACAGCTTCGGCAAGACTCAGGAGCCTTCGGATGTGAAAGCCAATCCATTCGGTCTTAAGAATATGCTGGGTAACGTGATGGAGTATTGCTCCGACCGGTATGCCGAGGATGCATATTCAAAGATAGCTGACGGGGCTGTGGATCCTAAGGGGCCGGAGAGCGGTGATGAGTTCGTGGTGCGGGGCGGGGCGTATTCGGATGACGCGTCGCTTGTGCGCTGTGCCGCCAGAAGCCACACCAGCAATGATGAGTGGCTGCGCACCGATCCTCAGAATCCAAAGAGCATCTGGTGGTACTCGGACATCAAGGGCATCGGATTCAGGGTGGTCTGTGACGTTCCGGACGGAATTATTGTAAATAATTAGATAACATAAAGACTATAAGTAAAATGAGCAACAAAATGGACAGAAGGTCATTTCTTGGCAAAAGCGCCAAGATAGGTGTCGGTCTCGTAGGCGGCAGTGTTCTGGTGTCGGCCTGCGCTGGCGGAAAGAATTCAGACAAGGCTGCTCCCCTCAGGCAGCCGGGAGAGTATTATGTTCCGGAATTGCCTGACAAGGCCATTGAAGGAAAAGAACTTAAGGTCGGTGTAATCGGATGCGGAGGCCGTGGAAGCGGAGCGGTCGAGGATCTCCTCAACGCTGCCGACGGAATCACGGTGACCGCCTTGGGCGATGTCTTCGCCGACCGTCTGAACGGTCTCAGGGAGAGCCTTAAGACCAAACGCGGCCAGGAGGTTCCTGAAGACCATTGCTTCACCGGCTTCGATGCCTACAAGCAAGTGATTGATTCTGGCGTGGATATGGTCATTGTGGCCACACCTCCGGTTTTCCGTCCCGTACATTTCCAGTACGCCACCGAAAAGGGTGTGCACTCTTTCCTTGAGAAGCCGATTGCTGTTGACGCAAAGGGCTACCGTCTGATTATGGCTACCGCCAAGCAGGCCGAGGCCAAGGGTCTCAGTGTCGTGACCGGAACGCAGCGCCACCACCAGAGGCCTTATGTGGAGTCTTTCAAGAGGATTCAGGAGGGGATGATAGGCGAGATTACCGGCGGCAACGTTTACTGGAACCAGGGAATGCTCTGGTACAAGGAGCGTCAGCAGGGCTGGAGCGATATGGAGTGGATGATTCGCGACTGGGTCAACTGGAAGTGGCTTTCTGGCGACCACATCGTCGAGCAGCACGTGCATAACATCGATGTGTTCAACTGGATGATCGGCAAGCACCCGATCAAGGCCACCGGTTTCGGAAGCCGCCATCGCCGCGTCACCGGAGACCAGTACGACAATTTCAGCATCGACTTTGAATATGAGAACGGAGTCCATCTGCACAGTATGTGCCGCCAGATTGACGGTTGCTCCAACAATGTCAGCGAATATGTCCGCGGAACCAAAGGCTATTGGAACTCAAGCGATTTCGCCATCCGTGACCTCAAGGGAAATGTCATCTGGCAGTTCGACGGCGAGGCTGAGAAGGCTCAGTTCCAGCAGACCAATCCGTATGTGCTTGAACACGTGGATTGGGTGAACCACATCCGCAAGGGCGAGGCTCACGTCGAGGCTGGAGACTGCGGAATCTCCTCTCTGTGCGGTGTGATGGGCCGCGAGGCCGCATACACGGGGAAGACCATTACCTGGGATGAGATCAGCGCCTCCGAGCTGGATTACCTTCCGGAGAAGCTCGAACTCGGCAAGATGGATATGAGCAAGTGTACAGTTCCTGTTCCCGGAGCCGGGAAGTAAAGTAAGAGACCGGATATGGACAGAAGACATTTTCTGACTACCGCGGCGGTAGGTTCGGCGGCTTTGGCCGCGGCCTCTGTGCTGCCTGGGTGCGTCGCTTCCACCGACGATAAGAAAAAAGCGGTGAACGCTCCTGAGCTTAAACTCTCCTTTCAGGAGGGGACGGCTCCGGGCGAGACCCTGGCCGAAAGGCTGGACTTTATGGAGAGCCTTGGAATCGTAGGCTTTGAGCCGGGAGGACGCGGGCTGGCCTCAAGGGTCGGTGAAATCCGTGAGGCCCTTTCGGGCCGCGACATCAAGGTGTCGGCTATCTGCGCAGGCTTCGAGGGATTTATCCTTGCCGAGGATTCTGCTGTCAAAGAGCTGTTTGACAAGACGATGCGTGAGATTGTCGCCGCCGCCGGAGAGCTTGGCTCTACAGGAGTCATAATGGTTCCGGCGTTCAATCACCAGTCTCCTTGCAAGCCTCACACTATGGACACCCGCAAGTACCTTTGCGAGCAGCTCCACGATCTTGGCGAGTTCGCTCTCGAACACGGAACGACCGTGATTCTTGAGCCTCTCAACAGGAACGAGGCGTTCTATCTCCGCCTGGTTGCCGACGCCGCGGCTATCGCCCGTGACTCTGACAGCGCGGGAGTCAAGGCTATGGGTGATTTCTGGCATATGTCCGAAGAAACATCCGACTACGGTGCCCTGATGTCTGCCGGTGACTATCTTCAGCACGTCCATATCGCCAGCAGAGGCCGTCGCATTATGCCTGGCGAGGATGGAGAGAAGGATGTCTATACCGATGGTTTCCGCGCTCTCAAGGAGCTTGGCTACGACAAGTATGTCAGCTTCGAGTGTGGTACGAAAGGCGACAGGGCCGCGACCGTGACCGAAGCTGTCAACCTCCTGCGCAAGCAGTGGGCTGAGGCGTAATGGCTATATTCGGGCAATCTTACGGACTTCCGGCGGCGTTGTGCTATGTCTGCCTTCTGGCTGTCGTCTATGCGTCGCGTGACCGGTGGGCTTTGTTCAGATGTCTGTCCGGGCGCAAGTCCTGCATTGTCTCGATTTCGATTGTACTGTTCCTGCTTCTCGTCTTCGGGCTTGTCCCTCAGGACGGGGGCGGGAGCGGTTTTTTTGGCGTTCTCGGCTTCAGGAGTATGAGCCGGTCGCCTATCTTTATCCTCGCTCTGCTGTTCCTTGCCACGACTGTCTCGTTGAACACGATAGAGGATCTGTGTAACCTCAGCCGTCATCGGCTCGGTGTGACCTGCGCCCATCTGGGACTGTCGGTCATCCTTGTCTCGGGGCTTTTCGGCGGCTCCGTCTCCGAGCGGACGAGGTTGTCCGCCACGCCCGGCGTTCCTGTCCATAAAGGGACGGACGAGCGTACCGGGAATCCTCGCAAGCTGCCTTTTGAGTTGACACTCAGGGATTTCTCTGTTGATGATTATTCGTCGGAGGTCACGGTGACACTTCCTGACGGACGTTTCTTCGAGACAGAAATCGCAGTCAATCATCCGCTCAGGATAGGCTCTTGGTGGATCTACCAGACGGACTATCGGATGGATGCCGGGCGCGGAGAATTCACGAGCATATTCAAATGTGTCCATTCCCCTTTGTCGGGGGTGTTCCGCATCGCCTTGTGGCTTCTGTTGCTATCAGCCGCGGCGATGGTTTTCTTTTCAGGGTTCAGGCCTTGCTTCGGCGGTAAAGGGCGTGTGGCCGCCGCTGGTGACAGGCCGCGGGATATGGAGGCGAGACGATGAGTTGGGAGTATTTTGCCTGGTTCGCGGTGTCGGCCTCTGTTTTCTGGATTTGCGGCGCGGTTGTGTCGCTCAGGGCGCGTCGTCGTCTTGCTCCCGCTGTCCTGACCGGTTGCGGTTCAGTCATATTCGTTGCTTTCATAGTAGGGGTCTGGATTACTCTTGGCCGTCCTCCGCTCCGCACAATGGGGGAGACGCGCCTCTGGTTCAGCCTTTTCCTTTCGTTGGTAGGCCTTGGTGTCTATCTTCGCTGGGGGTACCGTTGGGCGCTTCCGTTCGCCGGCCTGATGTCCGTCGTTTTCGTCTGCGTCAACATATTCAAGCCGGAGATTCATAGCGAGGCCCTTATGCCGGCTTTGCGCAGCCCGTGGTTCGTTCCGCACGTGATTGTCTATATGTTCGCCTACGCCGTGATGGGTGTAGCCACGATACTGGCCATCCGTCTTCTCTGGCTTTCGTTCAGGAGTGTGCGCCGGATGTCCCGGCAGATCCGGACGCTCGGGATGCCGCAGGGTCCGGAGCCCGTCTCAGGGGCGAAAGATGTCCGGAGGACGGAGTGTCAGGGCGGAGCAGTGCCGGAAGATGTGCGCCTGTGTGACACCCTTGTCCGTATCGGCTGGGGCTTTCTCACTATGGGTATAGTAATGGGCGCTCTATGGGCCAAACAGGCTTGGGGCGACTATTGGACCTGGGATCCCAAAGAGACGTGGGCCGCTGCAACCTGGCTCAGCTACCTGCTGTATCTTCATCTGCGTCAAGGGAAAAGCCTGTCCGATCTCCGTTCGCTTCGTCTGAGTCTCGTTCTCCTTGTCTTTTCGTTTCTGCTTCTGCAAATGTGCTGGTGGGGTGTCAACTATCTCCCGTCCGCCCAAGGGTTCAGTCTCCACACCTATTAGCAAGCCTCACAATGTTACTTCTGCCTTGTCCGGCGGTATCTGATTCTAAAATGATTTACTTCAAAATATGATTCTGTCGCCGTTGTTCTTTCTCCTGGAGTCAAGAACTCGACCTATCTGATGTCAGGCTTGAACGGCAACTATGACATTGTATGGGACTATGACAGGGCGAAAGGCTGTCTTACCTGGCAGATTCAGACGCTCGGCTTTCTGCCTAACGGCAATGAGGTGCGTCTTTGCGCCTTGGATGGAGCCACGGGAGGTTTCACCTGGCCTTCTGACAAGGTGATGGGCGTGACCGAGTGGAACGGAGACGAGAACAATCCTGTCTATTATATCAATGCCGACTACCTTTGGAGCGGCTCCCGTTGGTCAAACTCCTTCTACCTGTGTATGTGGGATGCGTCCGGCAACAGGGTCGGCGCTCCGGCTACGAGTACAGGATGGCGTTTCTTTGGCAACGCCACGAACGTAAGGTGGATTTATTCACTCGCTAAAAAATAGTAGGAAATGAGAAAGATAGCTATATTCATTTTGTCAGTCTTGTCGCTTTCTGTCATATCCGGATGCGAGAGCAAGGAAGGTGACTATGAGACGTTGGCCACTGTCAAGGTCGTTTCTTCCGATCTGGTCTTCCAGCCGTCCGGAGGCACCGGCACCGTGATGTTCACGGCTTCCGGTCCCGTTACGGTCGAGTCTTCCCGTACTTGGTGTACCGCTTCGGTTAACGGCGGCTCCATCACGGTGAATGTGGAGGAATATGACGGTTATGATAATCGCTATGCGGATATCGTGATCAAGTCCGGAGATTACTCGACAAAGGTGACGGCCCACCAGTACGGTCTCTATTTCTCCTTGCCGGAAGCCAAGGATTTCTACCACGTGCCTGATGTCAACGGCCAGGTCGCCATACAGTTGACGCATTATAACCACAAGCCTGCGGGAGTGGCTGACGTTGACTGGCTTTCGGCGGTCTATGAGGATGACAAGGTCATCATCAAAGCCAAGGACAACACTACGGGGAACGTAAGGTCCGGACGGATCACAATCGGAGACAAGACAATCGAGATTCAGCAGTGGTCGTTCGATACTGTCTTTGGCGGAGAGTATGATTGGTCAGGGACAACCACCTCCACAGGAACGGTCACCGGCTCTATGCCTGTGACACTGGGTGACTACGACGGGGAAAAGGAAACGTTCAGGATTCATTTCAACAGCCTTGAGAACGCTTCAGTCGAAGTGCCGTTCGACCCTGAGACATTCACCTTTACAATCAGTGGCGGGCAGTATGTCGGCGAGACTGTGTACAAGAACGCTCCGGCTTATATCTATACTGTTCTCTATGCAAGCGGTTATATCTCTTGGTCAAGTAATTATAAGGCATCCTTTACCTTCAGGCCGGACGAGGCGACCGGAAAGTACTATGCCTCTATCGAAGACATCGGGTCCTGGGATGGCAAAGAGGTCTCCGGCGTGTATCTGGAGCTCTTCAATGCGCGGAGCGCAAGCTCTTCTACCCGTCTTTCGGTTATGACGGGCAAGAGGCTGTATAATACCGTCCTTTACCAGAAATAGTTGATTCACTCTTCGGTACGCATTGTCAAGTGATTCAGTGTGTGTTGCTTGTGGCGACGGGAGGCTTCGTGGTTGCCCATAGCGTGCAATCACCTGTGGGTCAATCAGATGTTATGCCCTGCATCCATCCGTTTCGGGTGGATGCAGATGCGTTTTATGCGTTGGGAACAATGTGATGTATGTCTTGGAAGGCCTGTTGTGTACGGCTGTGTTCCGGTCGTTTGAGTGAAAATCAATCATATTCAACAATTCTTGTGGATAAATTGCTAAATTTGTAAGTTGGTCACGCCGTGGCAGGTGTGGCTGTTGTTAGGGATATTCAAATCATTTAGATATGTACAGAACACACACGTGCGGAGAACTCCGCATAGAGAATGTCGGGCAGAAGGTGACTCTCGCCGGTTGGGTGCAGAGGTCGAGGAAGCTCGGCGGTATGACTTTCATTGACTTGCGCGACCGTTACGGCATCACACAGCTTGTTGTCGAGGCGGATGCGGATTCCGTTTTGGTGGAGACCGCCACTTCGCTGGGCCGCGAGTATGTCATTCAGGTTGTCGGAGAGGTTGTCGAGCGTCAGAGCAAGAACCCGAAGATGGACACAGGCGACATCGAGATCAAGCTTGAGACCATCAATATCCTCAACAAGTCCGTGACCCCTCCTTTCACAATCGAGGATGACAGTGACGGCGGAGAGGATTTGCGCGCCAAATTCCGTTATCTGGACTTGAGGAGGAATCCGCTCCAGAAGGCATTGAGTCTTAGGCACAAACTTGCGCACGAGGTTCGTAACTACCTTGATTCCCGAGGGTTTATGGAGATAGAGACCCCGTATCTGATCAAGTCCACTCCGGAAGGGGCGCGTGATTTTGTGGTTCCTTCCAGAATGAATCCGGGGCAGTTCTATGCCCTTCCGCAGTCGCCTCAGACTTTCAAGCAGCTTCTGATGGTGGCCGGCTGCGACCGCTACTTCCAGATTGTGCGTTGCTTCCGTGACGAGGATCTGCGCGCCGACCGTCAGCCGGAATTTACGCAGATCGATTGCGAGATGTCCTTCGTCGAGCAGGAGGATGTACTGAATATGTTCGAGGGGATGATGAGGACGATGTTCAAGAATGTCCTCGGCGTTGACATTCCTGACCCTATGCCGAGAATGAGCTGGTACGACGCAATGGACAAGTACGGTTCAGACAAGCCCGATGTCCGTTTCGGAATGACCATCCACGAGATTACCGACAAGGTCAAAGGTAAAGACTTCGCTGTCCTTGAGAATGCCGCCTACGTCGGAGCCATTGCGGTTCCGGGAGGCTCTGAATATACCCGTAAACAGATTGACGAGTTGACCGAGTGGGTCAAGAGGCCTCAGGTCGGGGCTAAGGGACTGATTTACATCAAGCTCAATGCCGACGGTTCCGTCAAGTCTTCCATCGACAAGTTCTACACTCCTGATGAGCTTAAGGCCATTGCCGAGGCTGTCGAGGCCAAGACCGGTGACATTGTCTTCGTGATGTCCGGCGAGAGCAAGCGCAAGGTCCAGACGATGCTGGGTGTCCTGCGTATCGAGATGGGCAACAGGCTCGGCTTCAGAGACCCTAAGGTCTTCGCCCCTCTTTGGATTGTGGATTTCCCTCTCCTTGAGTGGAGTGAGGAGGACGGACGTTTCTACGCTATGCATCATCCGTTCACCGCACCTAAGCCGGAGCATATGGATTTGTTCAACAGTGACAGGAAAGAGGATCTTGAGAAGGTCTGCGCCAATGCCTACGACTTTGTGCTTAACGGCACGGAACTCGGAGGAGGCTCGGTCAGAATCCACAATGCTGACGTGCAGAAGAGGATGTTTGAGGTTCTGGGCATCGGCCCGGAAGAGGCAGAGTACAAATTCGGATTCATCATCCACGCCTTCCAGTACGGCGCTCCGCCTCACGGAGGACTGGCTTTCGGATTCGACCGCGTGTGCGCCTTGTTCGCCGGCAAGGAGTCCATCCGCGACTTCATTGCCTTCCCGAAGAACAATCAGGGCCGCGACGTGATGATTGACTCTCCGTCCCAGATTGACCAAAGCCAGCTTGACGAGCTTAATCTGGACATCCGCCAGCTTCCTGAATAAAGTTTTTTCCAGTTCAGAGGTCACAAGATAAGGAGATTTTCCTTATTTTTGCCATAAGGGTACGGCCACTACGGTGTCACCTTAACTATCTTAATATCACTTAATGAACAAGATTTATTCGGATATGTTGTCCAAGGCGCGGACGTTCTCCGAAAGCGTCTCAAAGAATGCCGATGAACTGGAAAAGAAGAACATCAGAATCGACTGCGAAAGAATCGACAACCTGAGTTTGCGGCTGGAAGAGGCGGCTCTCAGGCAGGAAGAGGCCGAGCAGGCTCTTTTTGCTGCGAGAGACAAGGCTCACGAGTTGCTTGATGAACTCAAGGCTTGTTATAGTGACAGCAAGGCTCCGATCAAGAGCAACTACACCGTTGAGAGTTGGGCGAGATTCGGGCTTGCGGACAGGCGATAGCTTCGGGTCTTAGAGAGAAGAGAGAGGGAGTGAGTGGCTAAAAATCGCATTTTTAGCCACTCACTCCCTTTAGTCAACCCTCAGTCACTTGCGTGACAGCCCCTGGGGACACGGTGAAAGGTTTCCCCGAATTTCCCTGGGAAATTGTCGGAGTTGGTCTCCGTGGAATGTCTATGCCGGGAGGCCGCACTTTTGATGAGCCGGAGCCAGCGCTTGGTATTTTCTTGTGCAGAAAGTCTGTATAATGAACAGGATGCCGATGATGACACCCACTTTATAGGGGGCGGTTACTCCGGCGAACAACGAAGCGCACGGACTTACAACGAGCGGTGAGACGAACTGGCCGAGGAACATTGCCGCTGAAAGCAGCGGCATTACAGTTGTGGCGGCATTCCTGCCTCCTTTTATTGAAGCGATTGTGTTGAGATATGGCACTCCCGCACCGTTTGCTATTCCTACGATGACGGCTCCGGAAAGCAGCCAGAAAAGGTCTGTCCCCATCGCAAAGCAGGCATAGCCGAGAGTGAAACCTACAGGAGCGATGTACTTCATCGCGCGAGGGAAGATATTCATCATCTGGCCGAAGACAAGCCCGACCGCCGCCGCTACAACATCAAGTCCCACCATTATGATGGTTATTATACCCGGAGTAAGCGACTTGTTGTCGAGCGACGTGATTGCGAAGTTAGTGGGGAATATGAAAAACAGCAGCATCACAAGCAGCATTCCGACAACGGAAGGAGCGAATCGAAGCATCGACAAAAATGCCTTGCCGGGCTTTTTCCTTGCTTTGGTGACGCCTTCTGACGATTCATAATAGTCCGGTGATTCATTCATTGCTTTGTCTCCGGTTATAAGCCGGTCGTTTGGCAGAAATGCCGCGACGAGTACAAGGGCGATTACGCCGAGCAGATAGACGAGAAATGAGAAATTCCATCCGAGAGCGCACAGAAAACCGCTCAGGAAGGTGGCGATCACACCTCCCATCTGACTCATAAAAGCCGCAAGTCCCATCAGCCGTGCCTGTTCTTCGGGAGGGAAATAGTACGCAAGCAAGCCTGTTGAGAGCGGCATTATCATTCCTACACTGATTCCAAGAAGAGCCCGAAGCACAAGAACCGTCAGTATGTCTTTTGCGAAAAACGCTCCCGCCCCAAAAGCTACGTACATACATAATCCGGTAATGGCCAGCGTTTTGGTTCTCATAATCCGGCAAAGCGCCGGAAAGCAGAAATTCGTGAGGATAATGAAGAGTGCCGGAAGGCTGACAATGAGCTGGACAGTCAGGCCGCTTTGGCCGGCGAAGTGCTCGCGGATGACACCCAAGGCTGGAGCCATCGCCGCACCTGCCATTACGGTGAGAAGGGAGATGGAAAGGATTGTGAAAGTGAGTTTCCCCGTTTTCTTTTGATTCATACTGCAAATTGTTTTATTGGTAAATGGAGTTTCAGCTCTGCCAAGCTGCAAAAAACTTCAGTTACCTACAATTGCAAGGAATCTTGGGTATCTTACGAGATTGCGGTTGCAAATTTACGAAAAATCGTGGAAACGCTGGCCATATTTCGTCCTGATAGTCTATGATGGGGCTTTGAAAAGGATTCTTCTTCGAATGCCGCTCTGCGTTCTCCGCTACTTTCTTAGCGTCTCCGTCATCCATTGAATCAGACCCTTGCTCTCAACAATTGTCCAAGAGTGAGGATGGTATGTCTTGCCTCCGTTCCTGTGTCCCTTGCCGGTGGTCGCAATCAATTCTGCGTCGGCGTTGCCCAGAAGACGCAGGTCATTGATGAAAGCGGTGCCGTCGAGGATGTTCAGCCCCAGGACATCAGTCCTCCGGTTATCCAGCCACCACTGTTCGGCAGGCTCGATGTAGTACCGAACGGGAATATTCACAAGCGGAAGGATTGCCTTGTGTGTCGTGTCGGATAGCAGGTAAGGGGAATCCCCTACAATCGGAGTGATGTCCTCAAGCAGTTTCGTGTAGATCTCGCCGCCTTCGTCAAGGCCTTTCCGGTAGGAGTTGACATCGCGCCTTGTTGAGTAAAGGAACCGCTCGTAGTCCAGCGGAGAGTCAATGGCGAATACGCACGAAGGCTTGCTACGGGCTGTTTCGGCATACTTTACCGCAGTCGCTCCGCCCATTGAAAAGCCTCCGGCGCAGTAAGGTTTTCCGGAAAGCTCATATCGCCTGACGATATCCCCGACTATCGCTGCCAACGTCCCTTGGCTCTCGGCCGAAAATCCGTAGGATTCGACACCGTCTTGAAGCGTCGGGATGAACACGGCTATTCCTGCCTTGGCGATTTCGTCCGGAAGCGTCGTGGCTTCAAGCACATCTTCCGGACTCTCGCCAAATCCTGGAAACAATAGCAGGAATGAATTGATTTGTACTCCGTCGTTGGGAAGGATGGCTGTGTAGCCGTTCTTTCCCTTATTCTCCGGCTCCAGAAAAACCGTTTCCCTCTTGACCATATTATCCACGGAACAAGCCAAGCATAAAAAGGCCAGGGCGATTATCAGCGAATGCTTTGTCATAATTCGGAGACTGGTGTCTTGGATAATCTGCCATTGCCGCCGCGGACACTATTTCTTCATAAGCGCAGCGATGCGCCCCATTTGGTTTGAAATGCGAATCTGCTGCGGGCACTTGGACAGGCACGCGTCGCAATTCACGCATTGGCCGGCACTCATTTCCGCCAGTATTGCCTTGCGGTATTCGGTGATGAGCCGCTCCTGCTGCTTGGAATATTCCGGATCGGAAGTGGGTGGAAGCGGAAGTATGTGGTTGTTGACCGCATCGTTGTAGAAACTGAAGTTGCCTGGGATGTCCACTCCGAAACGGCAAGGCATACAGTACTCGCAGCCTGTGCAAGGGATGGTGGGTATTCCGGCCATAGAGTCGGCAATCCGCTCCAGCAGTTCGTTCTCTTTCTCTGTGCAAGGTTCGAGCGGAGAGAAAGTCTTGACATTCTGCTCTATGAATTCCATTCTGTTCATTCCGCTGAGAGTGGTCAGAATGTTCGGATGTGAGCCTACCCAGCGGAAAGCCCATTCCGCAGGAAGCGAATCAGGTCTGAGTTCCTTAAGCGCATCGGCGGATTCATTGGACAGGCGCGTCAAGGCTCCTCCGCGCAGCGGCTCCATCACAACCACCTGGATCCCTGCTTTCTCCAGTTTGCCGTACAGATACTCTGCGTCAGCGTCTTGCTTGCGCCCACTCTTGTTCATCGATGCGTGCCGCCAGTCCAGATAGTTCATCTGAATCTGCGCAAAGTCGAAGCCGTACTGCCTCCTGTGCTGGATGAGCCAGTCGAACACACTTACATCTCCGTGGTATGAGAAGCCGAGATGACGGATTCGTCCGGCTTCCCGCTCCTTCACCAGAAAGTCAAGCATCCCGTTCTTGATGAAGCGGCCTTCGAAATCATTCATTCCTCCCAGGCCGATGCCGTGAAGCAGATAGTAGTCGATGTAGTCCACTTTCAGCTCGCTGAAAGACTTCTCGTACATCGCTTTCGACACCTTGGCCGACCAGGTGCTTTCATCGTAGTTGGACATCTTGGTGGCGATGTAGTACTTGTTCCTAGGATGACGGCTTAGCGCCGCACCGGTGATGCCTTCGTTGCGCCCGCCCGTGTACATCGGAGCTGTGTCGAAGTAATTGACTCCATTTGCGATAGCATAGTCAACTATCTTGTTTACCAATGCCTGGTCGTTCCCTGGCATACGCATCATACCGAGGCCGAGCAGGGAGATCTGCTCCCCGGTGCCCTTCTGGGTCCTGTAACTCATACTGTTGCCGCCAGTGGTCTGGGGATTCGCCGTTCCGGCCATTGCCTTCAAAGGGTTCAGAGCCATCATAGCCGCGGCCGAACCTGCGCCTAATCCCAGGCGCTTGAGGAAATCTCTTCTGTCGATGTCCATTTTCTTTTTCTTTATAAGTGAATATGTTCCCTCTGGCTACTCTATGCAGCTTGCGAGGCAGGTCATTGCGGTGTCGGGACGGAATTCTATGCCGATCGAGGTGGCCGGAATAAGAACGGTCTCACCCTGGCGCAGTGTCACGGTGTGTTCCTCTCCGTCATTCTCCCTGTCGATCAGGGTTCCTCCGCCGGCGACGCACATCACGACCACGAATGAATCAAGTCCGGACAGATCCTTCGCGCAAGGTTTGTCCAGATCGAACAGCGAGGTGGTGAAGTACTTGCAGCTCACCAATGGAGTCTCGGTGTCCTTGGCACGGGAATACTCGGTCCTGTAGTCAGGATAGACATCGTAGTCGATGGCTTCCTTGGCCTGCTCGATGTGAAGCTCGCGCGGCTTCCCGTCCAGACCGAGGCGGCCATAGTCGTAGATCCTGTAGGTCAGGTCTGAGGTCTGCTGGATTTCTGCCACAAAGGCGCCAGCCCCTATCGCGTGTATGCGGCCTGCGGGGAGGAAGAACACGTCTCCCGGTGCGATCTTGTGGCTTGCGAGGACATCGGTGATAGTGTGCTCGTTGACACGCTCCTCGTATTCGTCGGGCGTAATCCATTCAGTAAGACCGCTGAGCAGATGCGCTCCTTCGTCGGCTCCGACAACGTACCACATCTCGGTCTTTCCTTTCATTCCCTTATGGGTCTTTTCGGCCAGCTCGTCATCCGGGTGTACCTGAACCGAGAGGTCGCTCTTGGCATCTATGAATTTGATCAGGAGCGGGAACTCTGTCCCTGTCTCGGCGAAAACCTTACGTCCGACGAGTTCCGGCCCGTATTCCGTCATAACGTCAGTCAGGCTTTTGCCTGCGAGAGGGCCGTTGGCGACTGTGGAGACGTGTCCCGGAACAGCCGAGATTTCCCAGCTCTCGCCGATTTTGTGCCGCTTTGTCTTTATGCCCTTGAACGGGGCGATCTTTTCTCCGCCCCACACCATTTCGCGGAGGTAAGGCTCGAATTTGAGAGGATACATATTCGTTAAGTTCTTGATTGATTATCTCTTGTCTAACTCAGTGAGTGCGAATGCATAGGCTCCGAGAGAGGTTGCCTTGCTGGCTCCGATTTTGGAACGCATCACGCCGACACGCTTCTGAGGGTCATAAACCACCTCCCGGTCGCTTCCGTAGACCTTCAGCGAGCGGGCCTCGCCGCGTGCGAACTGCTCGAACTCCTCCGGTTCGTCGAGATTGTAGACCTTCATCTGGACACGGTTCAGCTCTTCGCCGGTCAGCTGGTGCATCTTGCCGCGCATAGAACGTAATATTCCAGGCATCAGGTATTTGTGGCTGTTCATCACACCGCCTCCGATCACGATAAGGCCGTCAATCAATGTTACAGCCGTGGCCATCGCGTCGCCTGCCACCTCGCCCATCTTGTCGAAAGCCTTTATCGCGGCCTCTTTGTCGCCCTCTCTCTTGCCCTCGCAGATCTCGGCTATCTCCTTCGGCTCAAGCCCGTGGTCAGGGTTGCCGGACAATTCGCCGTAAACTCTTTTCACCGCGCGGATAGAGACTCCGTCCTCCACAATGATGTCAGGGCTGTCCGGGTGTTTGAGGCAGAATGTCTCCACGCAGGAGTTGTCGCCCCGGTTCAGCTCACCGTTGATCACCTCGCCGATTCCCATACCGGTGCCGAACGTGTAGCCGATGAGATTGCGGTAACGCTTTTTGCTTCCGGCCTTCGCAAGCCTTTCGTTAATCTCCGGAAGCGCTCCGCCGAGAGCCTCTCCGTAGGCGTAGAGGTCTCCGTCGTTGTTGATGAAAACAGGGATTCCGAAAGTGTCCTCAAGGAAAGGCCCGAGAGCCACTCCGTCCCTGAAGGACGGGAAGTTAGGGAGGAAGCCTCCGATGATTCCGTCAGGATACTCCGCCGGTCCAGGGAAGCAGAAGCTGATCGCCACAGGCTTGTCCTCGCCGAGATTCTCCTTGATTCGGGTGAATCCTTTGACCATCGTGCCTAGGCAGAGGTCAAGGTTGTCGGCGTTTGACGGAAGAGTGATAGGTTCGCAGCAGAATTCACCGCCCTTCATTGCGCCGAAGACCATATTGGTGCCTCCTGCGTCGAGAGTCATAACGACTCTGCTGTCATTCTTTATTTCAGACATATTATTCGTTGTTGTTGGTGTTCGTCTGTGGTGCTGGCCATAAAGTATCAGCCAGGCATTTTGCTCGTTTTTCGGAGAGGTCGGCAATGGCCTTGTCTCCGGATTTCCAATTCCTGCGGAGTTGTTCGGCTCCTTTAGTCCCCCTCACTTCATTATTCAACCCCTTCCGGTCACTTTGTGACATCGTCTGTGGGCGCGGGAAAAGGTCCCCGAAACCCCTTATGCCGCAGAGCGATGAATCCTGGCATCATTTAACCGCCGTCGCACAACAATATCTCAGTAAGCGAAATAAGACCAGGTAGTTACAGAGGTTGTTCCGAATATGCCCGATTGGGATGTCGAGAGAGGCAAGGCTTCGTGTCCGGCCTCCTGTCCGTGCGTTAACGGCTTCGCCGCATTGCCGGGTCAGCGGGAAGAAGGACTGGTTTGCCGCCTCTTGAAACATTTCAGGTATATTCAAACAACTTCTTGAATGCAAAGATAATAATTATATGCTTCCAAGGCTCACCGTTTGCGTGGAAAATTCGTACCTTTGTACGATTAATAGGTTAGCAATGAAGAAAAGAAGAAATCGTCAGGGTGGCGAGAACGGCGGCAGGAAGAGCCGCGACAAGAAGTTCGGTTCCAGACAGAGAAGCAAGAGAGTGCTGGAAGAGGTGACCGGCAAGGTTCAGATGACAAGAGACGGCTATGTTTTCGTCATAATCGAGGGCGAGCCGGACAATGATGTGTTCGTAAAGGCCTCCAAGACCCGCGGGGCGCTTAACGGGGACATCGTAAGGTGTGCGGTAACAAGCGAGAGGAAGGATTCCCCGCAGAATGCCAGAGGGGCGAACGGTCGAAAAGACACCGCCAGGCGCCGCGAGGGGGAAATCATAGAAATCACCGAACGCAGCCGCAAGCCGTTCGTCGGGGTGCTTCACACCGTCGGAAGACAGGCCTGGGTGCTGATGCAGTCAAGGAATATGCCGTATGACATCTGCCTTGATTTCGACACTTTGCCGGAAGGGGCCGTAAGAGGAATGAAAGTGGCGGCTGTGATTGATGGATGGGACAAAGGCGAGCCTACCCCTAAGGGTCACATAGTCGATGTGCTGGGAGAGCCTGGGGAGAACGACACGGAGATGCACGCCATCCTCGCTGAATATGCCTTGCCTTACAGATTCGAACCGGAGGTGGAGAACGCTGCTGACGAGATTTCAGACAAGATAACAGAGGACGATGTCAGGGAACGCCGTGATTTCAGGAACACGTTGACTTTCACAATCGACCCTGCGGATGCGAAGGATTTTGACGATGCCTTGTCATTCAAAAGGTTGGACAACGGTAATTATGAGGTCGGAATCCACATCGCCGACGTGTCGCACTACGTTCAGCCAGGAACGGTTGTCGATAAGGAGGCACAGGAGCGCGGGACTTCGGTCTATCTGGTTGACAGGACTGTCCCTATGCTTCCGGAAAAACTCTGCAACAAGCTATGCTCCCTCAGACCGGAAGAAGACAAGCTGACGTTCTCGGTTGTCGTGGAGATAACTCCTCGGGGAAAGATTGAGAGCCGTTGGTTCGGCCGTACCGTAATTCGTTCCGACTATCGTTTTGACTATGACGGGGCGCAGCGGATTATCGAGAGCGGTGGCAAGGAACCTGCGGATCCGGCGATATCACAGGATCTCCGGGATGCGATAGTGACCCTCAACAAATTAGCCTCCGTCTTGCGCAAACGCCGTTTTGCAGCTGGGGCCATCAGCTTCGAGCGACCTGAGATGAAGGTGGAGGTCGATGCGGCAGGAAAGCCAGTGAGGGTTTACGAGAAGATTTCCAAGGAAGCCAACTGGCTGATTGAGGAGTTTATGCTTCTGGCCAACAGGTCTGTGGCCGAGTTCATAGCCACATCCGGCAAAATGGACGGAAAGGCTGACAAAAAGGCAAAGACTTTCATCTATCGTGTCCACGGTGAGCCGAATACCGACAAGATAGCCAGCCTCGGACAGTTTGTCGGCAATTTCGGATTTGAGTTCGGGCCAAGCGGAAACGGGCGCGAGATCGCGAAATCCCTCAACACCCTTCTTGCGGAGGCGAAGGGCACTCCGGAATGCAACGCTTTCCAGATGATAGCGCTCCGCTCGATGGCGAAAGCCGTTTACACTACCGAGAACATCGGCCATTACGGCCTTGCGTTCAAGTTCTATACGCACTTCACTTCCCCTATCAGGCGTTATCCGGACACGATGGTGCACAGACTTCTGGCTCTTTACCTCGACAATGCCGAAAGCCAGAACAAGGAGTATTTCGAAGCCCAGTGCCAGCACGCTTCCGCGCGGGAGCAGATTGCGGCGAACGCCGAGCGCGACAGCATCAAGTACAAGCTCATCGAGTTTATGCAGGACAAGATAGGCAATGAATATGAAGGATGCATCTCCGGCCTGACAGAGTGGGGGATGTACGTGGAGATCAAGCCGACGATGATCGAGGGAATGGTGGCTCTGCGTGATGTCAAGACGGATTTCTTTGAGTTTGATGAACAGAACTATCTCATCCGCGGTCGTCGCACCGGCAAGGTCTTCCGTCTCGGAGACGAGGTGAAGATCCGTGTCAAGGCCGCCAATCTGGAGCAGCGTCTCCTTGATTATGAGCTTGTTGACGCTGTCGCAGACACATCGGCTGAAGAGTCTCCTTCCAAATCCGGCAAGAAAAAGCCTTTCTATGCGGCGGTTGCTCGGACGGCGGATTCGAAGCAGGGCAAGTCATCCAATGACAAAGGCCGCCGTAAGAAATCCGCTCCGAAATCTTCCGGTAACGGTAAGGGGAAATCCCGGTAAGCCTGAAGTCTCGTTTGATTTCGGATGTAATGACAACGGCTAATCTTTGTGAATATGGAAGTACGCGCTAAGAAGGCGCTCGGCCAGCACTTTCTCACTGACCAGGGCATCGCGAAGAGCATTGTGGCCGCCCTTGAGGGGAGGCAGGCTTTGGAGGTAGGCCCGGGTATGGGTGTCCTGACCCAGTACCTGTTGCCCCGGAAGGATCTTTCGTTGAAGCTCGTGGAGATCGATGACGAATCTGTGGTCTATCTCCGGAAGCATTATCCTGATTTGGGGGACAATCTGATAGAGGGCGATTTCCTCAAGATGAACCTTGAAGGGATATTCGAGGGGGAGTATTCTGTCATCGGAAATTTCCCTTACAACATTTCCTCTCAGATATTCTTTAGGATTCTTGAGAACCGCGAACGTATCCCCGAGGTTGTCTGTATGATTCAGAAGGAGGTTGCGGAGCGCATTGCCGAGAAGCCGGGCACCAAGACCTACGGCATTCTGTCCGTGTTCCTTCAGGCCTGGTATGACATTGACTATCTGTTTACTGTAGGTTCGGGAGCGTTCAATCCTCCGCCTAAGGTCCAGTCGGCTGTGATTCGTCTTACACGCAATTCCCGTTTGTCCCTTGGCTGTGACGAGAAACTTTTCCGCACGGTAGTCAAGACAGCGTTCGGCCAGCGCCGCAAGACCTTGCGCAACTCTCTCAAGCCTTTGCTTCCACAGGCGATTGTTTTCGATCCTGTGTTTGACTTGCGCCCGGAACGTCTTGGCGTCGAGGACTTCGTCTCCTTGACATTGAAGATTCAGAACCTTACACAAGCTTGATTCCCGCCAGCCGGTAAACCCGTATGGAAATGAGTGGGCATCCGGATCCGGCCAACCCTTTTTCGGTGCTATATAGGAGTTGACTAAGTTATCACTTAGAACGCCTAAATCATCATAGAACACCATTTTGGGGTTGCTTAATGGCCGGGGGCTCTAATGGATTGCGAACAGTGTCAATTCTGACAACTGTTAGTCAACTCCTATATGGTTCCCCAACCTTTTGGGAAAAGTGACGGTATTTTGAATGGATTTTTGCAGATTTTTCGCAAGATTCTTGGAAACCAAGAAAAATTTGTATCTTTGTAGTCCAATAGCAACGAAAGGTTTGACAATCGTTCGGCCTGAAACACCGGGAGAGGTGGGAGAGTGGCTGAATCCACAGGTTTGCTAAACCTGCATACGGGTAACCGTATCACGAGTTCGAATCTCGTCCTCTCCGCAACAGAAAGTTGGTGACTGAAAATGCAATTTTCAGCCACCAACTTTCTTTAGTCAACCCCCAGTCACTTGCGTGACAGTCCTTGGGGGCGCAGGGAATGGTTTCCCCCGGAATCCCTTCTGTCGCGCTGCGACGAGTTCTGCAATTTTCAGTCACCATATTTATGTTTACTCTGCCTGTAAATTCCCTCTTCGCCGGGAGCTGCCACGAAAACCTCGAGTTATGATTTCGGAAAACAATTATACGGCTTCGAAAATTGACGGGAACACCATTCCTTGCCAGAGGCCTTTGTAAGACACTTTCCTGTGTCCGATTCGCAATGACACAAGCGAATCGGACACGCCACCCCGCCCCGTAGCGCCCTGTCGCTCACATTGCCGCTCCCGTCAATTGTAAACGGTTCATTCAGGCAATGACGGTGGCCAATATGTCTGAATGACTATCTAAGAATTGTCTATCCGTTATAGCGCGGCCATAGAGAAATCCGCCCTTCCTTATTTCGGAGCATTGCGACAGGGCCTCCCGGCGAGGGAGGCGGTGGAGGGAGTGTCTCCCCCGGGAGCTGGCTCGGCGAGCCAGTGGGGTTGTACGGATGTCTGTCCGTTATGACCGCGGCCATAACGGATAGACCGCCGCTTTCCCCAAAGCGACGGCCTGTTGTATATAAAACGAACTTAACAAATAGACAACAAAAAGAACTTTTGTCTGTCCAAGGGCAAAGGTATCAAGATTTATTTAATCTACAAAGCTTTTTCTTAATTTTTTAAAACGATTTTTGCATCAAACCTTCACAATACCCCGCCGGTTTGCTTACAGATTAATGTAAATCACTCATTTCTATACTCGCTGGGCGTCATTCCCGTGTGCGCCTTGAAAAACTTGTAGAACACGGACGGGTTAGGGAAGTGCAGCTTGTAGACAATCTCTTTGATGCTGTCATCGGTGTACTTGAGCATAGTCTTCGCCTCAAGGATGACGAATGCGTCGATCCAGTCAGGAGCCGAGCGCCCGCTGACCTGCTTGATCAGTTTTGACAGGTATTTGGGAGTCAGTCCAAGACGGTTTGCATAGAAAGCCATATTGCGTTCGGAGGTATGGTGTTCCCTTACAAGGGACATAAACTGCTCGAAAATCAGCTTCACCCTTGTGTTGCCGTTAGTCTTCGGGATTTCGGAAGCCGTCCGCTCGGCCCTTTTTTCCATAAGCCCGCCAAACAAGTAGAACAGCGAGGCAATCAAGGCACCGACAGCCTCCTTTTTATTCGGAATGTCTGTGGACAGAATCTCTCCTATGAGGCTCAGGTATCTGGAACAGAATGCTTTGCTTCTTGTGTCAAGCTCGATGCAAGGTTCGGTCAGAAGCTTCAGAGAATCATCAAAAATCTTCTCGAAGTCGAAACTGATGCTTGAAAGATACTCCTTTGAAATCGCTACGACGATAAAATCGAAACTGTTGTTCTCCTCTATCTCCAGATTGCTTATCCTGAAGATGTTGCCCGGTGTTCCCACGAGCAAGGTTCCTGGCTTCACGGGGAACGGCCTCAGATTGACCTCCACGTCCATACTGCCGGATTTGCAGAAAAAGGCAATGTAGGAGTTGCTCCGGCAAGGGTACTTCAGCAATTGGAGTCTATCGCTGTACTTCACTTCCATAATGAAGAAATCGTCCCCGAGATGGACTTCGTTCTGTTCCGAAGCGAATTTGCGGATCTGCCTGAGTCCGATATTAAGGAAAGAATCTGACATATTCGGTAATAATTATGTTGCGAATGCAAAATTATAAATTATTTGCTCATTCGCAAAATTTCGCATAATTCGACCTTTTGACATATATTCAATCCGAATCTTCCGCTCAACGTCGAAATTTGGCAACTGATTTGCAGAATGGCTTTCGTTTGGGAAAAAATAGGAAACAAGAATTTATGAATATGAACAAGTACGTTGTCAGAATCTCAATGTTGGTGGCCCTGGCTTTTATGCCGGCGGTGACTGACGCCCAGCGGACACTGACGCTGGAGCAATGCCGCGAAATGGCGGTAGAGAACAACAAGGCCTTGAGGCAGGCCGAGACCAAGATTGAAATGGCAGGCTACGACCGTAAGATAGCCTTTGCGAATTATCTGCCGAACATCTCCGCCACGGGCGCATACATCTACAATGCTGATGACATCGCTCTCGTCAGCGACGCCACTTCCCAGAAACTTAGGAATATGGGGACTCTGGTCCACACTCAGGCCCAGGGATTCACGGAAAGCCTGATGGCGGCGATCAAGTCCAATCCTGCCGCCGCTATGGAATATATGAACAGCCCGATGTGGCAGACAGTCCTTGGAGCTTTGTCCCAGACGGATATGTCTCAGGCAATCAATGCTTTGGGGCAAGAGATAGACGAAGCGTTCCATCCGGATATGCAGAACGTGTTCGCCGGGGCAGTCACTCTCCAGCAGCCTGTTTTTATGGGAGGGAAGATAGTGGCTGCCAACCGGATTGCCAAATTGGCGGAGGAACTGTCAAAGACGCAGTATGACCAGCAGTACCAGCAGGTCATCGTTGATGTCGATCAGGCATATTGGCAGATAGTGTCGATCGCCAACAAGAAGAAGCTGGCCGACGCTTTCGCCGACCTTCTTCATAAGATGGAGAAAGATGTGTCGATTTCGGTCCGGGAAGGAGTCGCCACCGAATCCGACGCCCTTCAGATAAAGGTCAAAGCCAACGAGGCGGATATGCTCAAGACCAAGTCCGACAATGGCCTCACGCTTGCCAAGATGCTTCTGTGCAAACAGATAGGGCTGGATTTGAGTTCGGACATAGTCCTTGCCGACGAGGAACTCGCCGACATTCCTGTGCCGCAGCTTGCCGCAGCTAAGAATCTTGACAGAATCTATGCGGACAGACCCGAGACGAGAAGTCTGGAGATTGCCTCCAGAATCTATGACGGCAAAGTCAGTGTGGCCAGGGCCGATATGTTGCCGAAAGTCGCTCTGATGGCCGGATATTCAGTCACCAATCCTAACCTGAAAAATGGGTTCCAGAAGGATTGGGGCGGGTTTTTCAACGCCGGGGTGATGGTCAATATCCCTATATTCCACGGCTTTGAGGCGTTGAGCAAGACGCGCAAGGCAAAGGCTGAGGCTACTCTTTACAGGACTCAGCTTGAAGATGCCAAGAACCTGATCAACCTTCAGGTGACGCAGCTCCGCAAGCAGGAGGGAGAGGCTGTGGAGAAGCTGACTATGGCGAGGAACAACCTTTCCAGCGCCGAGGAGAATCTCCGCGCGGCCACTGTCGGCTTCGAGGAAGGGGTAATCGATGCAAACACCGCTCTCGCCGCGCAGACCGCCTGGCTGAAGGCGCATTCTGAATATATCGACGCAGGGATCGAGCTTCAGCTCCTTGCCGCCAACCTTGACAAGGCTGAGGGCAACAACCGGGTTTCGGAAAAGTAACAGTTTGAGGAGAAATATAAAAACGGAAATATTATGGAAAAGGAAAAGAAAAGCTACAATCTTGTGATTGGTATTGTGGCGCTTATCGCGATTATCCTGTTAATCGCCGTCATCGGTTATTTTGTCTCGAAACCTAAGCCTTTGGTAATCCAGGGAGAGGCCGAGGCCAGTGAGTACAGGGTCTCAGGCAAGGTTCCGGGCAGAATCGAGGAGCTTTACGTAAAGGAAGGCCAGATGGTTCGCAAGGGCGACACGGTGGCGTTCATCGACTCTCCGGAAGTGCGCGCGAAACTCGCTCAGGCCAATGCCGCCAGAGCTGCCGCCGGAGCCCAGAGCCAGAAGGCGCGTAACGGTGCCCGCAAAGAACAGATTGCCGGAGCCTATGAGCTTTATCAGCAGGCTCTTGTGCAGGAGGATGTGATGAAGAAATCATTCGACAGAATCCAGAGACTGTACGACCAGAAGGTGATCGCCGCCCAGAAGTACGATGAGGTGAAAGCCAAGTACGATGCCGCCGTCGCACAGACAAAGGCTGCCAAAAGCCAGTACGAAATGGCCGTCAACGGTGCCAGGGATGAGGACAAGGCTGCCGCGCAGGCTCTTGTGGCTCAGGCCGACGGAGCCTTGATGGAGGTTGAGTCCTATCTTGGGGAGCTGTATCTGGTCTCTCCGTCCGACGGAATCATCTCGGCTCTTTTCCCGAAGGTCGGCGAGCTTGTCGGCCAGGGAGCTCCTGTGGCAAGTGTCACCGATCTGAATGATGTCTGGTTCACTTTCAATGTCCGCGAGGACTACCTTCACGGAATGAAGCAGGGCGATAAGATCACTGTGATCATCCCTGCCCTTGACGGCAAGGAGGTTCCGGCCACGATCAACTACGTCGCCGTGCGTGAGTCCTACGCCACTTGGAAAGCCACGAAAGAGACCGGTATGTACGATGCCAAGACCTTCGAGATCAGGGCTGTGCCGGATGTCAGGGTTGATGGCATACGTCCGGGAATGTCCGCCATTGTAAAATAGTCAGGCGGAGTCATCGAGTGCGAGATAATGTTTGACGGCAGGCAATCGAAAGCTTGCCAAAGTTGAGAAATCTGAATATTCGTTATGAATAATTGGCAGAGAATAATTGCGGTGGCCCGCCGGGAACTCAGAATCATCAGGCAACGCCCGATCTACCTTCTGGGTTCGGTCGGCGTGATAGCCTTCTGTGCCATATTCTTCCTGACATTTCTGAAGGACGGTCTGCCAAGTGACATTTCCATAGGCTTGGTGGATTACGACTATTCCTCCACCTCCAGAAACTTCAGCCGGCAGCTGGACGCGACCCAGCTGGGCAAGGTCATCCACTATGACTCCTTCGCTGCCGCCAGGGAGGATATGAACAGGGGCAAGATCGCCGCGGTGTGTGTCATTCCGGTCGGGATGAACGATGACA
Source organism: uncultured Muribaculaceae bacterium (assembly GCA_964458425.1). GTDB lineage: Bacteria > Bacteroidota > Bacteroidia > Bacteroidales > UBA932 > Cryptobacteroides. The sequence goes on from CAYWIW010000004.1 coordinate 107,441, forward strand.
TCCAGGCGAACCGTCAGCCAAAAATGACCTTCTACGTCAATGGTCTGTACTTCGTGAGCGGAGCGCTGGCCTGGAAAGACCTGCTCACAATGGTCAACCTGACCAACGGAGCCGTGCAGCGAGAGGCCCTGAGGGCCAGAGGCTACAACGACAGCCAGATAATGGGGCTTATCCAGCCTGTAAACGTGGATTTGCATCAGATCGGAAATGTCACGACCAACTACGGCTACTACCTTACCAGTGTCCTGTTGCCGGGAGTGCTGGAGATGATAGTGATAATCGTCCTGATATATTCATTGGGCGCGGAACTCAAGTTCGGAACTTCCCGACACCTGCTTCAGACTTCGGGGAACTCCATCGTGACGGCCCTGACGGGAAAGCTCATCGTCTGGACGCTGACTTTTTCGGCCTTGGGACTGATTATCATTATGCTGCTGTACCATTGGCTGCACTTCCCGATAGCCGGCTCGATATGGAATATGTTCCTTGGAATATTCCTGCTTGTCTTCGCTTCGGAGGCGATAGCGGTTTTCATCATCGAGATGCTGCCGGTGCCGCGGCTTGCGCTCAGCATCGGCGCGCTGTACAGTGTGCTAGGGTTCTCACTCTCCGGATTCACGCTTCCGATTGAGGCTATGCCTCCTTATATTCAAGGACTTGCGGCGGCGTTCCCGCTCAGGCACTACTATCAGTTCTATACTCAGGAGGTTTACTTCGGATCGGGATTTCCGGGATGGTGGAGGCAGGTTGTCTATCTGCTGGTTTTCATTCTGATTCCTCTTGTCGGACTGACGCGTCTGAAGAAAGCTTACATCCATCAGAATTTCCCTAAAGACTAAGAGATATGAAGACATCATACGCAAAGACTTGGATAAAAGACTTCCGGGGCATATTCTGCCACGAGTTCCGTCAGATTTTCTCAGACAGCGGGGTGCTTCTGATCTTTCTGGTCGCCGGGCTTGCCTATCCGTTGCTGTACAACGTAGTGTATCTCAACGGCATTCTTTCCGACACTCCTGTCGCTGTCGTGGACAACTGTGACAGTCCTGACAGCCGTCGCTTTATCAGGGAAATCGATGCCACCAGAGAAGTGGAAGTCGCTGCCAATTGTGTGAATATGGCCGAGGCGGAGAAGATGATGCAGGAACGTAAAGTCAACGGTATCATTTATTTCCCGTCGGATTTCAGTGAGAAGCTCGCCAGATGCGAGACATCCACATTCTCCGTCTATGCTGATATGAGCAGCTTCCTTTACTACAAGAACGCTCTGATGGCCACCAATTTCGTGATGCTTCACGAGGTGGGGCAGATTCAGATGGAGAGATACTCGATGCTGGGAATGACCGAACAGTCCGCCTATCAGTCGGTCAAGCCTCTCGGCTACGAGGAGAGCAACCCCTACAACAGGGCTTTCAATTATAGCTTCTTCCTGATTTCGGCCATTCTGATGATCATCATCCAGCAGACTCTGTTCTATGGTATGTCATTGCTGGCGGGAACCGCAAGGGAGAGGAACCACAGTTTCGCCACGCTGCCGGACAGGCTTGAGGGACACGGGGTAGGACGCGTGGTTATGGGACGAGGAGGAGCCTATTGGCTGCTGTATCTCGCTGTGGGGATGTACATAGCGTTTATCGTCCCTGCCATATTCGGGATTCCTCAGAGAGGACAGTTCTCCGAAGTCCTGTCAATGCTGGTCTTCTTCATCACGGACTGTGTGTTTTTCAGTATGTTCTGGAGCACATTCATCACAAGAAGGGAGTCCGTGTTCATCCTCTTCCTCGCGATGTCGCCTGTGGCTCTGTTCCTGACAGGCTGCTCCTGGCCGACAGAAGCCTTCCCGGGATTCTGGAAAGTGTTCTCCTACATCTTCCCGTCCACATTCGGAGCTCAGGGATTCATCAATCTCAGTACCGCGGGAGGTGATATGTCCGCGGCCGATATGCAGATGAAGGCGATGATTATCCAGACCATCATCTACTTCTTCCTTGCCTGCGCGGCCGTCTATGTCGAGAATTGGATTCTCCGTCATAAGGAGGAGCTGCTTGAAAGACGCGAGCGCCTTGCGAGAAAAGTAGGCATTGACAGCGCTGAGGACGCAAGGATTATCGCCGGCGAATAGATTGACTCATCCGGGCCGGAAACCGCTTCGCCTCAAGGCCGTAGCCGGATCAGACATAATGCAGGACACCGAATGCCCTGTTCCAGTTGCGGAAGCCAAGATCGGACTCGCCAAGGAGGACGTTGAGGCTTCCGCATCCGTTGAAGCTCATCTCAATCTCCTTGTCATCACTTAGTTGAAGAAGGCTGACGCTGCCCGGGAACTCTTCCCTGACTTCCCCGAAGCGAGGAAGGCCGAGAATCCTTATGCCGTCACTCTCGTCCCCGCACTCGCAGAAATCAATCGCCATCTCGGGCTCGGCCAGCTCCTGCTCTTCGTCATCCACGAGGATGCACGAATTGAATGTCTCCATATTAATCTGCCTGGCGTACTTGACCTTTACGGCTTTCTTCGGCCATTTCCCGGATGGAAAATGCTCCGGAGACTCATAGCCGATGAAGTCATCTATGGCGGCGAAGAAATAGAGCATCCCTTCGCGCGGCAGAAGCCCTTCCTTGTCAAACGGGGCTATGTCCTCGCAATCGATCTGGCAGATGAACGTGAGCGGATACTCAACCTCGCTTCCGTCTTCCTCCGTTATCGTCATCATCGGATATTCCACCTGAGGGGGAAGGTCCGGGTTGCCCCACCATTTGCTGCAACAGAACAGGTTGGAGTCGGTCTTTCTTGGTTTCAAGCCTATTGCCATACTCTCTGCGGTCTAATCCTTCGGTAGCTTTATGATAAATCCGGCGGTCACGGGATAGTGGTCCGAAATGTACCTGATTCCGTACTTCCGCTCGTCAACGACATTGAATGATTCCGCCTCGGCGTTTCTGAAAAGGATGTGGTCGATACTGCCCGTATTCTGTCCTTTCCGCCCGAAATCATTGAAAGAAGAGGCCTTGTCGGCTTTTCTCACTGTCTTGGACGCTTCCTTGAAGTATGTAGTCAAAGGTCTGATGGTCTTGTCTGAGCTTGTGGCGTTGAGGTCTCCGCTGAGGATGACAACAGCGTCATCACCGGCTATCTCCTTGACTTTCCCTACTATGAGGGACGAGCTCTCCTGGCGTGACCTGGCCCCGGTGTTGTCAAGATGGGTGTTGAAATAGAAGATAATCTGTCCGGATTTCCTGAACCGGAGCTTTACCCAGTTGGCGCTTCTGACATATTCGGCGTCCCAGCCTTTCATACCTTGCGCCTGATCCTCGTTAAGCCAGAGTGTGCCGTAGTCCAGAAGCTCGAACTTGTCCGTGCGGAAAAGTATCGGGTTGAATCCGGATTCGGACTCGTTGTTGACCGTGCCGGGCTTATTGCTTCCATCAATTATCGTGTGCTTCGGCAATTCTCTCATAATGAATGATTTCTGCTCGGTGGTAGCTTCCTGTAGCCCAAGGATGTCCGGGTCGTGCTTCCTGATGGCCTTGACACATCCTTCCTTTCGGCTCTCCCAGTTGTGCTCTCCGGTGTCGGCGGAAATCTGGATTCTGATGTTGAACGACATCAGGCTGGCTTTCTCTTTCTTGGCATAGGCGCTTGTCCCGCACAAAGCCAGGGCGGAGAGCAAAAGCGCTGACAGCAAAACAATTTTTCTCATAAACCTTAAAAAACTTAACCGGGTGCTATTTGTCGTATTGCATCCAATCTGCACTGACATAACAAAGTGCCGCACTGAATCCAACGTGTAAAGATAGCAATTCTTCCTCAGATTCTGTTTAAAATTTCTTAATGACGCAAAGTGTGATCTGAAATATGATTCCCGGGAATATGTTTGACGATAATTTTGATATATTTGCATTCGGAGAAATCAATAAACGCCAAATACAATGAAGTTCAGAAATCTGTTAGCTGTCCTGTCGCTTGCCGTGGCGGTGTCCTGCGGCACTTCCGACGGACCGAAAGTCATCAAAGTCGAGACACCGGCCCGTCCTGCCGGCCAAGAGAATGCCATTGCCCTGACCGTTCCTGCTATGGACACCGTCCGTGTCGGTTTCGTGGGAATTGGAATGCGCGGCTCCAGTGCCGTGGAGCGTTACACCTATATCCCGGGAGTCAGGATCAACGCAATTTGCGATGTTGAGTCCGACCGTGTCGAAAAGGCTCAGAAAGCGTTGGAGGGCAGGGGATTCCCTAAGGCGGCCGGATATTCCGGAAGCACCGAGTCCTACAAGGAGCTGTGCGAACGGGACGACATAGACCTCGTGTACATCTGCACGGACTGGAAGCATCACGTCCCAATCGCTCTCTACGCTATGGAACACGGCAAGAACGTAGCGGTAGAGGTTCCGGCCGCCGCGTCTTTGGAGGAAATATGGGCGCTTGTGAATATGTCCGAGAAGACCCGCAGGCATTGCATTATGCTTGAGAACTGCTGCTATGACTTCTTTGAGCTGACCGCCCTTACTATGGCCCAGAAGGGACTTCTTGGCGAGGTCATCCACGGGGAAGGCTCCTATCACCATAATCTCGATCCGTTCTGGAACGCCTACTGGAACAACTGGAGGCTTGATTTCAACCAGGCCGTCAAAGGAGATGTCTATCCTACCCACGGACTCGGCCCTGTCTGTCAGGTGATGAACATCCACAGGGGAGACCGTTTCAAGACTCTCGTGGCGATGGAGACCAAGGCTGTCAACGGCCCCAAGCACGTGGAGGCCAAGACCGGTGAGAAATGCGAGGATTTCCAGAACGGGGATCTGACGATGACGATGATCACCACCGAGAAAGGCAAGACCATCCTTGTGGAGCACGACGTGATGACCCCGCGCCCTTACAGCCGTATGTACCAGATAGTCGGAAGCGACGGCTATGTCGGGAAATACCCTGTGCGGCAGGTGTGCCTCCGCGAGAATGCATCTGAAGGCGCATCGACTGATTTCCAGAACCTTGGACGTGAGGTCGTCTATTCGGGCGACAGGCTCACAGAGCTTATGGAAGAGTACCGCAGCCCGATTCTTACCCCTGAGCTTGAGGCTCTTGCGAAAGAAGTCGGAGGCCACGGCGGTATGGATTTCATTATGGACTATCGTCTGGTCTATTGTCTCAGGAACGGTCTCCCTCTCGACATCGATATCTATGATATGGCCGAATGGTGCTGTCTTACCGAGCTTGGAAGAATCTCGATAGAGAACGGCAACGCCCCTGTCGAAGTCCCGGACTTCACCCGCGGGGCGTGGAACCAGATACAAGGCTTCTCCTACGCTTTCGCCGAGTAAAGCCCCTCGCTCGAAAGCCCTTATCTGTAGTCCTCGTATTCAGGCATACCGAGACCGGAAAGGAAATCCTTTACCCTCTTGTCGTCCTTCGGGCAGATCAGAAGCACGTCATCGGTGTCGATGATGGCATAGTCTTTCAGCCCTTTGACCGCATAGAGTTTCTTCTTGTCCTTGCAGACAAGGATGTCACCCTCATTGCCCTCCGAGAGGACTTTGCCGGTGTAGGCTACATTCCCGTTCCGGTCTTTACGGTCTATGCTTTTGGAAAGAGAGTCCCAGCTGTCTATGTCGGACCAGCCGAAGTCTCCGCAAAAGAGCCAGGCCTTGTCCGTCTTCTCCATCACGCCGTAGTCGATGGAAAGCTTAGGGCAGTCGGAATAGACTTTCTCGATGAAACTCTGTTCTTCCGCGCTTCCGAAAGCCTCTTCCCATCCGGCGAATGCGGACGTGACGTCAGGAATGTACTTCTCCATCTCCTCCTTTATCACCGATGCTTTCCAGGCGAATATTCCTGAGTTCCAGTAGAATTCGCCTGTCTTGCAGAACACTTCGGCCAAAGCCTTGTCCGGTTTTTCGGTAAAGGTCTTGACTTTCAGCGGAATGTCATTCCCTGTCTCGCCTTTCCCGCCGGGAGCCTGGATGTAGCCGTAGCTGGTGTCCGGCTCGGTCGGGTGGATTCCTATGGTCATCAAGGCCGCGTTGTTCCCTGCGTAGTCCATTGTCTTAAGGATGGCGGCCTTGAACTTGTCCTCGTCCTCGATTGTGTGGTCGGCAGGAGTGGCGACGATTATGGCGTCGGGGTCGCGCTTCAGAATGTTGTAGGTGGCGAAGGCGATGCAGGGGGCTGTGTTCCTGGCGTAAGGCTCAAGAAGAAGGTTGTCCTCCGTGAGCTCCGGAATCTGCTCGCGGATCAGCCCGGAGAATCTTGCCAGTGTCACCACAATGATGTTCCGGACGGGAACTATCTTTGAGAAACGTTCGTAAGTTGTTCTGATGAAGGACTTTCCTGAACCGGTTATGTCCAGGAACTGCTTCGGTTTTGATTCTCTGCTTACGGGCCAGAAGTGGTTGGCTGTTCCTCCGGCCATTATCACGCAGTATCGGTTATTATTTTTCATTATATCTTAGTGCTTGGCGTTATGTCCATTCTTCTTCCGGCTGTCACCGGGTCTGCCTAATCGGCGGCCGCCTTTCCTCCCCGACGGTCGTCCCGCCTACGGGGTGCCCGTCCGGACTAAAGGTACATCGGGTAAAACGCGTCAGGGAACCATTCCACAATCGCCTCTCCTCCGTCAAAGGTCACAGCCACAACATCGAAGCTGACCTCCAAATCTCCGGAAATCCTCTCGTCCTTGCACGTGTTCAGATACCTTAGCGCCGCATCGGCCACTTTCCTCTGCTTAGAGACCGTCACATTCTCCTCGGGAGAGGCGGCGGCCGGAGCGACACGGCTTTTAACCTCCACAAAATGCACACCATTCCTGTCCAAAGTTATGATGTCAATCTCAAGATGACCGGATCTGTAATTCCGGTGCAGGATGGTGTGTCCCTTACCGGCCAGAAATCCGCAGGCCACATCCTCGCCCCTCCGTCCCAGTTCCATCCGAGCCGTCATCCGTGTTTCCGTTTTTTTCATAGTTTTGCCCTCCGGCCTGTTTATCCCAATGTCACGATGGTCACTCCCGAACCTCCGAACTGAATATGCTCGTCCCGGACTGATGTGACACCCGGTATCGTCCTGAGATATTTCTGAAGCTCGTCCCTCAGGGCACCGGTACCTTTCCCGTGTATGATGCGCACAGAACCGATGTTCAGCATAATGGCGTCGTCGATGTAGTGTATGACGATGTCCAAGGCGTCGGAAACCCGTTCGCCGCGCACGTCCAGCTCGGGAGAAAAGCCAAGCCTGCGTTCCCTAAGCCCGGAATCGTCCTGTGACGGGCGAGGCTTGACGGTCTTCTTCATCGCTGCCTTATATTCATTGGAAGAGATACGCTCAACCCTGTCGAGAGGCATCTTGCTGGTGATGTTGCCTATCGCGACCGTGACGGCCTTGTTTGACACCCGGATGATTTCACCCGCCATCCCGTTGTCCTTGATCCGTACCTTCTCGCCGACTTTCAGCACTCCGCCCCTGAATTGCGAGGAGGCTTCGTCCTTCCCGTCCTCCTGAGGCTTGCCGTTGCGGGCATTGCGGCGCATCTTTCTGTCTTCCAGCTGCTTGAGCTTTTTCTCTATGTAGTCGTCGTGATTCTTCCTCTCGTTCTCCTTCCTTATCTGGAGCGACTCGACAAAACTCCTCAGCTCCTTTCTGGCGTCGGAGGTCTTCTCCTTGTCCGCCTGTGACTCCTTGATTGTGCGGATAGTGTTCTCGACCGTCTTGTTGGCCCCCTGGACGATTTCCTGAGCCTCTTTCTTGGCCCGGTCCAGAATCTCCTTCTTGGTCTGCTTTATGCCTTCAAGCTCTTTCTGGTAGCGTTCGGTGATGTTCTCAAGAGTCTTGTCCGTGTTCTTGATTCGTTGGAGTTTCTCGTCAAGGGCGCGGCGGTTGCGCACGATTCTGCGCAGGTTCCGCTCCATTCCCACGAACTCCTCGCCGGCCCTGCTCTCGGCGTCCTTCACGATGTTTTCCGGAAGCCCCATCTTGCGCGCCAGCTCGAAGGCGAACGAATTGCCCGGCATTCCGATGTCCAGTTTGAACAACGGCCGGATGTTGGCCGCGTCAAACTGCATCGCTCCGTTGACCACGCCTGTGTCGGAGCCTGAGGCGTAAAGCTTGAGGTTCGTGTAGTGCGTGGTGATGACTCCGTAGACCCCTCTCTTGTCCATTTCGCTGAGTATGGCCTCGGCGATGGCTCCGCCGGCTGTAGGCTCTGTGCCCGAGCCGAACTCGTCAATCAGTATCAAGGTCTTCTCGTCGGCTTTTCCGAGCATTGTCTTCATATCGTCAAGGAACGAGCTGTAGGTGCTGAGGTCGTTCTCGATGTTCTGGTCGTCTCCGATGCTGACCATAATCCTGTCGAAAACAGGGAGTTCTGATGTTTCGGAAGTCGGGACCAGCATTCCCCACTGGAACATATACTGGAGAAGTCCGGCTGTCTTCAGGCAGACAGACTTGCCGCCGGCGTTCGGGCCCGAGATCAGAAGAATATGCTTGGCCGGGTTCAGCCGGATGGAAACAGGCACAATCTCTTTCTTTTCCTTGTGCAACGCCCTCTCCAAAAGCGGATGCCTTGCCTTGCGCAGGTTCATTTCCCCGTTGTCTGAGATGATAGGCATTCCGGCCTTGAAATCAAGCGCCACCTGGGCCTTGGCCACAAGGAAATCAATCTCGCCGACATATTCCGCCGAGTTGATCAGATCGGGTACATATGGCCTTACGAAATCGCTGAACGCTGCCAGAATCCGCTGGATTTCCTGTGCCTCGTCGGCCCGGAGAGAGACGATTTCGTTCTCTATCTCGATGATTTCCGCCGGTTCGATGAAGGCGGTCTTTCCTGTGGCTGATGTGTCATAGACGAATCCCGGCAGTTTTTTCTTGCTGGAGCTGTTGACCGGAATCAGCAGCTTGCCGTCCCGGACTGAAAGCCCCGCGTCCTCGTCGGCGAGTCCGTCCGCCTGGGCCTGCTTGAGGATCGCGTTGGCCCTCTTTGAGATAGCCCCCTCTTTCGCCTTGATTGACCTCCTGATTTCCAGCAGTTTGTCCGAGGCTGTGTCCTTCACGTCCCCGAACTTGTCCAGTATTATGTCGATTCTTCTTTGGACTTCCGGGAAGCTCATTACCGGAGCGCTCATCCTTTGAAGGTTGGGATAGACTCCGTCCTTGATGGACGCAAAGAATGCTGTCAGCCTGCGGACGGTCTCGACCATTGTCCTCAGTTTTCCGAGCGAGAGTATGTCGATGGTGTAGCCGGTGTTCTCCAGCGGCTTCAGAAACTCGATGCAGTCGATGTAGCCGTTGGTCGGGAAGTTCTCCTCGAACATCACGATCAGCCTCATCTCGTCCGTGAGGGCAAGCCTTGACTCTATGACTTTCGCATTGTTGCTGAATGTCTCCTCCGTCACTCTGGTGACGGCGTATTCCGTGGAACATCTGTCGGCCACAAAGGTTCTGACCCTGTCAAATCCCAACTTGCCCTCCAGTCTGCTGTCTATCTCTGTTCCGTGTTCCTGCATATTCATTGATGATTACTGCCTTTCCTCCTTGGGCCGCTTTTCCTCCGATGTTCCCTCGCCGGCTCCAAGCAGGAGTTTAAGTTCGTTGATGTTGTTGATTCCCTTGATGTTCCCGCCACGGACAAATGAAATCTCCCCGGTCTCTTCGGAGACAACCACGACATCGGCGTCAGTCTCCTCCGAGATTCCGATCGCGGCCTTGTGCCTCATTCCGTAGCGGGCCGGAATGTCGGAGCGCCCGGTGATCGGGAGTGTGCATCTGGCGGCGACGATTCTGTCCTCGACGATGATCATAGCGCCGTCGTGCAGAGGGGAATTCTTGAAGAATATATTCATTATGAGCCTTCTGGTGACCTTCGCGTCCACGATGTCACCGGTCTCGACGATGTAGTCCAGCAAATCCTTGCGGGGAAACACTATCAGCGCTCCTGTCTTGGAGGCCGACATCGCCCTGCACGCCTCGGCGATCTCGTTGACGGTCCCGCCGGTCATCTTCTGCTCCTGCACTCCCATCAGTCTGTTGAAGAAATCCCGGCCTTTGCCCGCCATTCCGTAGCGGGAGCCGAGTTTCATCAGGAAATGCCGCACCTCCGGCTGGAATATCACGATGAGCGCTATCACTCCGACATCGATGAAAGTGCCCAGCAGGGCGTTCATCAGCCTCATATTGAAAGCCGCCACAACCACCCTGAGCACGAACAGCAGAATGACGGCAACGAATATGTTCATCGCTGCCGAGCCTCTTATCCATCTGAAAGCCAAATAGATGAATATGGCGACTGCCACTATGTCAAGGATGTCCGCAAACGAGATGTTGAGGAATCCGAAGATATTCAAAAGCATCTTGATTCTGTTTCGCAATGCAAAGATAACGATTTCTCTGATTATTAGGGAGTAGGGTGCGGAAAACTTTGTGAATTGGAAAAAAATCCTTACCTTTGCAGTCCGCAAAATAGTGCGGATTAACGTAATATATTTATTTATAATTAATTAATCAACCAATGCCTGGATTAATTGGAAAGAAAATCGGAATGACTTCCGTTTTCGGTGCTGATGGAAAGAATATTCCATGCACCGTTGTCGAGGCTGGTCCGTGTGTTGTCACGCAACTGCGTACAGTAGAAAAGGATGGATATGCCGCTGTACAGCTTGCCTATGACGAAATCAAAGAGATACACGCCAGCGCGCCTCTTATGGGCCATTTCAAAAAGGCAGGAACCACCCCTAAGCGCAAGCTTGTCGAATTTCCGGCAGACTTCAAGGGTGAGCTCAAGCTAGGAGACACCATCTCCGTGACAGACGTCGTGACTGAGGATGTCAAGTTCGTGGATGTTGTCGGTACTTCTAAAGGTCGCGGCTTCCAGGGTGTTGTTCACCGTCATCATTTCGCCGGAGTAGGCGGAGCGACGCACGGCCAGCACAACAGACTGCGTAAGCCTGGTTCTCTCGGAGCGTCATCTTGGCCTTCACGCGTGTTCCCTGGAATGCGTATGGGCGGCCATATGGGCAACGAAAGGGTCAAGGTCTTCAACCTCGAGATTGTCAAGGTCATCCCTGAAAACAATCTTCTCGTCATTAAGGGTTCCGTTCCTGGAGCCAAGGGTTCTTATCTTGCATTAGAGTTTTAGTTATGGAATTACCAGTATTGAAAATTGACGGATCGGAATCCGGAAAGAAGGTTGTTCTTGACGAGAAGGTGTTCGGCGTGCAGCCGAATGACCACGCTATCTATCTTGATGTCCTTCAGTACCTCGCAAACCAGCGTCAGGGTACCTCCAAGACAAAGGATCGCAGCGAGAACGCTCACTCCACCAAGAAGCTCGGTCGTCAGAAGGGCGGCGGTGGCGCGCGTCACGGTAGCTTGAAGTCCAACATCTTCGTAGGCGGTGGCCGTGTTTTCGGTCCTAAGCCTCGTCTCTACAGGTTCAAGCTCAACAAGAAGCTGAAATCACTCGCCCGCTGCTCGGCTCTTACTTACAAAGCGCAGGAGAATGCTATTGTCCTCGTTGAGCCGTTCGCTATGGAAGCTCCTAAGACAAAGGAATTTATGCGCATCCTTGAGGCTCTCAAGGCTGGACAGAGAAAGGTTCTTGTAGTGCTTCCGGAGAATTCAAAGAACATTTTCCTTTCATCACGTAACCTCCCTGAGGTAAAGGTTATCACTGTTGACGAAATCAACACCTACACCATTATGAATTCCAACTCGATGGTGATTGTTGACGGCGTTCAGGATATCCTTTCAGCAAGGGTCAACCGTTAAAAGCGCAAAGAGATGGGAATTTTAATCAAGCCAATAGTAACCGAGAAGCTCACGGATCAGACTGAGAAGTACAACCGTTATGGCTTCATCGTTGACAGGGAAGCCAACAAGCTTCAGATAAAGGCAGCGGTAGAGCAGTTCTACAATGTGACTGTGAAGGATGTCAACACCGTGAACTATCACGGAAAGAGAAAGTCCCGCTACAGCAAGTCAGGAATGCTCCGCGGCCGCACAAATCACTACAAGAAGGCATACGTTACCCTTGCTGGTGAGGACAAGATCGATTTCTACAGTAATATTTAAGGAGGGACAAGGCAATGGCAATCAGAAAATTCAAGCCGATTACCCCTGGTACCAGGAACAAGGCTATCAGTGCATTCGATGAAATCACTGCCAAGAGGCCGTACAAGGCTTTGTTGGAACCTCTTAAGAGCACAGGCGGTAGAAACAACACCGGTCAGATGACCGTTCGTTACCGTGGCGGCGGACACAAGAGAATGTATCGTATCATCGACTTCCTCCGCACCAAGGACAACATCAAGGCTACTGTTAAGACCGTGGAGTACGATCCGAACCGTAGCGCCCGCATCGCCCTCGTAGAGTACGAGGATGGTGTAAAGAAGTACATCATCGCTCCTGCCGGAATCAAGGTAGGACAGATCATAGAGTCTGGTTCTGGAGTTGCTCCTGAACTCGGAAACTGCCTCCCTCTTGCGGAGATTCCTGTAGGTACGCTCGTTCACAACATCGAGCTTCGTCCTGGTCAGGGAGCCGCTATGGCACGTTCCGCCGGAACATTCGCACAGCTTGCCGCCCGTGAGGGCAAGTACGCCATCCTCCGCCTGCCTTCAGGCGAGACCAGAATGGTGCTCGTGGCCTGCCGCGCGACTGTCGGAACCGTTTCCAACGCAGACCATAATCTTGAGTCTTCCGGAAAGGCCGGACGCAGCCGCTGGCTCGGTCGCAGGCCGCACAACCGTGGTGTCGTTATGAACCCTGTCGATCACCCGATGGGTGGTGGTGAAGGTCGCGCCTCCGGAGGTCACCCGCGTTCACGCAAGGGACTTCCTGCAAAGGGTTACAAGACACGTAATCCTAAGGCTACTTCCAACAAGTTCATCATCGAGAGAAGAAAGAAGAAGTAATAAACGGAATTAAACTTTAAGATTATGAGTCGTTCATTAAGAAAAGGTCCATACATCCAGGAAGCACTGGAGAAGAGAATTCTTGCTATGAATGATGGTAGCAAGAAGAAGGAGGTCGTAAAGACCTGGTCCAGAGCCAGTATGATCTCCCCTGACTTTGTAGGCCATACTGTTGCCGTTCATAATGGAAACAAGTTCATTCCTGTTTACATTACTGAGAATATGGTAGGTCACAAGCTTGGCGAATTTGCGCCGACCAGAACATTTAAAGGCCATTCGGGCAACAATAAGAAGTAATTATCAAAGGAGAATTCATTATGGGAGTCCGTAAAAGATTAATGGCTGAGAAGTTCAAAGAAGCCAAAAAGAATACAGCAATTGCTAAGTTGAATGATGTCCCTACATCCCCTCGCAAGATGCGTCTCGTCGCAGACACCGTGAGAGGTGTGGAAGTGAATCGCGCGATTGACCTCCTTCATTTCTCGAAGAGGCAGCCGTCAATCCGTCTTGAGAAGCTTATCCGCAGCGCCATCGCCAACTGGGAAACCAAGAATCCGGATCAGAGCAAGGAGCTTGACAACGGCAATGTCTATGTCAAGACGATTATGGTCGGTGAAGGCCGTACGCTCAAGAGAATCCGTCCTTGTCCTCAGGGCCGCGCCGGTAGAATCCGCAAGCGTTCGAATCACGTCACCGTCATTCTCGACGTCAAGAAACCAACAACAGTAGAGGAGAATAAGTAATATGGGACAGAAGACAAATCCTATTTCTAACAGAATCGGTATCACCCGTGGTTGGGACTCTAACTGGTGTGGTGGTAACTATGCTGAGAAGATCGCTGAGGATTATGAGATCCGCAAGTATCTGAACAACCGTCTTGCCAAGGCCAGCCTCTCCAAGATTGTCATCGAAAGAACCCTTAAGTTCATTACCGTGACCATTCACGCCGCAAGGCCTGGATTCATCATTGGTAAGGGCGGCGCTGAGGTTGACAAGCTTAAGGAAGAGCTTAAGAAGGTCACCAAGAAGGACGTTCAGATCAACATCTTCGAGGTAAAGAGGCCTGAGGTTGACGCCCACATCGTTGCTGACAGCATCGCTCGTCAGATCGAGGGACGTGTTTCCTACAGAAGGGCCATCAAGATGGCTATCGCATCAACTATGAGAGTTGGCGCCGAAGGCATCAAGATCCAGATCAGCGGCCGTGTAGGCGGAGCTGAAATGGCCAGAAGCGAAATGTTCAAGGAAGGCCGTACCCCTCTCCACACATTCCGCGCTGACATCGACTACGCTCTTGCGGTTGCAAGCACGAAGGTCGGAGCGCTTGGAATCAAGGTGTGGATCTGCAACGGCGAGCGTTACGGTAAGCAGGATCTTACTCCTAACACCGCGGCGGCAGCCAACGCACAGGGCGGTTCACGTCCTTCACGCGGCGACCGCAGAGGTGGCGATCGCGGCGACCGCAGAGGCAATCGCGGTGGACGCGGACGTCGCAATGACCGTCAGTCTGAATAAGGATATTAATATATCTGTATAGATAAATCGGGCTGGGCAAATTCACTTTTGCCCGGCCCGTTTTGTTCACTCACTTCTTCTGTCGCCCGGCGGCGAATACCGCTTTTGCCCCGGCTTTTCCTCTTTCGGAAATGCTCATTAAACCTAAAAGTATTCATTTAAGAAAATAGAATAGTTATCTTTGTCGCCTAACTTTTACCCGTATCGCAGGTCGGGTTTATTGTCGCAGGTTATCAGAATGACAGAAATAGAACAGGTTAGACGGATCCGTAAGGGAGACAGAAAGGCGTTTGACTTCCTTTGCAGGGAGTACTATGCCGCGTTTGTCTCCTATGCCCGAATGCTTTTGCCAAAAGATGGAGCCGAGGATGTCGTCCAGGATGTTCTCCTGAATGTCTGGAGCAGACGTGAGAGCCTCGTTGAAGACCGTTCGCTTCAGGGATATATCCTGCGCTCGATTTACAACCGGGCTATGAACAAACTTTCCAAAGACCGGTCCGCCGCCGACTACCAGCGATGGTACAGGCTGTCAATTGCCTCGCTCACAAGTTTTTATTGCGATCCGGAGAACAATGATTCCATACGTCGCCTCTATTCAAAGGATTTGAGGGACAGAATCAATGACGCTGTCGAGGCTCTGCCGCCCAAGTGCCGCGAGGTTTTCAGGCTCAGCTATATGGAGCATAAATCCACCAAGGAGATAGCCTCCGGCCTGGGTATCTCCGCCAGCACGGTCTCCAATCATATTCATAATGCATTGGTTTTGTTGAGGGAATCATTGGGTGTCTTGTTGCTCCTTCTGGTCCTTGACCGGTTCAATTAAAAATTTTCCAACCTTTTTTAGGCAGTTTCGGGAAGTCATCTGTAATATTAAAGTACAGATAATTATTCCCGAAGATGAAAGAAGTACCTTACGATCTTTTGAAAAGATACGCCGATGGGGTGACGGACGCTTCCGAAAACCGTCGCCTGATGGAGTGGCTGCTTGAGGACAAAGAGAACGCGCGTGTCTTCGCGGACATCCTTTCGGTCGCCAAAGCGGCTGAGGTTGTGTGCGATGAGCGGTTCGAGTCAAACCGCGATGCCTTTATGGAGCGCCTGTCAAGGAATATTGACAGACAGGACTCTGAAGTCTCCAAAAGAAGGTTCAGAAGAGCCGCCATTGCATTCGCCGCCGGAGCCGCGGCTGTATTTGTGGGGTTGTCCGTCTTTCTTTTCCCGTCATCTGAGAACGGGCGTTTTTTCAGCGCTTCACAGACTTATGTGTCATACTCAAACACTAACAATGATTCGGACATAATCGCACTGCCGGACGGATCTACGGTTTGGATGATGAGGGGAGCGACGGTGACATACTCGGAGACAGGCTCTAAAGGGGCGGGAAACCGTGATGTGCAGCTTAAGGGGGAGGCCTTTTTCGATGTGGCGAAAGACACTTTGCGGCCGTTCGTTGTCAGGACTTCGGATTTGTCCGTGGTCGCGGTCGGCACCCGTTTCAATGTTCGTGTCAACGAGGAAGTGAACACGGAGGTGATGCTTGAGGAGGGAAGCGTGAGGTTGTGTAACCCTCAGGGCGTGAACCTGATGCGTCTTCTTCCGAATCAGGCTGCCACCCTTGACCTGGCCAGTGGTGACATCTTCGTAGAGCAGCGCTATGTCCAGTCGGAGGTCAGGCTTAAGTATAATGTCATAGCCCTTACCGACGCCACTGTCGGAGAAATCGTGGAGAACATCGAAAAGTCCTACGGGGTCCGGATAAAGGTCAAAGGCGTGTCCGACGCAGGCAAACGTTATAATTTCTGCTGTTTTAAAAGCCGGGGCGTGGAAGAGGCTCTTGCGGTGCTTTCAAGCTTGACCGGATCGGAATGTGTGACCGACAGATGATAACACGGAATACTCAACAAATTCATAAAACTAAGTTTAACCAATTAAAGAATCACTTATGGGATTAAAGTTTTTCAAGTGGGCTTTTCTATGCGCGCTGTTGCCGGGGTTGCTTATAAGCTACTCCGCCTCCGCTGCGTTGAATGCCCAGAAAACGTACGATGTCAGCATTTCCGAAAGGAGTGCGACAGTGAAAGGAATCGCGGATGCCCTCACAAGGCAGACGGGGATTCTGTTCTCTTATGATGCTGATATGGCGGGAATGTCTCTGGGAGATGTTGCCGTAACTCGCAAAAACACAAGCCTGGACGCTATCCTCGACGAGATATTCGTCAATAGGGGTGTCAAGTATTCCATTGTCGGAGAAACAGTTGTGCTTAGTCAGGCAAAGTCTTCACAAGGTGGCAGGCGTACCCTTTCCGGTCAGGTAAACGATGTTTCCGGACTGCCGGTTCCCGGAGCGGCTGTGATGGTTGTCGGCAAGTCCGGCGGAACGGTTACTGACGGTTCCGGCAAATTTACTATGACGGTTCCGGAGGGGAATGTGACCCTGACGGTACAATGTCTTGGCTATGTCGATAAGACCCAGGCTGTTTCCGGTACGGCGGACAATGTGGCCGTGGTTCTGGAGGAGAGCGCGCTTTCGATTGAAGAGACTGTGGTCGTCGGTTACGGTGTCCAGAAGAAAGTCAATCTGACCGGAGCCATCTCGACAGTGTCTTCAGGCAATCTTGAGAACAGGACATCCCCGACATTGACGCATATGCTTCAAGGTTCGGTGCCTGGTCTCAACGTCACCACAAGCTCAGGCCGTCCGGGCAATTCGGCCAGCATCAATATCCGAGGTGTCAATTCCATCAACGGCGGCAACCCGTTGGTCCTGATAGACGGTGCCGAAGGAGACCTGTCAAGGGTGAATCCGTCTGATGTGGAGTCGGTTTCAGTCATCAAGGACGCTTCCGCCGCCGCGATCTATGGAGCCAGGGCATCCTTCGGAGTGATACTCGTGACCACGAAGAACGGAGCCGAGGCGGACGGAATGGCGACAGTAAGGGTGAACAGCCGTTTTGGCTGGCAGGAACCCACAACATCGACTGAATATGAGACCAGAGGCTATTATTCGGTCTATCTGAATGACTTGTTCTACCGGGCCGCGAACGGAACCAACTACACGTTCTACACTCAGTCCGATATGCAGGAGCTTTGGGCGAGGGTCAACGACAAGTCGGAGAACCCTGAGCGCCCTTGGGTTATGATTGACCAGCGTGACGGAAGGGACACTTATCTTTACTACGCCAACACTGACTGGTATCACGAATTGTTCCGCGACCGCCGTCCGAACCAGCAGCACAGCGTGTCACTGAGCGGAGGCAACAGCCACGTGAAGTATTTTCTGTCAGGCTCCTACAATAAGGAGGAGGGTATATTCCGTCGCAACACGGACAAGCTCGACAGGTTCAGTTTCCGTTCAAAGATATCCTTTGACATCAACAAGTGGCTGAACCTCAGCAACAACACAAGCTATTACAAGTACCGTTACCGCTATCCGGGACCGAGCGATGTCAACACTGCGTTCTCTTTGATGACTGTCCACGCCCTGGCCAGCTATCCGGCTCACAACCCTGACGGGACCAGCATCGGGTACACTTCATTCGCCAACAACAATTATGTGATGGACGGAATGCTTACGATACTGGACAACCCTAACTACAGGAACGAGGACAACAATGACAATCTGTCCACTACTACCGAGTTGACAATAAAGCCGTCCGCATCGCTGGAAATCCGGGCTAACTTTACTTACGCCTTGAATCAGTACCGCTATATGAACCGTGCCACCAACACGGAGTACTCGCGCTATCCCGGAGAGACTGTTCTTGTCACCAATTCCCGCTCGATAGACAACCTTAAGGAGAAATTCGAGACCCAGCACTACTATGCGACCAACGTCTATGCCACTTGGGCAAAGAGTTTCGCCGAGAGGCATAATCTCAAGGTAATGGCTGGTTTCAACTGGGAGACAAAGCATTACAAGGATGTCTCCGCGAGAGGCTACTATCTTATGAGCGAGTCGCTTAATGACCTTAATCTCGTAGGCTCGGACGCTGACGGCAACACCCGGATGGAAACCTCCGGCGGACAGAATGAATATGCTCTCTGCGGTTTCTTCGGCCGTTTTAACTATGACTACAAGGGACGCTATCTTTTCGAGGCGAGCGGACGCTATGACGGCACATCCCGTTTCGCTTCAAGCCATCGCTGGGGCTTCTTCCCTTCTATGTCCCTTGGCTGGAGAATATCCGAGGAGGAGTTCTTTGCCCCGTTAAAGGACTCGATGAATAACCTCAAGCTTAGGTATTCATACGGAAGTCTTGGAAATCAGTTGGTTGGTTATTACGATTATATTCGTAAGATATCCGTCGGCACCGGTTCCTACACGTTCGGTACAGGGGCCAAGCCGACAGTGGCGACAATCGGTGCCCCTGTGGCGTCGGATCTGACTTGGGAGAAAACCCTTCAGCACGACCTTGGTCTCGATGTCTCTTTCCTTGATGACCGCCTTGTCTTCACAGCTGACGCCTATGTCCGTGACACCAAGGATATGTTGACCGCCGGAGTCGCTTTGCCGGCTGTCTACGGTGCGTCATCGCCTAAGATGAACGCCGCCGATCTGCGTACCAAGGGTTACGAGCTTCAACTCGTCTGGAGAGACGGATTCAACCTTTTCGGGAAGCCGTTCAACTATTCGGCGACCGTCAGCTTCAGTGACTATTACACCGAGATCACCAAATTTGACAATCCTGAGCGCTCGTTCGCTAAGTCTTACTATGTCGGAATGCGAATGGGCGAGATCTGGGGCTATCACACCGACGGCCTTTTCCGGTCAGATGCGGAGGCCGCGGCCTATGAGATTGACCAGACTTTTGTGAACCAGGCCATTATCTCCGCGGCGGGAGACGAGCGCGGACTTCACGGAGGAGATGTCAAGTTCTTGGATCTGAACGGTGACGGCGTTGTCAACCAAGGCAAGAACACTGTGGATGACCCTGGCGACCGTACAATCATCGGAAACAACCAGCCTCGCTATAACTATGGCCTGAACCTCAGCTTCCAGTATCTTGGCTTTGATTTCGGAATATTCTTCCAGGGAATAGGCAAGATGGATTGGGCGCCTGCCACCAACAATGTCCTGTTCTACGGCCCTTACGCGCGTCCTTACGCCACTCTAATCCCTCGTGATTTCCATAAGATGATCTGGAGTGAGGACAATCCGGACGCCTATCTGCCTCGTCCGAGAGGATACGTCGGATTGGGGTCCAACCGCGAGCTCACAGTGCCGAGCGACCGTTACCTTCAGGACATCAGCTACTGCCGCCTGAAGAATGTCACATTCGGATACACTGTACCGAAGTCAGTTACCGACAAGATCGGAACAGGCCCGATCCGTCTCTACTTCTCAGGAGAAAACCTTCATTACTGGTCTCCATTCAAGAAGCACTCGAAATACATCGATCCCGAGATGGCGAAGACCAACTCTACCAACCGTATCTACCCTTGGCAGAGGTCGTTTATGTTCGGTATTGATCTAACTTTCTAATCTTTGGAGGAATACGATATGAAAAAAAGTATATTGATGATGGCGGTCGCCTCTCTCCTCGCCGTGTCCTGTGACTTGGACAAGCAGCCTTTGGCCAACTTGTCGCCGGACAGCTTTTTCTCCACGAGAAGCGAGCTTGACGCATTCGCCAATGATTTCTACTCAAATTTTCCGGGCACATCCGTCTATGAGGAAGAGTCCGATCTGATCATCAGGAACAACCGTTCTGACTGGATGCGCGACGGGCGTTCCGTCCCTGGTTCCGGCGGTGGCTGGAGCTGGACGGCGCTGAGGGACTTCAACACGCTGATCGAACTGTCAGCCAACTGCAAGGACGAGAATGTGCGCAATGAATATATCGGAGTGGCCCGCTTCTTCAGGGCGTGGTTCTATTTCGAGAAGGTCAAGCGTTTCGGCGACGTGCCTTGGTACGACCGCCAGCTCGGCTCTTCCGACGATGCTCTCTACAAGCCGCGCGACTCCCGGGAACTGGTTATGTCCAACGTGGTCGAGGATCTGGATTTCGCCATCGCTCATCTGCCGGTCGGACGTTCTGTGTATAAAGTGACGAAGTGGACTGCGCTTGCGCTGAAGAGCAGAGCCTGCCTCTTCGAGGGTACGTTCCGTAAATACCACGGAATCAAGTTGGACGGACATACCGCCGAGTGGTATCTTGAGCAGGCGGCGGCAGCAGGGGAGGAATTCATCTCTACCAGCGGCTATTCGGTTTATACCGGCGGTGGCGTAGAGAACAGCTACCGCGACCTTTTCGCAAGCACCGACGCCATCGGAAACGAAGTGATTCTGGCTCGCGACTATGATCGGAATCTTTCGATAAAGCATAACGGAACTTATTATACTCTCGGTAATTACGGCAATCCGGGAATGACCCGTAAGATGTTCTGTTCCTATCTGATGAAGGACGGGACGAGGTTCACCGACAAGGAAGGCTGGAAGACGATGACATTCGTCGAGGAGACGAAGAACCGGGATCCGAGGCTTGCGCAGTCCATCAGAACCCCGGGCTACAAGCGAATAGGCTCGGACAAGGTGGAGGCTCCTGATTTCGGGCACACCGAGACCGGCTATATGCTTACAAAGTATATGCAGGGAGTAGACCAGGATGTGGATCTCTTCGGAGCGTCCTTCAATGACCTGCCGCTTTTCAGAAGCGCAGAGGTCTATCTCAATTTCGCCGAGGCAAAGGCTGAGCTTGGCACATTGACCCAGGCCGATCTGGACAAATCCATCAAGATTCTTCGCAACCGTGTGGGGATGCCGAACATAGACCTCGCGGCCGCCAACGCCTCTCCGGATCCGTATCTGTCCGCCGCCGAGACCGGTTATCCGAATGTCACCGGAGAGAATGCTGGAGTGATTCTCGAAATACGCCGGGAGAGAACGGTCGAACTGTTTGACGAAAATTTCCGCTTCTATGACCTTGTCCGCTGGAAGAACGGTCAGGCCATAACCCACAAGTTCCTCGGGATGTATTTCCCTGCTCCGGGAACATACGACCTTGACGGCAACGGAACTCAGGATGTATGCTTCTACACGGATGAGGCTCCTTCAGGATTGCCTGCCGGAGTGGTCAAATGCAAGATCGGCGAGAGGGTGTTCTTCACAGAAGGCGACCACGGCTATGTGGATGTGACTCCGAATCTTCCGGGTGTCTGGAACGAGGAGCGGGATTACTTCTATCCGATTCCGACTGATGAGCTTACCCTCAATAAGAATCTTGAGCAGAACCCGGGTTGGACCAAATAGAAACAGGATTATGAACAAGTATATCAGCGAGATTATCCTGGCGTTGATGCTGGTGTCATCATCTCAGGCCCTTGTTTCCTGTGGAGGGGACAAGGAGCCGGAAGATGACCCTTCCAAGGATCCTTGGGGCTGGAACAAAGGCGACGAGGATGGCAAAGACGACGGGTCGGACGGCAAGACGTATTACCCGAAGCCTTCAGGCAGTTTCCGGATTATGTCCTACAACATCGGCTGCTTCAGCAAATACATCACGTCTGTGACCGACAATGTCGGGATGGTGGCGGCAATGATTCGGGAGGCTGATGCGGATGTGGTGACGCTCAATGAGTTGGATAGTGTCAACACGAGGCATAACGTCAACCAGGCTGCGCTCCTTGCCGATGCGTTGGGAGGATGGCAGTGGCATTTCGGCCGGGCGATGGCCTTCCGCAACGGAGCCTATGGCAACGGATGCGTTGTGCCTAAGACGGCCAAGGTCGTGGACAGGTACACGGTCGTTCTTCCCAAGGGGGCCGGAGCCGAGCAGCGAAGCATCGCCGTGGTCGAGACAGATGAATATGTTGTCGGAGCCGCCCACCTGGATCACACTTCGCCGGAAGCGCGGCTGGCTCAGGTGGCTGTCGTGAACGGCTGGGCGCGGGAACATTACTCCAAATCCTCGAAACCAGTCTTCTTCTGCGGGGATATGAACGCCACTCCGGAGTCCGAGACAATCAAGGCTCTGAAGGAATCCTGGAATATGCTGTCATCAACCGAGAATTCTTTCCCTTCAAATGTGGGCAAGTCTTGCATTGACTACATATTCCATTACAAGGATTCCGCTCCGGTGAAGCTGGTCGGAGCGCACACTATGACCAGATTCTACAACGGGGATGTGACAAGGGCTTCCGACCATCTCCCGGTTTATGCAGACGTGCAGTTTTAAAAGATAATAATTCAATGAAAACAAACAAGTTAATATTCGCGGTTTTGTGGACAGCCCTTCTGGCCGTCTCCTGCGATAAGGAATATGACTATGAGAAGAAAGCGCGGCTGTCCGAGCCTGCCGGACTGTCGCTCAACGTGTTGAACCTTGAGGACACTGTCGCCTTGATGTCGCCGAAGACAAAGTCCTACACCGTCAATGTGACCGCTTCGTCCGTTGCCGACGAGATGCTGTCCCTCACCATTGCCGCGGATCCTTCCCGTGTGGCCGCTTTCAACAAGGAACACGGAACCTCGCTTGAGGCTGTTCCCGGCGATGCCTTTGAGCTGTCGTCCGGAACCCTTATGCTTCCTCGCTACAATACCGTGTCAACCACGGCGCAGTTGACGCTGAAAAGCTCGGCTATGCCAGAGGATGGCTCCTTGCGTGTCCTTGCGCTCTCTGTCAGCAAGATTGAAGGCTCGGACAACATAGCTATGGAGCCTTCCGACAGCACGGTGTTCATACTTTTCCGCCGCAAGTCTCTTCCGGCTTCCGGCTTCGAGCTTGGAACAGGAACGGAATCCGATCCGTACATCATCCGCAACCAGATGGAACTGATAAGTATGGTCAAAGGTATGAAGAGCGGCAAGACATATTTCAAGATGGATGCTGACGTGGATATGTCTGACTATGAGGACTGGGTGCCGCTCAATGCTGTGTCTCCTTACGACAAAGCCGTGGACTTTGACGGGTGCGGCCACACGATTACCGGATTCAACTGCTCTTCCGAGTCGTACCCGAGTATGTTCGGAGTGTTTGTCGGCTCGTTCCGCAATGTGAAGTTCGAGAATCCTGTCATTACATCAAGCGGTTTCTCGGCCGGTCTTCTGGGTTCTCAGTGCGGTTTCGCTGACGTTCCTGCCGAAATCAGCAATGTGACTGTCAACAATTTGACCATCAATATGAACGGAACGTCCGAAGGAGTGGGAGGACTGGCCGGAAAGGCGGTGGCGGCATCGTTCACCGACATAAACCTGTCCGCAGACATCGTTGACGCCGACAATGACGGAAAGGTTCCGTCCTCTGTGGGAGGAATCGTCGGTGTCGCCTCAGAGGAGCCGTCCACGTTCAGGAATGTTCATACCTCCGGTTCGGTGACGGGCAACCAGAGGGTTGCGGGTCTTGTCGGCTACATTGTGAAAGGGAACGGGAACGTCATAATCGATAAATCCTCTTCCGCAATGAGTGTCAATGCCTTCGGACATAACGCCGGCGGCCTGATAGGTTTTGCCGAAGGTGAATATGTCACCGTGACCGACAGCCATTCTTCCGGAGACGTGGTCAACAACGGAAACTATGCGGGAGGCCTTGTCGGCTCCCTCGCCGGTCATTCGACAATCCGGAGATGCTATGTCACGGGTAATGTGCTCGCCAAGAAAGGAAACCACATCGGCGGTCTGGTCGGCAATGCCACGAGGACTGATGGAGGAACCACGATCGAGGACTGCTACACCTCCGGAAATGTCACGCTGACAGCTTCCAACGGACGTATTTGCGGTGGTCTGGTCGGTTGCATTGAGAACAAGACCGATGTCACCATCAGCAGATGCTATGCCTCCGGGGACGTGTCCTCCCAGGCTTCTGTAGTAGGCGGTCTGGTCGGATTCGCGAAATCATCCAAGCTGACCGACGACATCAACTTCAAGATGGAGTATTGCATAGCCTGGAACAAGACTCTGTCGAACAATGTCGGAAACACCTGGAGCTCAGGCGGAATCATAGCCGTGTCCAATACTGTCAACAGATTGACGGCCAACTATCGCAGGTCTGATATGGTTCTGGATGACACTGAGGGCAAGACCCTGTTCGATTGTGCCGACTCGTCTCCGGATTCTCCGCTTCCTTATGTCGATGCGGCTAAATACTACTATCCGTATCACGGAACCGCCGCTCCTTCAGGTTCCACCATATCCTCGGTGGCCAGGACAGTCGGCTGGCCGGAGTCTGTCTGGGATCTGTCAGGTAGCGAGCCTAAGCTGAAATAGCCCGGACTGTGAAGTGTACAAACGCAGGCGATGCCCGGAGGTGTCTTGCCGCAAGGGACCGCCTGCTTGCCAAAGATAAGCATAAACAGTATATTCGCAGAATATGAGACGAGTATTGACGATAGCCGCGGTCTTGACGTTTGTCATCGCTTCCTGTGGGGGAAACACGGTGTCCAAGGAGGATCCGGACAACCCTTACGAGTGGGGCGGCGGCAAGGACGAGAACGGCGGTTCGGGAAGCGAGGGAAAGACGTATTATCCCAAGCCGGAAGGTGCTTTCAGGATAGTGACCTATAATGTCGGGGCTTTCTGCAAGTACATTTCCGTGATGAATCAGAACATCGGCCTTGTCGCCGGAATCATCAAGGAGGTGGAGGCGGACGCTGTGGGGTTAAATGAGCTTGACAGTGTGAACGCCAGGCACAACGCCGACCAGTTGGCCCTTCTCGCCAAGGAACTTGGTTGCTGGCAATGGCATTTCGGCAAAGGAATAGACTATCGCGGAGGCTCTTACGGCAACGGGGTTGTGGTGCCGAAGGGAGTTGTTGTAGTGGACAGGTACACGGTGCCTCTCCCCAACACGACGGGTTTTGAGTCCCGGAGCATCGCCGTCTTGGAGACTGACAGGTATGTGCTTGCGGCTTCCCATCTCGACCATTCTTCCGAGGAATACATCCAGAGCCAGATTGCCGCCGTGAACTCCTGGGCACAGTCCCGCTATCTTGACTATGCCAAGCCGGTGTTCTTTCTCGGGGATATGAACGCTGTTCCCTCTTCGGATGCGCTCAAGTCGCTGAAGGTCTGCTGGGATGTGATTTCGAGCCAGGAAAACACCGCGGGAGGGACCGCCCCTGCGACAAAGTGCATTGACTATGTCTTCCATTACAGAAAATCCGCCCCGGTGAAGGTGCTCGTAAGCCATACGATAAGCAGGACTTACTGCGGGGATGTTTCGAAGGCTTCGGATCATCTTCCTGTTTATGTGGATGTTACATTCTGAAAAACAATCAACAAGAAGATTATGAGACATATTCATTCAATTCTTATTGCCGCCTTGCTGCTTTCCGGATGCGGGCAGGGCAGGCAGGCACGTCCGTCCACCAGCGAGGCTTATCCTAAGGCTGATGGCGTGACCCGTCTTGTACAGTACAATGTGGGAGCTTTTTCAAAGGAAATTGAAAACAGCATCCCTATGGTGGCGGCTATGATGAAGGAACTTGGCGCCGATGCGGTGTCCGCCAATGAGTTGGATAGCTGCAACACACGCCACTACAATTATCAGCTCGCTGATTTCGCCGATGCCTTGGGCGGATGGAATTTCCATTACAGCAGGGCGATGGCTTACCGTGACGGAGCCTACGGAATCGGTGTCGCCGTTCCGGAACAAATTGTGGACAGTTTCACGATTCCTCTTCCTAAGGGCGAAGGAACAGAGCCAAGGGCCTGCTGTGTGGTCGAGACAAAGGACTATGTGTTCGCCTCAACCCATCTGGATTTCCGTTCGATGCCGACGATGGTCCTTCAGGCGGGCATCATCAATTCCACCCTCAAGGAGAGGTACGGGGCGTCGGATAAGCCTGTGTTCCTTTGCGGGGATATGAATTCGATTCCCGAAAGCGAGGTGCTTGCCGAGCTTGCCAAGGAATGGGATGTGCTGTCAGTGGCCAGGCCGACCTATCCCGCCAATAATCCTGAAATCTGCATAGATTATATTCTTGCATTGAAAAACGGAGCGAAGTACGAGGTCGTCGGCTCTGAAGTTCCGACCGTGTTCGATGATGGCGATGTGGCCGTGGCCTCAGACCATCTTCCGCTGTTCGTGGATGTCCGGCTGTAAGACCAGGTAGGCACTGTTTCCGTGAGGATTGTCCGGAAGGATGTGGTCCGGAAGCCGGAACGGGCTTCCGGGGATCCTTTTGGACAATTTTCGCAAAAATACGCCCTGAGGGCAGATTGTACGAGAAAATTAATGTAAATTTACAATTTGGAAAAGAATTAATCACTATAGCACTATGGGTGAATCCAGAAGAAGTTTTTTGAAAAAATCGGCGGCGGGACTGGCTTTGTTCACGATCCTGCCACGTAATGTGTTCGGCGCTATGGGCGGAGACAAGAAATATGTCGCCCCGAGTGACCAGCTGACACGGGGAATCATCGGAACCGGCGGCATCGGAATGAGCAGTCTGCATTTCACAAGCGACGAGCGCTGCCGTCTGGTCTCTGTCTGCGACGTGGACAAGAACCATCTTGACAACGCATTGAAGAGGGGAGTGGAGAAGTTCGGGACCAAACTCCAGGCCTACACTGACTGGAGGGATCTGGTACACGACCCGAACGTTGACATCGTCCACATAGCGACCCCTTCACATTGGCACGGTATAATGGCTGTGGAGGCTTGCAGGGCCGGAAAGGACATTTTCTGCGAGAAGCCTATGACAAGAACCATCGGAGAAGGGCAGAAGGTTGTCGAGGCGGTGAACAAGTACGGAAGAATCTTCCGTCTGGACACCTGGTTCCGTTTCAAGGACACGTTCTACGGACTCGGCACGACAGTCGAGCCTCTCAAGAAACTTGTCCAGAGCGGACTTCTCGGCTGGCCTCTGACCGTAAGAATCTCCGGAGCGACGGGCTTCACCTGGAAGTTCTTCTGGACCGGCAAGGAAAACCTTGAGCCTCAGCCTGTACCGGCCGAGCTTGACTACGATATGTGGCTTGGCCCGGCGCCATACAAGCCGTACCACCCTCACCGTGTGCACCAGACTTTCCGCGGTTACTGGGACTATGAGTCCGGCGGACTCGGAGATATGGGACAGCACTACATCGACCCTGTACAGTACATCCTCGGCAAGGATGACACCTTCCCGGTAAAGGTTGAGGTGGATGCCCCTCAGCAGCATCCCGACGCTGTGGGAATATGGCGGAGCGTCACCTACACCTACGCCGACGGCTGCAAGATCATCCTTGAGGGCGAGGGCTTCGAGAGCAAAGGCAAGGTGCCTTACATCGAAGGCCCTAACGGCAAGGTCTATAAAGGATTCGAGTGCACGATTCCTAACGTGATG
Source organism: uncultured Muribaculaceae bacterium (assembly GCA_964458425.1). Taxonomy (GTDB): domain Bacteria; phylum Bacteroidota; class Bacteroidia; order Bacteroidales; family UBA932; genus Cryptobacteroides. Next base: position 135,116 of record CAYWIW010000004.1, read on the forward strand.
GATGTCATCAACTCTCTTCCTGACCCTGAGCCTCGCCACACGGACTTCCTTGACTGCGTTAAGACACGTCAGAAATTCGCTCTGGCTGAGGACAACGGCCATCACAGCTGTACCATCGTCAACATCGGAGCGTGCGCCCTGCGTCTCGGCAGAACGCTGAACTTCGACCCGGAGAAGCAGCTCTTCATAAACGATGATGCCGCCAACCAGCTTATCAACCAGCCGATGCGCGCCCCTTGGGGATCAATGATTCTTTAATATATTCCTGAATATGAAGAAATTACTTTTTTCGATACTATTCCTTGCGGCCGCACTGACGGCAAATGCCCAGGACGCAAGGCAGAGAACGGTTGAAACCGTTGTGGCTGACGTGCTTGCGGCTATGCCCGCCAACAACGCCGCTGACTTCAACGCTCAGATAGCCGACCTTGCGGCCGCCGCTCCGGCCTCGGTGCTAGAGACCGCCAAGATGATGAAACCGGCTGCCAAGGGCGTTAGGAACAACCTCTATGAGTATGCCCTCAACGGACTTGCAAGCTATGCCTCGGCCAACCCTCAGTGTGCCGACAAGGTACGTGAGGGCTTCTCACAGGCCATAAAGGTGACAGCGGACAGTGACAACAAGGCATTCTTGCTTAACCTGCTTCGTCAGATCGCCAAGCCTGCCGATGCCTCGTTGTTCAAGGAATATGTCAGCGATCCCGCTCTGGCTTCCACGGCTGTGGGCGCTCTCGTCGACATCCCTGGAACAGAAGATTTGATACTTGGCCTTGTCAAGGAGGGTACGGCTGACCGCGCCCTGCTTGCCGCCGCTGCGGCGGAGAAAGGAATATCCGCGGCTGAGCCATATATCCTGAAATGGATTACGACGGCTTCGGGCGATTCCGCGAAGAGCGACAATGCGTTGTTCTCCGCTTTGGCGAAAATCGGTTCGGAAGAGTCCTTGAATATTCTTAAGGACAATTCGACTCCTGACTTCGCCTCGTTGGCCGTGAGACTCGCCGACGGTTCAAGGAACAAGGCTGTGGCAAAGGCAGCCAAGGAACTTATGGCTTCTCCTGTGTCCGCCTACAAGTCGGCCGGAGCTTTGGCCGGGATGAAGAACGATCCTGCAAAGGCCTTGAAGGTTGTGGCGAGTGTCCTCAAGAGCGATGACATCAAGTACAGGAACTCTGTGATTGGCAACGCCACCTCTATTCTCGGAGCCGGGAATCTTGTCCCTCTTTTTACGAAGAATTTCGCCAAGCAGTCGGAGAATGTGAAGGTTGATCTCCTCAACTGGTTTGGCAACAATAAGATAGGTTCTGTCTCTGACATCGTCATAGGTTCGTTCTCCGAGGGAGGTGACGTGGCTTCCGCAGCCATCGCCGCCGCCGGAAAGATCGGTGGTGACAAGGCCGCCAAGGCTCTCGTTGGACAGCTTGGCGGGGAGAACGGTGAGGCCGCCCTTGCCGCTTTGAAATCATTCAAGGGCAATTATCAGGATGAGCTTCTCGCAGCTCTTGACAACGCAAAGGACGAAAAGGCTTTGGCCAACATTCTCAGCCTTGTCGCCGAGAGAGGGATTTCGGCTGCCGCTCCGAAGGTATATTCATTGATTGATTCAGACGATGAGACCACCGCCGGCATTGCCACAATCGCTTTGGGCGGCATCGTAGGTGTCCGGGACATCGACAAGGTAGGTGCGCTTCTGGACAAAGCTAAGGATGATGTCGATGTCACAGTTCTGTCCGAGGCCCTGATTTCCGCCGTACATACTCTCGCTCCGGCTGACCAGTACGCCAAAGTCAGCGCTCTGATGAAGAAATCCGGGAACGCCGCCGCATATTACCGCGCCCTTGCTTCGACCGGCACGGACGAGGCTGTGAACGATCTTGCCTCCGCCTACGAGTCCGGAAACAAATCCGCTTTTGCCTCGTTGCTTGACATCGACAATTTCAAGGCCGCCCCGGTTCTTGTCAAAATCGCCGGATCTGACGCAAGTCTGGCTGATCAGGCGGTGAAGAGATACGCTTCCCTTGTCTCACGCTACGAGACCAATGTTGACAAGAAACGTATGGATTTCGCCAAGGCGCTTGAACTCGCCAAATCCCCTGCGGTCAAGAGAACCATCCTCAGATCCCTGTCCTCTGTTCCGACTATGAAGTCTTTCCTTCTGGCCGGCAAATATTTGGATGACAGCGACAAGAATGTAAGACACGCCGCTGCCGAGTGCGTGAGGACAATCGCTTCCAAGACCACTGAGGAAATCAATTATGCCGACCTCAAGTCCAACCTTGACAAGGCGGTTGCAATCTTCAAGGCCGCCGGCGGAGCGGATGACGGCTATGCGGTTGACGAGATTGGCAAGATTCTCGGCGAGGCCGAGCCGTCTCCTGTCTCTCAGCTTACCGAGGAGGAGAAGCGCCAGGGATTCGAGATGCTGTTCGACGGCACAAATCTCGACAAATGGCATGGCGACCTCGAGGGTTATACTCCGGTCAACGGAACGATTTATGTGTCAGCCAACTATGGCAGCACCGGCAACCTCTACACCAAGAAGGAGTACCGCAACTTTGTCTATCGTTTCGAGTTCTGCTTCCTGCGTGAGGGCGTGAACAACGGTGTGGGCGTGAGGACTCCGATGGGAGTTGATGCCGCCTACGATGCGATGTGCGAGGTTCAGATTCTTGACCACGACGCTCCGATGTACGCCAATCTGCGTGAGTATCAGGTACACGGCTCTGTCTATGGTGTGATTCCTGCCAAGAGGATTGTCCACAAGCCTCTCGGTGAGTGGAACACAGAGGAGATCCGCGTCGAGGGTGATAATATCAAAGTGATTCTCAACGGTGAGGTCATCCTTGACGGCAATGTCCGCAAGGCCTGCAAGGGCCACAACGTCGCTCCTGACGGAAGCAAGAAGAATCCTTACACGGTTGACCACAAGAACCATCCGGGAATGTTCAACCGCAAGGGCTACATCTCCTTCTGCGGCCACGGAGAAGGCCTGAAGATCCGCAACGTCCGTATCCTCGACCTCGGCGACAAGAAGTAACAGCTTCTAAATAAACAAAAAGTAGGCTGAATGACAATCCCTTACTCATTCAGCCTACTTTTGTTTTACCCTATGTACAAGAATTCTTTATAACACAATCATGTACCAGCTCAAAAAAGTAGATACGAAAAATTTTGGGGAACTAGATAGAAATTGACTAACATTGTCAGCATTAGCACCGTTAGCAATCCATAACAGTCCCAGGCCATCAAGCAACCAATTATAATGGTGTTCTATGATGTTTTGGGCGTTCCAAAAGAAAACGTAGTCAACTCCTATATAATCACTTAAAGTTTGAGTTTGTTCATAATGGTTTGTGATTTTAGCACCCACAGAAGAACGTTGTGGGTGCTGATTCAATCAATTCTCTGCTGTAAGCTAAGCTTTCTTTTCGTTTTCGAGATAAGCGACAATGGTTTCAAGCTTCTTATAATAAGCCTGATACATTCCTCTTTTGCTACTATCCCTAAGTGGCTGTATTCGCTTAGCCTCTTTGACGAAGTCCTCTTTGCTCACATTTTCGTTTTTATCAAAATACCGATTGACAAATGAATAGAAGCGTTTATCATCGCAAGGATGATAGTTTGGCTCTTGATTAAGCCAACTTGCGAAAGCTCTCTGAACTTCCTCAGAATTAAACAAATTGTCTCCCATTTTGTGATTATTATTGTTGTTTTGTGTTGATTTGATGCTTGTTGGAGTCGTAAGAAACCCTTATTTATAATAGGGACAGAGATGCTGCTCGTTTGCTTCCAAGAAGCAATCGTCAGTTGGTGGAACAACTCTATTGTTGGGCAATACTTCTGTTAGGTATTTTGATCGTTGAATCAATGAATTCTTGTCGAGGTTGCATTTATTGATTATATAGCCATCTGTATTTTTCTGATAGCGGTGTGAACATAAATGACACATATCGTTATGTTGTTTTTTAAGAAGTTTGAAGTATGCAAATAATGCTTGTTACTTTTAACTATGTACTTTAGGCTTGTGAGGGATAAGTATTCAGAGAACATCTTTTACTAACAAGCCTAAAGTGCATAGTTGCGGACTGCTTAATCATCAATGGAAACAGTCCATTCACGTTCTGATCCGGCTTTTCCTAAGAAATAGTCTTTCACCGTTCCTTTGTCAAGGAAGTCAATGCTTTGATCCTCAAGTAGAACCATTGCTGTGCCATCTCCGTCTATGTTGAATTGAATGACTTTGTAAGTGATGGTCTTGTCTTTGTTTGTGATACTTACCATAAATGCAATAATTAGAAATTAACATTATTATTATGCCATAGACATATATGTTACTCTTTTACGCAGCGGATAGAATATCCATTAGCACGATATTCTGAACTGCCTTGTTCGGCATTCGTGCCAGTGTCGTTGCTATAAATTCTTAAATAATTTGCATTAGAATTGTCTAATGAAGAACTCCAATAATATCCTTCCGCATATCCACCGTCAGTTCTAGTTTGATATAACTTCCCGTCTGAGTAATTTAAGTATCCAGCAAATGGAAGAAATATATAATCGGTGACATTATCTTCGTTATTATAGTCAACATCTTTATTGCTTCCTGATAACTTTACTCCTAATATGCTCTTTTTTCTATCAACATTGACGGCCAGGGAATACAATTCTTCTCTAGTTGGGACTCGCCATCCGTTAGGACAAGGGTCATATTTTGTCTTGATTGGAGAATTGGCTGTCCCTTTGTTCCACAAAGGCCCCACCCAAGAGGCTTCTACATCAGTAAGCCAATTGTTCGATCCATAATAGAATACGTTGTCCACAGCATCTTTGACATTATTCACGGTTCCTTTAACGATTAGAGGAGATGTTTCATCTGTTGTACTATGTCCGACGCCGTGGACCCTTCCCCATTGATATAATTTGCCATAAGGGAATCCTTTGTAATCTCCTTCAGCCGGCTCATAACCACAATTGACAGGTGCCCAGATAACACCGTCAATGTTAATACCTTTGCCTAAGTCATTGCCGTTGTCATCAATGTAGTTATCTGAAGTCGGAGGAGTAGGAGGATCTGATGGGGTTGACGAATTCTCTGGAGTTAGTTTAATATAATCTGAAAGGATTTCATTAGTACCATCGGATATCTTTAACCTGGCGCTGACAGGGAGAGTGCCGTTGAAGAAGGCTTCGTCTAATCCGGCTCCGGAGACGGTGACGGAGAGGATGCCGTCGGAGGCGGTGGCGGATTCGACTGGGAGGGCTATGAAGTCTCCGGCGGAGGCGCGGGTGCGGGTCTTGGTATAGACGGCTTTGACGGAGAGGGCGGTGTTCCAGGAGGCGGCGAGGTCTTCGGCGAGGGATGCGGGCTGGATCTCGAAACGCATTGTGAACGAACCGGGGACTACGGTCGAGCCGGACATTGTGCAAGGGACGTTCTCGACTCCATCCTCGTAGGTCGGGATGTAGGAGATGGAGACCATTTTGCCGATTATGGCGGAGAGCTTGTCCTTGAGGGCGTTGAACTCGTCTTGGAGGGCACTGATCTGGGACTTGATGTCGGAGACGGAGTCCTCAAGGGTCTTCACTCTGGAGTCAAGGGCGGCAATCTTGTTGTTGATCTCGGTTACCTTGCTGTCAATCGAGGAGTTCAGCTCGGAGATTTTGCTGTCTATCTTGCCGGAGATCTTGCCGTCATATTCATTGATGGCGGCGGCTATTGCGTCCTTGTAGGCTTTGGTGACGCTTTCGGTCGCGGTGGTGAGGTCGGAGCGGAGGGAGTTGATCGCCGATGCGTTGTCACTTGCGGCTTTCTTCACCGATTCGAGTTCCTTTGTCAGGTTGTCGATTAAGGTGCGGTTCTCGCTCTCGGAAGCGCCTGGCTTGAGATTGTTGATGAGGCCTTCGAGGTATTCCTTCTGAGCTTTCAGTTGGGCTTCAAGGTCGGTCTTCTGCGCGTCAAGTTTGGCTTGTGTCTCGGAGATTGTCCAGTAGGACTCGAACTTCCCGTTCACCCACGACTTGAGGGATTCCTCAAGTTTCGAGATCTCCACCTTCATCTCGGCTCGGTAGGCTTCGGTCACCTCGGTCTTGGCGGAGGAGATGGCGTTGGTATATTCATTGGTGATGGAGGCGACGGCATCCTCGACCTGCTTCTTGACAGGGGCGATGGCGGTCTCGATGTCGGATTTCCATTCCGTCTTGAGCCTTGTTTCCATCTCTGAAATCGATTTCGTCAGATTGCTGATCGTTTCCTTCAGTGTGGCAACTTCGGCAGTCACTTTGGAATATTCCTCAAGAGTGGCGAATGTGGCTGACGCCCAATCTTTTGTGGATGAGATCTGCTCCGTGACGAAAGTGCGGAGTTCGGTCACCTTGGTCTCGATCTCTTTGCTCTTGCTTTCAAGTGTGGAGATCGTGGTGTTCATCAGGGTGAGTTTCTCTGTCATCTCTGTCCTCATCGACTCAAGCTGCGAGACCACATCGGCCTTCGCATCCTCGATGGACTTGACCAGTTCCTCTTTCATAGCGCTGTCGCTTGCCTTCGCATCCTCAATGGCCTTGTCAAGCTCGCTTTTGACTGAGTCGATCTTCTTGTCGGCCGCGGTGATGGACTCCTTCAACTCTTCGGCCGGGGCTTGAATACTCTTGATATATTCCTTGAGTTCGTCGTTGGTCTTCTGGAGGTTCTCGATGGTCGTGTTGATGGCAGTGATCTGCTCGCTGACACTGGAGATCCTGTCGCCAAGGTCTTTGATCGACCCGTCGTAACCGGACATCTTCAGTTTGAGGGCGGCCATCTCATCCTCCAAAGAAGTCACTCTCTTCTCCAGAGCCTCCATCGCGTCGTTGATGGACTTGACCTCATCGCTGATCCGACCGTTGATCTCAAGCACTCTCTCTGCTATCTCGTCGGTAAGCTTTCCGTCAAGTTCTTCAATGGCGGTTTTGACCGCTCCCTTGTAAGCCTCTGTGATCTCTGATTTTATGTCGATCAGTCCTTTTTCAAGAGCAGTGATTCGTTTGGTGTTCTCCGCTATCGCCGAAGCGTTGTCCGTGATGGCCGATGCGTTCTCAGCGATGAGTTTCGCCTGATCGGCTATCGCCTTTGCGTTCTCCGCTATCCTTTCGGTGTTCTTGGCGACCGCCTCCGCATCTATGGCGCTGGCTTTCAGAGCCTCAATCGCTTTGGTGTTTTCCTCGATGGCTTTCCTGTTGGCCTCTATTTTCTCTATGTTCTTGTCAATCAGGACTTTGTTCTCAGCCACCTTGCCTTCGATGACGGTCTGGAGGTTGGAGATCTTCTCTGAATATTCCGTCTTGACTGTCTCTATTTCCTTGACGATGGTCTCTTTCTCCTCGGTGGAGGTGGTGATCTTGGTCTCCAACTCGCTTACCTTCTTGCTCATCTCGCCTTGGAGGTCGCTGATCTGGTTCTTTAGTTCCTCGATCAGTTTAGCGTTGTCGGTGACCACCGTTGTGTTGCTCACCACGGTCTTTGAGATCTCCGAGATTTTCGTGGTGTTCTCGATCACCGTCTTGGAATATTCCTTGACCTCCTCCTTTACGGTGGAGATCTCGCTTGTCAGATTGTTGATCAGAGTGGTGTTGTTCGTGATCTTTGTCGTGAGGTCGGTGGACAGAGCCTTGATGAGGCCTTCGAGGTAGGACTTCTGTGATGCCAGCTGGTCCTCAAGTTCGGATTTCAGCGTTTCTAACTTGGCGTCGGTCTGCGCTATTGTGTAGTAACCCGTGAGGGCGCTGTTCACCCACTCTTTCAAGGACTTCTCAAGATCCTCGATTGAGGCCTTGATCTCGGCCTTGTAGGCGGTCTCTATCTCTGACCTGACTTTCGTGACTGTCGTGTTGATGGTTTCGGTGATGGATTTGACCACGTCAGCGGCGATCTGGTCACGGATAGGTTCGAGCGCTTTGTCGATCTCCTCGTTGACCTTGTTCTTTAGGTCGTTCTCCAAAGTCTCGACGGATTTGTTGAGGCTCTCGATGTTTTTCTGGATGTCGCTGATGTCCTTGGTGACGCTGTTGTACTGGTCAATGGTAGCGAATGTTGTCTGAACCCAGTCTCTCGTGTCAGTGTCTTTCTGGTCAATATAGGTCTTCAGTTCATTGATCCTGCCTTCCAGTTCCGTGTCCTTGGCCTTCAGCTCGGTGATGGTCTGCTCCATCTTTCCGAGCCTTCCCTCAAGGTCGGACTTCACGGTCTCTAACTTGGCAAGTATCTCTGAGTCAGATGCCCCCAACTCGTCTTTCAAGGTCTTGATCTTGCCGTCAATCTCTTCGATGGCTTTTTTCAGTTCCGCCGAGGTCGTCTGAAGGGATTCAATGTAGCCTTTCAGTTCCTGATCAGTTTTCTCAAGTTTCGGAATTGAGGAGTTGATCTGTGAGATCTGCTGGCTTACAGTCTTGATCTCAACGTTCTCAATCTGGTCAAGCCTGTCTTTGATGTCATTGATGTCCCTATTGATGCTCTTGTGGCAACCGCTCAGCAGCAGGGACATAACTACCAAAATACATAATGAAAATACTTTTTTCATTGTTTTGTTATTGGTTTTGTTCCCGTTCGGCTCCTGCCGGGAGTTTTTCGGATACAAAGAAAGTGTGGAGCCAACCTTCGCCTATCTTGTGGAAGGTTTTGCAGAACCTTGAAAGAAATAAACTACTGATAATACTCCACACTCGGATTGATATGGAGTATCTGTCCCCCAGAAAGGGACGTACAGCATAATCAATGCACGAGCGAAAAAGAATATCCGTAATCCTTCTTTCATAAAAATCTGCAAATTTTCCACAAAGGACACGAAAACACTTTCGCTGATATGTACGTCATACTCAAGCGCACTTGGGTATGACGCAGCAAATATAGTCATTTGTTTTGTAAAACGATAATAGCTACTCCAATTTGGATAGTTCTTTTATGGCGATTTATTACGTCGTAAACAGGAAATACACTACCTCAACCACGCCTAGATGCTCCACAGGTTCTCTATGGCACATCCGTGTGGCCGTGGTCTTCAGAAATATATAATCAGACCGTAAGACAACTGCGTCTGTCTTGAAATCGATTATGTGGCACTTAAGTGGCATATAATGAAGATCTTAAGCCTTGTCCTGGTGGCGTATTTTAGACTAGGATGAGTCGTTTTGTATTGATGGACAAGGTGTTATCCGCCACGAGAATTCGGCCGCCAATTTCAAGAGTTTTGCCACGGCTGTCGCAAAAGGAGCAACAAGATATTATTCTCTAATTTTTTAGGAACTATATGCAAGTTGACTAATATTGTCAGAGTTGGCATCGTTAGCAATCCATAACAGTCTCTGGCCATCAAGCAACCAATTATAATGGTGTTCTATGATGTTTTGGGCGTTCCAAAAGAAAACGTAGTCAACTCCTATATAGTTTCCAATTTTTAGGGTCGTTTAGTAAGGCGTTAACACTTTTCCATCAAATTTGACAAGGCAAATCTACACTTTTCTGTTTTTCGGCAGCAACACACACACCGTGGTGGAGACTAGCGCGTTTTACCTTGATAACGCGCTTCTCACGGGTCTTAAGGCTGCGGGGAAGAGCATTTTGCTACGAAATCACTCTTGTCGAGAGCGCTGGGGGCACCGACGAGAGCGTTTAGTGCCGAAATTGCGCTTGTTGGGAGCCTTAAAGCCCCCGACGAGAGCGTTTTCGGGCATATTCGCTCTTGCCGGGGGTGACGTTGCTTTGGAAATGGGGGTTAAACTTGGAAGGAAAGGACTGGCTTTCTTTCCGCACTCAGAAGTTGGCGTCTCTCAGAGGGGTAATCCAGATTTTTGGAGCTTAGGTACATACTGAGCCTAAGTCCTATAAGACCTACAGACCTATAGACCTATAGACTTACTGAACGTCCTGGGCCTCAGTGGCTTCCTGGCCGTTCTGGGCGAGGAGGGAGAGGGCGGCGTCGTAGTCGGCTGCGTTGACCTTGACCTCAATCGGATCCACGTAGTTCAGGGAGACGTAGGAGGAATTCTCGCCGAACACTGCGGCGGGAATGCCGTTGTCGTTGAGCATCCCGGCGGTGATGTGGGCGCTCATTGCGTCGCTGAATTTGGCGACAGTCTTGAAATCTTCTGCCATAATCTTTGAATATTAAAGGGTTGAACCTCTTTCATTCCTCCTTTTACTCTTCGTCGAGGGAGCGGAACTTGTATTCCATACCTCCGACGATGCGCACCACTTCCTTTGTAAGGCCTTCCACTTCAAAGCCGCCGGGTTCACGGGTCAGGGAAATCCTGTCCTCGAACATCTTGAAAAGAGCGCTGAACTTGGAGCGGAGGCGGAACGTCAGGTTTTCGCCGTCCTCGCTTTCAAGGCGGTAGCCGCGCGCTTCCATATATTCAATAATCCCGCCACGGATGTCGGAATATTCGCCATTTATCACCGCTGATCTTTTGATGAAGCCGAATTTTGGATAGAATGCCGAGACAAGGGCAAACAGCAACGCAATCTGCCACAGGGATTTGTAGCCGTCGCGGAACATCAGGCTCACATCAGGCTTCGCCGCTCCGATAAAGACGAGGACGGCCATTATGACCACAAAAAGAAAGGTGAAGTAGAAAAAGTACTTGACTGCTCTAACTAAATATTTCATAATAGTCCGATTTTTGTTGGGGAACTTTCTTGGGTTTTCCGGAAGCGTTAAAATTGCAAATCAGCTTCCGCAAGAACAAAGATATGAAATAGTTTTGTTATTTTTGTGTCATTAATCATTAAATCGAAAGACTATGGCAGAAATAGATCCTATCTATGAGCGCCGTGAGCGCGAGGAGCAAGAGAGGAAAAACGAGAGCCTCAAGAAGACAATGTGGGCTCTTGTGGCTGTGGCTGTGTTGCTTGCCGCGGGACTTGCGTACATTTGGTTCTCGAAGTCCAGCCTTGTAAAGGACCTTAACGCTGAGAAGGATGACCTTACCCAGCAGATGATTGCCCTGAAGGGTGACTACGACAGCCTTTCATCCGACTATGCGTCAATCAACAGCCAGCTGGACTCATCCAAGGAAGAGGTGAACCAGCTTATAGAGAGAATCCAGAAAACCGAGGCCACGAACCGCCGCAAGATGCGCCAGTATGAGAAGGAACTGGGTACCCTGCGAAGCATTATGAAGAACTACATCGTCCAGATTGATTCTCTTAACACGTTGAATCACAAATTGACGGCTGATGCCGCCGCCGCACGTAGGGAGGCTGCTGCAAGCCGTGCCGAGAACGAGGATCTCAAGGGACAGGTTGAAAACCTTTCCGGTCAGGTCGCCGCCGGCTCGGTGATTAAGTCAAGGGGACTTAGCGTCGCCGCCTACAACGGTTCGGACAAGGTGACTGACAGAAGCAGCAGGGTCGTAAGGTTGCTTGCCTCGCTCAGCCTTGTGGAGAACGAGTTGGCTCCGAGAGGCCCGGTAAGGGTCTATCTGAGGGTGAAGGATCCTGATGGAATCCTGCTCACGAACAGCAACCAGACCTCATTCACTTTCAACGGCCAGACGATGGTGGCGTCCGCCTCGCGTCAGGTGGACTATGAAGGCAAGGAGGTTGACCTCAGCATCTATCTGAACGACATTCCATCGTATCAGCCTGGAATCTACACGGTTGAGGCGTACACCGCACAGGCGTTCCTTGGCAAGACCGAGCTTCTGCTCAGGTAGTCCCGTGATTTACATTCACGTTCCTTTTTGCGGCAGTTTCTGCACCTACTGCGATTTCTATTCTGAAATCTGCCGGAATGGACGCGCGTTCGACGACTATGCCGATGCCGTCATCACGGAAGCTTTTGACCGCAAGGAGGAATTGTCAATGAATATGTCCGCCCGGTCAGCGGTCAGCACTCTTTATATCGGAGGAGGCACCCCATCGGTGCTTCCTCTGAGTGTTTTACAACGTATCGTCGAGGCGGTGCGTCTTACGGTAGCCGGGCCATTTGGAACGAGCGGCCCTTGTGCCGGAGGAGTTGCATCGTGCGGCTCTGCGACCGGGGCGGGTTTTACTGCGGGAAGTGGTGCGGTGGCTGTGGCCGACTGTTTTACGGAGTTCACGGTGGAGGTGAATCCTGAGGACATAGTAGAGAAAGGGAGTGAATATGTCAGAGGGCTTATGGCCTTGGGTGTCAACCGTATAAGTATGGGTGTCCAGTCATTCGATGACGGGGTTCTCCGCTGGATGAACCGAAGGCACGATGCCTGTGGTGTCGTGGAGGCGTACCGTATCCTCCGGCGTTGCGGAGTCCGGAACATAAGCGTAGATTTGATCTTCGGCTTGTCCCAGCTGACTGATGAACTTTGGGAAAGCACAATCGAAAAGGCCCTTGAGCTGTCTCCGGAACACATTTCGGCCTACCAGCTGTCAATTGAGGAAGGAAGCGCCCTCGCAAGGATGGTGGCCGACGGACGTTATGCGGAGGCTTCGGACGAACAATGCCGACGGCAGTACGACATTCTGTGCCGGTGTCTTGGCCGTGCCGGTTATCGTCATTACGAGATATCGAACTTTGCCAGACCTGGCTTCGAGTCCGTCCACAACAGCGCATACTGGCGTAGGGTTCCGTATGTCGGTCTCGGCCCGGGCGCGCATTCCCTGAACGGTGATGTGCGTTCTTGGAATACGCAGGTGCTGCCTCACAGGATTCCGGACGGGGGGCTTGCGACATATTCTCAAGGCTGCGAGGAACTTTCGGAAGAGGACATCCGCATAGAAAGGATTATGCTTTCTTTACGCACAGATGATGGTCTGGGCTCTAAGGAGTTATATTCGTTGGCTGATTCCTCTTCGGTTGACTCTCTGTTGTCCGTAGGGTCTTTGGTCAGGGTCAATGACCGGATCCGCATCCCAGAGAATCACTTTTTCACTTCCGATGAAATCATCAGGGAGCTGCTTTAGAGGTGCCGGCAGTGTGCCCAATAGCGCCATCCGGTGGTAATGGCGGGAGTAAGTTCTCATATTGTTTCTGTTTTTTATAATCCGTATAAGTTTCTTTTCGTTTTTCACGAATATTACGCATAATATTGCGACTTGAATGTTTAATGTTTAAGTCTATGTCAATATCTGATTGTAAACGTGAAAGACTCGCTCCGTTCGTGGATCTTCGGAGCGACGCGGGATTCAAGGCCGTGCTGGCCGACCGCAACAACAAGGACATCCTG
>CAYWIW010000005.1:0-128427 GCA_964458425.1 uncultured Muribaculaceae bacterium
CAGGACTATCTTAAAGAAATTTTACTTAATGCCAAATTTTGATGCGGTTGCCCTGTACCACAATCGGACAATGATCGCTCACGCCTCCCACATAACGCGGCCCCGTGTAGGTCCTCAAAGGTTTTTCGCCGGAATGGGCGGAATCTCTCGTCATCAGGAACGGAATCCTCACGACACTCATTCCGCATACTTTCCCGCCTCCGGCAAGGCTTCCTGAAACGAAAAACATATCTATCATCTCCCATTTCCCTGAGTATCTTATCGTTCCTTCGCCGTCCTCGGCCGCCTTGGCCGCCAGGTTGACCAAAGGATAAGGATTGCCTCCGGTCAGTATTCCGAAAGCGGGATTGTCCGGAGTGTCATTGAAGTCCCCCATCGCAACTATATTCATAAATCCGGCATTCTGAAGCGAGTCTGTCGCCGCCCGGAGTCGCCGGAGCGCGGCTTCCCGCCTGCCGGAGGTCTTTCCACCGTATTTGGAAGGATGATGGTTCACCAAGAAAGCGACGCTGTCACCGTCGGCTTTTCGGAATACGGCTAAAAGAATGTCCCTGGTACGGAACGGCGGGTCGGATTCACCTCCGACTTCAAGGGGCTTGGCCTTAAGCAGTTCCAGCCGCGAAGACCTATACAGAAGAGCCACGTCTATCCCCCTTGGATCCGGAGAATCGAAATGGACAATCCCATAGCCGGTCTTATAAAGCTGCGTGTCCCTCGTAAGTCTCTCCAACACGAAACGGTTTTCGACCTCCGCCACGCCGATCACATCGGGCAGCGCTCCAAACGCATCCTTTATCCAAAAAACAGATTTGGCGACAGCGTTGCTTTTGGCGATGAATCTGCGTCTGGTCCAGTGCCTTTTGCCAAATGAAGAGAATTCTGCGTCTGACTCGCCCAAGGAGAGGGTGTCCCTGCGCCAGTCGAAATAGTTCTCCAGATTCCAGAACATCACCAGAAGCCGGTCTTCCCCTGCGGCGACACCAGCTGACCGGCCGAAGCCGGCGACCGGACATCCGGCGGCGTGAAACAGGAGAAGGACTGACAGTATGAACGGATGACTTTTCATTTCAACCGCGAATATGCGGCGCGTAAACGGAAAAAAAGAAAAGAAACATAAACTCTTTCCAAAGAAACGGAAAAACTTATTTTTATGATTTGTATCTTTGCCGAAAATTATTTTTTATCGAATTTTTAACTCAATAAGATATGTCATTGAAATGCGGTATAGTCGGACTTCCCAACGTCGGCAAGTCAACATTGTTCAACTGTGTAAGTTCAGGCAAGGCCCAGAGCGCCAACTTCCCTTTCTGCACCATCGAGCCTAATCTCGGTTCGACGAATGTTCCTGACAAGAGGCTGGAGGTGCTTGCGGAGATGTGCAAGCCGAAGAGTGTCGTGCCGGCCACAGTGGACATCGTGGACATCGCCGGACTCGTGAAAGGTGCGAGCAGAGGAGAAGGGCTTGGCAATCAATTCCTTGCGAACATTCGCGAGACTGATGCCATCCTGCACGTCCTCAGATGCTTTGACGATGGGAACATCGTACACGTTGACGGAAGCGTGGATCCTGTCAGGGACAAGGAGGTTGTTGACACCGAGCTTCAAATCAAGGACTTGGAGACAGTTGAGGCCCGGCTCGCCAAAAGCCGGAAACAGGCCACTACCGGAGGGGACAAGGACGCCAAGAAACTCGTCAGCCTGCTTCTGCGCTACAAAGAAGCCCTTGAGCAGGGCAAGTCCTGCAGGACGGTGGAGCTTGCAAACGAGGAAGAGGAGGCTATGGCCAAGGATCTGTTCCTTCTGACCAACAAGCCTGTGATGTACATCTGCAACGTGGACGACTCTTCAGCCGTGAGCGGCAACAAGTACGTCGACGCGGTGCGCGAGGCCGTGAAAGAGGAGAATGCGGAGATTCTTGTGATCTCAGCCAAAACCGAGTCCGAAATAGCGGAGATGGACTCTTACGAAGACCGTCAGATGTTTTTGGACGAGATGGGCTTGAAGGAATCGGGAGTCGTGAGACTGATCCAGGGCGCCTATCACCTTCTCGGTCTCCAGACCTTCTTCACAGCCGGATCCGACGAGTGCCGCGCCTGGACAATCCACAAAGGCGACAAAGCCCCGAAAGCCGCCGGAGTCATCCACACGGATTTCGAGAAAGGCTTCATCAGGGCAGAGGTCATCAAATACGACGACTTTGTCTCACTGGGCAACGAGAGCGCGGTCAGAGCGGCCGGCAAGCTTGCCACCGAGGGCAAGGAATATGTCGTACAGGACGGCGACATAATACACTTCCTGTTCAACGTTTAGGCTGCCGCAAGGAACGCCGCCAAACCTCTATTCGCCGGCCGTCACAATCAATTCCCTGCCTCTCAGCAGTTCTTCGTGCGAGATGAAATAGCCATCGACAGGTTTCCCATCGTAACTTATGCCGGTGAGTTTCCGACCGTCGCCTTTTTTAGTGACGGTGAAGGTGGCATCCCCCATCGTGAACTCGACTTTATCGAATATCGGGACGGTCACTATGTACTTCGCGTCGGCAGGAGAGAACGGATACAGACCGATGGCGTTCATCACATACCAGGCGGAAAGACTGCCTTCGTCATCCATTCCGGCGTAAGCCAGACCTTCCTTGCCCATAGCATAGTAGTCATTGAGTATGATGTCTATCTTCTCCTGAGCCTTTTCGGGCTTGCCGACAAAGTAGTAGTAATATGATATGCCTTGCGACGGCTGGTTGCCCACGCAGTACTGGCCGAGCCAACCGGTCATATTGTCTGCCTCATAACCGCCAAACGGAGTACTGAAAAGCTGGTCGAGCTTTTTCTCGAAGGCATCCTTGTCAGGATACAACGAAATCAGCCCCTCCGGGTCTTGCGGAGCAAAAAACGTTGTCATCCAACCATTTGACTCACGGTACATATACACGTAATATGGAATCCCCGGATCGTAAGGAGTGACCCATCGCCCGTCCGCCCACCGGCCCCGGAGGAAACCCGTCGTCTTGTCGAACAGATTACGGTAGCTCTTCGAGCGGTCCATAAGCAGACGGTAGCTCTCCATATCGCCCATTTCCTTGGCCAGCAACGCCACTGAATAATCGCTGTAGGCATACTCGACAGTCTTCTGGACAGAAGCCTTCGCCTCGTTTTCCTCCGTTTTCACCGTTGGCTCGGCCACACGGTTCTCGGCGATCCAGCCCTGCCTGCGGTACTCCTCGCCATATTTGCGGCCACCTTTGCGGCCATCGACCCAAGAGCGCGTCGCATTATTCAGGCAGAAGCGGTAGGCTTTCCCGACATCGAACCCACGGATGCCCCGCAGGTAGCTTCCCGTGATGAATGCGGTGGCGAAATCTCCGTGAAAGCCGCTGCTCAGAAAGCCGGATTGCTCGGCCCGACGGATGTCGCTGTTGATGACACTGGCCACCAACCGAGGCTCCAACATCTGAAGAATGACCAGTTTACTGGCATAGGTGTCCCAATAGTTGTTGCTTGAGAACACCGTGTCCTCCTCACCCGCATCCACATCGCTGCGCAGGTTGGGATTCTGCAAGACACGGTACAGGCAGCTGTAAAAGAGGCTTTTCTGCAAATCAGTACCTCCAGTGACCTTCACCTTTGAAAGAGCCTCCTCCCAAGTTCTGTCCGCCGCGGCCCTGACCTCGTCAAAACTCTTGCCCAGAATCTCGGCCTCAAGATTGAGCCTGGCCTTTTCGGCGCTTGTGTAGGAGAATCCAATCTGAAGCTCAACAACCTTGCCTCCATCGGCGAAATCAATCTGCGTGAAGGTCTCGCGGCCTCCCTTGACGGTTCTGACACCGGTAATCCTGTCATTGGCCACAGCGTAGAAGTACAAGCCGTTCTGCGAACCTTTGAAAGCCGTGTCGCCGACCTGTTCAAAAGTCCACCTCGCATTTCCCGGACGCACGCTGTTGGTGCGGGAGAGATTCATTATGATGTGCTTGTCCCTTCCGCCGCTGAATGTATGGCGATGATGCGCGCTGCGGAAACTGACGGTCAGCTCGGCCTTGACCTTATACCTGTCCAGATAGACGCTGTAATAACCTGCTCCGGCCACCTCCTTTCTGTGGCTATAACCGGAGGCGTAGTCATCGGGATTGAAATCGCCCCTGACAGGAAGCGTCGGAACGTGCCCCTGACCCCAATGGCCGTGACTTGTGTGGAAGAATCCGTAAATCACGGAATCCTCGTACTGGTAGCCCGTTCCCGAACCCCAGCAAGTGACCGGAGAGGCCTGGACCATCCCGTGAGGCATAGCGGCTCCGGGATAGGTCTCGCCACCCCAGGCCCTGGTCCTGCCCTTGGCGGGACGACGGCCCTCCTCTGTCAGCACGGTACGGTAAACCGGGTTATCGCTCATCTCATAACCCAAATCCTCCTTCTCCCACAGCGTGGTCGTGCCGAAAAGCGGATTCACATACTTTGTAAAGTCGCCCGCCGAAGCCGTCGCACAATCGACGGCCACGGCAAGCATACCAAACGCCAATAATCGAAAAACACGCCTCATCATTGTCAGACTCTTTACTGAAACAGTCCCCTACTCAGTCTCCGGAATGAAGCGCAGGGTGTAAGTCAAAACCTTGGCGCCCTGATAGTTCTCAGGATACGGCGTCTCGTAGTGAGGCAGGCAGCAATCTGAGAAACAACTGTTGTTACCTATGCCGCGATGCCAATAGTCGAAGTGAGCGAACAGCTCGTCATACTTCTTAAGATCAGACCAATGCAGTTTCGTGAAATGCAGCAGGTGGTTCCATTCAAGCTCATTATAGTGCGAGAGCGAGAATGACACCATTCCCTCGGTCTTGACGCGAAGGTTGACACCCGTCCTCTCGTTCCTCAACAGCAGCTCGCGCAGATCCTGATGGTCGCCATAGGTCTGAGGATGGGTGTTCTCGTCAACCATATCACGAACTGTAGTGACATACTTACCCAAATATGATCCGGTCTGGCGGTCCTTGTAGTTGCTCCACGGGCCTTTGGCGTAATACTCGACCTCCTCAAAGCCAGGTGCAAACGCCATTCCCATACCCAGCCGGCGAAGGCCGCGGCGGCGAGGCTCGAACGTCACCTTCATATCCATAACGCCGTCAGGATACACTGTGTAGGTCACCGCATAATCGGTCTTGGAGCCTTTGGCAGCCATAGAAATCGAGGCCTTGCCGTCAGTCTTTCTCAAAGGAGACGTAATCTCGTGCTTCTCCACACCTGTCGCGGCATAGTCGTAACCTCCGCTGCCGTCGTTGACATCACGCAGGGCCTGTTTGCCTTCGGTGTCGTTGTCGATACGGCGGAAGTCGTTGTATTCAGGGGAGGCGGCAAGCAACTCCTTGCCTTTGAATATGTAGCTTCTTACGGCTCCGTTCTCACCGAATTCGACAGAGAAATCCTTGCCCGTGACCTTACTGCCAGAGACCTTCAGCCTTCCTTTCGCCGTAATCTCAGCCAAAGGAGCCCGCTCGTTCAAGACAAACTGCTCGTCAGCCAAACGATAGCCCTTCGAAGCCCAAGGCTTGTCCTCCTTGAGGCAAAGTCCCACTATCAATGAATATTCCGCGTCGTCCCCGATGCCGCTCTTATAAGGAATCTCGACCTTGGCGCTTTGCAACGCCGCGATGTTCACATCCTTGCGCCCTTCCTCCACTTTCACGCCATCCTTACGCAACTCATAGGTAAGGTAGAAAAGGTCACCGAGATTGTTGAAAGGATACTTGTTGTCAATCGTGACTGTCTTTGACTCCAGATCGCGGAACGTCACGTGCTGGTAGACTTTCTTGACCTCGGTCAGCTTGGCCGTCCACTTACGGTCAGGAGTGATGATTCCATTGTTGAGGAAGTTCCCCTGAAAAGCCTTGTCGTTGTTGGCGTGAGTCTTAAACCAAGGGTCGTAGTCATAGCCTCCTGTCCAGGCGTGGAATCCGTCCACGTTGACAAGCCTGCCCAGACGGATGCTGTCCGGATGATAGATCGCCTGATCGACCCAATCCCAGATACAGGCTCCGACAATACCGCTGCTGTTCTCGATAACACGCCAATAATCAACCAGATTGCCTACAGCCTGCCCCATAGCGTGAGCATACTCGCAGATAAAGAAAGGCTTGCCGTCCCGGCCTCCGCGCAGACGTTCCGCAGAACTTACGCTTGTGTACATCTCCGAATACATATCGGAAGCGTCGTCGCCGTGACAATGGATGTAACGTGAGTCGATTGCGCGGACAGCATCGTAGCAACGGTGCATATTCACACCCTCGCCGTTCTCATTGCCCAGAGACCAGAATATCACGCTCGGATGATTACGGTCGCGCATCACCATACGGACATTCCGATCGACGAACGCTGCTGTCCAGGTGGTGTCGCGCGTCAGGCCGTTGTTGCCGTGACACTCCAGATCGGCCTCATCCACCACATAGAGTCCGTAAACATCGAACATCGAGTTCATTTTCTCGTGACGAGGGTAGTGGCTTGTACGTATCGTGTTGACATTGGCCTGCTTCATCAGCGTTATGTCCTTCAACATAGTCTCATTGTCCAGATAGCGGCCATAGAGCGGATGGGCGTCGTGGGCATTCACTCCCTTGAAGAAGATTCTTCTGCCGTTGATGGTAAAGTAGCGTCCGGATTCGCCGTTGACCTGGGAAATCTTGCGGAAACCGTACTTGGTGGCGAACACCATCTCTTCCTTTCCTTCTGAAAGCTGGGAGATTACGACATTGTACAGATAAGGGTTCTCGGCGTTCCACGGTGTAAGATTCGAGAGCGGCGAAGTAGTCAGCTCGAAAGAGGTCCTGCTCTCCGAGACAGGAATCTGCCTCTCGACCTTGGCTACGAGCCTGCCGGATGCGTCAAGCAGCTCCATACGGACGGTCTTCTCGCATTTCACGCCATCGCGGTTATCTATTTCCAAAGCGACGTTCAGCTCTCCTCCGGTAGCGTCATCGCTCTGGTTCCTCACCGTGATGTAGTGGTCTCTGACAAATGTCTTTGGTGTGGCATAGAGATACACGTCGCGGTGGATTCCGCTCAGACGCCACATATCCTGACCCTCCAGATAGGAGCCGTCACACCAACGGTACACTCTCACCGATAGTTGGTTCCTGCCGACCTTCACGGCATCGGTAAGGTCAAATTCGGCAACGTTGTTAGCCCCTTGGGAGTAGCCTATGAATTTGCCGTTGACCCACACGACGCAACAGCTATAGACACCGTCGAAATGAATGAATATCCGCTGGTCGGCCCAATCCTCCGGTATTTCGAAAGTCCGGCGATAGAATCCCGTCGCATTATGATCCACGATTCCGTGCTCCTCGAATCCTGTCCTGGCATAAGGAGGCTCGTTGTAGTGTGGATAACCGGTGTTGTTGTAGGTCGGCTTGTTGTAGCGTCCCGTCATCTCCCAGCTCAGAGGCACCCGGATGTCATCCCACTGGCTGTCATCCAGATCCGCGGCCTGGAATTCGCCCGGGCCGGGTCCAGTCTTTGTGCCACTGACCCACTTGAACTTCCATACTCCGTTCAGATCCAAGCTCTTGGCCTTTGTCGGAGTAAGCCAAGGAGTATGATAACGGGCATCAGACACGAGAGCTTCCTTTGAAGCGTAAGGCATAAACGAAGCGTGTCCGTCCTCTTTGTTTACTCCCAAAACCTTTTGGTTGGAAATCCAGTCAATGTCGAATTCCTCCACCTGTCCTGCCTGCGCCGAAGCACAGAAACCCGTAAGAATAAATGCGGTAAATAAAAGAAGTCTTTTCATTGAGAATGAGTGTATGTCTGTTAAAGTTCAATGTTTACGAAAGGCTTTGAATGGATGCTCTTCAGATTGGTTTCGAGCTGAGCGACAGAGCTTGCGCCCACCAGCACCGATGTGATACCCTTCTGGGCCAGCACCCAGGCCAGCGACATCTCGGCCAATGTCTCACCTCTGCCTGAGGCGACATCGTTCCACGCCGTCAGCTTGTCCCGTAGCTCCGGAGTCAGACGGTCGGATGTAAGGCTCGTCCCACGAGACATCCTCGATCCGGCAGGAATCATATTCAGATACTTATCGGTCAGCAGTCCTTGCGCAAGCGGAGAGAAGGAGATAAATCCGATACCGTTTCCGGAGCAATAGTCCAAAATCCCCTCTTCCTGAGGCGCACGGTCGAGCAGGTTAAGACGGCCTTGATATATCAGCAGCGGTACATCCCTCTCCCTGAGGTACTTGTCCGCAACCTTAAGGGCTTCCAACGGCCATCGGGAGATGCCGACATAGAGCGCCTTGCCGGAACGCGCGATGTCCACCAAAGCCTGCAAGGTCTCCTCCAACGGTGTGAGAGGGTCATAACGGTGGCTGTAGAAAAGGTCAACATATTCCAGACCCATCCGTTTCAGGCTCTGGTCGAGACTGGCCATCAAGTATTTACGGGACCCCCAATTGCCATAAGGGCCCGGCCACATATCATACCCCGCCTTTGAGGATATGAATAGTTCGTCGCGGTAAGGACGGAAATCATCGCGCATCAGGCGACCCATAGTCTCCTCCGCCGTGCCATAGGGAGGCCCGTAGTTATTGGCAAGGTCGAAATGGGTGACACCGTGGTCGAAAGCATAATGGGTGATGGCACGGCTGCGCTCGTAGGGGTCAACCCCTCCGAAGTTGTGCCAGAAGCCAAGGCTGACCTTAGGGAGCAACACGCCGCTGCGTCCGCACCGGACATACATATCGGCGGAGTCATCATAACGTTGCCCATCAGCCAGATAACGGTCTTTCAGGTTCATAGGCAGTATTTACTAAGTTGTTATATACAGTAAAAAATCAATGTCTGACGGATGTGTGTCGGAATCCGGTATGCCGTCTGAATAAATCATAGCTTCTGAAATACCACTCAGACAAGCCACGGGGGAGCTATTCAACCGGTCATACGGACAACAGTCGCAATTTATGGAAAAAATCATAAAATCGCAACAGCAAAAGTGAAATCCTCCGCCTTGGCAAAGCCAACTTACCGATCATCTCAGGACGGCATCAGCGTCTATGACACCGACAGCGGTAGAATACTTCCTCTTCAGACTACAGAATATCTACGCCTGAACACAGGGTTTTCCCCGTGAGCCAATAAAGTAGTCTTAATGGCTGAAACCAATCACAGTCCCAGCTCGTCCTTCATCGAGCGAAGAAGGTCGAAAGCCTGGAGAGGGGTGATGTTGTTGAGATCCACACCCGAAAGCTTGTCACGAAGGGATTCGAGAGTCGGGTCATCAAGCTGGAAGAACGAAAGCTGGAGGCTGCCGTCACTCTCAAGAGTTCCCGCCTTGGTCTGCACAGGCTTCTTCAGCTCACCTTTCCGGGAACTGACAAGATGCTGTGAATCATTCATTTCCAACGCCTTCAAAGTGTTCTCGGCACTTCGGATGACCTCTTTTGGCATTCCGGCCATCCGCGCCACGTGGATTCCGAAACTGTGGGCGGTTCCACCCTCTTTCAGCTTGCGCAGGAAAATCACCTGCACCCCGGCCTCCTTCACGGCGATGTGGAAGTTCCTTACTCTTGGATATGTCTCCTCAAGATCGTTAAGCTCGTGGTAATGGGTGGCGAAAAGCGTCTTGGCACCGTGGCCGTACTCGTGGATGTACTCCACGATAGCCCTTGCTATCGACATTCCGTCGTAGGTAGACGTGCCTCGACCGATCTCGTCCAGAAGCACAAGCGACCTTTCGGAAAGGTTGTGCAGAATCATCGAGGTCTCCAGCATCTCGACCATAAAGGTCGATTCTCCTCGGGAAATGTTGTCCGATGCGCCGACCCTTGTGAATATCTTGTCGAAGAAGCCGATTCTGGCGCTGTCGGCCGGAACGAACGAGCCGATCTGCGCCATAAGGACAATCAAGGCCGTCTGCCTGAGCAAAGCCGACTTACCGGCCATATTCGGACCGGTCAGTATGATGACCTGCTGCTTCCTGCTGTCAAGGAATATGTCATTGGGAACATATTCCTCTCCCGCCGGCATAAGTGTCTCGATGACAGGATGGCGACCCGCCTTGATGTCGAGTGACAGCCCACCGGTCATCTCAGGACGGCAGTAGCGGTTGTCTTTCGCCAGCCGGGCGAAACCCGCAAGCACGTCGAGACGCGCTATAATCCGGCTGTTTGTCTGGATCGCCGGGATGTTGCCTTGTATCTCGGCCACGAGCTCTCCGAAAATCTTCGTCTCAAGAGCGTAGATTCTGTCCTCGGCACTCAGGATTTTCTCCTCGTAGTCCTTGAGCTCCTGAGTGATGTAGCGCTCGGCGTTGACAAGGGTCTGCTTGCGCACCCACTCCGGAGGGACCAGATCCCTGAATGTGTTGCGAACCTCGATGTAGTAGCCGAAGACATTGTTGTAACTGATTTTGAGAGAGGATATTCCTGTCCTCTCGGCCTCGGATTGCTGAAGTTTCAGCAGGTAGTCCTTGCCACCGGAGGAAATGCTTCTCAACTCGTCCAGTTCCTCGCTGAACCCGGAAGCGATGACCTCGCCTTTGCCAACGGCGGCGGCAGGTTCGGACGACATTGTCCCTGAGATCCTCTCAAGCAGTTTCGAGCAATTCCTCATTCCTCCGACCATAGAGTCCAAGGCCTTGACTCCCCTCCCCTTGCAAAGCGCGGCTATAGGCTCCATCCGTGACAGGCCCCTGCCCAGCTGCATCACCTCGCGGGGAGATATCCTGCCTGTCGCCGCCCTTGAAAGGATTCTGTCAAGGTCGCCGATTTCTCCGACATATTCCTGAACCTTGTCCAGCTCATCCCCGGACTCCAGAAAATGCTGGACGATGTCATAGCGGCAGTTCAGTTCCTTGACATCCATTATCGGCATAGCCAGCCAGCTCCGGAGAAGCCTCGCCCCCATCGGGGAGGAACACTTGTCTATGACACTCACCAAAGACACCCCCTCACCTCCGGCGGAAGAATTGAATATCTCCAAGTTCCTCATCGTGAACTTGTCCATCCACACGAACCGGTCCTCGTCGATTCTGGAAATCGAACAGATGTTCTTAAGTCCGGTGTGCTGCGTCTGTTCCAGATAGACCATCAGGGCGCCGGCAGAGCATATTCCCAAAGGGAAACCGTCCACGGCAAAGCCTTTAAGCGAATCGACTCCGAACTGCTTCTTGAGCCTTTCGACGGCGGAGTCATAGACGAAAGCCCATTCCTCTACCGTGGAGATGTAGAGATTGTCGCCGAACCTCTCTCTGACACCTTTCTCGTACCCCCTCTGGACAACTATCTCCTTGGGGTTCAGGGAGGCAATCAAGGTGCCTATATAGTCAAGCGAGCCCTGGGCCACCTGGAACGAGCCGGTGGAGACATCCAGAAAAGAGGCTCCGCACTTATCCTTGTCAAAGGTCAGGCCCGCAAGGAAGTTGTTCTCTTTCTGGTTCAGAATCTGGTCGTTGAAGGCGACTCCGGGAGTGACAAGTTCAGTCACCCCTCGCTTTACCAGCTTCTTGGCGAATTTAGGGTCTTCCAACTGGTCGCAGACGGCCACCTTATAGCCGGCCCGGACAAGCTTGGGAAGATAAGCGTCTATGGCGTGGTGCGGAAAACCGGCCATCTCGATGTAGCCTTTCTCTCCGTTGGACTTTTTGGTCTGGACAATGCCTAACACCTTACTGATCAGCACCGCGTCATCGGAGTAGGATTCGTAGAAATCCCCGACCCTGTAAAGCAGAACAGCCTCAGGATGCTGAGCCTTCACAGAGAAGAACTGCTTGATCAGCGGGGTGTCTTCAAGCACCTTGTTTTTCGCCATAGGGATGTGTCGTTAAGTTATGCCTTGCGGCGGGATTCGACCTTGTGGATAAAACTGATCAGCAGGCTGCCCAGAACACCGGCGGTAAGAGAAGCCATCAGCACAGCCACCTTGCCCATATCCCGCAGACGGGCGGTGATCTCCGGAGCCTGGTCACCGAAGGACAGGGTATCGACAAATATCGACATCGTGAAACCGATTCCTCCAAGACAGGCCACCGCCACGAGCATCGGCCAGCTTGCCTTGGCGGGCATCTCGCCCACCCGAAGCTTGACGGCAATGAAGCTCGCAAGACTGATTCCCAGAGGCTTGCCAAGAACAAGACCCAGGAATATTCCCATACTCACACTGCCCAAGGCCGGATCGAAATGGAACACGTTGAAATAGGATACGTCAGGAATCTCGACACCTGCGTTCGCAAGGGCGAAGATAGGCATTATCACGAAGTTGACCCAAGGCCCGAGGGCGTGCTCAAGGCGGTGGCTCATTCCGATGGAACCCTGTGAGATGGCGGACAGCCTCCTCAGGCAATGCCTTTGCGGGCCGTTAGGAAATTCGGCGGAGGTGGAGGCTATGGAGTTATATTCATTAAGACGACGGATGTACTGAATACGCTTTCTGTGGAAGTAGGCCTCGTTGAACCTTGGCGCCATAGGGACAAGGAACGCCATAACCACTCCGGACATTGTCGAGTGGATGCCGGCATAGTAGAACAGAGACCAGATGGCGATTGCCGGAACCAGGTAGAACCAGCCTCTCTTCTCGCCTAACCTGTTCATCAGCAGCACTGCGACGATAAGGACAAACGCGATGCTGAGGAGTCCGAGCTTGATTGTGCCACCGTAGAACAGAGCGACCACCAGAATGGCGATGAGGTCATCCGCGATGGCAAGCGCCGTCAGGAAAACCTTCAGCGAGACAGGAACCCGGTCGCCAAGAATAGACAGGATGCCGACGGCGAACGCAATGTCCGTGGCGGTAGGGATGCCCCATCCTGAGGCAGCCGCAGAACCGTGGTTGACAGCCGTGAATATCAGTGCCGGAGCCACGACACCGCCGAAAGCTGCGATCACGGGCATCATAGCCTTCTTGACGCTGGACAGCTCACCGCTCTTCATCTCGCGCCGGATCTCAAGACCGACCGTGAAGAAGAAGATTGTCATCAGAATGTCATTGATGAAACTCTCGACGGTCATTCCGCGCGGGAACAGGACGCTTTCTCCGCCCGGCGGCTGGAACCTGAGAGATATGTCCGTCTCCAGGACGTTGTGATAGAACTCCTTAGTGAACGGAAGGTTAGCCAGAAGCATCGCGACCACAACGCAGCAAAGCAACAGGACACCCTGTGCCCACGGCTGCTTTGAAAACTGCTTTCTTCTATGGTCAAAATTACGGATACCCTTGGTCCAGGTGTACATTGGGAACAGTCTCATACCGCAACAATTATTGTGAAAAAAGTTTAATCCTACTCTCCATACAAATACCTGCGCTGCGCCGGAGTCAGCGTGTCAATGGTGACTCCCCAGTCCTTCAGCTTCCTAAAAGCGACCTCACGGTCAATGGACTCAGGCACGCAATGAAGCATCTCGCCAGGAGTTCTCGCAAGCACCATCCTATTGTCAGCCAAATACTTGGCACTAAGAGCCTGGATAGCGAACGACATATCCATAATCTCAGCCGGATGCCCGTCTCCGGCGGCAAGATTGACGAGGCGGCCCTCGGCGATTATGTAGACCTTGCGGCCATTAGGGAGAACATATTCCTGAATATTCTGCCTCGCCGGCTTTTCAGACACGGCAAGTTCCTTGAGCCGGGCCACATTCACCTCGCAGTCGAAGTGGCCTGCGTTGCAGCAGATCGCACCGTCCTTCATCGCAAGGAAATGCTCCCCGGTTATGACATCGTCGCAGCCCGTGACTGTCACGAATATGTCGCCGACCGCAGCGGCCTGGGCCATACCCATAACCTGGAAGCCGTCCATAACGGCCTCCATCGCCTTGATCGGATCGACCTCCGTGACAATCACCTTGGCTCCCAATCCCTTGGCTCTCATAGCGACTCCCTTGCCGCACCATCCGTAACCGGCGACAACGACATATTTCCCGGCCACAATCAGGTTCGTGGTACGGTTGATGCCGTCCC
Organism: uncultured Muribaculaceae bacterium; assembly: GCA_964458425.1. Taxonomy (GTDB): domain Bacteria; phylum Bacteroidota; class Bacteroidia; order Bacteroidales; family UBA932; genus Cryptobacteroides. The sequence goes on from CAYWIW010000005.1 coordinate 13,928, forward strand.
ATACCGACTGCCCTGTGCCGTAACGGTTGTCGAAGAAATGTTTGCAGGCGGCGTTGTTGACAAGCATCATAGGGAATCTCAGCCTGCACTCGCGGTTCATAGTCTCCAGACGGAGGATTCCCGTGGTGGTCTCCTCGCAGCCTCCTATGACACCGGGAATTAGTTCCGGGTAGTTCTCGTGAATCATTGTGACAAGGTCTCCGCCGTCATCGATGATGATGTTCGGGCCGCACTCGATGACCCGCCTGATGCCGCTTTCATATTCCTCGGGTGTCGCTCCGTGGACGGCGAAAACATTCATTCCCTCCTTGACAAGGGCGGCTGCAACGTCATCCTGAGTGGACAGAGGATTGCTTCCCGTCACGTACATCCGGGCCCCGCCTTCGGCAAGAATCTCACACAGATGGGCCGTCTTGGCTTCCAGATGCACGGAAAGAGCCACCTTCAGCCCTTTGAACGGCTTGGTCTCCCTGAACTCCTTCTCCAGACCTTCGAGCAGCGGCATATGATGCCTTACCCATTCAATCTTCAGCTCTCCGCCCTCCCAGAGCCGCGGGTCACGTATCTCACTCATTTCTTTGATACCTTTTCAACTATCGCAAGTAGGCAATTACCTGCCGAAAAACATTATTCCAAATCCGAAGTCCATTGCCAGACCCCGATCCGTTCCCATTGCCTCTTTCGGTCGCTTTGCGGCGGATTCATCCGGCTTCCAAGCACCGGCAGCGCCACACAGGGCTTCAAGTCACCTTTTCCACAACTCCGTCCCCGCGAAGCATAAGAAGATAATCACTCACAAACCGTAACCGCCCGATCGGCGTAGCAAAGATAACCATTTTATTCGTGCCTTTCGCCACATCATCCTTTCTTTCACCAAATAGCGGAGCAAAGTCTTGCGTGTCGCGGCAAGATAGCTTACTTTTGCCGTGTCTCCTTGTGGTCTGAAGTTTGCGGCAGACACATCCGCTCCGTCGCTCACAAGCCTCCGGAAACCGGCCTGCGAACCTTCGGACACCAAGGAAGCATTAACTTAATTAATTGAATATATGGGACTTTTAGATGGAAAGGTAGCCCTTGTCACGGGCGCCGCAAGAGGAATCGGCAAGGCGATTGCGATGAAATTCGCCTCCGAGGGTGCTGATGTTGCTTTCACCGACTTGGCAATCAACGAGTCCGGTGAGCAGACTGTCAGGGACATCGAGGCATTCGGCCACAAGGTCAAGGCCTACGCCTCCAACGCAGCCGACTTCGAGGAGACTCACAATGTGGTGAACCAGATCCTGGCCGACTTCGGCAGAATCGACATCCTCGTGAACAACGCCGGAATCACAAAGGACGGGCTTATGCTCAGGATGACCGAGGCGCAGTGGGACGCTGTCCTCAACGTGAACCTCAAATCAGCATTCAACTTCATCCACGCTCTGACCCCGATAATGGCTCGCCAGAGAGGCGGAAGCATCATCAATATGTCATCCGTGGTGGGAGTTTCAGGAAACGCCGGACAATGCAACTACTCGGCTTCCAAGGCCGGTCTGATAGGCTTGGCCAAATCAATCGCCAAGGAGATGGGCCCGCGCGGAATCAGAGCCAACTGCATCGCTCCGGGCTTCATCGTGTCCGATATGACGAACGCCCTTTCAGAAGAAGTGCGCGACGCTTGGGTCAAACAGATCCCGCTCCGCCGCGGCGGCACTCCCGAGGATGTGGCCAATGTGGCTCTCTTCCTCGCCAGCGACCTCTCCGGCTATGTCTCCGGACAGGTCATCCACTGCTGCGGCGCGATGAACTGCTAATCCTCCGGCCTAGCCGGAATGACCGCAAGGCCTTTTCCTCCGCAGATGGAATATCCGCAAAGGGAAAGGCCTTGTCATCTTCAGAAACAGGGGGTCTATCTCTGCTTTTCCTCAGTCTTGGCCTGGAACCTGGCGACATCTATCACGAATCTCTCGTGGGTTCCTTCGCCGATAAGCCCTTTCTCATCGTAGGCCGCGACCTTGAAGACAATCCTCCTTCGGTCAATCTCGATGACCTCGCTCTCGCACCAGACCTTAAGACCTACCGGAGTAGAGGAAACGTGAGAGACATCAACCCTTGTCCCGACAGTCTCCTGTCCCTCCTCAAGATAAGGCTTCACGCTGAGGCGGCTTGTACGCTCCATCAGGGCTATCATCATCGGTGTCGCGAACACCCTGACAGCGCCGCTGCCGATATGGCTGGCGGTAAGTTCCTCCGTCACAATCTCTTCCTGACGGCCTTTGATTCCAAGTTCAATCATATTCATCACTTTTTCCGCCGTAAATATACGAATACCCATCCGCTCCGGCAAGAGGGGATGGCCGACTGAAGGAAACCGGGATTCCCGATGGGGCATATACAAAAAAAATGAGCGTCGACGCATCGCGCGTGGACTCTCACTCTAACCACATAATTAATAACACTAAAACTAATAACCAATAGGTTGATCGGGGAGAGAACCTCCTTGCTCAACCCGAATGCAAAGGTACAGCTTTTTTTGATACTTGCAAACTTTTTTTAATAATTTTTTCGACACTTGTCGAAAAAATTCGACTTAACCGTTTTATTTACAACCCTATAAACAATAAGAAAAATTTTATATTGTTTTAATAAACACACGCTCCACGGCTTGAATGGCACAATATTTCCGCAGATTATCGGATTAAAACGTTTATGCTTACAATTTAAAATCCGTCATTTGATCCAAGAAACCGTTCCAGGTTCTGCTACATTCCGACACAGGCCAATGTCGCTACGCTGATGCGTACCGTCGGCGGAAAGACGGAACTCAGCGCCTTGTGGCAGGAATGAAGGGTCGCTCCTGTCGTGAAGACATCATCGACCAAAAGGATGTGGGAGCATTCCGGCGCGGCCTTTGGATGCCTGACACGGAACGCCCCCTCCACATTGCGGGTCTTCAGCTCAACGGAAAGCTTAGTCTGGGTACGCGTCCGGCGGGGACGGTAAAGGATGTCCGGACGCATTTCCGCCCCTAAAGAGCGGGCAAGCACTTCGGCGATTACTTCGGCCTGATTGTACCCTCGGGACCAGCGGCGCATCCAGTGCAACGGGACGGGAACCACGACATCGACATCCGAATATACGGGAGAAGAGGCCATCTCCCGGCCAAGCATAGAAGCGAAATACCGTCCGGCGGCAAAGTCAGAGCGGTACTTCAGCCTTTGGGTAATGAGCCTGTAGCCGGTCTGTGAGCGGTAGAAGAACAAAGAAGTGGCGCAGGAGTAGTCCCTGTAAACGCCCGTTTTGTCCAAGTCTCGCTGAATGAGGGCATTGAAGCGGTCGGCCAGCTGGTTGTGAGGCATTCTCGAATAATGTGTCCGGGGCAGGTCGGCAAGACATCCGATGCAGATGTGCCGCTCGCGGAGAGCCAGAGGTCTTCCGCAGACGATGCACTCCCGGAGCATCATAAAGTCGCCGAGCGCGGTAAGGACATCGGAAAAAGTCAGGTTTCTTACCATAGTTCAAGTCATTGTCCCGCAATAATAGTGAACAAAAACAGAAAAAATGACAAGAAACCTAAAAAGTCTCCGAATACCACCGGAAAAACCTAATCCTGCGAAAGTGTCTTGACCGGATTCCGGGTGGCCGCGCCGTAGGTCTGGCCAAGGACGGAAAGGAACGAGACAAGCAAAGAAATCAGGACGGCAAGAACCACAGCCCACCAAGGGAAGGCGATTCTTGTGTGGAATCCCTGAAGATAGTTCGTTATCCCCCAGAGTACCAGCGGAACGGCAAGAACCACAGCTACAAGGCCCATAACCATAAAGGATCTGGACAAAGTCCACACCACCGAACCGACATCGGCTCCGAAGACTTTTCTAAGGGCTATCTGACGGCTCTGCTGCTCAGTGAAGTAAAGCGACATAGCGAACAGTCCGAGAACCGAGATCAGGATTGCGACAAACATAAAGGACATCACCAGCAACATCGTGTTTTTCGTCCCTTTCAGTTCATCCACCCACTTCTCGTCAAGATAAAAGGCTTCCGCATCGGCAGGGATGCCATAAACCTCCTTGGCGAAAGTCTTGAAAGCATCCTTTACGGCCACCATAGCCTCGGCGCGGTCTCCGGTTATCTTCATAATCAAGATGTTGGCATATTTATAACTTGCATCAACAATCTTTATCGCATTCTGTTCGTTCTCCATCGGCTCGAACAAAGCGTTGCCGACACGGAAATCCGGCACGATGCCGCAGACTTCATATTCATTACCATTGTAGCCCAGACCGGTATGTTCCTCGGAAGTTCCGAGCTTTTTCTTTGAAGTCTCTGTCAAGACTATCTTTCCACTTGACAACTCGCTGTATTTTTCCGTCAGGGAGAATCCAAGAATCCTGAACGAGGCGGTGTCCATCACCGGCATCCTCAGCCATCCGGTCAATTGACGATTATCATCGTGGATGGCATTGGCCCCGCAACGTAATGGAGAAGACAGGCTGAAACCGACGTCTGTCACCTGCGGCAAGGTCTTCAATCTGTCCATAAGCACCATTTTGGAATCTCCCGTAACCATCAAGGGATCGTACAGCTGAATGATGTCTTTTGTGTTGTAGCCTACCTGAAGACCGGCGAGATAGCGGAGCTGTGCGGTCATCGTGACGGCCATCGCTATCAGAACCGTGCCGAACACGACCTGCAAGACAATGAACACCTTGCTGAAAACCATCTTGTTCTTGAAACGGAACTCGCCTTTCACGACATCGACCGGCTTGAACCTGGAGATCATTATGACCGGAAGAATGGCGGAGACGGCGGAAATGACCACTATCGAAAGCACACTCCAAACTACGGCGGCGACATCGGGAACCAACACTATGTCAGTGCTTAAAACATTGTCAAAGAACGGCTTGAACCAATATGCCAACAAGCATCCGATGGCGAAACATCCGAACGTGAAAGCCAATGACTCAAGCAGAAACCTCAACACTATACTCGAAGATTTTTCACCAAGAAGCCTTCTGGTAGCCATCTCCTTGGCGCGTTTTCCAGTCTGCGCCACAGTAAGATTAATGTAATTGAATATCGCCGAAACCAACAGCGCCAAGGCCACTATGAACAAAAGCCCGACCTGCTTCCTGTCTCCCTGCCGGAAAACACTGTAGACTTCAAGATCCGAGAAATATATTTCGTCAAGCCTTGTGACAGAGGCTCCCCATAAAAAAGAGCCGTCATTCTCGGCTGCGTAATAATCCCAGTAATCCACGAAACTCTTAAGAAGGCTCTGCCTGACAATTTCAGGGTCGGTCCCCTCTTCAAGCCTGATAATCGGAATAGTAGAGCCGAAATTATCCATTCGAGCGACCGTTTTTTCAAACCGCTTGAAACTTGTGAACAGGTCAAAGTCCTCGAACACATCCGACGGGCCGAAATCCTGGATCACTCCGACAACCACTCTTCTGGCTCCGTTGTGAACAATGGTTCTTCCTACAGATTCCTCATTGCCGAACAATTTCTTGGAGAATGATTCGGAAATGATGACCTCATTCTCGTTCTCCAGAACCCTGTCGCGGGGACATCCAGACAGGCGATAGTCGAACAGCTTGAAAAAGTTGGTGTCAATCGACGCTTCCTTAACCGTATAATAATCGTCCCCTGCCGTCACATAGGAGCCGTTCACTTCCGCAAATCTTGTCCACTCCTTGATTTCGGGAATGGACGGGAAAAACTCCTCGGATGTCCCGACTGTCATTCCGAAATAATCTCCCGAACCCACTGCATAGAGCTGCTTGGAAAGCGGTTGTTTCGTTCCGACGCTGAACTCGGTTCCGGCATAGGAAGCCAGCAGAATTACAAACCCCAATGCCACCGACAGTCCGAAAACCTCGATGAAAGTGTAAAGCTTGTTTCTCAACAGAAACTTCAGATATGTGCTTGACATAACAAAAACAATTATAACCGGCCTTCTCGCCAAGCACATTCTGTACCAAATTAACTATCTATTTATCAATGAACGCAATAGCCCCTAAACAGCACGCCCGGGAGTGTAAAAAAAATTAACACCTGCTGTAAAGAATCTTTACACTTCCCGACAGGCGCGTCCACAAGCCCGGCGACTTGATGACGTATGTGGGCTGAAACGGCAAGGGAGGCTCCGCTACGGAAATCTGAACGTGACCAAATTCCGTAGCGGAGCCTCTCTTGCAACCTGTCTTTGTTAGAAATACGTCGAGTGCGGAAGATCAAGACTAAGCTGAGAGTCGGCGACGAAGCGGGCTTCCTCGTAGGCGATGACGGTCTCGCGATCCGGATTGACCATCACATCCAGGTTCCAGATCAAAAGGCGATCCCCTGTCACGACCTCACCGACAGCGTCAGCGACACCGACAATGGCCGGGATGCCTATCCCTTTGGCAAGCACACAGACCTGTCCGTCAGAGTCATCCTCCCGAACCACGACACCGACAACTTTACGGAAATCTATGAACGTGGAATCTGACAGCGACAACCGCTCGACAACAAGAACGCTGCCGGGAGGTATGTCCTCGAACGGATTCCGCTGCCCGCAGTCCCGGACCACGAACGCACGGCCTTTCGCAAAGCCACGGACACCCGTTCCACGCACTGTCATATTCTCGTACTAATTGATTTCCATCTCTTTGGTAAGATCAAACGGGGCACCCGGAGCGAAAACAGCCTCAACGAGAGTATCGTAGAACATTCCCCTCTTAGCAAGGTCAAGGACATTGAAGCGGAAACGCATCAGCTGAACCTTCCGGAACATATCCTTGAGCATAGAGCGGGACACGCCGATCATCGAAGGATCGTAAGGCGCGCCTGCCTTCTTCATCAGCTCCTGCATTTTGGCGAATGAATATACCTGCCCCTGAAGCTTCTTCTTGAACTCCGGCCAGTTCTCCTTGAGCGTCGTCATCTGCGCACGCACAGTCTCCGCGTCACCGTATTTCTTGGTTATCTCGGTGTAGCCAAGCCGCGGAGCCGGGAAATCCTTGAATATCTCCAAAGCCCTCTGCTGCTCCTGCTCAAGAGTAGGCCAGGCCTTTACGCAGGACTCGACATCAATCGATGACAGATCCAGCTTGAACAGCTCGTCAAACACCGCGCACATAGTCAGTGTGCCGATTGCCACCTGGAACCCGTGCGACTGAAGCTTGCCGTGGAAGCGGTGGTGGGTCATATCAAGAATATGGCTGAACTGGTGGTCGCATCCGGAGGCCGGACGGCTGGACTGGGCGGCCTGCATAGCTATTCCGCTGAGAGTCAGCCCCTCGAACAGGTCGGCCACCGCTTTCTTGTCTCCTTTGGCGACACCCTCCGGATCGGCCAGAAGGTCATCAAGGCAGTCTTGAAGCACGTGCCACGCATCCTGTTTGATCGGCTCGGCGCCCATCAGGTCAGCAATCATCCACTCCGCTCCGGCAGGCACCTTTGCAGCAAGGTCGGCATAACCGGCGGCGGTCATTTCCTTAGGGGCGGCGGCAATCACATCGATGTCCGCGATGATCACAAGAGGAGCCGGGCAGGAGATGGTCTGCTTTGAGTTGTGGTAGGAAATCGAGGCTCCGAACGACGAGTAGCCGTCAACGGAAGCCGCGGTAGGCAATGTAAGGTAGGACTGGCCGAAATGATGGGAAGCCAGCTTGCACAGGTCGTTGATGACACCCGAGCCGACCGAGACGGCGACATATTCAGCATCCGATGACGGTCTGAAGGCTTTCTCGGCATCCGACTCGACATAGTCAGGGTCATTCTCGATTGCCTTCGCTCCGGCGAAGTCTCCGGCGATGATGTGATCTACCATATCGACATATTTCCAGTCGGCGTGGAACTCGTCCTTTTCGATGATATACTTTTCGGTTGGAACCCCGGAGGCGACCAGCTGTCCATAAACCTTCTCTCCCAGCGCTTTCCAGGTGTTCAGGTCAGCCACAACAGCCGCCTTGCGACCCGGAAACCATTTCCTGAACTCTTCCGAAGTCTGTGAGCTGACTCCGCAGCCCATCTCAAACACCTTGGTGTCCGTAGCGATAGCCAAAGCTTTGGCAATTCTTTCTTTTGAATCCATAGTCAAAAAATCAAATCTACTTTTTTGCGGGCAGACAATTGTCCGCTTATAATTCATTTTCGCCTTAAAGTTACGAAAAATTAAGTAACTTAGCGATTATGAAAAAGTACATCTCAACCCTATTGGCCCTGCTGGCCGTCCCGATGATGATGGCGGCGCAGGAAAAAAGCCTCCACCAGCTCCAGCAGGAGTTCGTTGACCTGAGGCTTGGAATGTTCGTTCATTTTGGTCTTCCTACCTATCAGACAGCGGACTGGACGGATCCGGATCTCAGTCCCGAAGTGTTCAACCCGGTCAAGCTGGACACCGACCAATGGGTGAAGGCCGCCCAGAGCGCTGGAATGAAATTCATCTGTGTCTCCGTCAAGCATCACAGCGGATTCTGCCTGTGGGACACCAAGACCACCGACTACAGCGTAATGAGTTCTCCCCTGCACCGGGATGTCCTGCGGGAACTTGTCAACTCCGTCCGGAAAGCCGGAATGCAGATAATGTTCCACTTCTCCATTCTTGACACGCACCATCGCATTCGCCCGACCCTTCCGTTCACTCCGGAAAAAATCAACCTCCTGAAGAGCCAGGTGCGCGAGCTGCTCACCGAATATGGCCCGGTCAACACCATAATGTTTGACGGATGGGACGCTCCGTGGGGAAGAATATCATACTCGGATGTCTCGTTCCCTGAGTTTTACCACCTCATCAAGAGCATACAGCCAAACTGTCTGGTGATGGATCTGAACGGTGCCAAGTACCCTTCCGAGGCTCTCTTCTACTCTGACATCAGGTGCTACGAGCAAGGTGCCGGACAGAAGATCTCCCCGGAGACAAACCAGCTTCCTGCAATGGCCTGCTACCCTCTCCAGAAGACCTGGTTCTGGAAGACCGAATTCCCGGACTCGCCGCTCAAGGACGTGGACGAAATTGTCAAAGGCAACATCATCCCTTATAACAACGCCTACTGCACCTACATCCTGAATTCCGCCCCGAACCGTGACGGCCTGATGGACGAGAACTGCATCGAGGCGCTGAAGCGCATAGGGAAAATCTGGAAAAACACCGGGCACATCGTCAACGTGGACGAGACAATGGAGCCGATAACCGACATCAACATAGCCATCGGCAAACCGTGCGACTCCTCCTGGTCCGACGATATGGACATTATGGACTTCGCCAACGATGACGACTTCCGCACCTGGTGGGTATCCAGCCCCGAAGTCAAGGAGCCGTTCTGGAAAGTGGAGCTTGACCCAGGCTCACTCATCAATATGGTGGTGATGACCGAACCGAAAGCCGGCGTGATGCAGGAATATGTCATTGAGTATCTCCACAAAGGCTCCTGGATTCCTCTCTTCAGCGGTACGACCCCTACCCAAAGCCGTGTCAAAATCCATCGCTTCGCTCCGACCTACGCCGACGCCGTCCGCGTCCGCTTCACCAAATGGTCCGGACAGCTTTCCCTCGCCGAGTTCGGAGTCTACACCCCGTACGAGAAATAAAGCATTTATTCACAACCCGTTCAAGTCTTAGAAATTCATACACGACAACACTCGGCCCCGGCGATGAACCGGGGCTGTCATTAATTATTGTCTTGGCAAGGGAAGCGGGTCTTCTGATGGGATTTTATAGAGGGATATGGAATAAGCACCTTATAGTTCAAACCTTGCGCTAAAAAAGTGCATCAGCAATCACTTTTTGATTATTTTGCACAAAACCGCCCACTATGACAATAAGAAAATGGGGACGAGATAGGGGAATAAGCGGATTCCCGACTTTTCAGTTGCGGATGTAAGGCTCGTATTCCCAAACTATTCGGAACAAATCATAAAAAAAAATGAAGGGGACTAATAATTCCATCGTGGTATTTTAGCGCCTAACGACATCATTTCATTGGCGTTTTTTTTCACCAAGGCAATAATAGAATATGATTCGGGCTGATTCTGACTACTGATAATCTACACCTACACAGTTCCCTAAATATTTATGAGACCGCTTCGATGAAGTTCTTCAATCCGGCCACATCGTTCGGGAGTGGCTACGATGGCTCGATCGGTTCACCAACCATTGGCAAACGATCGCTATGACTCTCCGGCCTTTCGGTGAGTGTCTCTATTCCTTTTGATTCGGTCGCTGGGGCTACGGCCACTTAGCTTGCGGCCGCTGAGCCTGTCGAAGCGCCGGAGCGCCAATGAGGACTACCAATGCGAATCACGCGGCAGAATTGCAGCCACGGCAGAATCGCATCCATACCCGCAGAATATGCAGTTACGATGGACATTGTGCCGCGAGTCTGTTTCGCCGCCATACGATGTTTTGGCCTTATGGCCACCCATAAGGCCGTTTTCGCTTTTCGGTCCAAAACAGGTTTGCAAACGAAACCACGCGGGAGCGTATTCTGGTATGGTTTCGACCGCATATCTGTTCTGCTTGAAAGGGGAACGAAACCGACTGTGGCGGATAGCACATTGATTATCAAATATATGAGCTTTTTCCTGGTCTTGGTTTCAGCATTAGGAAAAAGCTCAATATGTTCGTTATTAATGATTTAAGTGCCACAGCTATTCGTAAAATCGCAAGTATGGTATTATTTGGCAACTTGCATATATTTTGGAAACTATTAGTCAACTCCTATATAGTTTCCAAACCAATCATATTCAGACTTGGTGAAGTACTAAGTTTTATGCCGGGTAGGGTTGAAAACAAAAAGCGGTATAACAACACAATGCTGTTTCGTATGGAATCGGAAATCCCACCGACAGTTCCTTTGCGTTTAAAAATGTTTTGAACATTTCAATGAATTAGGACTGACCAAAGTTCCATTTGAGATGAGAAACAGTTGGTTTTCAGGAAAATATGAGATTTCCACATACCGCTTGAATGAATTATTGGGAACAAAGCCACGAGCATTGTATAAGCGAAATAAAAGGGCGGAATCATTTTGACTTGTATGTTGCCTTATGGGCCGAAAAGCGAAAACGGCCTTAGAGGTGTCCACAAGGCCAGTCCTCAGAAGCACCTGAAAATATTGACGAAATATTACGCTGTTATAATCGTTATATGTTGTTTGCCGTACAACGACCATCCACTTACAAGCGATTCATCAACAATATGGAAGAAAAAATGTCAGACCCTGATTTCTTGGTTGATACTCAAAATCTTATTCGTCCGGACAAAGAATATAATCCACAATTGGGATATGGACTTATTTTTGGGAAAATGCTTGAACGGATGCGTAAATAGAATTATTGCTGTCCGAGGAAAGGGCATACGGGTACAAGGCATACAAGTCGCAGTAGCCGGTATCGCCGCCAATCTTCTTGGTCGGCGCTTCCTCGGCATCGATCAGGAAGAAAAGTTCCTCGAGATGAGCAAAGCCCGTCGCGAGGAACTGAATAGCATTAAACGTAGAGAGGAGATTCTGGAAAAACTGGAAAAGCAGGCTAAGTTATTCCAGGACAGCTCCGTCCGTGTGCTTTGTGAGCCGGTGGCCTACGGCTATGAACTACCCTTCTGACACTCCCGGCATCCGATACCAGATTTACTGATAGCTAATATGTTCAGGCACAAAAGCGACCATAACCTGGCCGTCAGCAGTCGGGATTGACTTTAGAATCTGTACACCAAGCCGAAAACCCAGGCATAATCGCTCGATGAGGAATCAGAGTAGCTAAGCTGGGACCAGTCGTCACCTACATATATCGAGTACCTCTTGTAGTCAACGCCAACGCCAAGCCTGAAAAAGTGGCCGCTGCCGGAACCGTTGAACCCTTTCGGCATAGACTTCACAGAGCTTGAATGGTCAGAAATCAGACCTCCCTTCAAATCTATGAAAGGACTTACAGACTTATTCAGCACGCTGTATCTCAGCTGGATGAAAGTCGGAACAAAAAAGGACTTGACATCAGAAGGAGTGTTGAAACGCTGATCCTTGATCCCGATTCCGACACCGGCGAACAATCCCGGAAGAATGTTATAACCGGAAGACACGTTTACATATTCACCGGCAAAGCCGCCGTTGACGAGTACTCCGGCCTCAACGTTCCCCGCAAAACCGCGGGTATGACTTGGATTTTTAGCGCTTTGCGCATAAGACAGCACCGTGCCCGCAAGTACTGCGAGGGTACATAAAAACAGTTTGGTTTTCATTGCTTATTGATAGTTGTATATAATCTCTGTACCTTGAATTTCATTGTCACGAACCGTAAGTCCAAAAAACCTTTGATGTATAACATGGAATTTTGCATCGGTATAACCAGGACCCTGAGAATAGCCTCCAAAAGGAACTCTGAAATCCAACTCAATTTTTTTAGTATTCTCCTCAACTATATAATTAGGGAAAAATGTAATGGCCTGCTTGGTCATATAATCTATATATCTCACAGCATCAACGTTAGATTCAGCAACTTCCTTTTCTACACTGCTCCACGTAAGAGTTTGTAGATAATATGAAAGATTATGATCTCCGACACCATGATTCTTCACGGTATATGATTTGTGTCCAAAAGCAACTGTACATATCGCTCCTTGAGATGTGGCAAAACCAGATGGAAATTCTTCAAAAACAGATAATTCTATAATTCCAGCTTCCATATCTCCCTTAACTTTGTCCCAGTATCCAAGAGACCGTTTTTTCATTGTCTTTGTCTTAAGACCTGTGTCCGTTGCAATTCCGTAGTCCTGATGATATAACTTCGTATCATTACAATACTTTCCATCAGAAAACTTCTTTTTTTGCTGATTAGATTCCGGTATTGTAAATTGCTTACCCCAATTCTCTCTCCATAGTCCATTCTCTTGCCACCGAAAATGCGTTTGCTCTGAAGTAGATGTAATCGTTATACTCCGAAGGCTTCCTCTGTAAGGCTCATTATTAGAACGTGTCATAATATCACTGGCATTCTCTTTATCAATAACACCAAATGTGTCATAAAGGTAAACTCCCTCATATCCATCTACTTTGTAGAACTTATCATTGCACAATGGCTCGTAGAGTACTTTGGTATTACATAAAGATGGTAGTATTTCATTTTCTGACAAATTACGTATTACGTCAAAGTTTTCATATTGACCGTACAATATACCAAATTTTGATACGTGAAGCAAATTATTGTCAAATACAAGTTCTCCATCTGGATTAAGTAGTGAACCGAAGGCATCACTAAGTATCGCATAAGGTTGCTCATAGTATCCAGGTTCCTCCATTACGGTTTCAAGATAAGATACAAATCCATCGTCAGATTTGGTAGTGACGGGGAAACTATTCAAAGCAGACACCACCTCCTCAGGAGACGAGAATTGACGAATTTCATTTTCGTGAAATATCTGAACCATAGATTCCTCTGGAACATCATTTAAGTCACAGACTGTTTCGCTTGTACACGCCGAAACAACGGCCATAATAATGACAGCCGCTTGTACTGGTTTTTTAATTGCCAACACAACTGATTTTGAATCACTCCTTTCCATAACAACTTTATTTATTATTAGTTAAACATTTACCACAAAAAATCACCTTATGGTCACGACAATTCACCGCCTACGCTACCACAGCAACTTGATTATGTTTTCATAATACTTAAAACATAATCATCGATTGTTAATTATTACCAAGCTCCGTGGAAAACAGCGCATAGTAGGTTCGGCCATTCTCCGTCGTGACAGTCATTCTGTAGGTAGAATTAGGTGAGACAGAAAGTATCATTCGCCCTGTCGAGCTATCGCCGACATAGTTTCGGACATCACCTTCAGTAACGTTTTCGAGCTGTACGGTAACTGTACCCAAATTAGAGATGAACGACAATTCCACGCTTTCGGTGATTGAATAGTAATAACCTAGAATCATAATCCTCGCCGGAGCGTGATTTGCCTTATTATTATTATTTGTTTCCTCTAATAGTATAATCTTGACAACATCATCTTCTGTTTTAGATGACATTGGATAACCGAATAACAATAGACAATAAAATAAAAGTAAAACCTTTCTCATAATCTGATTATTTACAGACTGCAAAGTTCACAATAACTATTGAGAACTGTTTGAAAAAAAACTTTACTTTTGCAGAATCTTGAATTTATTGAATGTCAATAAATTCAAGATTCATTATCAATTATTAAAGGCACGGTTTCTTAATTTCCGAGGCGTAACATCTTGATAATATGCTTATTATCTTAACAATAACACTTAAATACCTAATAACAAATCACTTAGGTAAATTCAGGTCATCAACGCCAAGATAATCTCCTTATCATCGAATGCCAGATTCAGAAGTTTTTCCTTCAAATTGCTGCGTTTTGTGTAGACAGAGTTCACGCTATAGTTCATCATCCGGGCTATGGTCTTGGCATCAAAGCCAAGGATGACAAAGGCAATAAAGCGAAAGTCTTTTTCGCTTGCGCCGGGCATTGCGCAACGAAGCTTCTTCATTATCCCGTCCAGACCGTCATCTATCATAGCTTCAAGTTGCTTATGGTTCGGCTCGTCAAGGATGGAGACAATTCCCTTTACCTCTGCATAAATACGATCCTTTCCTCCTCTGGACAAGCGGGAAGCTTCCCAATACTGACGGCACAGTTCGTTCAGTTGATGGTACTGCTCTTTGTAAGCCTGCACATATCGCTTGCGCAGGTCAACAACCATTTGGCCACTCTTCGCCAGAGACAGTTCATCATTTAGTCTGTCTATCTTTGCATTGGCGGACTTGTTCTTCTGTGTCAAATTCTTAATAGACCTCAACTGCCTCTCGTTTGACAGGACAGCTTTATCCAACCGACGGTTGACTTCATCGTTAATCAACGACATTTCCTCCATCTGACAGTCCCACCTTCTTTTCAAGGCCAGAGATATTCCGGCGGCGGTGACTGCAACCAACAGACACAACAAAGTCACAATCCACTTGACCATTTTCTGTGCCCTCCTGTCCTTCTCCAACAACAAAGACTTGTTCTCATAGTAGTCAGACTGAGCCAAGGCGACTGACTGGCCGATGGTTTTCCGAAGCTCGGAAGATTGCGAATTCACCGACCTTTCAAGCATAGTCAAGGCTTGCTTATAATCACCCCTATTCTTCTGTATTCTGTAACGCCAAACATTTAGAACGGTCGAATCCACCTTAGCATCTTCCAAACTATTTATTATGTCATCAGCAATAGTATGATGGCCAAGAGCATCTGACGCATAAGCATACACACAATAATCCGTAGACGACGGTCTTCCTCCGGAATCTATCGCTTTTGTAAACAATTCAACGGATTTACGCCAATCTGGCTTTGGTCTGAAGATGTAGCTCCAAGCAAGATTAAACAGCTGCATCGAGTAAACGGACGAATCACGAACCGGCTGAGAGAAAAACACAGAATAAAGACTGTCTGCTTTCGACCATTCATCGGAGTTTAGATAACGGCTGGCCAAGCTACCCGTGGTGTTCCACAACCTGAATGAGTCTCGTGCCTGAGCAAAGTACCTGCAAGCCTCCTCGTTATACAAAATGCTCTCTCTAAAATTGTTATTGTCATTATACACATCAGAAATAACCGATGAGATAAGTCCGCGAAACACAAGGTTGTCCGAAGATGAAGAATACTCTTTGGCCTGGATATAATTCTTTATGGCAGACTCCAGATCGCCTGTATCATGCAGGCTGACTCCAAGATAAAAGTGCATCTTCATCTTGTCATCTTTTGAGCCGTGGTTCTGATAGTACCTCGCAGCCGGCTCTATGATGCCAATATTCGGAATGTTCAAGTGATTCCTGTCCAACGCCATAGTATAAAGCAATGAATACCGCGCACGGTGCGCCTTCGTACGTAGTTTCAAGGTGTCTACAGTCCTCAGAATCGCAAGCGCGCTGTCAGGCTTTGTCCACATCTGGTCATCGGCGGCGGACAGAGTGCGGCCCAGCTCCTTGGAGGAGCAGGATGACATCAGCGTCACCGCAAGCAGCAGAACGCCGAGCTGCCGGGCTTTTGACATAATCAGGCTAACAGTGATTGATCTCATCTTTGATACTAATTAAACGTGTGTGCGGATATATTCAACGACCCGAAACGGACAACCGATGTCAGAAGAACTGCGCAATGAAAAGGTAAAGGGTGGCCGGAAGCGCCGCTCGGAGTTCTTTCAGAGCGAGATTCAGGTGGTTTTCCACCGTCTTCTTCTTGATGTGTAGAAGCCTGGCTATCTCATCATTCGAGCGATGTTCCAGACGGCTCATTATGAATATCTTGCGTCTTCTTTCAGGCATACGTCCCACTATGGCTGCGATAAATGCTTCCTTGTCCTTCATATCGATGGTGTCTTCCACCATCTGGTCGTAAGGGATGTCCGCCACAAGTGAGCCGACGGCGACCTTCCTCTTTCTGATGAAGTTGATGGTCTGGTTAAGGCTCATTCTGTAGAGGTAGAGACGCAGCGAGGAGATGTCCGGAAGGGCCGAACGCATAAGCCAGAGTTTGATGAACACCTCCTGGGCGACATCAGAGGCATCCTCAGGGACTTGAAGAATACTTTTCATAAAACCGAAAACAACCGGATAGTAATTGTCAAAAAGCTGCCTGTACGCACTTCTGTCGCCTGCGGCGGTGCGCTCCATCAATATTCGTTCATAGCTTTCTGTCAACATCATAAAAGATTACGGCGTTTCCGGACGCTTATCATTTCGGCAAAGTTATAAAAAAAACAGATTTCCGTTGGGTGCAGCGTCCGTTTTTGGTGTCTTATGCTTGTAAGAATCTGTTGGAATTATGTTCTCTCGTCATTTATGCCGCCTTTCCGGCCATTTGTCCAGAAAGTCCCGCAAAAACTGATTCAGGGAAACATTTTTAAACCGCTTCTAATAACCGATGATTATGACAGACAAAGACATCAGAAACGAATGGAAAAAGCATTATGGTGACACGCTCTCCAAGGAGGAACTGGACCAAGCCTTCATCCGGGTAATGGATGCAGCCGACAATCTTGAAAAGGCAAGGACGAAGGAGATACGCTTCGGCTCAAGACACCGGTTTCTCAGAGCCGCTGCCGTCTGTGCGGCAGCAGCCGCTGTTCTGGTCTTTGTGCCTTGGATCACTCTGAGGATAAACGGAAATCCGGGACACGACACCGAAACGGTTGCTCTCGCGGAATCTCCCAGGTTTTGCGAGATTGCCACCCGCAACGGAGAAATCAGGAGAATCACATTGCCGGACAGCTCCAAGGTTTTGCTGAACGCAGGCTCCGTGATAATATTCCCGGAAAAGTTCAACAAATCGGAGAGGTCTGTGTTCCTTTCGGGTGAAGCCATCTTTGAAGTTGTCCACAGCGAGATTGTTCCGTTCACGGTAAACACTTCAGACCTTTCCATTCAGGTTCACGGAACCACTTTCAACGTAAACTCCTACCCGGAATCCGGAAGCACCTCGACGACTTTATGCGAGGGAAGCGTCTCTGCCACACTGAAAAGCAACGGGGAGAGCATCCTGATGGTTCCTGACGAAAGGCTCAGCTACGACAGGCTCACGGGAGAAGTCTCTGTCACACAAGTGAATTCGGCGGAAGACACAGCCTGGAAGCGTGGGGATATGTGTTTCAGATCCGAGAACATTCACGGAATAGCCAGGGCCATCGAAAGAAAGTACGGAATCAACACCTACATCACATCCGGAAAGTACGACGATATGATACTTACCGCCAAGTTCGTCCACGGAGAAACACTCGACCAGATGCTTGGGGCCATCTGCCGCCTCGTGCCGGGAATGAAGTACCGCATCGAGAACAACTGTGTATACATCAAATAGATGCAACGATAATTACAACATACTGACAAATAACCAACATAAACAAAGCAGTCTATGAAGCAGATTAAGCATTATCTGATAGCGCTTCTGTTGGCCATCTTCTCGCCGAGCGGAATCCACGCCCAGAACCAGGTCGTGAGCTTTCCTTCCGGAGCAATGACCGTCAGACAAGCGTTTGAAGCTATCGAGCATCAGTTAGGAATGACGGTAGCCTACAATGAGAGTCTTCTCGACGTGAACCGCACGGTCACTCCTCCGTCGGGAAAGACCGTGACGGAAGCGATGACGGCAATTCTGGAAGGTACCGGGATGCAGGCCAGTCTGGACGGGAAAATGATTCTCGTGGTCAAAAACGGGCAGACGGCGGACAGTGAGCTGGAATATTCCGGAAAGGTTGTCGACGCGGCAGGTCCGGTGCCGGGAGCGATGATATTGCTTGACGGACGCAAGGACAAAGTGGCTATGACCGATATGGACGGTTCTTTCTCCATCAAGACCACCGCAGGGCACTCCTACACGGTGACTATGATGGGATACAAGGACTACACCGGGACTTTCGGAAACCAGACGGACGGAATAGTGGTGGCTTTGGAGGAAGACATCGACCTTCTGGAAGAATCTGTCGTTGTGGGCTATGGCGTGCAGAAAAAGGTAAACCTGACCGGAGCGGTCGGAGTCATCAATGGCAAAGACCTGAACAACAGACCCGTGACAAACACCGCTCAGGCTCTTCAGGGTGCGGATCCGTCTCTTGTTATGAGTATGAGCAACGGCTCAATCGAAGGAAAGGAGTATAGCGTGAGAATCCGCGGGCAGGTGTCCCTCAACTCAGGAAGCCCGCTTATCCTTGTAGACGGAATCGAGTCTTCTCTGTCACAGGTCAATCCTAACGACATCGAGTCGGTCTCCGTGCTGAAGGATGCGTCCGCCTGCTCCATCTACGGGGCCACGGCATCAGCTGGAGTGGTGCTCATCACGACCAAGAGCGGAAAGGCGGGAGACCTTAAAGTCACCTACAACGGACGCGGAGGCATCGCGTTCAACACCACAAGCACAGACTTTATAACCACAGGCTACGACTATGTCAATCTCTCCAACGAATTCACCCTGCATTCGGGCAAGGGCTACAACGCCTGGAACTACACGGACGAGGAGATGCAGATGCTCTACGACCGCAGAAACGACAAGACCGAGAATCCTGACAGACCTTGGATCTACACCAACGACAAGGGCAAGTACCGTTACCTTGGCAATTTCGACTGGTACGGCTACATATTCAAAAGAACTCGTCCGGAGACCGAGCACAACGTGACCATCAACGGTGGAAACGACAAGATAAACTACTATGTCAGCGGACGTTACCTCTATAGGGAGGGTGTATTTAACAACGCAAGCGAGGACATTATGAACGGCTACTCATTCCGCGCCAAAATCAATGCGAAGGTGAAGCCGTGGCTGCGCTATACCGGCAACCTCAACTACGAAGGCTCGGCCTACAATTACGGCGGCTTCTGGGAGCAGGACGGTTCGGAAGGCCTTACCTCACAGGGAATACTCTGGAACGTCACGCAGAACATAAGCCCTACCATCGTGCCTGTCAACCCTGACGGAACCACCACAATGTACACCAACGGCATCCAGTTCGCCGACTCCCCTATCGCCTCCGGACGAGGCGGAGTGTTCACCGACGGAAGGAACAAGAACTCCAGAAAGGTGAACTACTGGGTGGTCACCAACAGAATTGTGCTGGACATCACCAAGTGGCTGAACATCACGGCGGACTACACCTACAGACGCCGCGACAACCTGGACAGCTACCGTTCGTACCCTACCGCAAACACCTGGGACAAGAATATGAAGAACATCGTGGAGATGACCAACGGTTCCGTGTATGACTTCTACCACGAGGCCCGCTCCTATCTGAACGGACACGTCGCCAACGCCTACCTCAACGTAAGCAAGTCCTGGGGAAGCCACAATCTCACTGCTGTGGCCGGAACTCAATTCCAGGACTACAGGTCCTCCACCTCGACAATCCGTCAGAAAGGCTCGATCTCGGACAAGCTGGCATTCATCAATATGGCTCAGGGAACCATCGAGAGAGCCGACGAGAGCAACACGGCCTACAGGACGCTCGGATTCTTCGCAAGGGTGAACTATGACTACGCCGGAAAGTACCTGTTCGAGATCTCCGGACGACAGGACGGATCGTCCCGTTTCGCCAAAGGAGACAGATGGGCGTTCTATCCTTCGGCCTCGGCGGGATGGAGAATCTCGGAGGAGAACTTCTGGGACGGACTGAAAGACTGGTGGGATCTCGCCAAGGTTCGTGTCTCCTACGGTTCGCTTGGCAACCAGCAGGTCGGCAACTATTCCTACATCAGCACCCTCTCGACTTCGATGATGAACTACACGTTCGACAGCACCAACAAGGCGGGTAAAGTCAGCACGCCAGGAGCGATCACCAAGGGGCTTACCTGGGAAACAGTCATCACCTACAATCTCGGGTTCGACCTCGGATTCTTCAACAACAGGCTCAGCGCCGGAGCGGATTTCTACATAAGGGACACTAAGGATATGCTGACCTCGTCGCAGGAGCTTCCGGCCGTGTTCGGTACCAGCTCTCCAAAGATAAACGGAGCCGACCTGCGCACAAAAGGCTATGAGATCTCCATTTCCTGGAAAGATCAGGTGACGGCCGCCGGCCGGCCTCTCTATTACTCGATTGGAGGCTCTCTCGGAGACTATGTCACCACTATCACCAAATTCGACAATCCAAGCAAGTCTCTCAGCCAGCACTACGTAGGCAAAAGGCTTGGCGACATCTGGGGCTACGAAGTCGCCGGTTTGTTCAAGACTGACGAGGAAGCCGCCGAGTACCAGTCCAGAATAAACGACACCGCCGTCAACAAAGTGGTCTATGAGTGCGGAGTCGCCTCTATGGCAAGACTTATGGCGGGAGACGTGAAATTCGTGGACAGGAACGGCGACGGGGTCATCAACACCGGTGACAACACTCTCGCCAACCCTGGCGACCGCTACATCATCGGAAACAGCAGGCCAAGGTACACATATTCATTGAAAGGGGACATCGACTGGTACGGGTTCAGCCTTTCCGTGTTCTTTCAGGGCGTCGGACACTGTGACTGGATGCCTCCGAAAAACTGCTCCTACTTCTGGAGTCTCTACGGATTTCCGGCCTCGTCATTCGTTCCTGCTGATTTCGAGTCAAAGACCTGGACGGAAGACAACAGAAACTCCTACTTCCCGAGGAGAAGAGGCTACGAGACCTACAGTAACTGCTCCCTTGGCGTAAACACCGACCGCTATCTCCAGAATGCCGCCTACCTCAGGCTTAAGAACATCACCCTCGGCTACACCCTCCCTCTGAAAAAGAACAAGGCCGTCGAGAAAGTGCGCCTTTACCTCACGGGTGAGAACCTTTGGTACTGGTCTCCGATGAAAAAGAACTCGGTCTATGTCGATCCTGAAGTGGCTACCGCATCCTCAAATCAGAGCGATGACTGCATCTACCCATTCTCAAGGACCGTGTCATTCGGCATTGACATAACTTTCTAAATGAATATGATTATGAAGACAACATACATCTCTCTTGCCGCGGCACTGCTGTCGGCTTCGGCGCTGACCTCCTGTGACGGATTCCTTGACAAGTTCCCGGAGACAAACCTTTCACCGGAGACATTCTATTCCAATGAAAAGGAGCTCACGCTTGCCACGAACGGCTTCTATGCGATGCTGCCAAAACCGGACGATTCCTTCGACGGCGCCCTTCAGGACAACGACCTCCAGTACCACTTGTCCCTCAGCGCTATCCAGAAGGGTTCCCGTCAGCCGGAGACTGAGACCTGGAGCTCAAGCACCTGGTCTGACCTCAGGTCGATAAACTACTACCTTGAGAATTCCGCCAACTGTGAGAATGAGGACATCCGCAAGAAATACGACGGAATCGCCTATTTCTTCAGAGCCGTTTTCTATTATGAAAAGGTGAGGAAATACGGGGACATTCCTTTCTACGACCACGTCATAGACGATTCCGACAAGGAGTCTCTCTACCGGCCTCGTGACAGCAGAGGCTTTGTGACACAAAAGATTATGGAGGATCTGGATCGTGCCATCGACGGACTGCCTGTCACCTGGACAGAAGGTGTCTATAGAATCAACAAGTACGCCGCCTATGCGCTGAAATCAAGGATAGCGCTGTTCGAGGGCACGTGGAGAAAATACCACGACACCGCCGACGAATCCTACACGAAAGAGGACGGAACGACCGTCACCCTTTCCTCTTCCTACTTCCTCGGGCTGGCGGCTGATGCGGCAAAAGCCGTGATGGAAAGCGGAAAATACAAAATGTATAACGGAGGAATCCTCATCAAAGGACAGCCATACCGGGACTATTTCGTCCTGGAGGATGCGGAGACCGACGAGACCATACTGTCCAGAAGATTCCTCTACACTCCTGAGATGAACATCCGCCACGGATTGCAGTTCTCGTACAAGAATATGAGGTATTCCTTTACAAGGGCTCTCGCCTATCACTATCTTATGGCGGACGGTACTCCTTTCCAGAGGAATGAGGGATGGCAGACAATGCAGTACAGCCAGGAGTTCAGAAACCGTGACCCGCGAATGTCCCAGACCATCGCCGCCCCGGACTATGTGGCGCTTGGTACGGATAAGTCAGCCAAGTACTTTCCGAGCTGCAAGGACTATGACAGGAGCGGCTACAGGCCTATCAAGTACTTCTCGGACGACACTCACGACGGAGCGACCACATCGAGCACGGACTATGCGATCTTCCGGTACGGAGAAGTGCTTCTGAACTACGCCGAGGCAAAGGCCGAACTCGGTCAGGCTGACCAGAGTGTCATCGACGAGAGCATCAATGTCATCCGCTCAAGAGCCGGGATGCCCGGGCTGGATGTGGCGAAGGCGAACGCCGCTCCGGATGCATTCCTGAGCTCATACTACACAGACAAGCACTTGGAAGGTGCGGACAAAGGTCTTATTCTTGAGATAAGAAGGGAAAGGACCGTCGAACTGGTCAACGAAGGCTTCCGTCTGTGGGATATGCTTCGCTGGAGCGAAGGTCGGCAGCTTTGCCCGGGTTCCAACACCCTCGGGCCGGGATTCATAGGATGCTGGTTCCCGGGACTTGGGGAATATGATATGAACAACGACGGAAAACCAGACCTGTGCATCTACAACGGAAGTGCGCCGCAGACAGACTGTGAAAACACTCTGAATGTGGCTCCTGGAAAGGAAAACACCCTTTCCGAAGGCACAAGCGGCTATCTTGTGCAGTTCAAGGACCAGACGTACAAATGGGAAGAAAAGGATTATCTCTACCCTATCCCTATCAAGCAGATGCAGATCTATCCGATTGACGAGACAACCGGAGAGTGTGTCCTGACACAGAATCCAGGCTATTAACAGACCGCATAATCAAAAAACAAAATGAAAATACATAAGATATTGTTTCACGCTTTTGCCGCCGCCCTGCTGGCCGTTTCCTGCTCGGAATTCGATGATTCCTCCCTCTGGAAACAAGTGGACGAGGCTCAGAAGCAGATTGCCGCCCTCACGGCTTCACTGACACAGCTTGAAGAACAGGCCGGACTTCTTTCCGCCGCCAGGAACGGAGGAATAATCACTTCCATCCAAGAGAATCCCGACGGAGGATTCACAATCGGCTACATCACCGGTGACGGAAAAGAGGGCACTGCCACAGTCGCCGCCAAGGATGATGTCAAGGATGTTGATGTCATCGGGACCAAAGAAGAAAACGGTGTGCTCTACTGGACAATCACAGTCGGAGGCAAGACAACCGTTCTTACGGACAAGGACGGAGCGAAGATTCCGGTGTCCGGACGTGTTCCTTCATTCAGCACAGACAAGGATGGCCATTGGATGGTCAACGGAGAGTATGTTATTGACAGACAAGGCAATAAGGTAAAATCATCGGGTCACAAGGCTTCGCTTATAGCAGATGTCACCAAGAACGAGGACGGCACGGTCACTTTCAAGCTGGCCGACGGCGAGGAAGTCACGATGGACTCGGCGGAGAGTTTCTCCTTGAGAGTATTCCTTGACGGGAAGGAAGTCAAGGGTGAGATAAAGGTCGGGGACGGAGTCACCGGGCTTGAGTTTACATATTCATTGACAGGCAAATCCGTTGAAGAGGCTTCAGTCAGGGTGACAAGGTCAGAGAATGTCGAGGCTTCAGTTGACGAGACGGAAGGAACAATCAAGGTGGCCGTTCCGGATCCGTTGAAAAAAGGACAGTTTACCTTGATGGCGGCGGACGAGAGGGGCCGGCTCGCCGTTCGTACTGTCTATCTGCGAGGAACATTCTCCGTGGAAACCGAGAACGAACTATGGAGGACAGTCGAAGAGAAGCTTCTCGCCCCGGGTTGCCGCTACTACAGTATGGAGTTCAAGAACATCACCAGAAAGATGCATATCCTTGAGATTGACCTGAAGAATCCGGCAATCGAAGTCACCACATCGTTCGCGGATGACATCATTCCGAATCCAAACGCCAACAAGAACAAAAACAACGGGTTCAATCTCCGCGAGACGCTTTCGCAGCTGTGCGTCCGGAAGACCGCAGAGGGCGAGAATGTCATCGCCGGAGTCAACACTGGATTTTTTGACTCAAATGACGGAATAGGCCGTGGAGCGCACATTGAAGACGGAGAGCTTGTCTATATGAACAACCCGGCCGTCGTTTCTAATTTTGTGAACCACTCCTGGGCATTCACAATATTCAAGGACAACACAGCTTCCTGCGGGAAGAAAGTCTTCTCGGGAAAGCTTGAAGTGGCCGGTAAGGAATATGCCTACCACTCGGTGAACGACACCATCGTCCGCGGCGGCAACACTTCAGCGATGAAGGCGTATCCGATCAACCTTTACACGTCCAAGTACGTCAAATACCCTCACCCGGAGCGCAAGGACATCATCAACCACTTAAGCGGCAATGCCTTGTACATCACGGCAAGATACTCATCAGCGAATATGACCGTGAACGGCGGCTGGTTCGACGCCACCGTGACAGCTGTCAATGACGGAAGAACCAAGGCTCTTGGAGAAGCTCCTTATCTGACCGGCAGCAATGAAGTCGGGATACAGATTACAGGAAGCACAGCCGATGCAATAGCCGCTTCAGTAAAGGTCGGAGACAGCATCAGGCTGATGGCCCGGATGGAGGTTGAAGGAATCGCGAAACCAATTCTCACACAGAACTCCACGATGTGGCATTACGTCACGGACGGAAAGAACACTCTCAACACCGTTCCCGCAAACCACGCTTTCCAGACATCGGTCGATCCGATGACTTTCGCCTGCGTGGACAAGAGCGGTTCAATGATTATGCTCGTCGAGATTGACGGTCGCCAGGCAGGGTTCTCCATAGGAGTAACCGCCAAGGAAGTAACCGACATAGCCTTGAGCCTCGGTGCCTGGAACTCAACCCGTTTCGATGGTGGAGGCTCGTCCGCGATGTGGGCAAGAAAAGACGGTGTCCCGGGACTTGTCAGCAGACCGAGCGACAGCAACGGAGAACGCAGTTGTATGAATTATATCTATGTACGTAAGAAATAGCATATTATGAGAAAGATTCCTGCTATAACAGCAATATTCCTGACTTCGGTCGCATTATTCTCCTGCTCGTACGATTCTTCCGAAATCGAGAGCGGGATCGAAGATCTTGAAAACCGTATCGCCGCCCTTGAGCAAAAGGCCGACAATCTGGAGTCACAGCTGGGTGCGGTCTCTGATTTCGTGTCAGGAGGCTTCATCTCGCGTCTAGGGACAGACGATAAAGGAAACTACGTCATAACCTATCAGGACAAGAACGGCGAGAGAAAGACTGTCACACTTGCAAAGGCTTCCGATCTGGACAAGTCCCCTATGATAGGCATCGCAGAGTTTGAGGGGGTTCTCTATTGGAGACAGACCAGGGACAACGGAAACTCCTGGGAATGGATTCTTGACAAGGATGGACGGAAAATGCCCGTAAGCGGTCCCGAACCTTCGATAGGGATTGACAATGACGGTTACTGGACAGTCAACGGGGAAAGCACGGGGGTTCTTGCCAAAGATATGACTGACAGCATATTCAAGGACATAGTCGCGGACAGTGGAAGCGGGCTTGTCGTGTTCAGTCTGACTGACGGCAGCGGTTTTTCCGTCAAGTACAACGAATCTCTTGGCATATCTTTCACCTCTCCGTCATTTATCGGCGTGGAGAGTTACGGCTCGCCTGTGACCGTCGGCTACAAGCTGAGCGGAGTGATGGCAGAGGAGGCCGTCGTCGATTATCTTACAGCCTACAACGTCAAGGTCTATGTCAACGAAAGCCTGAAGACGGTTTCCGTGACATTGGATGAAGGAGCGGAAGAGGGCAATGTCGTGATCACGGCCTGTGCCGGAGACGAGATTGTCTATAAGCCTTTGTTCTTTTCCTACGGAAAGGCTGTGATAGAGTTCGAGAACTACATCAAGGACAACGAACTGATCACTCCTCTGGGCGAGCCGGTCATCAATCTCAGCGGAGAAATGACCCGGTTCACTGTCAGGGTGTCCCACAGCATAGACGTGGAGGCATCAGTGGCAAAAGAAAACGAACCCTGGCTTAAAGCCGTAGCCACCAAAGCCTTACATACATCCAACCTTGATTTTGTCGCTGATTATTTCGAAAGCGGGACCAATACTCCTCGCGAAGGACGCATCATCCTTAAGAACAGCCTCTACGATGTCTCGACTTCCATTCTCGTAAGACAAAGTCCTGTCATAAAGGGAGGAGAAGGTCCAGACAATCCTTCAGACAAGGGTATCGCCGATGCCGGAGAGTTTATGGAGTTCGTCCGCAGCGTCAATGCGGGAGCGTCCACCACTCGTTGGGAGAACGCCGACGGAGAAGTCTGCCTGATTTCCGACATTGATCTCACCGGCATCGAATGGACACCGGCAGGAAACGCTTCCGGAGAAGGCTCGGGGATGCCGGCATATTCATTCGTCAACGCCTTCAAAGGCAAGTTCAACGGTAATGGACACAGAATCACGGGAATCAACTGGACTTGCGACTTGGGCAAGAACAGCGTCTATGGACTCTTCGGGGCCGCTGAAGGGGCAACCATCCGCAACCTTGTGGTAGGAGCCGCCGGTGATGCCATAACCTTGACCGGAACACCTGACGTGACACCATCCGTGGCCGGAGTCATCGGCTATGCCGAAGGTGTGACAATCACCAACGTCACAAACAATGTCAGCATCATATTCGAGGGAGAATGCCCTCAGGCGATGCCTGCCAGCCTTGCCGGAATCATCGGCAGCGGCTTGAATGTCACTGTCGGCGGAAAGACGAAGGATGAAGCCGTGAAAAATTACGGAGACATCCTCGTGAAGTCAAAGGTGGCGAACGCGCAGGCCGGTGGAACAGGATTGCAGGTGGCCGGAATTATGTCCTATGTGAAGAAAGGCAAGGAGAGCAGCTTCATCAACTGTACTAACTACGGACATCTGACAGGCCCTAACGGACGAAGCGGAGGCATCATCGCAACAATCCACGGAAGCGAGAAAGCCGGAAACAAGGTCACTGTCAGCAAATGTGTCAACGCCGGACTGATCGAGGACAACTATCTTGACTACGATGGCTACGGCAACGCCAAAAGAATAGGTGGAATCATCGGAGGGTCGGAGGCCGCTGACGTCACCGTGGAATCCTGCGTCAACAGAGGAAACATATTCTCGCACACAGGCTGCCGCGCCGGAGGTTTTGTAGGACACTTCAAGGGAGGTGTCATCTCAGGATGCTCGAACACGGGAATCATTCTCAGCCACATCACACCGCAGGCCGAAGACCATAGCGGCGGAGACGGCCCGGGATGGGCGGCAGGCTACTGCAACATCAGGATAACAGGTTGCACCAGAGGCGGAAAGGTAGGTGAATGGGCTGATTTCAAGAGTAATCCGGAAAGTGCTCCCGACGCCACCGTCCATAACGCCTACGGCTACCAGAACTCAAAGTACTTCAACGCTTCTGACAATCAATAATATGAAGACAATGAAAAAGTTAATGACCATATTACCGCTTGTTCTGATGATAGTGTCGTCTGTCATTGGATGCAGTTTTAACGAGGATCCGCTTCTGGACAGGCTCGATGACATAAAAGACAGAATCGCGGCGCTTCAGTCCAGAATAGACGAGGCCAACAGGCAAATCGAGGTGTTGGGGCTGCTGACATCCGGCAATGTCATCACATCCATCGAGAAAAACAGCGACGGGAGCTATTCGCTGACTTATTTGGACAACGATAACGAGGAAAAGACAGCTGTCATAGCCGCACGGGAACAACTCATCAATGTTCCTGTGGTCGGTGTGCGCAAAGATGCGAACGGACTTTATTACTGGACTGTAACAACCGCCGGGGAGACAAAGGACATCACAGTCGGCGGACAAAGCGTTCCGGCTGCCGGGAAAGCCCCTGTGATTTCTGTTGACGGACAGGGTTACTGGACTGTCAACGGGGAGCGCATAGTCGATTCGGAAGGCAATCCGATAGAGGCGGCGGACGGAAGCGCCTCTATCATCAAGAATGTTATCAAGGATGCGGACGGCAATCTTTCTGTCACACTCGGAAATGGAACGAAAATAACCATTCCGGTACAGAACTCATTGAATCTCAGTCTTTCATCTTTATTAAACATCACAATCGCCAACCCTGGACAAACTTTGACCATCAGTTATGATGTCACGGGAGGCAAAGCCGGAGAGGCGATAGTCGCAATCGCAGAGGCCAAGGACGTAAATGCGGCAATCGACAAGAAAGCTCAGGAAATCAGTGTGTCTTTCGGAAGCGACTTCACTTCCGGTCATCTCATCGTGATGGCCACGGATCTGGACAGACTGACTGTCCTCAGACCTGTTTTCTTCACCAAGGCAAAGGAAACCAGACTCTTCATCGAATCGGCCGATGATCTTGTCGCCTTCGCCGGGAAAGTAAACTCCCAAGACGGCACGGAGAATATGGATGTCTATCTCGAAAAGGACATAGACCTGTCCTCAATCAAGGAATGGATTCCTATCGGAAACGGAACATTCTCGGGAACAGAAGTGAGCGGAGCGGCGTTCAAGGGGACATTCCACGGTCAGAACCACACTGTCAAGGGATTGAATATGACCGTGTCCAGCGATGCAGTTAAGGGTTACGCCGGAGGTTTGTTCGGAGTTCTTGACGGAGCCACTGTCAAGGATCTCACCGTCGGAGAAGGCTCGTCATTCACATCTTCATCAGCACTTATGGCCAGCGGTGGCGCTGTGGCCGGAGCCGTGGTCAACTCCACTGTTGATAATTGTGCCTCGTATGCGTCATTCGACATCTCTGGCGGCAGCAATAATGTCAGCCAGAGATTCGGAGGAATCGCCGGATCGGTCTATTCGGATGGAGAGGTTGCCGCACAGGTGACAAACTGTTCCAACTACGGAACATTCAAGTCGGTCAACACGACCAACACCAAGAACGGAGGCACAGCATTCTCCATAGGAGGAGTCATAGGCTACGCCGAATCCGCGTCCGGGGCCCTGCGCGTCTCTGTCAAATCCTGCGACAACTATGGAACGATGAATGTCCAGGCATCGCGAAACGCCGGTGTAGTGGCCACATTGAACAAGAACGCCACGTTGGAAAGCTGCGGGAACTTCGCTGACATCACAAACACAGACACCAAGGCCTCCAACACCCGTGTGGCCGGCATCGTCTCGGCGCTTAGTGTCCAGACATCTGTGATAAACTGTGTCAACAAAGGCGACATCATCTATGCGGTGGCGGGAAACACCACGAAAGGATATGCCGGAGGAATAGCCGGACAGACAAATGATAACACTTGTGTAATAGAAGGTTGCGAGAATTACGGTGAAGTCCGTTCCGACATATTCAACGCCTCTGACGCGACCAAGAGGTTCATCGCCTCCATCCTCGCCAACACCAACAACAAGACCATCACAATAAAGAACAACAAAGTCGGTGGAAAGGTTGGCCCGTACTCGGATGAAAGCAAGGTTGTGACCATCACGGCGGAGAATTTCGGTTCGTACATATTCTTTACCCCGAAGACACAGCCTTCCGTAGTGTCCGGCAATGAGTTTGCAGGAGAGATTCCGGCAAAATAAGCTCCGGAAACATCAAAGAGGTAGTTTTATGCACAGAAAATTGTTTTTAGCCATATTCTCGATTCTCGTCCTTTCGTCGGCTCTCCCGGCGTCAGGACGGAACCTGAGGATTCTTTACTGGAACATCCAGAACGGAATGTGGGACGACCAAGGACACAACTATGACAATTTCGTGGAGTTCGTGAAATCCGAGAATCCCGACATCTGTGTCTGGTGCGAAGCCGAATCACGTTACAGGACAGACACTTCCGTCAAAATAGCCGGTTGCGAGGAAGCCTATCTTCCTTGGAACTGGGACCTGCTTGCGAGACGCTACGGACACAACTATGTGCTTGTGTGCGGAAAAAGGGACACTTTTCCACAGGTAATCACGTCCAGATACCCGATTCGCATAGTCAAGAGAATCACCGGCAACGGTGATGACATCGTGGTTGTACACGGAGCAGGATGGGCACAGGTGGAAGTGGGAAACAAGACTATGAATATTGTCACACTGCACACCTGGCCTTTCAAATACGGTTACAATACGGACGACAAAACCGCAAGCACAGCCCGTCAGGAAGGGGACATATTCAGAGCCAAGGAGATGGAATATGTCTGCGGACAGACCGTGGAGAGCGTTCCTGACGCAGCCTCACAGTACTGGATGATGCTCGGTGACTTCAACGCCAGATCCCGTGTTGACAACCACATATACAAGATGGACGATGACGACAAGGGATTCCTTGTCCACGACTATGTCACTGAAAACACTCCGTACATCGATGTCATAGACAGACTGCATCCCGGAGACTTTAAGGCAAGCACTCTGTCTGGAAAAAGAATCGATTTTGTCTATATGACCGAGCCTTTGTTCAAGAGGGTGCGCTCGGCGGAAATCATCAGGACAGGATTCGCAAAGTCATTCCGCGACCCGCGGATAAAGAATTTCTGCCATCCCTCGGATCATTACCCTATCCGTGTAGACCTGAAGCTCTAAAATCCCGCTCGGTCACTATTTGTTTGACACTGCGGCACTTCAACAAGCTCAGTGACCTCATCAAGCGAATAATAGCGCAGGAACAGTCAACTGTCAAAGGATTCCCCCTGTCCGTATTTTTGGTAACGTGCAAAATACGGACAGGGGGAATCCTTTGACCACCAACTCAAGCGACACCGCCTGAGCCGTAATATTCATTAAAGCTTCCTGAGAAAGTTGTTCATATTGACTTCCTTGTCAATAATCGAACGGAGTTCCGCGATAGGAACCCTTCTCTGCTCCATCGTGTCGCGCTCGCGGATGGTGACACAATTGTCAT
This sequence comes from uncultured Muribaculaceae bacterium, assembly GCA_964458425.1. GTDB lineage: Bacteria > Bacteroidota > Bacteroidia > Bacteroidales > UBA932 > Cryptobacteroides. The sequence goes on from CAYWIW010000005.1 coordinate 45,246, forward strand.
TCAGCGAATCGTGGTCGATAGTGACGCAGAAAGGCGTGCCTATGGCATCCTGGCGGCGATAACGCTTTCCGATGGAGTCCTTCGGGTCGAACTGGCAGTTGAAATCGTACTTCAGTTCGTTCATCACCTCCCTGGCCTTTTCCGGCAGACCGTCCTTGTTCATCAACGGCAGGACGGCAACCTTCACAGGAGCCAGAGGGGCAGGAATGCCCAGAACTACACGGCTCTCGCCTCCCTCAAGCTTCTCGACCTTGTAGGAATGGCTGAGCACCGCAAGGAACATTCTGTCCACACCGATGGAAGTCTCCACACAATAAGGGACATAGCTCTCGTTCGTCTCCGGGTCGAAGTACTGTATCTTCTTTCCAGACAGCCTCTGATGGTTGCCAAGGTCGAAATCGGTACGTGAATGGATTCCCTCAAGCTCCTTGAAGCCGAACGGGAAATTGAACTCGATGTCAGTCGCGGCGTTGGCGTAATGGGCCAGCTTCTCGTGGTCGTGGAAGCGGTAGTTCTCCGCACCCATTCCAAGGCTCACGTGCCACTTCATACGGTTCTCCTTCCACTTCTTGAACCACTCCATCTCTGTTCCAGGACGGCAGAAGAATTCCATCTCCATCTGCTCGAACTCTCTCATTCTGAATATGAACTGTCTCGCAACAATCTCATTTCTGAACGCCTTTCCGACCTGTGCGATTCCGAAAGGAACCTTCATTCTGCCGGTTTTCTGGACGTTGAGATATTCTACGAATATTCCCTGAGCCGTCTCCGGACGGAGGTAGATCTTGTCATCCGCATCCCCGGTGTTGCTGATCTGCGTCGAGAACATAAGGTTGAACTGGCGCACATCTGTCCAGTTCTTTGTCCCTGAAATAGGATCAACTATGTCGCAGTCAAGGATGATCTGCTTGTATTCCTTGAGGTCGTTTGCCTGCTCCGCAGCCACATAACGGTTGTGAACCTCATCGTATTTAGCCTTCTCCCTCAGGATGTTAGGATTCGTGGCGCGGAACTGTTCCTCGTTGAAAGCCTCTCCGAACCTCTTGCGTCCCTTCTCAACCTCCTTGTTCATCTTCTCCTCGATCTTGCCGAGATAATCCTCGATAAGATTGTCGGCGCGGTATCTCTTCTTTGAGTCCTTATTGTCGATGAGCGGATCATTGAAAGCGGCCACGTGCCCGGAAGCAACCCAAGTCTTCGGGTGCATAAACACGCAGGAATCAATGCCGACGATGTTCTCGTTCAGCCTTGTCATAGCGTTCCACCAGTACTGCTTGATGTTGTTCTTCAGCTCCACGCCCATCTGACCGTAGTCATAGACCGCCGCCAATCCGTCATAAATCTCACTTGACGGGAATATGAACCCGTACTCCTTGCAATGTGCCACCAGCACCTTGAACAGTTCGTCCTGTGTCATAGTATATCGTACTTAAATTCTCAGTTCCTAAAAACTTACAAATATAGTGATTTTCAACCAACATTCATCACCGTCTCCCCCACCGCCGGAATACTTGGAAATCCGCCGCAATTATTTTTTTAAACGCGGCTATGTCTTTTCTTTTACAAGTGGCATCCGTTTGCATATATAACTGTAATTTATTAATTTTCGCATTATAATAAACAATTGTACTATGAAAAGAAAAGAATTACCATACGATATTACAAACAAGTACTCCATTTGGGAGTATAGTAAGAACCTTCTAGGCAAAACACTTGAAGAAACAGTTGGTCGTGAACTTAATGAAGATAATACGGGGAAAGGACGATTAGGTCAAATGGTTGAGCGATATTTCTTTGGATACGAACCTAATAGTGACCCTACTCCAGATTTTGAGGAAGCCGGTATAGAACTTAAGTGTACACCATTGAAGGAACTTACAAATAAGGATCTTCAAATTAAGGAGCGCCTTGTATGTTCGATGATAGACTATAACGAAGATCATAAGCACACATTCAAGGAGTCTCACGTTTATGTCAAGTGCGCCATTATGCTGATTCTTTTTTATCTTCATAAGGCACAAGTTCCTGTTCAACACCTCAAGTTCTTGTATTCTGTTCTGTGGCAGATTCCTGAAAAGGATCTCTTAATAATGGAACAAGACTACAATAAGATTGTGGACAAAATTCGCTGCGGCAAGGCTCACGAGCTTTCTGAAGGAGACACCACATATCTTGGAGCGTGTCGTAAAGGACAAAAAGGAGATTCTGACATCTTCTACACGTTGCCTAACGGAAAGAAGTGTGATGTACCGGCACCTAAAAGAGCCTTCTCACTTAAGCCACAGTATATGCGCACGATTCTGGATTTCATTCAACATTATGGAGAACCTGCCGGAGTAAATACAAAGGCACTTATTAAAGGTTACGGTAAGGATCTTATCTCTACTGAAGAACTCAAGAAGCAAACGTTTGAGAGTATTCTTTTGAACAGATTCAGGAAATATATAGGAAAGAGTTATTCTGAACTTTGTGAGATATTTGGACTTAAGGAATCAAAAGCAAAGAGCAAATACGCCCTCATAGCCAATGCGATTCTCACTATGCAAGGAACTCGTGGAGACGATGTGACAAAATCAGAGGAGTTTCGTAAGTCCGGCATCCGCATCAAGACTATACGGCTACAGAAATCCGGCCGACCAAACGAGGCAATGTCATTCGAGAACATCAACTACTTCGAGATACTGCAAGAGGATGATTGGTATGAATCTCGACTATATGAACTTTTTACCAGTCGTTTTCTCTTTATAGTGTTCCAAAATTATGAATACAACGGTAAAGTGGATTACCGCCTGATGAAAGCGTTCTTCTGGACAATGCCGTATGAAGACCTGAAGACAGCAGAATCATATTGGCAAAACATAAAGGACAATGTGTCAGCGAATAACATAGATTCTGCACATTTTTACAAGGAAGGAGAACATCTAAAATTCCACGTCAGACCAAAGGCCAAAGACTCTTCAGACCTTGCCGTCAATCCTAATGGAGGAATGTGCAAAAAATACTGCTACTGGTTCAATCACGAATACATCCAGCAAATTGTCGAAAAAGAGAGATAATTTGTAAGAGAATAAGGCTCAACTATTCATCCTTAAGTCTTTTCTCGATTTCCTCCCCGATTTTTGTCACAATTCCACAAACAAGAGCATTTCCCATTAGAAATGCACGTTTTCCGTTATCTACACCCTCACACTCAGTCCAATTAGACGGGAACATATTCACGTGTTCAAGTTCCACCGGTGTCAGGCGTCGTATGCGTCCAGTTTCATCTTTTATTGCGTGACGGCATCTGTCTGGGCCTTTCCCACCTTCAGATGTGATAATTGTACGTGCCGGTTTATCAATTGAATCAGGAAAATCCATCGCTCCTTCAGTATAGAAATACTTAAAGCCATCTGCCTTAGTTCTTTCTTCACGCTTTGAACCTTTAAAATAACGCCAACGTTCAATTTGATTATCAGGGATATAGAAAGACTCTATATCAAACGGACGGTCTTTACCGTGAACAAGACAATCTTTTAAATACATTGGGCATCCATTAAATACAGGAATCACATCTATGGAATACGCAATGCCATCTATCATCATTCCTGCTTTAGCAAACGGACTATCTCCTCCTTTTTTGTTGAAATTCTCCGTAATATCCACCAATCTATTCTTCTTTACATTCGATAGCTTGTGAGAATAGAGAGGAAGACTATCTTGGTAATCAACAGGAAAAGCCTTTGCAAATATTCCTTCCTTATAAATCCAGTCCGAAGGATTTGTGAAATCTCTATAAATTGGACTCCCCTTTTTGTAAGCACAGATGTAAGTCCTGCGACGCCTCTGAGGCATTCCATAATCAGCGGCATTAATTACTCGCCACTCTACAATATATCCCTGCTCGTTAAGGCACTCAAGAATAATCGCAAAATCACGTCCTCGTTGCTTTGCCGGAGATAAAAGGAGTCTGTCAACATTTTCGAGAAGTAATAAACTCGGAGCCTTATCGCCTTTCTTCGTGAGAATATTGTATATAGACCACCAAAGAACTCCTTTCTTACCTTCTATTCCCTTAGACCTACTGAGAGTCGATGCCACAGAATAGTCCTGACAAGGAAACCCACCGACTAACATATCGTGGTCAGGTATATCCTCTACAGGTACAGTATTGATATCTACATTTGAAACACTACCCTTCCCGAAGTTTTTCTCATAGACAATAGCAGCGTGCTGAACCTTCGTAGCAGGCTCCCATTGGTTTGCCCAAACAGTCTTATAAAAATTCTCGTCCGCCTTCTCGAGACCCACACGAAATCCTCCGACTCCGGCAAATAACTCTATTACTTTAACTTCGTTCATTTTTTATAACATAGCAGAAGCAAATTTACGGATTAAATTTCATCGATCCAAATAATTTAGCGTATGTTGACATTGCATTATCAAGCTTGACTTTGCTAAATGCTGGCAGAATCACCCCATCCGGGAGTGCGTCAGAGACCGATTGGTCGCCAGCACGGTCGTATAAACCTTAGCTGGCGAAAACCGCCCCTCTGCACAGCGTTCCTAGCTCGATGCATCGCCAACGTTTAGCAAAATCCGAGAAGAAAGGGGTTGTGCTGGTTAAATTTAAACAACTTCTAAAGGCCAGCTTCTACTTTGTCATCTCTTCTATGGCGTTGTCAAGGTCTTCTTTGTCGAAGGTATAAACGTGGCCGAAGACTCCAACGGAGACTCTTAAACTGTTGCCTTCGAGGTCTTTTAATTCACCGGAAGACCAAAGAAAATGATTCTTCACGGTGAGACGATTGTCAACTATGCTGGACGCAAAAGTTGACCCCAGAGATCCTACCCAGGCGCTTATGACTTGCATTTCAGTATTTTCAGTCTGAAGTTCGTCGTATATTTTCTCGTTGATGACAGACATAATGGCTTCCTGATGAGCCTGCTTGTCAGGACAGGTGACCACCGCCACGGCGCCCACAAGAGCGACAAGGACAAGAACGGTAATAACTTTCTTCATTGCAACTGTACGTTTTAAATATGGATTAGAATCTGTTTGAATTAGTTTCACGCATTGTTGTACTCCCTGTTGACCCTCCTGATGCGAACCTCCGAGGCAAGAACAGCACAGTATCATTCCTGTTGATCAAAGATTCGGTCAACCTTAAAGTCTCATCTTTCCGGTCACATAAGCACTCTTCAGGAATATACCCCCAGTTATAAACGGAATATGAACCTTTACCATACCTAATAAGATTTACGCAAATATAATTATCCAAAATGGATAATCCAAATCAGGTAATCAGGTAATAACTTCTGGCACTTACAGTACGCTCGAGGTTCTAAAATATCGGAGAGCAGTAATCAAACTCACGTATTAATCTCATAATCAACCGGAAATTTCACAGCATCGGTAAATCAGTGACCGGCGAAATATTCGGGAAAAGCGGATTTCAGGGATGGCTTGGCGATTTCTTGAAGAGGCAGCATCACGAAGGGGCGTGATGCGATGTCCCGGTGTGGAATAGTCAGATCTGGAAGGGATATGCGCTCAGTACCGTAGAAGAGGATGTCTATGTCGATTATGCGGGAATGGTAGACACGGTTGCCGCTGATGTCATATTCAGGAGGATCGGTGCGGCCCATAGAGCGCTCGATCGACTTTATCTTGCGAAGAACCTCCATAGCGGCTTCCTCAGCCGGAACTTCGGGGCGGAAAGTGCGGTAAAGGACAGCGGCGTTCAGAAATTTTCCGCCGGTGAAACCCATCGGCTTGGTCTCGATGAGGCGTGAAAGGGCGGTATAATGGCCTTCGAAGGCCTCGTCCATACGGCGAAGAGCCTCCTCGATGTTCTTCTCACGGTTGCCGAGATTGCTTCCAAGAGAAAAGTAGATACTAACGAAAGCCATTGAATATTAAAATATTATAAAAAAATCAACACAATAAGACCCATCCCGTGGAACGAGTCCAGTAAAAGCCGGCTCACAACGGGACAAGCACCAATTGTCAGGAATTCGGCTCCTTTGAATAGTCCGGACCGGAGCCTGGATCGAACCTGCCGCCAGGAGTGTCAATGTCGTCAAGACCAAGTTCAAGACGAGCCTCATCCGAAAGCATAGACTGATCCCAGGCCGGATCGAAAACAAGCTCGACGTTGCAGGACTTTATGCCGGGAACGTCTGAAACATTCCTCTGCACCTCGTCCAGAACCTCATCCGCCATAGGACAGTTCGGCGCTGTGAACGTCATCTTGATGTAAGCCTCACGGCTTTTGCTTATGACAAGGTCGTAGATGAGTCCAAGATCGTAGATGTTGACCGGAATCTCAGGGTCATAGACCTGCTTGAGAGCAAGAACCACATTGTCATACAGCGGAGCAAGCTCCTTTACATCCTCGGCGGAAAGAACCTCACTTTCCCTCCCGTCCGGCAAAGCCTGCGCAGCCTTATTTTCCTCTTCCATATTATTATCGAATACGCCCATACAAATCAATTATAATGAATATTCCAACAAAACACTTCCCCGCCGCCAGCTGTTCTCTCGTGCGATTTGAAGTTCAAAAAGCCTTCTCAACAGCGGACATCTTCACCGAGACCGTCAGCTGTTCTCCAATGCCACAGCCTTGATGGTGTCTATCATAGAGACAAGACCGTTGGCCCTTGTCGGAGAAAGATTCTCTTTAAGCCCTATACGGTTGATGAAACCAAAGTCATCGGCGGCAATTTCCTTCGGAGTGCGTCCCGAATAGACGCTGACCAAAAGAGAGATTATCCCTTTGGTGATGATGGCATCGCTGTCAGCCTTGAAGTAAAGTTTTCCGTCTTCGAGCCTCCAGTCAAGCCAAACGCGGGATTGACACCCCTTAATCAATTTATCTTCAGTCTTTTCTGATTCAGGATAGACTTCAAGATTCTTTCCCAAGTCGATGAGGTACTCGTATTTGTCGAGCCATTCATCGTACATAGAGAAATCATCAATCACAGCTTGCTTTGCTTCCTCAAGTGTATTCATTGTTACCTTCTTTTCTATTTGTACCCGGCACCGGTTTTCTTCGGCCTCTGCTCCTTCAGTCACAGAACAGGCGGGAATGACACAACGCCGGAATGCTTAAACACCCACATACAATAATCACTAAACCAACATCGCTATCGCCCTTTCAAGCGAGTTGATGAAATATTCAGCCTCCTCCATCGTGTTGTACGGAGCAAGCGAAGCCCGGAGCATCCCGGTCACCCCAAATCTGTCCATAAGAGGTTCAGCACACATCTGGCCGGAACGTACTGCAACTCCCATTTTGTCCAAAATCAAAGCCAGATCCTCGTGATGCGCTCCATCAACGCTGAACGAATAAAGAGGGATTTTCGATTCAGTTCCACGTGGAACGCCGTAAACACGGACTCTCGGATTGTCAGTCAGAGCCTTGAGCAGGTACTCGGAAATAGCTTTCTGAGCATCACACAACTCTTTATCATTCATTAATTTAGCAATCTCGATAGCTGATTTCAAAGTCGGAACGGAGTTTATGTTCTGCGTCCCGGCCTCGAATTTTTCAGGCAGCGGCGCATATGTCGTGCCGGAAAACCTCACGGTCGCGATCATCTCTCCCCCACCCTGATAAGGAACCATCCTGTCAAGCCACTCACGCTTGCCGTAAAGAACTCCGGTTCCGGTCGCAGCGTAGAGCTTATGTCCGGAAAATGCGTAAAAATCACAGTCAATATCTTGAATATCAATTCCTTGATGAACAATTCCCTGAGCTCCGTCGATTAGAATCGGACAACCAGACGAATGGCAAATCCGGACTATTTCCTTTATCGGATTGACAATTCCAAGCACATTTGAAATCTGGGTGACAGCTACAATTCTAGTCCTCGGACAAAGCAGAGATTCAAGCTCATCAAGACTCAAGTGACCATCCTCATCAACGTGAAGTACTTTCAGAACCGCCCCCTTCCGCTGGCAAAGCATCTGCCAGGGAACGATGTTGGAATGATGCTCCGATTCGGAGACGATAATCTCGTCACCTTCGTTCACGAAAGTCTCGCCGAATGAAAAAGCCACAAGATTGATGGATTCGGTAGTCCCGGAAGTGAACACTATCTCATCTCGGGATGAAGCGTTGAGATACTCCTTGACAGCATCCCTTGTGCTTTCATACTCATCGGTTGCATCTGCGGCCAATTTATGGACCGCCCGATGGATATTGGCGTTTGCCTCCACAGTCATAGCCGTCCATTTGTCAATCACAGACTGCGGACGCTGGGCGGTGGCCGCATTGTCGAAATAGACAAGCGGTTTACCGTACACTGTGTGCGAAAGCGCCGGAAACATATTCCTGAGTTCCTGAATATTCATCGTAGAATCTAATTCAATCTTGCAAATATAATCAAAAGCTTCGGAAGAACGGATGACTGAAAACAGTTTCAAAGAAGTTCTCACGAAATGTAGTGATTTGCGATTACAATTGCTAATTTTGCTTTCTATAAAACATAATGAATATGATTGATTACATCAAAGGAACGATAGCCGGGCTATCGCCTGCCGAACTGATTTTAGAAAACAACGGAATAGGATATCGCATTCTGATTTCATTGCAGACTTATCAGGCTCTTCAGGATAAAAAGGAGGCCACCGCCTACATCTTCCACTATCTCCGCGAGGACGCCGAGCTTTATTACGGCTTTGCGACAAAAGACGAACGCGAACTATTCGAATTATTGATCAGCGTATCAGGAATCGGAGTCAATTCTGCCCGTATGATGCTTTCCTCACTGTCTGCGGAGGAAATCAGGCAAGCTATACTCTCGGAAGACATTGCAAGGATAAAGAGCGTGAAAGGAATCGGGGTGAAAAGCGCCCAGAGGCTTGTTCTTGAGCTTAAAGACAAAATCGTCAAGGGTGAAGGGACGGATTCAACTGAACTTTTCGGCGGCAACCGCAGCGAGATTGTCGAAGAGGCCAGCCGCGCTCTCATTATGCTCGGTTTCGCAAAACCGGCTGTCAACAAGGCCATACAGGCTGTCCTTAAAGCCAATCCTAACGCCAAAGTCGAGCAAATCATCAAATCCGCACTACAGATGATGTAGGTATTCCGCACATCTGGTGAGCACAGAACCGACTTCATTTGCGCTTCACTCCTCACACTCGAAGATGCTATTCAAGGCAATCCTAAATCACCGGACAAAAGGATTTCCTGACAATCACAATGATTGCGGCCAACAGGTGAGGCTTGAGAATGCTTTACAAACCGGAAGGCTGATACTACCTACCGAAATATACAAGAAGAACAGATATGTCGGCAGGAGAAACGCCCGAAATACGGGAAGCCTGGGCAATGGTGGACGGCTTGTAACGAGCGAGCTTCTGACGGCACTCAATGGTCAGGCCGGACACCTTGTCAAAATTAAAATCCTGAGGAATTTTCAAATTCTCTAGACGGGATATCTTATCAGCGATGGACTTCTCGCGCTCGATGTATCCTTTGTACTTTACCCCGATTTCTACCGAATCAATTATCTCCTTTCTACGATGCGCAAGAAGCGCACTCTCCCCTTCCGGCAATTCAACGGAAAACTTATCAAATGTTCCACGTGGAACAAAATCCAATAAATCACTTAAAGAAAGCTCAGGTCGGGAAGCCAAATCTGAAATACGTTTGGATTCAGAAAGAGGAGCGGAAGAAAGCGAGACAAGATAATCATTAATCACATCAGCCCGGATGTTCACTGCATCGCACATCCGGGACAAAGCGTCCGCTGCTTCGTACTTCTCCTGCATAATCCGGTAACGACTCTCGGAAGCAAGTCCAATCCGATAGGACTTTTCAGTGAGACGCAAATCAGCATTATCCTGACGAAGAAGAATCCTGTACTCCGCTCTCGAAGTGAACATTCTATAAGGCTCGTCAACACCTTTGGTAATCAAATCGTCAATCAAAACACCGATGTAAGATTCATCCCTGCGAAGAATGAAAGGCTCAAGTCCGTGGACTTTCTGATGGGCATTGATTCCGGCGACAATTCCTTGGGCACCAGCTTCCTCATAACCGGTAGTACCATTGACCTGACCAGCGAAATATAACCCTTCAATTTCTCTAACTTCAAGAGTTTCAGAAAGTTGCGTAGGGTCAAAGTAATCATATTCGACAGCATAGGCTGGCTTGAATATCTTTGCGCTCTCCAATCCCTCGATAGAATGAAGAGCGTCCATCTGGACATCCAACGGAAGCGAAGAGGAAAAGCCCTGAAGGTAGTATTCATTGACTCCCCTACCCTCCGGCTCAAGAAACAACTGATGCGAATCCTTGTCAGGAAAAACCCTTAGCTTGTCCTCGATACTCGGACAGTACCTCGGTCCCCGGCCTGTAATCATTCCGGTGAACATAGGGGAATCCTTGAATCCGGACCTGAGGATTTCGTGTACCTTTTCATTGGTGTGAAGAATGAAACAAGGCATCTGACTTCCGTTCCCCTGAACAGCCGACAAAGAATCCATATAAGAAAACCTCTCCGGCACTTCGTCACCCAATTGTTTCTGCAACCTAGACGTGTCAACTGAAGATATGTCGATTCTCGGAGGAGTACCTGTCTTCATCCTGTCAGTCCGGAGACCGAGCGACACCAATTGCTCGGTCAGACCGTGAGATGACAACTCCCCTATCCTGCCTCCTTCAAAAGAAGTGCGACCGATGAACATACGGCCGTTCAGGAATGTTCCGGCGGCCAGAATAACGGCCCGAGATTTAAAAATTGCGCCGGTATTAGTCTTGACTCCGCAGATTTTTGAATTCTCAAAGAGGAAAGAAGTGATAAAATCGGCGTAAATATCTAATTTAGAATTACTTTCAAGAATATTCCTCCAGCACTGGGAAAAGAGCTGTTTATCACACTGGGCGCGGGGACTCCACATAGCCGGACCTTTTGAACGGTTAAGCATCCTGAACTGAAGAGTAGATGCGTCAGTGACCAGACCCATCATTCCGCCAAGCGCGTCAATCTCACGGACAATCTGTCCTTTGGCTATTCCGCCTACCGCAGGATTGCAGGACATTCTTGCGAAATTAGAAAGATCGGAATTAATGAGCAAAACTGACGAGCCAAGGCAAGCGGCAGCAGAAGCGGCTTCACAACCGGAATGCCCTCCTCCGACCACAATCACATCATAGGAATATGTCATATTCAATAATTATTCAAAGTAATCAAGGGAACAAAAGAACTGGCGCTCCTGATTGAAAGACTAAACGCTGGCTCTGAAACCGAGATAATAATCCTCCTTGGCGCGCATCACTTTCTGTTCCTCCGGAGTATGGTCATCATAACCGATAAGATGGAGCAGTCCGTGGACAATAACGCGGTGAAGCTCCTCGTCGAAATCAGTACCGAATTCGACTGAGTTTTCCTTTACGCTGTCCACACTGATGAAAAGATCTCCGGAAAGCCTGTTTCCTTCACAGTAATCGAATGTTATGATGTCTGTAAAAAAGTCGTGATTAAGGTATCTGATGTTGACATCAAGAATGTAATTATCTGAGCAAAAGATAATTGAAACATCACCGAGCGTCTTGATCTCACTACCGGCAACTAATTTAAGCCACCTGTTGTTAGCCAATTTGTTCTTGAAAATGAATTTTGTGTCCTCACTATAATACCTTACCATAGACTTAAATTTTACGCAAATCTACAACTAATAATTCAAAAAATTTGAAATGACAATTATTATTTCTATCTTTGAAAGCCTATTGAAGGGTTTACGCCTTCATAAGCATAAATAATGATATTTAAAATTAATTACTGAATATGGAAATCAAGAAAACACCAAAAGCCGATCTTGAAAACAGAAGAACCCTCTTCACGGAGATCGGACTCGTGGTTGCTCTTCTCGTAGTCTGGGGAGCTTTTTCCTACAGCACTAAGGAGAAGGCTGTAGCCAGCCTGGGCGAGGAAACTCAGGTAGTTGAAGTAGAGGATATGGTTCCTATCACTCAGGAAACCCCTCCACCACCACCAGAAGCACCAAAGATTCCTGTTCTTTCAGACCAGATTGACATCGTAGAGGATGACATCAAGGTAGAGGACAACTTTATGAGCCTTGAGGATGACGCAAACCTCGGTGTCGAGATTATGGACTATGTAGAGGAAGTTAAGGAAGAAGTCGTTGAGGAAGAGGCTATTCCTTTCCAGCTCGTAGAGGAGAAGCCTTCATTCAACGGAGGTGACGCCAACGAGTTCTCAAAGTGGGTGAACTCCAAGCTTCAGTATCCAGAGATTGCCAAGGAAAACGGCGTACAGGGACGAGTTACCCTTCAGTTCACTGTAAATCCTGATGGTTCAGTAAGCAACGTGAAAGTTCTCCGCGGAGTCGATTCTTCACTTGACAAAGAGGCTGTCAGAGTCGTTTCGATGTCTCCGAAGTGGAAGCCAGGAAAGCAGCGCGACCGCGCCGTTAAGGTAACATACACCTTCCCAGTGATTTTCCAGTTGAGATAATCAGAAAATTTTGAATATACAAGGCCGTCCCCAACCGGATGGCCTTTTTTTGAATATTACCGAAGACAGCTCTTTACGGATGTTCAGCATTGCGAAACGCCGATAATGCAACTTCTTAATAATAAGCCGACACAGACTAATAAGGGCGTGACGGAGAACACAAAAAGAGCGGAAAACATTATTGAATATGGAAGAATTGACAGAAAAAGCCGTGTTCGTCGGCATCATCAGACAGAATGATGACGACAGAAAGGTGATGGAGTATCTTGACGAGCTTGAGTTTCTGGCGGAAACAGCAGGAGCGAAAGGTGACAGGAAGTTCATCCAAAGGCTTGACAAACCTGAAAAGGCAACCTACATACGAAGTGGAAAACTTGATGAAATAGCTCAATACTGCGAGGAGAACGAGATAAAATATGTAATCTTCGACGATGAGCTGACAGGAATGCAGCAAAGGAATATCGAAAAGGTAATCAATTGCAGCTCAGTGATTGACAGAACCAGCCTTATTCTTGAGATATTCGCACAAAGAGCAAAGACATCATACGCCAAGATGCAGGTGGAGCTTGCCCGCTACAACTATATGCTGCCAAGGCTCGCAGGTATGTGGACCCATCTTGAAAGACAGAGAGGCGGTATGGGAACGAGAGGCGGTATGGGTGAGACCCAGATAGAAATCGACCGAAGAATCGTGAAGGAAAGGATTGCCCGACTTAAGGAACAGCTGAAGAAAGTCGATAGGCAGATGGCCACGCAAAGGGGCAATAGAGGCTCTATGGTGCGTCTTTCGCTCGTAGGCTATACAAACGTTGGCAAAAGCACTATAATGAATCTGCTGGCCAAATCTGACGTTTTCGCGGAGAACAAGTTGTTCGCTACTCTTGACACGACAGTAAGAAAGGTAGTAATCGAGAATGTGCCGTTCCTTTTGAGCGACACGGTCGGTTTCATCAGAAAACTGCCTACGCAGCTTGTGGAGGCCTTCAAAAGCACGTTGGACGAGGTAAGGGAAGCAGACATCCTGCTTCACGTCGTGGACATTTCGCATCCGGGATTCGAGGAGCAGATGGAGGTCGTTGAGAGGACACTTCAGGAAATAGGAGCGAGCAACAAGCCTGTCTATGTGATTTTCAATAAGATAGACGCATACACGTACGAGGAGTACGATGAGTTCTCACTGACACCCAAAGGCAAGGAGAACCGTTCGCTGGATGAGTTGAAGAACAGCTGGATAGCTCAGGAAAAGACACCGTGCATCTTTATGTCAGCAATCAACAAGACCAACATAGAGAAACTGCGCAACGACATCTACAAGATGGTAGCGGAGATTCACGCCGGACGCTATCCTTTCAACAACTTCCTTTGGTAAGACCCAAAGTAAACAAAGAACGTGAAAACAGAATAGAATATTCGCAGGGGGGCGAATACAATATCAGTATGGTATAAATAATACTAATTTGCGAATATACTAAATCCCGAATTTTGGTAACGTGCAAAATTCGGGATTTAGTATACTTGCAAAGTTATAAAACTACTCTGAGAACTTAGCCTTAAGGAACTCGCGGTTCAGACGGGCGATGTGGTCAATGGAGATTCCCTTAGGACACTCCATCTCGCAGGCACGGGTGTTCGTACAACCTCCGAAACCAAGCTCTTCCATCTTCGCAACCATATTCCTTGCCCTTCTGGCGGCCTCTGGACGACCCTGAGGGAGCAGAGCGAGAGAGCTTACCCTTGCGGCTACGAACAGCATAGCGGAACCGTTTTTACAGGTCGCCACGCAAGCGCCGCAACCAACACAGGCGGCTGCGTCCATACTCTTCTCGGCATTCTCGTGCGAGATGAGAATGTTGTTGGCATCCTGAGCGGAACCGGTTCTGACAGAGATGAATCCGCCAGCCTGAAGAATCTTGTCAAAGGCGCTGCGATCAACCACCAAATCCTTGATGATAGGGAAAGCGGCGCTTCTGAAAGGCTCAACAGTGATGGTCGCTCCGTCCTTGAAATGACGCATAAACAACTGACAGGTAGTAACCTGGTCGTCCGGACCGTGAGCGCGGCCGTCAATGAAAAGCGAGCAGGCTCCGCAGATTCCCTCGCGGCAATCGTGGTCGAAAGACACAGGGCCGCTGCTCTGGCAGCCTCTGTCAACGGCTACAGGATCGTTTCCCTCGCGGATCAGCTGCTCATTAAGGATGTCAAGCATTTCGAGGAAAGAGGCATCCTCCTCAATTCCGGAAATATGATAAGTCTCAAAATGTCCTTGTTCCTTGGCGTTCTTCTGACGCCATACCTTAAGATTGAAATCCATAGCCGATTTTAGTCTTTATAATTTCTTGTTTTAACTTCAATGAACTCGTACTTGAGAGGCTCCTTATGAAGCTCAGGCTCCTTGCCCTCTCCCTTGTACTCCCAGGCGGCGACATACATATAGTTGGCGTCGTCTCTCTTGGCCTCACCTTCCTCAGTCTGGCTCTCAATACGGAAGTGACCACCGCAGGACTCGTTCCTGTTCAGGGCGTCGCGAGCCATAAGCTCACCGATTTCGAAGAAGTCCTCAAGTCTGAGAGCCTTCTCAAGCTCCTGATTGAACTGATTCTGCTCTCCCGGTACACAAACATCCTTGTAGAACACAGCCTTAAGCTCGTTGATTTCCTTGATGGCCTTCTTCAGACCCTCCTCGTTACGAGCCATTCCGACATATTCCCACATAATGTTTCCAAGCTTCTTGTGGATTGAATCGACAGTCTGTTTTCCCTTGATAGAGAAGAGTTTGTCAATTCTCGCCTGAACAGACTTCTCAGCCTCGACGAACGCTGGATCGTTGATGTCGGTCTTAGGCTCGGCGAACTTGTTGGAAAGATAGTCGGCGATTGTGATAGGAAGCACGAAGTAACCGTCAGCGAGACCCTGCATAAGAGCGGAGGCGCCAAGACGGTTTCCACCGTGGTCGGAGAAGTTGGCCTCACCGATGGCGTAAAGTCCAGGAATTGTTGTCTGAAGATCGTAGTCAACCCAGATTCCACCCATCGTGTAGTGGATGGCCGGATAAATCATCATAGGTTCCTCCCAAGGACTTACGTTGTTGATTTTGAAATACATATCGAAGAGGTTGCCATAACGCTCCTGAACTCTCTGATGACCGAGACGCTTGATGGCGTCGGAGAAGTCAAGGAACACGGCAAGACCTGTCTCGTTGACACCGAATCCTGCGTCACACCTCTCCTTGGCGGCTCTTGAGGCCACGTCACGAGGAACGAGGTTACCGAATGCCGGGTAACGGCGCTCGAGATAGTAGTCGCGGTCTTCCTCAGGAATCTGGGAAGGCTTGACCTCGTGCTTGCGAAGCCTCATCACATCTTCCATCTTCTTTGGAACCCAGATACGTCCGTCGTTACGCAGGGACTCTGACATAAGGGTCAGCTTGCACTGCTGCTCTCCGTGTACAGGGATACAGGTAGGATGAATCTGCGCGAAGCAAGGATTTGCGAAAAACGCTCCTTTCTTGTAGCACTGCCAGGCGGCGGAACCGTTGCTGTTCATAGCGTTGGTGGAAAGGAAGTAGGTGTTGCCATAGCCACCGGTCGCGATTACTACAGCGTGGGCGCCGAATCTTTCGAGCTTGCCGGTCACAAGGTTGCGGGCGATGATACCCTTGGCCTGTCCGTTGATGAGAACAAGGTCAAGCATCTCGTGACGCGGGTAGCTGGCGACTGTACCGGCGGCAATCTGGCGGTTCAGGGCAGCGTAGGCTCCAAGAAGAAGCTGCTGACCGGTTTGTCCGCGGGCGTAGAAAGTACGGCTTACCTGAACACCTCCGAATGAACGGTTGGCAAGGTAGCCGCCGTACTCGCGTGCGAACGGAACACCCTGAGCGACGCACTGGTCGATAATGGCGGCGCTGACCTCGGCGAGACGATAGACATTGGCCTCGCGGCTGCGGTAGTCTCCACCCTTGATCGTGTCGTAGAAGAGACGGTAGACAGCGTCATTGTCATTCTGATAGTTCTTAGCGGCGTTGATACCACCCTGTGCGGCAATAGAGTGCGCGCGACGAGGTGAGTCACTGATACAGAAAACCTTGACATTGTAGCCAAGCTCTCCGAGAGTAGCGGCTGCGGAAGCGCCACCGAGTCCGGTACCGACAACGATGATTTCAAGCTTTCTTCTGTTGTTCGGATTGACGAGTCGGAGTTCCGACTTACGTTTGGTCCATTTCTCGGCCAAAGGACCGTCAGGAATCTTTGAGATTAATTTATCGGCCATATTTAGAATATGTTATTTATAAAATTCCAAATGAAACTGTAAATAGTCTGCAATTTTAGTCATTTTTCTCGTATTCAGCAATTTTATAAGGCATTTTCGATGATTTAGCGACACATATTTTCTGATAACGGCGGTAAATCCGCCTGGTGAAACGGTCGTAGCGACGAATCGGCATCGAATTTGAAAAATTGCGGTCCACAAACTTTTCGACTTTCCGGCACTCCTCCTCACACCCCCGCTCGAATCCGAATCTTTCCTTCAACACAAGCGCGGAATCGCATATCGCGGCGTTCGCGCCAGTCGGTGAATCCTTCATAAAACAAGGAATATGGTCACTCCCGAAGACCTTCAGCGGTACATAGACGGTACAAGTAGGACAGCCAAGGAGCGTCCACATCACAGTGCCTTCAGGATTCTCGCCTGGACGGACTCCCTCGAACACGACAGAAGCGGACGTGATGTCACGCATAACCGGCGATCCGGTACGTGACACCGAGTTGAAAAGGAACCTGTGGTCAATCACGGACACGTCAGCCGAAGCCATTATGGCCGAAGTCTTCTCAAACCTGTCAACTCCCTTTCGGTCCTCCTTGCGTCCGCTCCGGGTGAAATTGGTCACAACCATATAGCCTCCAGGCTGCTCAGCCACAACGTATTTCCTCCATAAACGGTTGTTTACCTCGTAATATGCCGCCTCTCCGAGGGCATCGATGACCCCGAAGTTGGCCTCGACCCCCAAAGGCTTAGGAAGTGAATCGAGCATATTCTCGAAATCCCTGAGGCTGGAGCATATTCCCAAAGCCTTGTACATCACAATCCCCTCTTTGTCCATCTCCGACGCCGGGACATCGTCGTCCTTCAGATCGTAGGTGGCGGTGTTCATTATGCAGAATCCGGCGCTGTTGACTCCGGACCACACTTCCCCGCCCCGGGACGGCGAATTCACAAGACCGATGAACGAATACACAGGACCTCCGAACCACTCGATCCTGTTGTCAAGCTCGCCGGTGTCGCGATGCTTGAGCATTACGGGACGGCCATCCGCCCTCACTCCCCCGGAAATAATCACCGAAGTGCAGCAAAAAGCCTTTAAAGAACTGAATATGAGCGCAAAGGCTACAATAAGCACTCTAAAACAACGTTGCATCCTCATTCTTTTTTGATTCAAGTTCGGAATCAAGTCCGAGATGATGATAGGCCATCTCTGTGGCAACCCTCCCCCGCTGTGTCCTCAAGATGAAGCCCTCCTTGATGAGGAACGGCTCATAGACCTCCTCGAAGGTTCCCTGATCCTCACTGATCGCCGTGGCGATGGTGTTCGCCCCGACCGGCCCGCCCTTGAAAGTGGTGATTATCGTGCGAAGTATCTTGTTGTCAATGGAGTCCAGTCCCCTCTTGTCGATTTTCAGCTTGTCCAACGCATAACGGGAGATGTTGATGTCTATGTTACCGTCCCCCACCACCTGGGCGAAATCACGCACCCTCTTGAGAAGAGCGTTGGCGATACGCGGGGTTCCCCTGCTCCTGAGAGCGATTTCCTTGGCGGCCTCATCGTCAATCGGGACATTCAATATGCGCGAGCTTCTGCACACGATACGTATCAAGTCAGAGGTGTCGTAATACTCAAGGGCGCAATTGATTCCGAACCTCTCCCTGAGAGGGGCTGTGAGAAGTCCGCTGCGAGTCGTCGCACCGACCAGCGTGAACGGGTTGAGCGTGATACGTACAGACCTTGCCCCCGGGCCCTTGTCTATCATAATGTCGATCACGTAGTCCTCCATCGCCGAGTAGAGATACTCCTCCACTTCCGGAGACAGGCGATGTATCTCATCAATGAAAAGCACGTCCCCGGTCTCAAGGGATGTCAGCAAACCGGCCAGGTCGCCAGGCTTGTCGAGAACAGGGCCGGAAGTCACCTTCATATTCACTCCCATCTCGTTGGCGATGATGTGCGCCAATGTAGTCTTTCCAAGACCAGGAGGCCCGTGAAAGAGCACGTGGTCAAGGGCTTCCCCCCTCATCTTTGCCGCCTTGACATAGATGCTGAGGTTTGACACTATCTCCCTCTGTCCAGTGAAATCTTCCAGTCCCTGAGGGCGTATAATTCCGTCCAAATCCTTATCTTTGCCGACGTTTGTGCTGTGCGGATCGAATTCTGTCATCAGATAATAAATTAGTCAGTACAAAGATAGTGAGAAGTTGTCTAAAATAAAGCGGCTTCGGAAATCTGTTTTGTTTTGCCGGGATTTTACGCGTCCCCTTGCCGTGACGCCGCGCGGCAACAACAGCAGCAGTCAATAATTATAAGGGATTTTAGATATTTAGATTTTTTTATTCTTATAGGACTGTTAATATGTTGATAACTTGATTTTATTATTGAGTGTCAGATAGTTATAAGTTGAATAAATTGTTGGTTAAGTTATTGAAAAGCTTTTGAAAGGTTGTTGAAAAGTAGATTGTCCGAAGAAATGAACTTTTTGAAAAGCGTTTTCCACAAGGTTTTCAACAGTTTTTTAACGTGATTCAGGTGCCTATGTTGATAAGTTCGGAATCCTCAAGAATACTCTCCGGGAAGCTGCTCTCGGAGAAGGAAGTCCATTGCAAGGGACTCTTCCTGTCCGCCAGATGGTTCGTTGTCTCTCAGGTCGCGGCCGGAGGCACGAATGTGATTGTCCTGCCTGATCGCGAAAGCGCTGAATACTGCTGCTCGGATCTTTATGCCCTGACCGATGGCGACATCGTCTTTTATCTGCCGGACAGCGGCAAAGGTGTGGAGAGAAGCAACTACAAGTCTTCGCTCGGAGTCCAGAGGACATCGGCGGTAGGAAAGCTTCTGTCCAACTCTGACAATTCCTCGAGACTGTTCGTTGTCACTTATCCGGAGGCTTTGGAAGAGCTTGTGCCTGAGCGTGAAAGCATCAAATCTTCAATTCTGAGAATCTTCGAAGGGCAGGAAATATCGCACGACGCCATACGTGACATCCTCGCCGGGCAGCGATTCGACAAGGTTGATTTCGTTTCGGCTCCCGGGCAATACTCCATAAGAGGGTCGATTATCGACATATTCTCATATTCATTCAATTACCCTTTCAGGGTATCGTTTTTCGGGGATGAGGTTGAGAGAATCAATGTGTTTGACTGCAACACCCAGCTTTCGGTCGAGGAAAAGAAGGAGGTTGAGATATTCCCTGACCTTGTTTCGGAGACGGAATGCACCGGAGGGGGCAGTGTGTCGAGTCTGTTTCCGGAGGATACCGTGGTATGGCTTGACTCGTCGGATATGTACAGGGAAAGGGATTTTTTCAGCGGTCTTTCCAAATTTCGAAGAGTGTTTTTGGAGATTCCTCTCGGTGCCGAGCCGAAGGAGGCCGTGGCATTCAACATCACTCCTCAGCCGGTGTTCAACAAGAACTTTGAACTGCTGACAGCTGACATCCGGCAGAATATGGAATGCGGGTACAAGGTGTTCATATTCAGTGAGAAGAACTCTCAGGTCGAGCGATTGAAGTCAATTCTTCTCGAAAACAGCGGGCTTGTGCCTCAGTTCGTGGCCGGAAAGAACATCCATTCCGGTTTCATTGACAGGAGTGACAGGATATGCTGCTATTCTGACCACGAGATTTTCGACCGTTTCCACAGGGTCAGTGTCAGGCGGACTGTCGAGAAAAGCGAACAGTTGACTCTCAATGATTTGACAGCTTTCAACATAGGAGACTACATCGTCCACATAGACCACGGGGTCGGAGTGTTCGGAGGGCTTGTGCGGATGAAGGATGACAAAGGGAGGATGCGCGAGGTGGTGAAGTTGATGTACAAGGACGGCGACGTTGTGTTCGTGTCCGTGCATTCGCTCAACAAGATTTCAAGGTTCCGCTCCAAGGACGGTGTGCCTCCGAAGGTCAACAAGCTCGGATCCAAGACTTGGCAGAATCTCAAGCTGAGCGCCAAGTCGAAAATCAAGGACATTGCCAAGGAACTGATCCAGCTTTATGCGAAGAGGAAGACCACTCAAGGTTTCGCCTACTCCCCTGACACATATCTTCAGGAAGAACTTGAGTCTTCGTTTATGTACGAGGACACTCCGGATCAGGAGTCGGCCAACAAGGCTGTGAAGCGGGATATGGAGGACAACAGCCCTATGGACAGGCTTGTCTGCGGTGATGTGGGCTTCGGTAAGACCGAGATTGCCGTAAGGGCGGCTTTCAAGGCCGTCGCTGACGGAAAGCAGGTGGCTGTTCTTGTTCCTACCACAATCCTGTCCCTCCAGCACTACACGACGTTCTCGTCCCGTCTTAAGAACTTCCCTTGCTCTATCGACTATGTAAGCAGACTTCGCACGACAAAGGAAATCAATGACATAAAGGAAAGGCTTGGGAACGGACAGCTTGACATTGTGATAGGAACTCATAAATTGCTTGGCAAAGGGTTTGATTTCAAGAATTTAGGACTGTTGATTATCGATGAGGAGCAGAAATTCGGTGTGTCTACCAAGGAGAAGCTTCGCCAGGTCAAGGCTTCGGTGGACACTCTGACACTTACGGCCACCCCTATCCCGAGGACGTTGCAGTTCTCGTTGTTAGGAGCAAGGGATCTTTCCATAATCAACACTCCCCCGCCGAACAGGATTCCGACGCAGACGGAGATCATCCTGTTCGACAAGGACGAGATACGCGGCATAATCAATTACGAGCTTAACAGGGGCGGGCAGTTGTTCTTCATACATAACAAAGTTGAGGAACTGCCTTCGATTCACGAGATTCTTCACAGGCTCGTCCCTGATATGAGAATCTGTGTCGCTCACGGACAGATGGAGTCAAAGGATTTGGAAAACAGGATGCTGGACTTTATCCACGGTGACTATGATATGCTTCTTTGCACCACGATCATCGAGAATGGCCTGGACATTCCGAATGCCAACACCATCATCATAAACCAGGCCCAGAACATAGGACTCAGCGATTTGCATCAGCTCAGAGGGCGTGTCGGCAGGTCGGACAGAAAGGCTTTCTGTTACCTGATAGTCCCTCCTCTTGTGACAATCACGGAAGACGCGAGAAGAAGGCTCAAGGCAATCGAGGAGTTCTCCGATCTTGGAAGCGGATTCAACATCGCGATGCAGGATCTCGACATTCGCGGAGCCGGAAACCTTCTTGGAGCCGAGCAGAGCGGCTTTATAACCGATATGGGCTACGAGACCTATCAGAAAATACTCGCCGAGGCTATGGAGGAACTCGGGGTCGAGACAGGAATGTCCACGGCTCGTTCCGAGGAGTCATTTGTCGAGGACTGCAACATTGAGACCGACCAGCCTGCGATGATACCTGATTCCTACATCGACATAACAGCCGAGAAGATAAGAATATACAAGCAGCTCGACAGTATGACCAGCGACAAGGAGATAGACCGGGTGAAATCTCAGCTTGAAGACAGGTTCGGCAAGATGCCGTCAGAGGCTGACAATCTGTTCTATGTGGTGAAAATCAGAAATTTAGGTGGAAAACTCGGATTCGAGAAGATTATCATCAAGAACGGGATGATGATTATGTTCTTCATAGCCAACCAGATGTCACCTTATTACAAGTCAAAGGTCTTCACCGGGATTCTTCAGAACATCAATGCCTCCGACCGGTTGTTCAACCTGAAGCAGTCTGAAGGAAAACTCAAGATAGTCTGCCGCGGGATGGATTCTTTGCCGAAAGCTCTTCAGACTCTCAATAAATTGAAATAAAATTACTACCTTTGAAGGTTTGCCCGTTTTAGACAATGCCCAATCTTTTGATTGAAATAGGAAACACGGCCTTGAAGGCTGCCTGGTCCGAGGGGATAACCCTTGGAAAGACTTTCCGTTATCAGGGCGAGAAGATGTTCGACTATGTGGATTCTTTGGTCGAAAAGGAAAGACCTGTGGTGATGGTGGTTTCATCCTCCATCGTAATCAGGCCGGAAGAGGAGGAAAGGCTTCGTTCCAAGTGCGGGAATCTGGTGATCCTGGACAGACACCACACCGATGTGGCCGGTGAGTATTCCCTGCCTGCCTACCTTTCTCCTGACAGAATCGCCTCTGTGATAGCCTCAAGGCATCTTTTCAAAGGCAAGGGAAGCATAGTGTTCGACTTCGGGACAACCCTCACGATCGATGTCATCGAACCCGACGGGGAGTATTCGGGAGGCAACATTTCCCCAGGCTTCAGGACCAGATTCAAGTCTTTGTCGAGATATTCAAGGACGCTTCCTCTTGTTGACATTCCGGTCACGGTAAGGAGGACTGGTGATTCGTTGAAATCCTCCATAGAGTCCGGGGTTGTCTCAGGCATAATGTTTGAAATAAGGGGTTACCTGTCTTTATTTCCCGAAAAAATCGTGGTTTTTACGGGTGGAGACGCTTTATATTTTGCAAAAAGAATGAAAAACTCCATCTTTGCAGTATGTAATCTTGTGCTGATGGGGTTGGCCTTAATCGCTGACAAGTATTATGTTGAAAGGAACAGTTAATAAAATACTCTTGTTTGTCCTGACGTTGTCCTTCGCGCTTCCTTCGTTTGCCCAGGAAGACGCGTACAATGCGTATACTCCGTATTCGATGTTCGGAATAGGTGAGATATCGAAGCAGGGAACGGCCTTTAACAAGAGTATGGGAGGTGTCGGAATAGCCTCAAGGGACAAGAGACACGTGAATATCCTTAATCCGGCGGCGGTGACGGCGAGGGAGGACAAGTCGTTTATGGCTGACTTCGGAGTGGCGCAAGGCAACAGGTATTATGCGCAGCACGACCTGAGGTCTTCCAACAACACGTTCAATTTCTACGATTTCGTGATTTCGTTTCCGGTCTACAAGTCACTTGCAATGTACGTAGGGGTCACTCCATACAGCGACATAGGCTATAATATGTCTTCGAAGATAGCCGATCCGTCGGTAGTAGCGGCCACCGGAGTGATAACCAACACGGTTCAGGGCTATGGCGGAATGACTAACATATTCTTTGGAGCCGGTTATGATGTCATCAAAGGTCTTTCCATAGGTGTCGAGGGCCAGTACTATTTCGGCAATCTGCACAAGACCAACCAATTCACTATGACCAATGCGACCTACAGGAGCATTTCCAGCGGATTCAATATGAATCTTGAGGCTGTCACAGCGAAGTTCGGTGTGCAGTACGAAAGGAATCTCACTCAGAACGTATCGGCGGTCATAGGAGCCACCTACAGGCTCGCTACAAGTCTGAGAGGTAACGTGGAAAGGTATGAGATTCAGACTATTTCCTCGATAAACGACTCTACTCCGTCTCCGAGGAGCTATGTTGACACTTTGGGCAGGGGACAGGTGAGGCTTGCCAGCGAGATCGGTGTCGGGATAGCCTTGAAAGGAGGGGACAAGTGGACGTTTGAGATCAATTACCTGCGTTCCGACTGGAGTTCCTGCGGTTTTGGCGAGACGCCTGGATTCGCGAGTGTGGGCAACGCTGTGTTCAGCGCTTCGGCCGCGCAGTCGGTCAGGGCTGGTTTCTCGATAGTTCCGAACAGGAATGATATCCGTTACTACAGCAAGAGGATTACCTACCGCGCGGGCGCATATTGGGACCAGGCCTCGTGCAGACTGGACAGGAAGACAATAAATGCTGTCGGAGTCACACTCGGAGCCACTCTTCCTGTGTTCAACTGGAGCAACGGCTTGACACTCGGAGTTGATTTCGGCCAGAGGGGAGCGTTGACCGGGAATATGGTAAGGGAGCGATATGTCAACTTCAACATCGGGGTCAACATATTCGACATCTGGTTCATAAAGCCGAAATACAACTAATTACGAAATAATTATATATTAATATGAAAAAGGTTACATTAGTATTTTTGACCCTTGCGGCGGCCGCTACTTTTGGAACGAAAGTATCAGCGCAGGGCAAGTATGGCGCTGATAGCGCGGAGTGCATCAAGTATCTTTCCTACTATCAGGAGTATTATAAGCAGAAGAACTATACCGAGGCTCTTCCTAACTGGAGAAAGGCCTTCAAGCTCTGCCCTCCTACCGCAAGCCAGAATATGCTTCTTAACGGAATGACCCTTATCGGAAAGGAAATTGTAAAGTCAAAGGATCCTCAGGTTCGCTCCGCTATGATTGACACTGTGCTTACCCTTAATGACTTGAGGGCGGAGTACTATCCAAAATACGCTGTGGCCGCATACAATTCAAAGGGACAGTATATCACTCAGTATTACAAGGATCCTCAGGTTGTCTATGACCAGCTCAACAAAATCATAGAGATCAATCAGGAGAACACCAAGCCAAGCCTTCTTCTCCTGAACCTCAATTCGGCAATCGAGCTTTACAAGAAGTCCGCTATCGGAGCGGAGGACGTGATCAACACCTACCAGAACGCCATCGCTTTGCTTGACAAGGCCGGAAGCGATGAAGCCAACGCAAAGATCAGGTCTGACATCGAGGGACTCTTCATCACGAGCCAGGTGGCAAGCTGCGACAATCTCATCGCTTTGTTCACCCCTCGTTACGAGGCCGATCCTGAGAATATGGATCTTATCACGAACATCGTGAAGATGCTCGGCTCTACTGATGGATGCCAGAACAATGACCTGTTCCTCGGAGCCGTGACAAAGATGCACAAGAACGAGCCGTCATCATCGTCCGCTTACTATCTTTACAAGCTTCATTCAGCCAAGGAAGAGTCAGAAACCGCCATCAAGTACTTTGAGGAGGCTGTTTCTCTCTGCGCTGATGACGCTCCTGAAAAGTCTGACTATCTGATCGAGCTTGCGACATACTGCCTCAAGAACAATGTCACCGGAAAGGCTCTTGACTATGCGAAGAAGGCGGCTGATGTCAACCCGGCTCATCAGGGCAAGGCTTTCTACCTCATCGCTACAATCTGGGGTTCGGCACGTTGCACAGGTAACGAGATTGAAAGCAGGGCCAAGTACTGGGTGGCTGTGGATTATCTTCAGAAAGCCAAGGCCGCTGACGAGACATTGACCGAGGACTGCAACAGGCTCATCTCGTCCTACAGCGTCTATTATCCTCAGAAGGCAGAGGCGTTTATGTACGATGTCCTTGACGGTCAGTCATATACTGTGAACTGCGGCGGAATGCGCGCCGTCACGACTGTAAGGACACAGAAGTAAACGAGGTAATTGAAACGGAACATACATACTCTTATGATGATTGCAACTGCGTCAGCGGTTGCTTTCATCGTATATTCCTGCAAGGGTAAACTGTCGGAGGCGGAGCATCTGAATCTTGCCGAGACTCCTGTACAGACAGTAGACAGTATGTTTGTTGTCCAGACGAAGAACGGAGGTATCCAGATGAGGGCGGAGGCCGATGTTATGGAAAGGTACGAGAACGACACCTGTTCCTACGAGCTTTTTCCTAAAGGGCTTCACGCTTATGCCTACACAGAGGACGATATGCTTGAGACAGTGCTTCATTCCAACAATGCGAAGCACTTCAAAAGCAAGAATTCCGACGAGGAGTACTGGTCTGCCTTCGGGAATGTGGTTGTTCAGAATGTAATCAATCAGCAGACCCTTGAGACCGACACTTTGTACTGGGATCAGGCCAATGAGGAAATCTACACCGATTGCTATGTGAGGATGTTCTCCAATGACGGGTTTCTCCAGGGTTTTGGGATGAGGTCAGACGAGATGGCAAGGAATGTAAGGATATTCAGAGCTTTCAACAGTGATGTCGTTATTGTTCAGGATTCTACAAAAGTAATCATAGATTCTGTAAACTTTATTGGTCCTTTGCTCAAAAAATAATGGTTAATTGAATTAAAATCACTATCTTCGCACCCCAATACCTATTTTTGTAAATTATAAAAACGTAATACACAATGGCGATTCTTCAAAAAACTCGCGAAAAGGCTGGAATGGCGGTGTCTGTCATCATCGCCTTGGCTCTTTTGTCGTTCATTATTGACCCTCAAACCCTTGAGACTGCGTTCAATGCGATGTCCTCAAAGAATGACGTGGGTCAGATCAATGGTAAGACAGTCTCTTATCTTGATTTCCAGCAGGATGTTGAAAGGTTTACCACCATTAACGAAATGGTGACTGGTTCCTCGGCTCAGAACGAGCAGCAGCAGGAGCAGATCCGCAACGCGGCTTGGCAAAGCCTTCTGGACAAGTATCTGTTCATCAAGAATGCGAAGAGTGCTGGAATCAGAGTAGGTGAGGAGGAGATGAAGGAACTTCTCGCAGGTGATATGCTCTCTCCGATCATTGCCCAGAACCCGGTCTTTATGGATGAGGACGGAAACTTCTCAAGGGAAGCGTTGCAGAACATCATCAACGCCGCTTCCGAGGATCAGACAGGCAGGCTTCGTGAATACTGGAACTATATTCAGAACACCGTCTACAGCCAGCAGTTCTATGCCAAGTACGGTTCTTTGTTCACCCAGAGCAATTTCCAGAATCCTCTGATGCTCAGAAACGCTATCTCTGGCAACAACAACACTACCAATGTTGACTTTGTTATGGTTCCGAACTACGGTATCGACACCACTATCAATGTCAGCGGAGAGGAAATCAAGAAATACTACGACACCCACAAGAAGATGTTCAAGCAGAACAATTCGAGGGATATGGAGTACGTAGTCTTCGAGGTTAAGCCTTCAGAGGCTGACATCAACGCCACCAACGAGGCTATGGCTAAGGTCTATGACGAATTCACGACCACCGAGAGCCTGAAGTCGTTCCTGGCCAGAAACTCTGAAAGGAATTACAGCGAGTACTGGTACAAGGCCGGTGAACTGGCTACTGTCAACAAGGACATCTGCGATTTCATTGACAACAATGAGTCCGGAACATCACCTGTCGTTTCCGACAACAATGTCTTCTATGCCGCCAGAATCATCGCCAAGGCGCAGATTCCTGACTCTGCATACGTGAAGCATATTCTTCTTCAGTCCGGTTTCGAGAACAAGGCTGACAGCCTTCTCAACGTAATCGCGAAAGGGGAGAGCTTCTCAAATCTCGCCATTGCGTTTTCAGCCGATTCCAGAAGCGCTGCCGACGGTGAGATGGGTAACATTGGCTGGATGACCCAGACTTATATGATTCCTGGCTTTGAGTCTGTCTTCACAGCCCAGGTCGGCAAGCCTTACGTCATCAAGACCCAGTACGGAACCCACATCGTGGAGGTAAGCAAGAAGACCGCTCCTGTACTCAAGAAGCAGGTAGCCATCCTTGAGAAGACCGCTCTCGCAAGCAACGAGACCTTCAACAGCTACTATGCGAAGGCAAGCAATTTCTCAAAAATCGCTTCCGGCAAGTACGACAACTACAAGGCTGCGGTTGACTCGATGGGCGTTTACTCACACCCTATGAGGAATATCACAGAGGCTACTTCCAGCTACGGTTCCATCGCACAGGCGAAAGAGGTAACAAGATGGGTGTTCGACAACAAGGTCGGCAAGGTTTCCGAAATCATCACTGTGAACAACAACTATCTCTTTATCGCTGCCGTTACCGGAATCCATAAGGAAGGTACAGCCAAACTCGATGAGGTTAAGGAAGTTATCCGTCAGCAGCTCTATGCGGAGAAAGCAGCCGAGAAGGCAGCGGCAGACATCGCTCAGAAGATTCAGGGCATCAACGACCTTCAGGCCATCGCCGACACTCTTCACTCTTCGGTAAGCACCGGTGTTGACGTAAGATTCGCTTCAATGGCCGGTCAGGGACTCGATCCTAAGTTCATCGGAGCGGCTTCCGTAGCTCCTGAAGGAAAGATCTGCGGTCCTGTTGCCGGTACCATCGGAACCTACATATTCAAGGTTAATTCCCGTGACACCGGAGCGTTCTACACCGAGGATGACGCCAAGAACGCAGCAGCGCAGCTCAATAACTACAGCACCCAGATGATTCTTCCTGTTATGATGCAGGAAGCCGAAGTCAAGGACAACAGGGCGCGCTTCTTTTAACGGACATTCGTTCATTTGAATAACAGGGATAATTCCTTTACCGGAGTTATCCCTTTTTTATTATGTCTGATTCTTATTTTCTTCAATAAAGCGTTAAAAACGACTATATTTGCAAGATTGGAGGTTTCCGCTGCCCGTGAGCGTATTGCTTTTGGTGTGACGGAGGAATTTCAGAGCATAGTCAAATGAAGCGAGTGCTGATCATAACATATTACTGGCCGCCGTCCGGAGGTTCCGGAGTTCAACGGTGGGTCAAGTTTGCTAAATACCTTCCTGCGCAAGGATGGCAACCTGTTGTCTATACTCCTGAAAACCCGGAGTTTACGACAATTGACAAGACTCTTGCGGATGAGATTCCACCGGAAGCGGAGATAGTCAAGACCCGCATTTTCGAGCCTTACGGAATATACCGGAAGCTGATGGGGAAGGGGAGTACCACAGACCTCAAGACTTTGACTGCCGAGGGGGCTGGAAAGGATGAGGTGAATCCGATCAACGGTCGGAGAAAATCGTGGAAACAGAAGCTGTCTTTGTTCATCAGAGGTAATTTCTTCATTCCCGACCCGAGGGTTATGTGGGTCCGTCCGTCCGTGTCCTTTCTTAAGAAGTATCTGAAGGAGCATCCTGTTGACGCCATTGTCACTACCGGCCCTCCCCAATCAATGCATCTGATAGGACTTGAACTTTCCAAGGCTACAGGGATTCCTTGGGTGGCTGATTTTCGTGATCCGTGGACAAAGATGTTTTATTTCAAACATTTGAATCTGACACCACGGGCGGAAAGAAAGCATCACGAGCTGGAAAAATCCGTGCTTGACGGGGCAACAAGAGTGGTGGCAGTCTCTCCTTTGGTGCAGGATGAGTTCAAGGCGATGACCGATACTCCGGTGGAGCTGATTACGAACGGATTCGATGAGGAGGATTTCAGAAAGGATGTGGAGCGTGACGAGTATTTCAACATCACCCACACCGGGCTTTTCGCTTCCGACGGCAATCCTGAGATTCTTTGGAAGGTACTGTCAGAGAAATGCGCTGGCGATGAGGAGTTTCGCAGATCATTGAGAATCAGGCTTGTCGGAAAGACAGACAAGGAAATCACTGATTCCATCAAAACCGCGGGACTTGCCGCCAACCTCAAGGATTTCGGCTATCGGAACCACGAGACGGCTGTCCGGGAGCAGCTCAACGCTTCCGTTCTGATTCTGCCGCTGAGAAAGGAGCCTGAGTACCGCGCCGTCCTGCCCGGGAAGCTTTTTGAATATCTCGCCTCCCGCCGCCCGATTCTCGGAATAGGACAGACGGACGGAGCGATGGCGCGGATTGTCAGCGACACTTGCTCTGGTGTGGTCTATGACTGGGACGATGAAAAGAGAATCAGGACTTGGATAGACTTCTGTTGGGAAGAGTTCAAGAATGACGAGCTTTATGACAACACTTCGGACATATCCAGATTCACCCGCCGCAGCCTCACCGCACGGCTGGCCGGATTGCTGAATCAAATAACAGAAAGTAAATAAATCATTTGCATATTCATTGATTATGGACAAGACTTTGTTGAAGAAGATTGGTATATATGCCGGAATCGCAGTGCTGTTTCTGGTGCTAGCCTATGGCTTTGTGCCGGAGGTTCTGACCGGGAAAGTGGTCAACCAAAGTGACATCACCGGGTACAAGAGTATGTCACAGGAGGCTGTGGTCTGGAACTCGGCTCATCCTGACAATCCTACCCACTGGACGGATTCGATGTTCGGTGGAATGCCCACAACGTCATTTATGCCGTCTGCGGAAGGGGATTGGACCCAGTCGCTGTACAATCTGCTGATGACAGGAAAAAGGCCTGCCACGTGGCTGTTTATCTCTCTTCTCGGAGCCTTTCTCCTGATGCTTTCCCTCGGAATAGACAAAATCCTGGCAATCGGAGGAGCCGTTGCCGTCACTTATTGCTCATATAATTTCCAGATAATTCAGGTAGGTCATAATACTAAGATGCAGGCCATAGCATTCCTTCCCTGGGTGCTGGCCGCCGCGATATTCACTTATCGATCCGCTCTTCGTCCCTGGTTTGACTCAGCCTTTGGGAAGGCTCGGCAGACGGATAGGCCTGGCTGGAAATCCTGGCTGCCGAAAACTGTGCTTGGAGCCGTGCTGTTCGGTTTTGCCCTGAGCTTCCAGATTAAGGCGAATCATCAGCAGATAACTTACTATCTGGCGATTATGATTGTGATTTACGCTCTGTACGTGTTCCTTAGAGTGTGCCTCGAGAAACTCGCCGACCGCCAGGCCGCCTTTGGTCGTTTCTTTGCGGCAAGCGCCCTGCTTCTCGTCATCGGCATTGCCGGAATAGGCACCAACACAATCAAGCTCGCCCCGCTCTACGAATATACCGCCCACACGATGCGCGGAGGTTCCGAACTGTCCCACAACGACGGCGGTGAAATCAACAGCTCAGGCTTGCAGCTGGATTATGCCACGGCCTGGTCCTATGGCTGGGAGGAACTCCCCAACCTGATGATTCCTAACTTCAACGGAGGGGCGTCGGCCGGTTCCGTTAACCCTGAAAAATCCGAGGTGGTGAAGCTGTTCAAGCAGGCAGGACAAGGGAATGCAAGGGAGATAGCCAAGTCCCTGCCTCTTTATTGGGGTCCTCAGCCATTTACCGCGGGTCCTATGTATATGGGGGCGATAACGGTCTTCCTCTTCGTTCTCGGGCTGTTCCTTTATAAAGGAAAGGAGAAATGGTGGCTTCTTGCTGCTACAGTCGTAGCGGTCTTCCTTGGACTCGGCAACCACTTTATGTGGTTCACAAAGCTGTTCTTTGATTACGCTCCGATGTACAACAAGTTCAGAACGGTCTCGATGGCTCTGATTGTCTTGCAATTCACCCTCCCGATGTTAGGATTCCTGACCCTTGACCGCATCCTGAAGCAGGAATATTCAAAAAAGGAGTTCCTGAAGGCAGGTTGGATAGCTCTTGCGCTGACTGCCGGTTTCTGTCTTCTCTGCTTCCTTGTTCCGGGTGTCGCCGGATCCTTCTCAGGCAGGGCGGACGCACAGATGCAGGACATCATCGTCGATGCCCTGAAGGCCGACCGCAGGCATATTCTTTCATCTGACGCGTTTTGGTCGATGATTATGATAGCCGCTACATTCTGCCTTATAATCTGGGCCTACAGCGTCCCTGAAAGCGCTGGGAAGTCTTATGAGAGCGACCCCCACATCGGCTCGTCGCGCAGGATGCAGGCAATGGCCGGAATATGCCTTCTTGTCTTCTTGAATATGTTCGCTGTCGGCAAGCGTTACCTCAATTCCGACAGTTTCACGACTCCGCGGCAGTTCAACAGCAAGTTTACCGCAAGGCCTGTGGACAAGCGGATTCTTGAAGACAAGGCTCCTTCCTACAGGGTTGTGGATCTGACCGCCGACATATTCAATGATTCTTTCAATCCGTATTGGCACAAATGTGTAGGCGGGTACAGCCCTGCCAAGTTGCAGCGTTATCAGGACCTGATTGACAGACACATCGTCAAGGAGCTTCAGACCGTGGCGAGGAACGCTAACGGTGCGGAGAGCGTCCAGGACTTCCAAAGCGGACTCAGGGATATTCCGGTACTTTCCGCATTGAACACCAAATACTTCATCCTCGGATCAGATGTTTCTCCGGTTGAGAATCCTGAGGCTTACGGGCCGGCTTGGTTCGTGGATTCATTTGTTCCCGCCGAGACTCCGGACGAGGAGATAGCCCTTATTGATTCAGTGGATCTCAGGCACACCGCGGTAATCGGAGCCGA
The DNA here is from genome assembly GCA_964458425.1 of uncultured Muribaculaceae bacterium. Classification (GTDB taxonomy): domain Bacteria; phylum Bacteroidota; class Bacteroidia; order Bacteroidales; family UBA932; genus Cryptobacteroides. The sequence goes on from CAYWIW010000005.1 coordinate 77,698, forward strand.
TTTCGCCCGGGCACGAGACGCATTCGCAAAGACAACTTTCGGTGCTGATTACGCAAGTACTTCACTTTCAGATGGTGAGTCCGTACAGTCAGCTGACACTATCGCAATGACTTCCTATGCCCCGAACGAACTTCGCTACCATTATAGCGCTTCGTCCGACAGGACAGTCGTATTCAGTGAGGTCTATTACCCGGACGGCTGGACCGCCACGGTGGACGGCTCTCCGTTGGAACTGTTCCGCGCTGACTGGATTTTCCGCGCGGCCAATATTCCTGCCGGAGAGCACGAGATTGTTATGCGTTACGAACCGAAGGTCTATGTCTGGAGCGAGAGAGTTTCATGCGCCTCGTCCCTGACCCTGTTCGTCCTTCTGGCTCTTTCCGTTGCCTCCTGGGCTTTCTTACGCAGGAAATGAATCAGGACTCGGCGGCTTGCGCAAGACGGGAGGCAAGGTCTATGAATGCCTGTCCGTCAGGACGGGTGGAAAGGGCTGCAGGTTCACCGGAGTCCCCGCATTCACGGATGCTCTGGACTATCGGAATCTGACCAAGCAGCGGAATGCCGTATCTGTCGGCCATCTCCTTGCCTCCGTTCTTCCCGAAAATATAGTACTTGTTCTCAGGAAGCTCTTCCGGAGTGAACCAGGCCATATTCTCCACAAGACCGAAAATCTTACGGTCAATGTTCTTGTTGCGGAACATATTCACGCCTTTCTCGACATCCGAGAGGGCTACCGGCTGAGGTGTGGTGACAATCAATGCACCTTCCATCGGAATGTCGTTAACGAGTGAGATGTGGATGTCTCCTGTTCCCGGAGGCATATCTATGAGCAGGAAGTCAAGTACTCCCCAACGTACCTGTAAAATCATCTGCTTTAGTGCGTTGCAAGCCATAGGACCACGCCAGATCAGAGCTTGTCCCCGCTCGGCGAAATAGCCGATGGACATCCATTTCACACCGTATTTCTCTATAGGGTAGATTACTTCCTTGCCTTCCGAGATTTCCTCGGCTTCCGGAACAAATCCCTCTGTGCCGGTCATAAGCGGCACTGAAGGGCCATAGACATCAGCGTCGGCCAGACCGACTTTGTAGCCAAGACGCGCAAGCGCCACCGCCAGATTGACGGCCACGGTGGATTTGCCGACCCCGCCTTTTCCGGATGCTATACCGATGATGTGGCGTACATTGTTGACCTCCTCAAGCCCGAGATCAAGCCCTGCTTTCTTTTTCGGAGCCTCTTCCTTGACCACTGTCCTGACCTCGACTTCGGTTCCTTTCGGAGCGTTGCGTATGACAGCCGCGCGGGTGCTGCCGACGAGATATTCTGAGAGAGGGTCACGCCTTTTCGGGAATGCGAGTGTGACGGTCACTTTGCCGTCCGCCACCGAGACGGAATCCACCATCTCAAGTTCGACGATGTTTTTGCTTCCTTTGGCGGGGTGAACCACCTCCGTAAGCATATTCAATATTTCCTGTTCTGTCATTTTTTAAATGCTCGCAAGCCGGCAATTGCTTGCTGTTAAATTAATTATCTCATTATCAATGGTGATTGCCCACCAGCGCCGACCCTCTTGCTTTCATCCGATTACGGTGAAGAAGAAGGCCGGCGAAACTGTCAGTCAACGATGTTCATCTCCTTGATCAGGTATCCCGCGCCTCCGAATTTGTCAACCAGGAAGAGGACGTACCGGATGTCCACGCAGATGCATCTCTGAAGATCAGGCTCGAACATCACGTCGCTCGACATTGACTCCCAGTTGCCGTCGAAGGCAAGTCCTATGAGCTGGCCGTCCGCATTGAGCACAGGGCTGCCGGAGTTGCCTCCTGTGATGTCGTTGGTGGTCAGGAAGCAGCAAGGAAGGTTGCCGTCAGTCATAGCGTAGCGTCCGTAGTTCCTCTTGACGTAGAGCTGTTTAAGCTTGTCCGGAACAATGAACTCGTAGTTCTCCGGATCCTCTTTCTCCATCACTCCGTAGATTGTCGAGTAGTACCTGTAGTTGAGCGCGTCCTTCGGGGAATATGATTTCACGGTTCCGTAGGTAAGCCTCATCGTGAAGTTAGCGTCAGGATACATCGCCTTTCCTTTCTGCCATTCCATCAGACCGGCTGTGAAAGCCTTGGAGGCTGCCCTGACCTTGCTTCTGGCTCCATTGTCGTACTTGCCCCTTATCTTCATAAACACATCAAGCACGGACGTGGCCAGAACACTGGCAGGATCGGAGTACAAGGCGGAAATCCCGTCTTTCCCGACAGCCTGGCTGACCTTCTCGAAGGAAGTGAGTACGCTTGTGCTGAACAGCTCGTTCACATAATTGTCGATGTCCATTGTAGCGAAATCATCACCTAAATCCTTAGGATAGTACTCAGGATTGGCTTTCTCCCTGTATAATCTAAGCAGGGCGGCAGTCTCTTCCTTGTCCAGAGGAGCGTAGTAGTCTTCGTAAACATCCTTCAGAGCCTCAAGTCCTTTGGCAATAGCCGCAGCCGTGTCGGCTTCGGCCTTGACACTTTCCTGGAATACCCTGTTGAAGACGCTGTTCAGGCTTATGAGTTCAATCTTGAAGAGGGTTTCCGCCAGAAGCCTTGAGTCTTTTTCCGGCTGTGCGTTCGCTTTCACTCCCTCCGCTATTTCGGCCAGAGCCGTTCCGTAAAGCCCGGAGCGTTTCTTGTTCTTATCGACCCATTTCTGGAAACGGGCTTCCTTCTCACGCTCTTTTCCGATGACATTCAAGTCTTTGAACGCTTTTTTCTCCCCGATCCACTTCTTGCACCCGTTGGACGAGCCGGCGTATTTGTCGGCGTACTTCAGTCTGATGGAAGGGTCTTTCTCCATCCATTTCCACATAATGTCCTGATAGAGTGTCCTGGCTTCTATTGAGATGTCCTGCAATTCAATCATCTGATTGAGCTGTGCCTCGGTCTGGTACCTCTGCGTGCGGCCAGGATAGCCCATAATCATCGTGTAGTCACCCTCTTTGATGCCCTTTAGGGATATTGTGAGCGACTGTTTAGGAGAGTACGGGACATTGTCTTCAGAATAATCCGCAGGCTCGTTGTCCTTGCCGGCATAGACTCTGAACATCGAGAAGTCGCCGGTGTGGCGAGGCCACATCCAGTTGTCCGTATCGCCGCCGAACTTGCCGATGGATGCAGGTGGCGCTCCGACGAAGCGGATGTCCTTGTACACCTTATACACAATTATGTAATGCACATTGTTGTTGTAGAACGAGGTAAGCATAACCTCGCACCCCGGATTCCGCTCCTCGGCAGCCTTTACAAGCGCTTCTTCGACAGCTTTCCTCTCTTCGTCGCTTCCCGCTCCCTCGATGGCTTCGGTGGCGTCGCTCATATTCACAAGAAATGTCACAGTGAGTCCGGGGACAGGTATTTCCTCGGAGCTGTTCATCGCCCAGAATCCATCCTCAAGATAGTTGTGTTCATCGCTTGAGAGCATCTGGATGCTGCTGTAGCCGCAGTGGTGGTTGGTCACTAACAGACCTTTGTCTGAAATCATCTCGCCTGTGCATCCACCTCCGAATATGACGATGGCATCCTTCAGCGAGGAATGGTTCACGCTGTAAATCTGGTCAGGGGTGAGCCTGCATCCAAGATCTTTCATAGCGTCTGCGTTCAGTTTCTGGAGGAGTGGAAGCATCCACATACCCTCGTCCGCCATAGCGCTTACCCCGATCATCAGGGCCGCGGCGGCACTAACTAAGAATCTTCTCATATTCCTGATAATTATAAGTCAACTAACACAAGCAGGCAAATCCTTGTCGGCGTTGAAAACCCTGTCATACGCCGGAAGTTTATTGCGGAATCTTGTAAATCAAGTAAAATTAGACATTTCAAGCGGAAATGCATAACAAAATTAGCCATTTCCTGCCTAAACTCAAATTTCTGGCTATCTTTGCTGTCCGCGCGAACGCTTTTTTGAATATGCCGAAGGAAATACATTTACTGCCGTTTATGGAACCGAGTCGGCTTGAGGCCGGATGCGACGAGGCCGGAAGAGGTCCGCTCGCCGGTCCTGTCTATGCCGCTGCGGTGATTCTGCCGGCGGATTTCCACCATCCTCTCCTGAATGACTCCAAGAAGATGAGCGAGAAATCCAGGAACATCCTCAGACCGATAATCGAGAGGGAGGCTGTCTCGTGGGCCGTGGAATCGGTCAGTCCAGCAGAGATTGATGAACTGAACATACTATGGGCCTCTGTGACAGGGATGCAGCAGGCGGTCAGGAGACTGAGTCCGCGTCCGGACTACCTTCTCATCGACGGCAACCGCTTCAGGCCGTTCGATGAGTACGGATTCGGCTCGTACAGCACTGTGGTTCACGGAGACGCGATATATTCGTCAATCTCGGCGGCATCGGTGCTGGCGAAGACCTGGAGGGACGAGAGGATGCGTGAGCTTGCGAAGGAATATCCCGAATACGGCTGGGACAGGAATATGGGCTATCCGACCAAGGAGCACATAGAGGCCATAAGAAAATACGGCCTGACTCCTTGGCACCGGCGGTCGTTTCATCCCAAGGAGCTGGAACCTACGCTATTCACCGGGCTTTAGCCCAAGCTCCTTCTCGTAGCGGCCGATGAGTTTCCGGTTCATAGCTATCACTTCCTCCTTGTCCTTGATTTTTTCGCTCAGGCGGCGGATTTCCTCCTTCATTGCTTTGATTTCACGGATGTAGCCGTCTTCCAGGGCGCGGATTCTCTTGTCGTAGGCCTCCTTTATGCTGTTGAGTCCGCTTTCGAAAGAATCCACAGGCTCGAATCCGTTCACTATTTCAGCCACTGAAATCCCTGTCTCCTCCGCGAACCTTCCGACGTGTTCGTTGAGGATTCTGGTCTTTCCCTTTTCAAGCTTGCGGTAGGCGTTCAGTGAAATCTCAAGACGTCGGGCCATCTCGGTCTGTGAGAGACCAAGCTCATTCCTTTTCTTTTCAAGGTTGCCCTTGATCGTCTTGTCATCCATATCCGGTGAACTTTAGTTTTGCTTGCCACAAAAGTATCCAAAAGAAAAGTTTATGAATTGTAACCGTTGGTTGTAAAATGCAACCGTTTGGTATAAAAAACATATATAATTGATAAAAAACAGAAATATTACGGTATTTACCCCCGTGCGATTGCAACCAACGGTTGTTTTTTTCCTGCGAAGCGATGTTATTTGCAAAAAAAAAACGATTATGGGAACGGACAGGACAGAAGTTGACTACGCCGCCTTCGAGCGCGCGATGGATGTGGAACGGATCTATGCCAGGGTTAAAGATTTTGAAGGAATATGCTCCGCGATAGGAGCCGATCCGGGGCCGTTGGACAGGATGATTTATGATGAGATAGGCCTTGGAGGGCAGGCTTTGGTGGATTTTTACCTGAGCAGTGAGAATATTCACTGATTATTCTATTGTTATTGGAACATTTTTTTATTAGATTTGCCTTTCGGCGAAGCTATGACGCGCATTCGGAGGTAAAACGATTCTTGCCGGGATGTCGCCACATAGTGGTTATTTGCTAACAAATAGTTCATAATTAATAACTTATAGTAATGAAAGAATATTCTACCAAAGACATTCGTAATGTGGTTCTGATTGGCAGCGCCAAGTCAGGTAAGACCACATTGTCTGAAGCCATGCTCTATGAGGGCAAGGTGATCGCCAGAAGAGGCACGGTCGAGGACAAGAACACTGTTTCCGACAATGAGGAAATCGAAAAACTGAATCAGAGGTCAGTCTTCGCGACTCCGCTTTACGCAGAGTTTATGAACACGAAGTTCAACGTGATTGACGCTCCGGGTTCCGATGACTTCATCGGAGGCGCCGTATCGGCCTTCAAGGTTTGTGAGAACGGTATTCTTGTCATCAACGCTCAGCAGGGTGTCGAGGTGGGTACGGACATCTTCGCTCGTTATGCAGACCAGTACAAACTGCCTCTCATCGTGGCTGTGAACCAGTTGGATTCCGAGAAGGCGGACTGGGACAAGACCCTTTCCGAGATGAAGGAGACATTCGGACATAAGCCGATAGTCGTTCAGTTCCCTGTCAATCCGGGACCTTCGTTCGACGGTTTTATCGATGTCCTCAAGATGAAATACTATCATTTCAAGGATGACAACGGAACCCGCGAGGATCTGGATATTCCGGCCAACCTTATGGATGAGGCTGAGACCCTGCGCCAGGAGCTGATCGAGAAGGCCGCCGAGTTTGACGACACATTGATGGAAAGGTTCTTCGAGAACGGTTCACTCAGCGAGGATGAAATCCGCGAGGGACTCGGAATCGGAATCCGTCAGGGCGGCGTGCTGCCTATCTTCTGCCTTTCAGGCAAGAAGGACATCGGAGTGAAGAGGCTTATGGAGTTCACCATCAAGACCGCCATTTCTCCTGCGGAGACAAAGTCTGCCACAAAGGGTGGCGATGTCGTGGAGTGCAAGGCTGAGAACCCTACTTCCGTGTTCATCTACAAGACCGACGTTGAGCCGCATCTCGGCGAGGTTTCCTATTTCAAGGTTATGTCCGGCCATCTGACGGAGGGAATGGATCTTGAGAATCCGGAGACCGGTGACAAGGAAAGGCTTTCCGCGATTTACGCCGTGGCCGGTGCAAAGAAGGAGAAGGTCACAGGCCTTATGGCGGGAGAGATCGGATGTACTGTGAAGCTCCGTTCCGGAAAGACCAACGTTACCCTTTCACAGGTAGGTTCGGGCATATCCTACGAGCACATCGTATTCCCTGCCTCCAGGTACCGTTGCGCTATCAAGGCCGAGTCTCAGAATGATGAGACCAAGCTTGGTGAGGCTCTGTCCAAGATTTCGGCTCAGGATCCGACAATCATAGTGGAGTATTCCAAGGAACTCAAACAGACCATCCTGAGCGGACAGGGCGAACAGCACATCAATGTCTGCAAATGGCGTCTGGAGAACGAGTTCGGTGTCAAGGTCGTGATGTTCGCTCCGAAGATTCCTTACCGCGAGACCATCACCAAGGTCGCTACGGCCAATTACCGTCACAAGAAGCAGTCCGGAGGCGCAGGACAGTTCGGAGAGGTTTCAATCCTCATCTGCCCTATCGTCGAGGGAGTTCCTTTCACCAACAAGTTCAAGATTGACGGCAAGGATGTTGTCCTCAATGTGAAGACCAAGGAGGAGTTCAACCTTGAGTGGGGCGGAAAGCTCGAGTTCTACAACTGCGTTGTCGGCGGTGCTATCGACGCCCGCTTTATGCCGGCTATCCTGAAAGGTCTCAACGACAAGATGACCGAAGGCCCTCTCACCGGTTCGTATGCCCGTGACATCAGGGTGTTCGTCTATGACGGAAAGATGCATCCGGTTGACTCGAATGAAATCTCATTCATCCTCGCTGCCCGCAATGCCTTCAAGGAGGCCTTCCGCAACGCGGGACCGAAGATTATGGAGCCTATCTACAACGTGGAGATCCTGACACCTGCCGACTATATGGGAGCTTGTATGTCAGACCTCCAGAACAAGAGGGCGATCATCGAGGGTATGAGTTCTGACAAGGGATTCTCCGTGCTCAAGGCGCGCGTTCCTCTCGCAGAGCTGTACCGCTACTCGACAACCCTCAGCTCCCTGACTTCCGGTGCGGCGACATTCACTATGACCTTCGCTGACTATCAGCCTGTTCCTGGTGATGTTCAGACCAAACTGCTTGCAGAGTACGCGGCTCAGGAGAAAGAAGAGGAGTAACAGACAAGGACCTTTATGGTCGATAATAATGGATATTCAGCCCTCCTCTCCGGCATTTTCGTCGGGGGAGGGTTGTTTTTGGGTTTGTATATTAAATGTTTATGAGAAAAGTAATCTTATCGTTGGCTGCGGCTTTGCTGCTGTTCTCGTCTTGCGATGTCCGTCATTTTATGACTGACACCGCTTATCGCGCCAAGGTTGAGGCTGATTTGGAAAAAAGGCTCGAGCCTGAGCGTCTCAAGGCCTTTTTCGCTGTGGATAAGGAAAAGAAGTGTCTGACCGGATCGGAAGGGTTTGTCGATGACCTTTATCTGACAACGGAGGAATTTGAGGCGCTGGAGTTCCTGTACGCCTATATGCCTTTGGCGGACCTGACGGACTACAGCACTGACTATTATCTCCAGAACATTCGTTCGTCCTTTGAGGCTCGCAGGGAGCTGGGATGGAATGTGCCTGAAAGGGTGTTCCGTCATTTCGTGCTTCCTATCAGGGCCAACAATGAGAACCTTGACACATCGCGAGTCGTCTTCTACCGCGAATTGAAGCCAAGGATTGAAGGACTGAGTATGAAGGACGCCATTCTTGAGGTCAACCACTGGTGTCACGAGAAACTGACCTACAAGCCTTCGGACGCAAGGACACTTTCCCCTCTTGCTTCCGCTGTCAGTTCGCTCGGACGTTGCGGTGAGGAGTCAACTTTTGCCGTAGCCGCCCTCAGGGCTGTCGGTATTCCTGCCCGCCAGGTCTATACCCCTCGCTGGGCGCACACGGATGACAACCACGCCTGGGTTGAGGCCTGGGCTGACGGAACGTGGTATTTCCTTGGCGCGTGCGAGCCGGAGCCTGTCCTGAATCTTGGATGGTTCAACTCTCCCGCAAGCCGCGGACTGTTGATGCACACAAGGGTGTTCGGCAGCTATGACGGCCCGGAAGAGAAAGTTATGATCGGCCCTAACTTCACTGAAATCAATCTGATTGATAATTACGCCAAGACGGCCAAAGTGGATTTCACGGTCGTCGGGAAAGATGGAGCGCCTGTTGACAGCGCCTTCGTGGATTTTATGATCTACAACTATGCGGAGTTCTATCCTGCGTTGTCTAAATACACTGACAGTCAAGGATGTACGTCCCTTACTGCCGGAATGGGAGATATGATGGTCTGGGCTTCAAAGGACGGCAAGTATGGCTACTCCAAGGTTTCTTTCGGAAAGGACAAGAATGTGGTCATCACAATCACTGACGAGCATTCATACGACCCTCAGTCTATGACGATAGTTCCGCCGCCTGAGTCAGCGAACATTCCGGAGGTAACACCGGAGCAGAGGGCTGAGAACGACAGGCGTTTCGCGCGTGAGGACAGCATCAGAAAGGCTTATATGGCCACGTTCATCGCTTCGGACGGGACAAAAAAAGGGAGACTCCTTTCCCTTTCCACCGGTAATCACGAGGTGGTTGCCAAGTTCCTTGAGGATCATCCTGACCAGAGGGCTATCGAGTTGCTTGAGTCATTGAGCAACAAGGATTTGATTGATGTGACCAGGGTTATTTTAGATGACAGTTACAATGCTTCGGACGCTATCCTTTGCCCGAGGGTGGAGAATGAGTTCCTAAGTCCTTACAAATCCTTCTTCTCGTCCCGTTTCGGAAACGAGCTGTCAAAGGAGGAACTGACTGTTCCTGCCAACCTTATCAAATGGGTGAACGACAGCATCACCCTTTTGCGCGACCCTAAGGCCTGGAGCATTCCGATGTCTCCAAAGGGCGTTTATCAGGCGAGGATGGCGGACGTTCGCTCCAGAAACATATTCTTTGTGGCTCTTGCAAGGACTCTTGGCATCGATGCCCGCAAGGATCCTGTCACCGGCAAGATCCAATACAAGGATGCCGGGAAATGGATCGATGTGGATTTTGAGGCATCCTCACAGGTGGCGGCTCCGACCGGAACCCTTGTCCTGAACTATAAGCCTACGGCGATACTTGCCAATCCGGGATACTATTCTCACTTTACTATCAGCAAGATAGATAATGGAGACACCAGACTTCTGACTTTTGATGAAGGTCAGGTGGATATGGGCGGCGGAGTCAGCTGGGCGAATGTTTTCAAGAAGGGGACGTCGCTCGATGCAGGCGACTACGTGCTTGTCAGCGGCAACCGTCTTTCCGATGGCAGCGTGCCTGTCACGATGCAGCAGTTCTCCGTCAAGGAGGGCGAGACCACGACATTGGAGCTTACCATAGTCATTCCTGAAGACAAACTGTCCGTAATCGGGTCGTTCGACGCTGAGACGAAGTATCTCACGGAACAGGGTGCGGAACCGGTGTCGATTCTTTCCACCACCGGACGCGGCTTCTATGTGGTCGGTTTCCTCACCCCGCGCCAGGAGCCGTCTGTACACGCTATCAACGATATGATAGCGGCCAAGTCCCGCCTTGAGTCCTGGAACCGTCCGATTCTGCTTCTTACCACAGCGGAAGGGCTTGAGTGGCTTAAGGAATATTCCGCTTCGCTTCCGTCAAACGTCCGTTTCGGAATCATCCCTGACGGAATTGACCTAAAGGGGCGCAGGATGCCATATTTCCTTCTTGCCGACACCTTCAACCGTGTCTTCTTCACCACCGAAGGCTACACAATCGGACTTGGCGAGCAGCTTGTCACAGCCATTGCCAAGTTGTAAAACTGTAACAAAGACACTGAAAAAGGTCGTATCAAACTCTGCGTTGAGTAATGATACGACCTTTTTCTGTCATTCGGGCTGTTCATAGTTCAAATTCCAAGTAGATTGTTCAAAAATGAGTCTTGGTACACCCTCATATTCTCCATTCACAACAGAAAAATACGTATATTTGAATTTTGTATTGAATATACGTACGGATGAAGAAATTATTCAGGATATTCATCGGAATGGCTCTGTTTGCGGGGTGTTGGGTGCGGGGGTGGTGTGCCACGCCGGAGTTCATCGATTCTCTGCGGACGGAACTGGTGTCAAGGAATATGCCGGAACGAATTCTTTTCCTGCCTTTGGCTCTTGCCGACCAGCGGCTCGATGAAGGCAGGGAAGGGATATGGGCGCTGTCGGCGCTTGACGCTGTCAGAGGAAAGGCTCGACTTTCCTCGCAGTCAGAGGATTATGGTGTTGAGGCACTTCCGGACTCTGTTGACGTGCGTTTTGACGAATGGATTTCCACACGGATAGCTTTGGACAGGATTCAGGAACTTTTTGAGGAGTACCGTGATTGGGACGCTTCGATAGTGGCTTTCGCTTCGAGTCCGACGGCTTTGGCGGTGTTGGATTCAGCCTCAAGGGCAGATGCCGGGATTCTCAGGAGCCTGAGGAATGCCGAGGAGGAGTATTCCGGAAACATTCCTGCCGCCTATGGCCGGATTGAGGAGCTTGCAATGAGGCGCAAAGCCGAGAGGCAGGCGTTTCTACAGGAACAGGCCGCTCTCAGAAAGGCCCGTCTTGACTCGATCCGGAAGAAGCAGGCAGAGAGGACGGACAGAATTTCCTACACAATCAAGAGAGGGGACACGCTGGGAGGCATCGCCGCCAGGTACCGGGTCAAGGTCTCCGATCTTAAAAGATGGAACAACCTTCGGAGCGATTTTATTCGTGAAGGACGTAAACTTGTGATTTACAGATAGTCATTATGAAACAGCATAAGGTACTCTTGTTTATTCTATCGGTTTTCCTGATTCTGTTCGCGGTCTGGTATGTCTATCCGTCCAAAGGAATCAGTGTAGGGAATATGAAGCTGCGGTTTCCGTCCTATCAGTCCTACCTTGCTGACCTCCGGGACAGTGTGTCAAGTGTAGATGTGGATTCCGTGCTTCTGGCTATGCAGAAAAGCTATGAGATGGTGGAAGGCTCTTCGGACACCCTGCGCTACTACTATGACTACATAACCTCCAATCCCAACCGGATAAGTCTGCCTGAAGACGACTATACATTCTTCGATTCGCTTTTCGCGGAGATGGCTTGCGCTGTGGATTCAGGGAGGACGGTCAGGATTCTTCATTACGGAGACTCGCAGCTGGAGATGGACAGAATCACCGCTGTCCTGAGGCAGGATCTTCAGGAGTGCTTTGGCGGTTCAGGACCCGGAATGGTTCCGATGATTCAAAGGATTCCTACCGTTTCGCTCTCGCAAAGTGCGTCGGGTGGTCTTACCCGCTACGCTATGGTCGGGGACTCGCTGACAAAAAAGGCATCGCACAAGCGTTACGGCCCGTTGACACAGTTTACGGATGTCTCCGGGAGCGGAACATTCACTTTCAACCGGACAAAGAACAGATACTCTCAGGAGTTAGTCAAATCAATATCAAAGGTTTCCGTACTTCTTGGACGGAATTCGGCGGGATTTGGGATGACCTTGAAATGCGACACGTTGCCGGAGAGGAAGGCTGTCATTGACTCTGCCTGCGAGAGTGTCTCGATGGTCTCTTGGGAGATGCCTTGCGATGTGGAGAGGGGTTCTGTCAAGTTCTCCGGAAACGCTGAGATTTATGGAATAATGCTGGACGGAGAGGGAGGCGTGGCTGTGGACAACGTGGCTTTGCGTGGATGTGCCGGCTACATATTCTCTTCAATCAACCGTCAGGTGATGAAGGAAAGCTTCGCCAAGACGGACACCCGCCTGATAATCCTACAGTTCGGAGGAAACGCAATGCCTGGAATAGCTTCCAGGAAGGCCATTTCAAACTATGTGAGGAAAATCGTGATGCAGTTCGACTATTTCAAGGAGGTGGCTCCTCAGGCCAAGCTGATGTTCATCGGCCCGGCCGATATGTGCAAGAGTGTGGACGGCAACCGCATCACCTGGCCGCTTCTGGAACAGCTGAACGACTCACTGAAAGTCAACAGCCTTAAAAACGGAGTCGCCTACTGGGACACGTTCAGTGTGATGGGCGGGCCTGGCTCGATGAAGGAGTGGGTGAATCACAACCCGGCTCTTGCCGGTCCGGATCATATTCATTTCACCCACCGAGGCGCTCTTGAGATTGGCAACGCCCTTGCCCGCTCATTCCTTCTCTACCACGACTTCTACAAGCTCCGTCAGGAACTTACAGACGAGGCTGTGGGAATATATCTGCGAAATCTTCGGGATAGTCTCAATCCTCGGCCTGTTGTGTGCGACACTTTGACGGATAATAAGTTATGATACATTCTCTGACATATTCATTGCTGTTGCTGCTGCTGCCTGCGACTCTTTACGGCCAGTCGTTGAGGAAGTCTGTCCCGGACTATGACTTCGCGCGTTTCGGGCATAACCGGATAGTGTTCCAAGGAGACAGTTCGTCTTTCGAGCGTCTTTTCCGGAAGTTGGATTCCGTGTTGTTTCTTGGCAAAGGTAATCTGAATGTGCTGCATCTCGGCGGGTCGCACGTGCAGGCGGGAACGTTGACGAAACAGCTTAGGAATGACCTTCTTTCGCTTCGTCCGCTGATGGACGGGGGCAGGGGAATGCTTTTCCCTTTCTCCGCCGCTCGCACAAACAATCCGAGCAGTTTCACAACGGGGTATGAAGGCTCCTGGAAGGTTACGAAGAACATCCAGCGGGAGCCGGATCACCGGCTTGGATTGACCGGAATGGCTCTGAGCGCATCGGAGGACAAGGCTTCCGTGACTGTCACCACTATAGCCCGCACCCCGGGGCCATCGGATCCATCGTTCTTGTTCAATGAAGTGAAAGTCCTTGGATATTCGTCAATTGGCGACAGAGTGCCTGTGGTTGTCACGGCAAAAGGAGACACTTTGGCAGGATGCCTTGCCGCGAAAGACTCGTGCTGGTCTTTTTCCTTGCCTTGTCTGACCGACTCGGTGAGGATAGCGACGAAGGGGAGGGGAGAGTTCACCCTTACAGGAATATTCCTTGACAATCCTTTTCCGGGCATTTCGGTTACCGGAATAGGTGTGAACGGGGCGTCGCTCGGATCTTATGCCAGGTGTCAGGATCTGGCGCGCGATCTTGGGATGGTGGAGCCAGATTTGGTGATTTTAGCTGTAGGCATCAACGATGCTACCGCCTCGAATTTCTCGCCGGATGATTTTGTCGTACGCTATAAGGCTTTGGTCTCGCAGGTGCGTTCTGTCAGACCTGACTGCGCCATTCTTTTTGTCACCAACAATGACAGTTTCAGAAGGTCTCGCCGCAGGGGCTATTATGTGAATTCTAACGGGCGGCTTGCCCAACAGGCTTTTCTGCGTCTTGGAAGAGAATGCGGAGCCGGTGTGTGGGATTTGTTTGACATTATGGGAGGTCTCGGCTCGATGAAGAAATGGGAAGAGGCCGGATTGGCGAAGCGGGATAAGATTCATTTCACGGAGACAGGGTATGAACTGCTGGGCGATTTGCTGTTCAACGCCTTGATGGATAAGTATGTGGAACACTTAAAGAAAGACAGATGATGGGATTTTGGGATGTGGTCGCGGATTTTTTCAGGAACCTGTTCTCTTTTGATCAGGCTCACCCGTTGTTGTTCACCCAGTTCTATTTCTGGGCGTTCTTTGCGATAGTGCTTGCGTTTCTGTGTGTGTTCAGGAGCAAGGTGCTGTTGCGCAATGCCTTCCTGTTCTTCGTCAGCCTTTTTTTCTACTACAAGACCAGCGGACTGTTCTTGATTCTGTTCGGTTTTGTGATTGTCTTCAACTACCTTGCGGGGTTCGTCCTGTCGGGTGTCAAAGGATGTTTCGGACGTAAGGCGATAGTTGTGTTGAGCGTGGTGGTCGATCTGTCGCTTCTGTGCTACTACAAGTACGCCTATTTCCTGACCGATGTGGTCAACAATCTTTTCGGGACCGAGTTCATCGTCAGGGACTGGTTCGCCGTCTTAGGCAATCAACTGACCGGCTCGCAGGCGTTCAGCGTTGATTCGATCTTTCTGCCTGTGGGAATCTCGTTCTTCATCTTCCAGGCCATCAGCTATGTGGTTGATGTGTCCCGCAGGACGATCGGGCCGATCCGCAATTTCTGGGATTTCGGTTTTTACCTGAGTTTCTTCCCGCAGCTTGTGGCCGGGCCTATCGTGCGTGCCAAGGAGTTCTTTCCACAGCTTCACAAGCCGTTCTTTCTTGGTCGGAGGCAGTTTGGTGTGGCGATCTTCTGGATTCTTAACGGACTTGCCAAGAAATTGATTCTCAGTGATTATCTCGCTGTAAACTTTTGTGACAGGGTGTTCGAGAATCCGTTGCTTTACACCGGTTTCGAGAATCTTACGGCTCTGTTCGGCTATTCGCTTCAAGTCTATGCCGACTTCTCCGGCTACACTGACATAGCCACGGGAGTCGCTATGCTGATGGGCTTCTACCTGTCTAAGAACTTCAATTCTCCTTACAAGGCCCGTAATGCTGGAGAGTTCTGGAAGAGATGGCACATTTCTCTGTCCAAGTGGCTTCAGGACTATCTCTACATTCCGCTTGGAGGCAACCGCAACGGCACTTTCGGCTCTTACGCCATCATCCTTGGAATCGCATTCCTGGCCTCGGCTCTCGCCAAGAACTGGTGGGTTTTCGGAGTGGTGCTTGTGATTGCCGCCGTCCTTGCTCTCCTGATTACTTTCTGCAAGAAGTACCGCAAGGAGCTGATTTCGGACATCAACAGAATGGACACTATGCTTCTCGGGGGGCTGTGGCACGGAGCCAGCTGGAACTTTATGATCTGGGGTGGTCTTAACGGTCTCGGAATGCTGGTTTACCGGTTCTGGAAGAGCTGTAATGTCTATGTCCGGACATTGGTGATAGGGCTTGTCTGTATGACCTTCTATGTTCTTAAAACCACTGTTCCGGCTTCGGTGTTCAATATGTTCTTCGTCTGGACGCTGATTATCTTCATCGGAGCCGCCGTGCGGATGCTCTACCACCTGTGCCGTTTCAAGGCCTCGTTCTCGTGGCTCGAGACAGGTTGGGCTGTGGCTATGACGTTCATATTCATAACCTTCACCCGCCTTTTCTTCCGAAGCGGCTCCAATCTGAACCCTGCGGAGGCGAATGAGAAGGCGTGGAGTACGGCAAAGAATATGGTCGAGCGTATAGGCGGTGAGTGGGACTTTTCCCTTATACCGCAGATGGTACAGCAGCATCTCGGAGTGATTCTGGTCTTCATCATCGGAATGATAATCCATTGGCTTCCGGAGAACTTCAAGCGTCGCTACCGCATCTGGTTCGCATCGATGCCTCTTCCGCTGATGGTTTTGGCCTGCGCCATCGCCGTCTTCGTCATCTGCCAGTTCATCACCGCCGACCTCCAGTCCTTCATCTACTTCCAGTTCTGATGGCACTCAATTCTCGCAAGCTGTCAATTGCTTGTTGTTGAATATATTGCTTCGCATTGTTTTGTTATACGGCTTGCTTCGTGGTTGTCGCGGTAAGCGTAAACCTGAATAATTTGATTATTAGGATATCCTTTATATATTAGGGATGACAATTAGTTGACCTAAATTAGGTATTATTATTAGATTTAGGTTTTAGGTTTATGGAATCATCAGATACAATTAAAGTTAAATGTATGGAGATGATATCAAATTTCCGTGCTGCACTAAAGGAACAATTTCATAGAGAAATATCAACAAAGGATTGTTTTGTTCCGCATTTCATTAACGATGATGCTGATTTAAATCAATCGGCGTATTGTCTATACACAAGGCCGGATTATCTATCTACGGCACTTTCCGCAGAAAATAGATTGGATTTGGATAGTTTGGTCAGTTTAATATACGATAATCAGAATAAGATAGTCTGGGTTGATTCTCTACTGTTGAATTGCTATGCTTAAACAAGGTCGAGACTAAACTTATATTTCATATAGCCTGCCCGATATCAAATGGTGTGTAATTTGGGGAACTATATCTGGTTTGGCTAACTTATGTTCCTTAAATCAACCACAGAATTGCACTCCACCCAGTTCTTCAGCCACTTCTGACGTACGCGCCGCTGCAATTCTGTGACCCACAGAGCCGCAAACTCTCGGTTTCGCCGACAGATTTGCGACCCGAAAGGTGGTTGTTGGATGATAAGCCATTTGTTATCAATAAAATACTAAGTCGCTCCGTGCAATCCTGGAGGCGCTGAAATAATAGTGATTGACTCCTTTAGCGGGTTCATAGGCTGCTAACAGCCAACTCTTTGTAAGATGTTGGCGGCCTATCCGCATTCTATGGGAGTCTGGTATGTGTGATTCTACCGGCAATGAGAGCCTCGTTATTATATGCTTTCATTGCCGATGTACATAGTTTGCTAATACTTTTTGTCAGTCTTGTTCTTGTAAAGCGCTAATTTGTAATAGATTATTATTGGGTTTATTTCGCTTTTCCGGAGAGCCTCACTGGTTCTACCCCATCAAAAGTTATTTTTACAGGCAGGATTTTACCGTCGCTTGAGAACTCCATTTTGTCAATGCATATCACTCGATGTGCTCCTTTGTTGTCACCAAGCGGATGTCTGTGGTAGACGATGTACCATTCATCTGTTCCAGGAATGTTTAGCACAGAATGATGTCCGGCACCTGTTCCGACCATAGGATCCTGCTGAAGAATCGTTCCGATGCGTTTGAAAGGCCCGTACGGAGAATCGGCAATGGCATAGGCGACTCTGTAATCAGGGCCTTCCCAGCCTCCTTCGCTCCACATGAAGTAGTATTTACCATTCCTCTTGAACATAAAAGGCCCTTCAACGTAGTCTTTAGGAGTGACCTCTTTATAGTAGGTGCCATCGGAGAATGGTACAAGAGCATCAAGGTTATCATTGAGTTTCACCATGTTGCAATGCAGCCAGCCGCCGTAGTACATATAAATGCTCCCATCGTCATCCTTGAATACAAACTGATCAATCGGCTGTGCTCCGTTCACGAATCTATTTATCAATGGCTTTCCGATATGGTCTTTGTACGGGCCGCCTGGAGAGTCGGCAACGGCAACGCCGATACCACCATACTGATTGTCGTTCTGGATGTCATTTCCGCTGAAGAACAAGTAATACTTCCCGTTATGCTCGAAGATAGCAGGCGCCCACATGGCGTATTTAACCCACGGAATAACGTTGTTGTCGATTATGTGGGAATGTTTTTCCCAATGTACAAGGTCTTTTGAAGAGAAAGCGTCCAGAAATGTCTGGATATTGTAGAGCTGGTTGAAAGCCTCCGTTCTTTCGGCAGGATACTTCGGCTCTGAGCCATCCGGAGTCCAGATGTCAGAATAAGTGGCGAAAATCCAGTATTTTCCATCAAGGACAGCAGCCTCTGGATCTGCGTACCATCCCTCGGCAATAGGATTGCCTGAAGTTGTTTTTCTTTCTTTCATCACTCCGCAGGAAGAAAAGACAAGACCCAATGCGAGTGTCACAAATAGCAAACGTCTCATAGTTTTGCTGGTATTCTAAAGATTGTAAATGAATATGGCTTTACTGAAAGTTCACTTCCTTCAAATGATTCCACCACAGGGGTGATGGCATCGGGAGAGGAAGGCGTGTTCTCTCCGTTTTTCGGTCCCGACAAGGAAATCCTCTTTCCCTGTCCTGTCACTTTTCCGCCTTTGAGCGCAAGTTGTGTGCTCCAAGGCTCCGCTTCCGCATTGACAAGCTTTATGATAAGCTCTCCAGATGCCTTGTCGTATCCTGCTACTGCATAATGCCTGAGGATTTTTCCATATTGGTACTCATAGGCAAGGCTGCCGTCAAGGTAACATTTCCACACATCTCCTTTGATTTCAATGCGTACGTCATACCAATGGCCGTCCCTCAGGAAAGTCTGGTTGCGGTAATCAAACAGGGAGAACGAGCCGTTGTCTCCTACTTCCCTGAAAATAACAGACTCATTTGTATGACTTCCTGTTTCCGCTTGGAAATAATGTCCGTCGTCTTTGTACCCGAACACAACCCCAAATCCTTCAACGCCTTGCACACGTTTGGCCTTCAAGGTAATGGTGCAGTTCTTCAGGTCGAAATCCCTCAGGACGGCAAGACCTCCGCCCATACCTTTCTGGCAGAGCGTTCCATCTTCCACGCTCCACTCTCCCCTCGTTGTCATCCAAGCTGAATCGAAATCCGAAAAGTCGGTCTCATATATGGTCTTGCCCCCGGCCTTGATTTTGAAATCCTTGAACCGGGACACGGCTCCGCTTGTTGAAAGACCGACCAGACCCTCCGGTGTATATGGCGTTTTCAAACGCTCACCTTTGATGACTGCCTTGACATTGTAGTCCGGCTTGTTGTTTGAGAACATCCTGAGAATTTCGTAGTTGGTTCTGCCATAAGCGAAATCCTCACCGGTCACGATAAGATGATTCCTGCCGAAATGCTCGTTTTCAATCAGCGGGGCATAGGACACCATCTCTACTTTTCCGGAGTTCCTTTCCACGCCCGTCAGGAACGCGGCTTCAGAAAGGGAAGAATAAAGATCCGCTCCACCGGCGGCATATTCACCGATATAGACTTTGTAAGGAAGATTCGATGGCAGGCGGTCAAACACATCACTGCCGCGGAAAAACCATTCCGGCGCCTCGTAGTAATGTGGATCGATTATCTCCACTTTGTCCAGCTCCTTGATATTGTCGCTGAACATAAGGGCGCTGACCAACTCCACCTGCGGCCATTTTTCTTTCAAAGCCTTGTGAAAGCGGTTATAATTCTCGGCATACCGTGAGAATACATTCTCGTTCCCTATTTCCACATACTTGAGAGGAAATGGCTCCGGATGTCCGTTCTTGGCCCTTTCCGCACCCCATTTTGTGGTCTTGGCATCCCCGAGAGCATATTCCACAGCATCAAGGGCTTCCTGGATGAGCGGTTCAAGGTCGTCGCCCATGACATAGTCTCCGTTTCTGAAAAGACAGGACATGCCGGCGTTGCATACGAACATACCGTCAGCACCGATATCCTCGCAAAACTGGAGGAACTCGTGGTAACCGAATCCATAGGTAGACCTGTAGCCCCAGAGATTATATTCTCCCGGACGCTGGACCGGATCTCCTATCGTTTCTTTCCATTTGACCCTGTTCTCAAGTGTCAAACCTTCGACGATACAACCGCCGGGCCAGCGGACAAATGACGGATGAAGGTCCGCTATCAAAGTCGCTACATCTTTCCTAAGCCCATTAGGGCGTCCCATAAATGTGTCTTCGGGGAAAAGGGATACATAGTCGAGCCAGACAAGTCCATCGGTCGGGAATGTCAACTTCAGCATGCCTCCGGACACCGTCCGGTCCGGAGTGAGCGACACTTCATACCTATGCCATTCGCCGTCAGGAATCACATCAACCGCATGCGAAGCTACAGGCTTTCCATCCGGGCCCGCCAAAACAGGACGCACCCATCGCGTCTCGGCAGACCTTAGGTAGAAGACAAGCTTGTATGCTGCCCCTGTCTGGAAATGCATGCCCCAATATCCTGTGTTGACGGCTGATATTTCACCACACCCTTTGAAAAAACCAAGTTTGAGAGCATGGGGTGTCGCGCTGTTGAGCGGATACTCGTCAGTCACTTCGCTTTTGGCCGCGGAACCATCTGCAAGTTCAACTCTCCAGCTTGTCATAGATAGGTCATCCCTCCATGGAATTCTGAAATTCTGTACACGGTCATCGGAATACCGCGGTGTGGACACAGCTTCGGCATACCCGTTCCTTAGTGTTGTGCCAGAGGGAAGTACACCTTCTTCGAATCCACGGTTACGAACCATCTCTGCATAGAGACCGCCGTCACCAGCCCCCGTTATCTCTTCGAAGAACACGCCGTAAAGAGAGCTTGGAACGGGATCTCCTTTTTTCGAAAGGTCAATTTCCATCCTGCTTTGGGCGGAAAGGGCAAAGGCCGTAAGGGTCACGGCGATTACAATAAGAAATCTCCTCATCTCGTTTCGTTGTAAGGTCTGTCTGCAAGATCAAGGCCGAACCGCTCGTTTGGTTCCGCACCCATGGTAAACTCAAGCGTACCGCCGGAGATAATGTCTTCGTAAGCTATGTACGAATTCTTCCAGGGCTTACCGTTCAGACGGACAGATTGAATGTAAATATTATCGGAAGAAAGATTCAAGGCTTTCACTGTAAAAGTTTTACCGCCAGGTATGTGGAGGACTGCTTTGGAAAAAGCAGGAGAACCGAAGCTGTACACCCCGCATGAAGGGTTCACCTGAAAGAACCCAAGGCAAGAGAGGATATGCCAAGCACTCATCTGGCCGCAGTCCTCATTGCCGATGATGCCATCCTTGTCATCTGTGTAGAAATTCTTCCTCACATAGTTGACGAGTCTTGCCGTTTTCCATGGCTGACCGGCATAGTTGTAGAGATATATCGCATGATGCGATGGCTCGTTGCCATGGGCATACTGTCCGATCAGACCGGAGATGTCAGCCGAAGCAAGAGGACCCATATCGCCTGTGACAGTGAACAATGAATCAATCTTCTCACGGAAAGGCACATCACCGCCCATAGCCTCTATCAGGCCGTAAGGGTCCTGAGGAGCGAGGAACGTATACTGCCAGCCATTTCCTTCTGCAAAATATCCGACCTCATGAACTGAGGTGAACGGGTTATAAGGTGTCAGAAACTTTCCATCGTCAAATTTTGGACGTATGAAACGGATAGAAGGATCGAAGTACTCTTTCCAAAGACCTCCCCTGCGGTAATATTCTTGGGCAAGGTCTTCACGTCCGGCTTTTTGGGCCATTGCGCCGATTCCCCAGTCAGAGATGGCATACTCCATGGCTTTGGATGTCGCTTCATTCACCTTGTCTGCCGGGATATAATCTCTTTCGAGAATATACGAAATTCCCGGAACCGATGCGGCGTTGGTCGCTGTCTTCACGGCTGCGTCAAGAGCGCGGGCGGCATTGTCGCCTGCAAGACCCTTGACTACCGCATCGCTGACAATCGCGACACTTCCGTAACCAGGCATCTGCATAGTCTCACCTCCAACAAGCGGCCAGACGGGGAGAAAACCCTGTTGGTCGTACATGGAAAGAATGGAAGACACCATGTCGGGAACCTTGTCTTTCTGTATGATGGTGAACCACGGGTGAAGGGCTCTGTAAGTATCCCAGCACGAGAAAGTGGAATAATTGTGCCATGTGGCCTTCCTGACAGCGTTGTCGTGACCTCTGAACTCACCGTTCACATCAGCGTAGGTAGTCGGAGCTATCATGGTATGGTACATGGATGTATAGAAGATACGTTTTGCTCTTTCATCTGATGTGGTGACTTCTACACGTGAAAGCTCTTCATTCCAAGCTTTCCGTGCTTCTTTTTTCACTTTGCCGAAATTCCAGTGGGCAATCTCAGCATTAAGGTTTAGAAGGGCGTTATCCTCGCTCACAGACGAGATGGATACTTTGAGAGCGACTTCCGAAGGCTGTCCTCTGAAAGTGACAACACCTTTAACGCCAACGCCGTCATAATGATTCTTGCCTTTAGGAGTATCATTCTCGTACACAAGGAGTTCTTCAATCGGTTCCCTGCTCTTTAGAGCGAAATACACCCTGTGTTCAGGAGACCAGCCCTTGACGATTTTGTGGCCGGTGATTGTATATGGGTCGCGTAGTGTGAGTCCCGATATCTTAGTCACACTGCCATTGCACTCGTGCAGGTCGAGTAAAAGGTGCTTCTCTCCTTCAGGATACACATAGTGGTGGAATGCTGTACGGCAAGATGCTGTTAGCTCCACGGAAATACCGTTATCCATGGTTATGGAATAATATCCAGGCTCAACTATCTCTTTGTCGTGGCTATAGTAAGAAGACGTGCTCCCCGCAATGTTGTTCTGTTCGCCACGGTTGGTGCGGACATTTCCGGTGAACGGCATAAGCATTATGTCACCAAGGTCGCAGCATCCGGTACCGGAAAGATGGGTATGAGTGAACCCTATCATGACACTGTCCGAATAATGGTATCCTGAGCACCAGTCCCAGCCTTTGAATATATTCTGCGGGCCGGCTTGGATCGCGCCGAAAGGTACATTGGCGCCGACAAATACATGCCCGTGTCCTCCTGCGCCGATGTATGGATCAACGTATGAGGAAAGGTCTTTGCCTGCGTGACAAAACATTGAGGCGAAAAGAAGCGGAATCGATAATAGAAGGTTGTGTTTCATTCTCATTTATTTACGTGAATTCTGATTATAGTGGTAGACCATGGAGTAAATGTATAGTTGAAAGATGATGCAAATCCTCTTTCCGAGGAAGTCACAGGAACTATCCTGGTGGGTTCGTCAAGGGTGTTCTCAGCCTCAGGGTCATTGTAGGAAAGGGTGGTCACCTTGCCTTTAGAGGCTACTTTCTTGGCTCCGTCAAGCACAACCTTAGTGGTGAAAGCCGATTCGGATGCATTGACGAATTTGAGAATCATCTCCCCTGTTTTCTCGTCATACCCGCTGACACAGAATCTCCTTGTATCACCTTGGCGTACAATAGTAAGAGTCTCCTCGCCATCAAGATAGAAGCTGAAACGGCTTCCCTCGACAGTCAGTTTCAGATCATACCATTTACCAGTCTCAATGTTTTGCGAAATGTTACCTGGAATCTGAGGCATGTCCGCACCGTGAACGGTCTGGAAGGCAGTGCTGCTGTTGCCCCAGCCACCGATATTTAGCACATAACCATCTTCGCCCTCCATTCCAAAAAAGACGATAAAGCCCTCATTGCCGGATATCTTGCGGGCTTTGAGCTCGATGGTGCAGTCTCCAAATTTCTCGCCGGCATCCCAAATCGCACTTTTCAGGACATCGGTTCCAGTGCATTTCAGGACATTATCAGACTCCGTCCATACGCCGGACTTTTTATCCCAGCCTTCAGAAAGATCCGGAGTAACCACTTTCCCGTCAGGAAGGGTGACTTTGAGGTCTTTGTATTCGCAGTCGGTAAGGTAGGAGCCAAGTCCGATTTTCCCAAGAGCCTGAGGGGCGGCGGCACCGGTCTCGAAAGCGACAGGAAAATTGTAGTCAGGACGGTTTTCAGCGAAAAGTTTCTGGACATAATAAGATGCTCTACCCATAACTCTGTGTGAGTCAAACCATATAAGGTTGGCCGGCCACACTCGGTCGTTGACGTTTTCAAGAAGCGGGGCATAGGACATCATCTTTACCACATCACCATTTCTCTCCGCTCCTGTCAGGAAAGCGGCTTCTGAAAGAGCTGCAAGGAGATTGCCGGATCCAACATTGTTGTTGGCGGCATACTCACCAACATAGATGCTGTAATCACCTCTCTGCTGACCGTCAAAAATGGTGGCGGATGAGAAGAACCACTCAGGAGCGACATAGAAGTGAGGATCAAGCATATCTACCTTTTCAAGTCTCTTCTGCCCGCCGAGGCCGAGGTTGCTTATAAGAATGAGTTCGGGATATCGGGCTTTGATGGCATTGTAGAATATAGAGTACCTCTTCTCATATAGAGGCCCCCAGTTCTCGTTACCGATCTCAACGTATTTGAGAGGGAACGGTTCAGGATGTCCCGCCGCGACTCTCATCGCACTCCACTTTGTCGTTCCGTCACCAAGTGCATAGTCAATGGCATCCAAGGCATCCTGCACGAAATAGTCAACCTCGGAATCTGGGCACGCATCACCTACGCGGCCTTGACAGCCAAGACCAACGTTGCATACATACATGCCATCCGCTCCCAAATCCTCGCAAAATTCAAGAAACTCATGATAGCCGAATCCCATCGTGGCGCGGTAGCCCCATGTGTCGTAAACACCTGGCCTTTGCGCAGGGTCGCCAATGGTCTCTTTCCATTTGACTCTGTCAGAAAGGGTGATTCCCTCCACTATGCATCCACCTGGCCAGCGGACAAATGCAGGATGAAGCCCGTCGAGAGTCTCGGCGATGTCTTTTCTGAGACCGTTCTCCCTGCCATGAAATGTGTCCTCGGGAAATAGGGAGACATAGTCAAATAGAATAGTGCCTTTGCCTTCAAGGAGAATCTCAAGGCTGCCTTCCACACACGTTCCGGAAGGAGTAAGGACATTTTTGATTTCATTCCAACCGGATGACAAGGCAGGAAGCTCATACGAAGATAAAACAGCGTCATTTTTTCCAAGCAGGCGTACCGAAACAGTGCCGTCGAATGAGCCGTGGGCAAACAGCCGTAGGCGATATGACTCGCCTTTCTGAAGATTCATGCCCCAAAATCCCGAATTGCGGATTCCGGCTTTGCCATTTTCAGGAATGGTTACTTTGAGAGCGGTCGGAGAAGCCTGGTTCATTGGATTCTCCCTTGTAAGGGAGATGGCGGAACCCTCACCGGAATACTGGGTTAAAGACCAGCCCGGGATATCGTTTTCGTACCATCTGAAAGACAAATCCTCCGGGGCGCGGTTTCCTGTAAGATGATTGACAAGACGAGGAGGATAGATGCGGTCTCCCTTGACAGTGTACCCTTCAGGGATGTCTGTATCCTCGAATGCGCGGTTCTGAACGAGTTCGGCATAAAGGCCGCCGTCACCTGCATGATTGATCTCTTCAAAGAAGATTCCGTACATGGAAGGAGACACAGGTGCGCCTTTCTTATCCAATGACACGGTCATGACAGCCTCCGGCTGAACCTTGCCGCACGAGGACAAGATAATCAGAAATGATGTTAGAAGCAGTTCAGGCTTTTTCATTTTGTAAATATAGTATAAAGTGAAAAGACACAAAAACCCGCAGGGCTAGTCTTTATGGGAGGCCATGCCCCGCGGAGCGGATGCAGCAATAGTCTAAGGGATAAGTATTGTCCTTGTCAGGCTCGCCTGTCCCTCCCATCTCATCTCAACAGGATCAGGAAGCGTCTTGTCAGTGAAATTGTACTGCATGTAGTAGTAAGTCGTGACATATTTCCTATGCGAGTTCTTGGTATCCTGGGTTTCAGTTACCTTGATTCTGTTGACCGGGGTTTCAAGACTGAGATTGGAAGCGTCCGCCGAGATGGTGATCTTGTCAGGGTGGAAAGGAGCAAAGGAGATTGTCGAATCCGCATTGACGGTGAGCATCATCCTGTAATCTTCCCTATCTTCAAGATTCTCTGCGGTAGAGCCGGCGTACAATGAGACTGAGTTCGGACCTTCGGCTCTAAGGGTTCTGGCCATCCTGACATCGGTCTCATCGGATGTGCCGACTTCGACAAGTCTACCGCTGAGAGAATAGGATCCGGAGTAGTCGTTTCCCAGTATCAGGTTTATAAGAACAGTTCTGTACCTTGGCTCCGCAAGCTTGTATTCGGATGTGGAGGCAATCTCTACAGGAAGAATGTATTGTTTGTTCTTGTCCACAACCGAAAGGTTGAACGTAAGCGGCACCCTGACAAGCTCCTCTCCTTTCGCAATGACAATATTGTCTTTCTTAAGGGTATAGCAACTGTCCGGAAGAAGTTCGTAGTACATGGAGGAATCATTTCTGAAACGTTCCCAGTTGTACCCCGAAAGAGTGTCCTGATTGATGCTCAACGAAACTATCACATCCCTGTCAATCAGCTGTGTGCCGCTCACTGAAATGCTGAGTGTCGTGTCAATGACAGAGGATTTCTCGAAGTTTACCTCGAATTCTTGGAATCCGTTCTTGACGAGATAGACCTCCTTTTGGAAAATCTCTTTGTCAAGGGCAGAGTCCGAGCATGAAAACAGACAGTAAAAAGAAAGGAATACGCAAAGCGTTAATAATACCTTTTTCATAATCAATAACCTGGATTCTGGGTGAGTTTTATGTTTTTATCCAATTCCACCTGGCTGAAAGGCCAGAAATTCATCTTGTCCATAAAGACCTTTGTAATCTGGGTAGGGGTTACTTCGTAAAAACGATCCCGCTGCGAGCCGGAAGCCTTCATTTCCACATTCAATCCCATGACAGAAGCATTTTCCTCTACTTTGGCGTCTTTCCACCGGCGGAGATCCCAATATCTCTGTCCTTCCATGAAAAGTTCCACCTGCCTTTCCCGTTTGATGCGGGTTCTGATAAGGTCACGATTCTCATAGTCCGCATCCGGAAGATCAGGAAGGCCGGCGCGGATTCTTATGCGTTTGATGGAATTTCTGATTTCATCAATATTTCGGCTTACCACAACTGGTTCACCGCCATTCATTGTATTGTCAAAAGAGTACACCTTTCCGTCTGAAAGCTCGTTGAGAGCCTCGGCATACCAAAGGAGGACATCGGCATAACGGATGACAGGCATCGGCTTGTGAGTCCTTCTGCCGCCCTCGTCCCAGGAGTCATCCGGATTGTAATACTTCTTGACTCCGATTCCCGTCAAAGGATAATTGGACGGGCGTGAAAGGGTCTTGCCGTCAGCGCCGGAACGATAATAATTGACATTCACGTTCTGAAGGCTCTGGTCGGCGGTGGCGTTCTCCCAAATACAATTGTTGAACGAAATGGAAGCATAGAAACGAGGTTCCCTGTCGAGCCACATCCTATGGCTTCCTATAGGGACAAAACGGTTGCTTGACAATGCGTCGGTATAGCCGGATTTGTACAGAGGATATTCCTCGCTGGCATTCTCAGGATCACGCCCGTCAGCCATATAGTAAGCCTCTACTTGTTTCCATGTGGCACCCATGCAGTTGGAACCGTTGTGGGAACGCGGGAAAGCTTTCCAGACGAAGTTGTTGACATCCACACTGCCCTGGCGGAAAAAGATGAACTCATTGTTCACGGTCAATGGCGTCTCGCCGTTGAAGAGCTGGGTATAGGATTCATAAGGATCAATGTTGCCGGCTCCATTAGGGAAGTTTCCTGACGGAACAGCTGAAGGGAGCGGAGCTGTGGACGAAGTTCTTCTTACCGTGAACAGTTCGTACTCTCCAAGGTCTATCACCTCTTTGGCAGCCGCTGCCGCCCTTGCCCATTTGCTTTCATCATATACTTGAGGGATAAGCTGCTCACCCTCGGAGTTCTTCATATTGAATAGTTCTGTGTTGCCGTTGTAAAGCGGTGAGGCGGCGTAAAGGAGGATTTTAGCTTTCAATGCAAGCGCCGCTCCCTGGGTAGCCCTGCCCAGATATGTGGAGGCATATTCGAGAGGAAGCACATTGGCCGCTCTGTCAAGATCCGCAACCATGAAATCGACCAGATCATCGACCGTGGCGCGAGGAAGGGCGAGTTCGTTGTAATCCATGGAGAGATCCTGCCCTTCGTCCGGGACAATCGGGACGGGACCGTACTGCTTGAACAGGTTGAAGTAGTAGAACGCCCTGAGGAACCGAGCCTCTCCCTCCATCTGCTCTCTCTGACGTGCGCTTACTTCCGTGCATTTATACACGTTGTGGATAAACTGGGAACAAACACGTATGCCGACATAAACATTGGAATAGCGGTCTTCCCAAAGCTGGTTGGAAGCGGAATATTCTCCGTTCTGGTAACGCTGGCAGTTATTGGTTTCGTCATTGAAGATGACATCATCCGACGCATACCAGAAAGCACCGCTGGAAATAGAGGACAAATGAGCGAGATAGTTGTACGAGTTCCAAAGCCACTGTTCGGTAGTCGTCCTCTTGACGAAGACCGAGTCATATTGGGTCATGTCCTTGATGTAAGACTCTACATCAAGGTATTTCTCGCAGCTCGAAACCAAAGCCGAAGCCGCTATGACGCTTGCCAGAAGATATATTGTTTTTTTCATGATAGCAGTTGATTAGAAACTAATGTTAACACCGAAAGTATAGGTCTTCTGGATAGGATAGACACTGCCGTCGGAGCTGTTCATCTCAGGATCCCACCATGAGAAAGGAGCCCAGCAGGCAAGGTTGTTTCCGATGACATAGACCCTGACCTTGTTCATCTTGGCTTTCTTAGTGATGTTAGACGGGATGGTGTAACCGATTTCCATATTCTTCAGACGGAGGTAACGCCCTGACCTGAGCCACCACGTACTCCACTTCTGGTTGTTGAGATTCGCACCGTAGCTAAGTCTCGGGAAAATCACATCCTGCCTCTCTGTCTCGGCTGTGCCGGAGATTTCTCTGGCTATCCACCTGTTATTCTGGTCAGCCACAGGGGCAAGCACGTTTCCCGCCTCGCCGGAACTGAACGGGAAGCTGGAGAAGCCGTCGAGGATGACATCAGTCTTGCCTGCGCCCTGGAAGAGAACGCTGAAATCGAATCCTTTCCACTGCGCGCTCAATCCGAATCCGTAGACGAGTTCAGGAGTGCGAGTGTTGCCTATAGGGACGACATCATTGTCATCAACGACTCCGTCTCCATTGACATCCTTGTACTTGATGTCGCCAGGCATAAGGTCGTATCCGTACTGGGAAGGACTGGCGTCAATGTCAGCCTGATCCTCAAAAAGTCCAAGGGCTATAAGGCCTCTGTTCTGGCTCCATTTGTACCCCTGGGTCATCCTATACCAAAGGGCGTCTGCCGGTTCGTCGTAGCGGAGCACCTTGGTGTGTGCGTAGGTAAGATTGCCCCTGAGCGTGAATACGAAATCACGTCCGATTTCCTGTGTATAGCCGAAGTTTCCGTCAATACCTTCGCTCTTCATCGCTCCGACATTACCCCAAGGACGCTGGTCGAAACCGTCCCCGACATAGATGCCGGCTGTGCCAGGAAGATTGTTGCGCCTCATATAGATGTCGTCTCTGTGGTCGCTGTACAAATCCACAGTCAGGTCAAACTTATTGGCGATCTTGAGATCAATACCGAGGTCATGCTTTGTCGCTACTTCCCAGGTCAGACCCTCGGCCCCCAAAAGCTCAATGGTTATAGGAGTCATGCTGCTCGCACCCTGGTTTCCGAAATTAATGCCCCAGCTAACGCCTGTGCGCAGTGTGGTGAGATAAGGGAAGCGTCCTCCTGAAATCCTGTCATTACCAACCTGCCCAAGTGAGTACCTGATTTTGAACAAATCAAGCCAAGGGAGGTTGTTCTTGATCAGTGGCTCGTTTGAAACGACCCATCCAAGGGCGACAGCAGGGAAGAACCCGAATTTGTGCCCTTTCTCGAAATTCTCGGAACCGGAGTATCCGAAGTTGGCTTCCACGAGATAACGGTCGTCAAACCCATAGGTCAACCTGCCGGAAAGAGCCATATTCCTCTGTGGAACTGTGCTGAAAAGGTCACTGGATGCATTGCTGTCACCCCTCGCAGCCTGTTCTGAGAAACTCTGCATATAATAGAGAAGGAGGGCTCCGACGCGGTGTTTTTTGAAAGTACGGTCATAGTTGACCTGGAATTCAGTATAGGTGCGTCTCCATCCATAGGCGGTACTGCTCTGATGAAGAGGAACACCTGTAATCATACGCCTTGTGATGAGGTCGCCATTCATGTCACGCGCTTTCTCTGCCCTGTACAGGTCGGGCATTGTAAGACGGTAAAGGGTCTGCTGGTTGTATCCGTCGTAGGAAATCCTGGCCTGGGCGGCAAGGCCTTCGGTGATGAAGCTAAGATCCTGCTGAAGGCCAAGGTTGGTCTCGACCTTGTTCTCATAATGGCTCTGGTAGCCGGTCTTGTTGAGGAGAATGTACGGAGAGATTTCGTAACCCGAATATCCGTAAGTTGGATACTGTCCGTTGGAATAGCGTACCGGAACAGCGATAGGTGTCATAAAAGAAATGGATCTCCAGAAATCATCACTGTTCTGTCCGTTCATACCGGGAAGAATCTGGTCGGTGATCCAGCCGCCAATACCGACGGTAAGTACTGTCGTTTTGGTGATGTTGAAATCAGTGTTCAGCCTATAGTTGATTCTCTCATAGCTTGTGCGCTTCCCGTATGTGGATTTGATTTCATCATCGTAGATGCCTCCCTGGTTGTAATAAGAGCCGGAAGCGAAATACCTTGCAGTGGGACCGCCGCCGCTGATATTGATAGACCCTCTGTAAGAGGAAGTATGGTCCTTGAGCAGAAGTTTGTTCCAATCCACGTTAGGGTAAAGATCCGGATCCAAGGAATACTGGATGATTTCAAGTTCGGAAGCGTCATAAACAGGATCCATGTAGCGAGACTGTCTGGCTTCGTTGGCGAGGGAAGCATACGTCATGGCATCGACGAACTCCCTGTCATACGCATTTTGAGAAACGCCGTACTCGCTTTTGACATTGATATTCACTTTTCCATCTTTTCCCTTCTTGGTGGTGATCAACACGACACCGTTTGCTCCTCTCTGTCCGTAGACAGCGGTTGCGGAAGCATCCTTTAGCACAGAGAAAGACTCTATGTCCTCAACGTTGATTTCGTTGAAGTTACGTTCGATTCCGTCGACAAGCACAAGAGCCGATGCATTAGCTCCGAAAGTGGATATACCCCTGATCCAGAATTCGGAAGCATCCCGCCCCGGTTCACCGGAACGCTGGACTGCTATGATGCCCGGGACATTTCCGGCAAGAGAGTTGGAAATGCTTGACGAGGTGACCTTGATATCATCCATTTTCACGGAAGAGACAGCCCCCACAACGGATACTTTCCTCTGGAAACCACCCGCCACGACAACGGCTTCTTCAATTGTCTGACCTTGCTTCATGACAGCGTTGACTGTAGCCTTCCCCGCAATAGGGATCTCAAGGTCTTCAAAACCTATATAACTGAAGACAAGCACATCGTTGACCCCTGCTTTTATCGAATACTTGCCGTCAAGGTCTGTGGCGGCTCCGAATCCAGGTTGGTTCTTCACTACCACATTCACCCCGATAAGAGGTTCTCCATCGGAATCAGTCACAGTTCCGGACACCTCTATGGTCTTTACCTGAGCAAGTGCGGCAATTGAGAAGAAGGCCGCCAGAATGGCTGATACTGACTTTTTTATAATATTTTTCATAACCTTCTATTCTACCGTTACTTTAACTATTCTTGCATTGTCTTTATCGGCCACATAGACGACAGAGCCGTCACGCGTGGCTGCCACACCTGTAGGGAAACGGAGCAATGCCTCCAATGGCTCACCTTCGGAAAAGCCTGTCTGTCCCGGGACACCGGCGCAAGTCTCCACATTCGCCTCACCGTTTATGTCACGTATACGGCGGACACAGTGGTTCCACGTGTCAGCAATGAAGTACTCATTCGGACCGCCGTAATTAATCTGGTAAGGTTGATTGAGAAGAGCCTCCTGCCCCACGCCGTCAGCCCAGGCATTCACGCCAGGCATTCCAGCCCAAGGAATCGGTTCATCGAGTGTCCTGTCCTCATAGTTGTATTTCATCCTGTACACACAAGAGCTTGTGGATCCGCCGAGAGCCAAAGCCAGCATATACTCTCCGTCCTGGGAAAAAGTCATGAAGAAATCTGAATATTCATTCATACATTTTACCATTTTCACCATTTCGTTTTTGTCGCGGTCATATCTGTAGATATATCCGTCATAATAGTTGTTGATGAAGAGTGTACCGTCACGAGGATTAACTATCGAGCAGTTTGAACCTGCCTGAGGGGCGTAAGTCTTGTGTCTCAGAAATCCGTCGCTCCGGAGGAGATACACAGTAGACACATTAGCCGAGCCGCCCTCCACGCCGACAATAAGCGTGTCCATGGTGGAGGCCATGCAGAGTGTCCTGAGATTGTGGAGACCGGCGCCTCGCCAAGGTGTGGAGACCGTCTCGTTCTCAAGATCCATAACCCGCAGAGCCTTACCTGCTTCCGTTTCAAGGACGAAAAGAAGGTTGTTCTCGTCATCCAAGGCCAGCCTTGTCGGGGAAATGAAACGAGCGTCCTTGAAATTGCCGTCAACATCTTCCATAGTGCCATTCCCCGCGACTGTGGAAAGATTTCTGTGGTACTCATAAGTGAATTCATCGTCAAACCGCACCGTCTGCTCCTTTCCTTCGTCATCCGCTATCGAGACTGTCACTTTGCCTGACCCTGCTCTGGCGGGGACAATGGCGTAAATGCGGTTTCCTCTCGCGCTTACCACCCTTGCTTTTTTGGACTCGTCATTGTCAATCCAGACGCTTACTTTCGAAGCGTCATATCCGAAGTTGCCGCCGCGGATAATAAGCTGCGTGCCAACCCCGCCTTCATGCGGATAGTAGCTCTCCAACGCAATCGGACTCGATGGGTCGTAAGTTTGTTCTGACTCATCCTTTTCGGTGCAGGCTATGACAGACAGCACCCAAAAGACGGCCAACATTCCTTTTAATACTTTCATCGGTTGCATGATATTAGTTAAACTGTTATTTGAAATATACAACGGTGGCGTGATCCGTTTCTTTGTAATAAGGATACAGGTCAACGGCGGAACCGTTTTTTGTCATTATCGTGAAACGAAGCTTATCCTTGTCGACAAGGACAGGGAGAACATCCTGCCCGACTTCCGGATACGGGGCGTCCCCGTCCACCCGGCAGGCCAGAACAAGAGGGCCATAGAGAAAGGCTCTTCGGGAAGAATCGCCAAGGAGAGCCTCGCTACGTATGGATGGGTTAAGGGAAACGCTGATCTTATCGCCTTCTTTCCATTTACGGGAAATGGCGACATATCCGTCCTTCTCGGAATATTTGCATTTCCTCCCGTTCAGTCTGACTTCCATGGGACCGTCAGACCATTCAGGATGGCGGAGATGTATGGTCGACTCTTTCTGCCCGTGCGGGTGCACCGTAACCTCGACCATGTCGGAGAACGGAAAGCCTGTCGTCTGCTCCACCCAAAAAGACGTTGTATCGCTGAGGCGTGACGGTATGTAAAGGTTGACATACAGGTTGTCTTTATCACCGGCATATATGAACTTTCCGTATCCTGCATGATTCTCCATCCCGGAACCAACGCAGCACCAGAACGAATCAAACGGAAGGCTGAACGTTTTCCTACAGCCGTCTCCAAGAGGTGACATATAGCACACCATGCCGTCAGCGGGGTTCTGAGAGCCGAGAATCTGGTTGAAAAGAGCCCTCTCATAATAATCCACGTATCCGATCCGTGGTTCATTCCTGTACAGAAGCCTTGTGAGCTTGAGCATATTATAGGTGTTGCAAGTCTCGCAAGTGGCGTCATCAAGCCTGTCCTCAAGATGGTCGGGTCTTCCAAAATGCTCGTGGTCGGAGTTCCCTCCTATGGCGTAGCTATGATGTCTTACAACCCTGTCCCAGAAAAACCTGGATGTCTCAAGGCAATTGTTGTCCCCTGTCAGCTCGAATTCCCTTGCTAGACCTATGACCTTTGGAATCTCCATATTCGCATGTTCCCCTTCAAGGCGGTCTTCACCTCTTTCTAACGGTTCAAGGAAAGCCCTGTGTTCAAGCCTTTTGGCAAGTTTCAGGTACTTAGGATTTCCGCACATGGAGTAGAGGTTGAGATAAACCTCCTGGAACCCGCCATGTTCTGTTATAAGTACGGTCTGGAGCTGCTCGTCCGAGAGGGATGAGAACAGGTTCTCGAAATAGTCGGCCAACTTCACAAGCACTGGCCAAGCCGAGAGAAAAAGCTCACGGCTCTCTTGCCTGCCTGACATGGAAGAGTAGCGGCACACATCATACAGCCCGGCAAGCACTTTATGTTCAGTATATAGAGGAACCCAGCCGCCATTCAGGTCGAAGCCTTGGGCGCGGATATCCCCCTTCCTGATCTCGGAGAATATGCGCCTGCTTTCGGGAAATGCCGCAAGAAGTCCTGTGTCTTCAAATTTCTGGCATTCGGCAAGGCCGTCTACACAAATCTTGACTTTTTCGAAAAGTACAGGATCACCGGTCTCATGGCAGAGACGCGAGGATGCGCTCAGCCAATGTCCGAAGGCATGGCCGCTTGCCCCTCCTTCTTCCCATCCGCCATATCTCGGAACAGAACTTCCCATCCCGCACTCAATGCGGAAGCCCGCAAGGAACCGGTCGGGATCCATAGACCTGACCCACTCCAAATCCTTCTGCTGTGCGTGAAGGAAATCACCTCCCGTGACCGATGCGTCCAACAAAGCGCGCCGCTCTTGAGCCATAAGCGGAATACTCATGAGGAAAACCAACCCCATGATACATAGTATTCCACTTTTAGATATAATGTTTGTCATTGCTCGAATGAAACGTTATTAGTCTTATGTCTTGTTTGCAAAAATACTTGATGGTTAGCCAAAAAAATGAAAAATAATTGCAACATTTTGTTTCATATTTGCACCGGGATAAAAAAGTCAATATTGAACAAGGATTCTGCAAATAACGAACAATAATGCGCAAATCATCTTCGTTTATGCTCATTTTTTATTTGATAACTTTGCTTCCGGAAAACATCGGATGCGTTTTCCTTACACCGCGAATAATTGGATTCACCAACTAAAATATAACTAAAGAATATGAACATTTTCCCGAAAACTCTTCTTCTCATGGGACTGCTTCCGACAATCGCGACGGGGCAGGTCAGGAAGGAGAATGCCGAGATTTCAGTAGACATCTCCAAAGAAACCACGGAAATATCTCCTGACCTGTACGGAGTATTCTTCGAGGACATCAACAGAGCCGCTGACGGCGGATTGTATGCCGAGATGATATTCAACCGCGGATTCGAGGAGGCGAACCTTCCATCATCATGCACCTACCGCGACGGGAGGGTATACACCCCTTACAAACCGGTATATTCTTCTCCGGAACACAGCAGAAGTTTCTCCATTCCTTGGGACATCACAGACACCCATCCTGGCTGGACTGTGAATACCAAGTCAGTTGTCAAGGATACCATTATGCCGACAGACCACCTCGGAGTTCCGGATTCCAAAGTCATGTTTCTGGACATACAGAAATATTCGGCTCCGGTAAGGCTTGAAAACACCGGGTTTTACGGTCTTGCTGTGGAAAAAGGGAAGAAATATGACCTCAGGATGTATTTGAGAGCTTTCAAAGGTTATACTGGAACCGTTACTGCGGAGATTCTGTCCAAAGACGGTAAGGTCTTAGCTTCCAAGGCTTTCGCTATGCCTGGCAACGGGAAATGGCAGTTTTTTGAGGGTACACTTACCTCACCTGTCACTATGAATGACGGCAAGTTCGCTCTCAAGTTCAATTCCAAGGGCAAGGTTGAGGTAGACTATGTCTCGCTCTTCCCAAGAGAAACGTTCAAAGGGCGCAAGAACGGACTCAGAAAGGATGTGGCGGAATATATTGCGACACTCAACCCTGCTTTCATGAGATGGCCGGGAGGTTGCATAGTCGAGGGGCTCACAATGGAGAACCGCGTCGACTGGAAGAACACTATCGGGCTTCCTGAGCTTCGCAAGGGTGAATACAACACATGGGGATACCATTCCACTTGGGGATTCGGCTATCATGAGTTCCTGCAGTATTGCGAGGATATCGGTGCGAAGCCGATGTTTGTCTGCAATGCCGGAATGTCGTGCGACGGAAGAAACGGAGACTACTACGACGAAGCGGGTGTGGAAAGGCTTATCCAAGACGCTCTTGACGCTATAGAATACGCCATAGGTGACAAGACCACCAAGTGGGGTGCCGAGAGAGCCAAGAACGGTCATCCGGAGCCTTTCACACTTCCATTTATAGAAATAGGTAACGAGAACCACAGCAAAGTCTACGCTGAGAACTACAACAAGTTTTACCACCGCATCAGGGAAAAATATCCTGACATCACCATTATCACCTGCCTCCCGATGTCCGAGCAACTGAACTGGATCGATGACTACGACATCAATGACCCTCACTTCTACAATTCCCCGAACTTCTATTACGACAACACCGATTGGTTCGACAAATTCCCGCGTGACGGCAAACACAAGGTCTATGTAGGTGAATATGCGTGCAATATGGGTGTCGGTACCGGCAATATGGACGGGGCTCTCAGCGAAGGTGCGTTCGTAATGGGATTCGAGAGGAACTCAGACCTCGTGGTCATGTCTTCCTATGCCCCTCTTCTCGAGAACATCAACTGCCGGCTCGGCGTGAACCTCATCCTCATCAAGAACGATGATGTCACAGGACGCTCTTCCTATTGGGTTGAGAGGATGTTTACGGACAACCGCCCCGATGTCAACCTCGCTATAGACACCAGACTTGTTCCGATAAACGACAGGACCGTTCCCAACGGCGGCATTGGACTTGGCACATGGCAGACTTCGGCTGAGTACTCCAACATAAAGGTATGGGCAGACGGCAAGGAAGTCTATTCTTCCGACATAAAAGGCAATCCCGGCGAATGGAAGCCATACTCAGGCGGCTGGAAGGTCGAAGACGGAAAGATCACAATGACTGAGCAGTACGGTACGGGATCCATCATGCTGACCGGGCACTCTTTCGACGCAGGCAAGGCGAAAATCCTCTCAGTAGAGTTTGATGCCAAGAAACTCGCCGGAAACGAGGGTTTCGCCCTGGTATTCGGGGCCGAAAACGGAAACCCCGATGACTGCTACCAGATGACACTCGGCGGTTTCGGGAATGCGATCACCATCTTCCAGAGCAAGGTCAAAGGGAACGCTGTCACTCTCAACAACGTCACCCAGCCGGTCCTTCATATTGAGACAGGACGTGAGTACCACATCAAGCTTGTCATCCGCGACCGGAAGAACCTTGAATGCTGGGTCGATGGAAAGAAGGTATTGAGCTATGACAACACTTACATCCAGAGGCAGTACGCTATCGCAGGTCTCGACCGCAGAGCGTCCGAGGTTGTTTTGAAAGTGATTAACGCAGAGGAAGTTCCTATGACAGCAACACTCAATTTCACCGGTGCGAAACTCGGCGGCAAAGGGACGGCCATAGTCCTTAAAGCGGAATCGCGCTATGATGAAAACTCATTCGATGACAAGAACAAAATTGTACCTGTGAAGTCAGAACTCGAAGGAGTGTCGGACAATATGGAATACACATTCCCCCCTCTGTCTATGACAGTACTTAGAATCCCAGTTAGCAAATAGCCATATGAAATCCACAACATTTAAAGCACTTATTCCTGTACTTGCGCTCTTGCTTCAGGCGGTAACCGCCTCGGCGGCGCCTAAACCTCAGTACG
The DNA here is from genome assembly GCA_964458425.1 of uncultured Muribaculaceae bacterium. GTDB lineage: Bacteria > Bacteroidota > Bacteroidia > Bacteroidales > UBA932 > Cryptobacteroides. The sequence continues at coordinate 115,213 of CAYWIW010000005.1, forward strand.
GGCAGTTTTTCAAAACCCGTTTCCACGAGGGAAAAATCACAGTGGCCGATATCACCAAGGATGAGGGTCCGGCAAGAATGGTCTCCACCGCTTTCCAGGGACTCATCAATCAGGACGAGGCAAAACTTTACCTCTTCCTTGCTCCGCACCACAAACGTCAGCTTGAGGATACGGGAAGGGAGTATGAGGTGCTTCCTCTCCCGGAGGGCAAGGATCCTGGCCTGAGATCTCTTTTCAAGGAATACTCCAAGGAGGTGAAAAACATCTATATCTGGAGTCCGGAAGAAGATTGGTCTTGGAATATTGCCGTCATGCTTTCCGCACAGAACAAGGGATTGCCTCTCACTGAGATGCAGTACAAGGTTCTCACAAGCGAAACTCCGTGGACCGGAAATGTTGAAAGAGAGTACGGCAGATGGGAAAGTAAAAAGGATGCCTACCATTGGGCTATTGAGAACCTGATGCCTTCCTGTGACAACAACATGCTCTTCTCTCTCGGATTACGCTCTGACTGGATGGGAAATCCTTGGGTCTTGTACGACTATGCAGTGGCTTCCAAGGGATTCGCTTTCTGGCTGGATGACGCCGATCCTAAAGAAAGAGAAGTCATCGAGGACATCTGCGAAGCCGGAGACTATAAACCTGGCGCTATCGTCATGGGCTATGCCAAGAGCGGCGATGACCTCCTCAAGGTAACAAACAAATACAGCATCGGCTATGTCGTAAGTGACTATTACTCCAACGGCAGCTTCTGGTGCAGCTATCCCAACAAGGCATTCACACAAAGAAAAGGCAAGGCAGTGAAAGCCGAGAACGGCAAAATCTACGTCAGTGTGGTTTTCAGTGACGGAGACAATGTCCAATTCGATCAGAACGCACTCTATTCCATCTGGACGGACGACAAAGACCGCGGCGCATTCCCTGTCGGCACGACCCTCTGTGCCGGGCTTCAGGAATTGAATCCTTTCCTGCTGGAATGGTACTACTCAAAGAAGACTGACAACGACGAGCTTGTCGCGGGGCCGTCCGGATACCAGTTCATATATGGCAGGGACTACAATCCTGACACTATCGGAGAATGGTTCGACCTCAACCGCAAATGGCTCAAAAGCGCTGGATTCCATACAGCCTGCTTCTGGCACGCTTCCTACAGGGCGGAACGGGAACTCATCCACAGATTTATGGAGACCAGCGGGCTTGAGGCCGTCTTCCTTGGGGACGATGATGTCCTGCTTGATGTCAACGATGGAGTTGTCATAATGAACCAAGGCGACCATCTTGTGGCGGAAGGTGACCTCTATGGCAATCTCGCTCATAGGGAGAAATTCCTTGACAAGGATCACCCGCATTTCCTGAATGTGTACCCAACTGCCGCCACCTACGGTTTCCGTGGTATAGAGAGGCTGAAAAGGGAGGCGGAAAGGTTGGAGAAAGATTATCCGGGAAGGTTCGTTTTCCTGCTTCCTATGGACAACGCCGCAACAGCGCTCAAGTACTATAAGAAACATCCTGAGGCTATTCCTTGGAAAGTATGGCAAGAGCAAGAAAAATAGCTTTAGCGGCAATAATTATAACCACATCGTGTTCTGTGCCGTCCCCAAAAGGGACGGTGCAGATTGATTTATCCAAGGAATCCGGCAATCTGCCGGTAAGTACCCTTGGAGTCAGGATATTGCCGGAAGAAGTGCCTGGAAACCTTTCGGCGGAGCTTGTGCGGGGGCAGGATTTCGAAGAAGGAACAGACGGTTGGGCAATAGAATCCTGCGAAGACGCGCAGGTGGTGTGGGAACTCACAAGAGATTACCCAATGATGCCAACCTCACCGACCTCCTTGATGGTTACACTTCCCGAAAAGGGAAAGGCTGTCATACGTAACACGGGGTTCGGAGGAATGGCATTTAAGAAAGGAGGATACTACTATTTCCGCCTCAATACAGCAAAAGGAAACCGTTTTGACGGAGAACTCGAAATCCTGTTGAAGGACGGGAGAGGCAGGATTCTTTGCGACCGCCCACTCTATCCGGACCGCGACTCCTCCTGGTGCGAATACACCGGCCAGCTTACATCGGAAGGAGATTGTGATGACGGTTTGCTTGAAATAGAAATGAAGGGGAAGGGTACGTTGTATTTCGACTATGTGTCGCTTATGCCGTTCGCCTCATTCAATAAGCGCATCTACGGAATGAGGGAGGATGCAGGCGAAGCACTTGCGGAACTAAGTCCGGGCTTTGTCCGTTGGGATGGCGGAGACCGGTGGAAATTGACCGAGGGCGATCCCAAAGGAAGGGTTCTGTTCGGGATTCAGGAGTTCTTCGAATTGTCTGAAGACATTGGCGCTGACGCACATTTAGGCTTCCGAGGAAAGCCGCTGCCCAACGATGTCACTGGAGCTGCTGAATATGCGCGCGGAGACGGTACCACATTCTGGAGCAGGCAAAGGATTCTGCAGCAAAGGGAAGAATATCCACTTGCGCTAATGGAGGCGGATGAGCCATACGCCGTTGATGTTCCTTACGGAGTCCCTTTTGTCAAGAACAGTACAATTGTGATTCCGACTGGAGATCCTTCTGTGGAAGCGGCACTCCTGTGCCGGATAGAAAGCAAAGACACATTGGCCGTGCCGGAAAGCCTGTTTGGACGTGGAGATGGCAGCAAGGCCATCCTTTCTGTCGGAGTAAATGAAATGAGAAAGACAGTGTCCTATAATGTATGGAAGCTGTTCAATGCAAACAGGCCTGATGTATCCCTTCCGGCGACGCTCTTCGGATGCGCGGACAACGTGTCTGTCTCTGCCGGGATCGACACGCTTGCGAGAGAGGCTGTCATCAAGATTGTCAATCAGAACGAAAAGAGAGTTGCTCTTGACCTTGTCTTTGAAAATGGCAAGGCGGCTTTCAGCGCGGGAACAGGAATGATCCTTCATTTTGACAGCGGGAGGATTGATGAACGGACTATTGACGGCGACAAGGATAGCTTTCCTATGAATATTCCACCAACCAGCATGATAATTTTCAGAACATCCATATGATGACAGGTATGCAGGATATTGACGTGTCAATATCTCATTATAGGGATAAGTCTCTTCCTCACGAATGGGAGATTTCGACAGAATACTATTTGACCTTTGTTGAAGAAGGCTCCGCCAAGTGGTGCGTTGAGAGTATCGGGATGAGCGAGGTCAAGTCTGGTGACATCATAATGATAGCGCCAGGCATAGATTCGATACTTATCAACGACGATGTGTTCTCTGACAGCGACAATGTCCACAACAACTGGATTAGAATATCGTTCTCGGATAAAATACTGCCTGTGAACTACAAGGTTATGCCGGAGTTTTCGGAGATATTCGCTCTACTGCGCAACAGCGGAAGAGGAATTGTGTTCTCAAATCAGCCATGGCTCAGAGACAAGATAGAGTCCTTGATGGACCGCTTTCCAAATCTTCCGCCGATTGAGAAGGTGCTCACTCTGTATCAGATTCTGAAAGTACTTTCACGCGCGTCCGGGAATATGGTGGCTCCGCTCCAGAACGGAAGCGACGGAGGCTCCAACACCCAGCTGCCTATTGTGCGGACCTATTCTTATCTTGCACGCAACCTTCGTGAGGATATCAAACTCACTGATGTGGCGGACTATGCTGGGCAAAATGTTTCCGCTTTGTGCCGAAGTTTCAAGAACGCTACCGGAGACAGTATCCTTGGTTGCCTTATGAAGATGCGGCTGTCACAGGCGGCCAGGCTTCTTTCCGACAATATTCTTGCTCTTGACAGGATTGCCACGGAATGCGGTTTTGACAGCACATCGCAGATGAACCGTATTTTCGCGCAGAAAATGAATATATCTCCCATCGAATACCGGAACAGATTCAAAAACAAGTCCCGCTAATATATGCTGTACGAAACAATTATCCCAAACAGGGGATCATCCATACTCAAGAAGAACTATGCGTTCAAATACTTCCCTCCTAACTGGCATTATCATAGGGAATACGAAATCCTGGTGATTACGGAAGGGAAAGGGAAAAGATTTGTCAGCCGGAGTGTAACTCCATTCTGTGAAGGCGATGTGGTTCTGATCGGCTCAAATGTCCCGCATTTCCACCTCAGCGACTCTATATATTATGAAAACAACGACCTAAGAAGCCAGTCACAGGTCATTCAGTTCGTGCCGGAAGTCCTGCCTGAGGATGTGGGAGAGAATCCTGCATTTTCTGCGATATGGTCACTTCTGGAGAGAAGCAAGCAAGGGGTCAAATTTGACAACCCTGAAATCAGCGGTCTGATAATGAATCAGTTCAACCATATTGAGCAAACTTATGGACTGGACAGATTGGTTGAATTGTACAGGATGCTTGACCAGCTTGGAAGGGAGACTGATTACACAATCCTTTCCGTCGAGGGAGCGTCACATGAAAACAGTCCGGTCACAGATGACTTGACTGTCTTTAAATGCTATCAGTACCTCCTCAGCCATTTCAAGGAAGAGATGTCAGTCGAGAAAATAGCCGCTTATGTCAACCGTAATCCGTCCGCGCTCTGCAGATGCTTCAAGAACGCGACAGGAAGGACAATTTTCGGATGCCTGACAGAGATAAGGATTGACCATGCATACAAACTCCTGACCACTACCAATTTCACCGTGTCGCAAATCGCCCATGAGTGCGGTTTCGGCACTATTTCCAACTTCAATCACCGGTTCCTCCGTATGACAGGTGTACCTCCGCTTGAATACAGGGCACAGTCAAGAATGTCAAAATAAAACAAACTATACGAATAGTACAATTTTACTACCATGAAAGCAAAAATCATAGCCGTCATTCCGGCAATCATTCTGACGGCATTTTCTTCCGAATGCTTTTTGAAAGCGCAACCCTACAAGGATTGCTCGCTTACCTCGGAAGAGAGGGCGAAAGACCTTCTCGGCAGACTGACGCTTGAGGAGAAGACATCTTTCATGATGAACCAGTCAGCCCCTGTCGAACGTCTCGGAATACGCGGATACAACTGGTGGAACGAAGCCTTGCACGGTGTGGCCAGAAACGGTTCTGCAACAGTTTTCCCAATGCCTATCGCAATGGCCGCGTCATTCGATGACTCGCTTCTGTACGAAGTGTTTTCCGCTGTCAGCGATGAGGGCCGCATCAAGCACCGTATGGCGAGAGACCACGGATTCCCGCAAATCTACCAAGGTCTCACATTCTGGACACCGAATATCAACCTCTTCCGTGATCCGAGATGGGGCCGCGGTATGGAGACTTACGGCGAGGATCCTTATCTTACGGGAAGGATGGGCTGCGCTGTGGTGAGGGGTCTGCAAGGCGATCCTGACGCACCGATACTCAAAGCGCATGCATGCGCCAAGCATCTTGCCGTGCACTCTGGTCCGGAAAGGCTCAGACACGGTTTTGACGCCGAAGTAGGCGAGCGTGATTTGAGGGAAAGCTATCTCCCGGCATTCAAGGAACTTGTCACCAAAGCGGGTGTCCGTGAAGTCATGACTGCATATAACAGGTTCAGAGGAGTTCCATGCAGCGGGAACGATTATCTTGTGAATAAGATTCTTAGGGATGAATGGGGATTCAAAGGGATTGTGGTGTCCGATTGCGGGGCGATTTCGGATTTTTATCTTCCCGGAGCGCATGGATACTCCAAAGACAAGGCAAGCGCGGCTGCGGCGGCAGTGAAAAACGGTGTCGCCCTTGAGTGCGGTGAAGTCTACGAGGCGATTCCCGAAGCTGTAGCAAGAGGGCTTCTGAGCGTTGAGGATATAGACCGCTGCGTTCTCCCGCTGCTTGCAGCAAGGTTCGCTCTTGGTGAAATGGATGGAATATCCCCTTGGGACAGCCTTCCGGACTCTTTGGTGGAGGGCGCATCGCACAGGGCTCTTTCCCGCGAAATGGCAGGTGAGACAATGGTGCTGTTGAAAAACGACGGCATCCTTCCCCTTCAGAAAAATGCAAGGGTGGCTCTCATCGGGCCGAACGCCGATGATGCGGAAATGCTTTGGGGTAACTACAACCCCGTACCTGACGCGACCATCACCCCGCTCGCTGGACTTCGTGAAGCATTCCCCGATCTCGTTTATGCCAAGGGTTGCGAAATTGTTGGAGGAGAGGCGGATAGGGATATCCTGAAGAAACTCGGCGGTGTAGACATCGTCATCTTCGCAGGTGGCATATCCCCTCGTCTCGAAGGGGAGGAACTTCCTGTGAAAGTGGATGGTTTTGACGGAGGAGACAGGACTTCCCTTGAACTTCCTGCTGTCCAGCGAGAGCTGATCTCACGTATTCACAAGGCGGGCAAGAGAGTTATCCTCGTGAATTTCTCCGGCAGTGCTGTTAGTATGGAACCTGAGAAAGAGACCTGCAACGCAATACTTCAGGCATGGTATCCAGGTCAGGAAGGCGGCAAAGTCATTGCTGACATCCTTACAGGTAAAGTCAATCCGTCAGGGAAAATGCCGCTCACCACATATAAGAGCGTGGACGACATTCCTTCTTTCGAAGATTATGCTATGATAGGAAAGACATATCGTTTTTTCACAAAGGAGACATGCTTCCCATTCGGATACGGTCTTAGCTACACTTCATTTAGCTACAACAAACCGAAACTCAAGAAGAACACCTTGACAATTACTGTCAAGAATACCGGATCTGTGGAAGGCGCGGAGGTAGTACAGCTATATGTCAGGAAAACAGGCGACCGGAATGGTCCGGTGAAGACACTCAGAGACTTCAAACGTGTCGTCATTCCTTCCGGCAAAAGCAAGGTTGTGTCTTTCACTCTGACACCGGATACATTCCAATGGTGGAATGAAGAAAAGCGTGACATGACTCCAGTGGCTGGAGAATACGAGATTTTTGTCGGCGGCAGTTCCGATGACAAGGATCTTCAGGCTGTGAGATATTCATTCTCTCTGTAGTTTTTTCCCGGCAAGGCGAGGGCTTTCCGACACGCCATTTGGGAAAGTAGAGTTTCAGGCAGCGAAAGTCTCCCCTCTACAGTGCTGCGGGGGCTTGGGGGGGCGCCGGCGTTTTACAAAATTGCTATGTGATGATTATTTTGCTGTGACTCACTGCTGTATCGCTGCCAGCTTATCGCAGGTTGAATACTCTTATAGTATTTTTGAGCAAACATATTTGTCAAAATCAACCACAGGGGGATAACTACCCAAGCTTCTTACGGTACGAATGAATTCTTCGGCTTCTTCTTTCTTCAGCAAGCCTCGCCGGATTGCGTAAAATAAGAAATCGTTTGTTGTTAGGTATGTGATGCCGTATAGGTCGCAATAATCAGTTATGTCTTTCGTGTTACTGCTGCCAACTACATCGTTGTGGTAGCGGCAATAGACCATACACGCACTTTCTCCTCTTCCTAAATGAGGGCCGGATGTCGCTGTTAATCGTAGGAATTCCTTTTTTTCACCTCCAAGAACTCCAAACACTTCTTCTGAGATTGTCTTTTCTTGCGATATTACTTTTTCGAGAGCGGATAGTATCAATATGGGGAGTTCTTTCTTAACTACATCCAATACGATGAACGCAAACTCGGGCAAAATATTTGGCAATAAGGGTAGAAGACCTCCTTTGGCAAAATGATTAATCACGTCAGCGTCAAGGACGACCTTGGTTTTCTTCCTGTTGTCCATCTGATATCATATTTAACAACTCAAAATAATGCCCTTCGGAAATTTTGCCAGATTCGAACAACACCCGTGCTTTTTCGCCAAAATCACCGATGAAGACTCCTTCATTACCTGGTTCGTATAATGTTTTGTCATATCCGTATTCACGAGCTGAAGTCTTTACTTGGATGGCCAGAATCATTTGTAGCTGACTTTCAGAAATAAGGCCAAGTCCTTTAAGGCGAAGCAGAAGATTGGTTCTTGAGACCTGAAATAGTTGCTCCATTCTGAGAACTGTGGCAAGCTCGACCTTATGGCGGATAATCTCATCCTTGCGGATCATCGATAATATTCCTTCTCTTGGCAGAAGTAACGCGGAAGCGAATAAGTTTGCGTTCTTCTCTTCCCCTGTCGCCACACCTTGACAGATGTGCGGGGAAGGATTTTCATCGTAGTAAAGGTGATAAAGTTCGTGGGCTATCGTAAAATGCTGACGACCTATAGTGGAATTGCTGTTGACGAGCATAAACATTTTGCCACTTTTTGACCGGCAACTGATTCCGAATGAGTTGTCGGACAGCGGCCTGAACATTGTTGTTATGTTGAGTTTGCGGAGTAATGTCTTTGCACTGATAGGGCCGAACGTACTTAATCCATTCTCTGAGCGGAACTTGCCTGCAAGCGCCTCTGCTTCTTGTATGGTTAGCTTCTTCATTTTAACAGCATTGTGTCCATCATTAGGGAATTCTTAACCACTCTCTTGAAAGCCGCGATCTGCTCCATATCTTCTGGTGACAGATTATCAATGCGAAATGCGGTCGTAAGCATACTTTCAACGACATTTGCGTTTTCCTCGTATAGCAAATATGCGTCGCAGCCATAGAGGTCGGCCAGTTTCTCCATACAAGACAGAGGAAGTTCTCTATCTCCGGTCTCATAGTTTGAATAAGCGGAGCGGCCAATGCCCAAAAATGATGCGACATCCTCTTGGGTATAGTTGCTGGCTTCGCGCATTAGTTTGATGTTCTTGGCAATAATGAGTCTTTCTTCCATATTGATTGTTCTTGTGTCTTATCGTTCCGTTGTCGTGGCAAATATACGAGATATTTCATAATTTGTCAATATTTTGCCACGGAGTTTTGTCTTTTCGCCGAATCGCTCTGACTTGCGTTTTTGGCTATCACATACTTTCGCTTGGGATTCTTCTTTTGGCTAAGCCGAGATGGCTTTGTGTCGTTTGGAAAGGTGCGGTGGTGCAGGAAAAGGCTTCCGGGAGCCGATGATCGTCCTTTACAAAACACTATAAAGCTTAAGTTGGATTTTTATTGGTAACTTTACAGGGCGTTGAAAAACGTTGCTGTTCCGCGCGGAACAGCGGTTTTGGAAGCCACCCAAGGATGTGAGGACCCGCCGGATTGAGGCCGGGAGCGGCTTCGGGTCTGCGGATGATTGTACGACACAGAATAACACAACGATGCTATACCAGAAAAAAAATGATAAGATAATAGGCGACATCGACAAGTTCTTCGACATCTACAACAAGGGTAAGGAAGAGGTTTTCCCTGCCTTTATGGTCGAGATGCCCAAGCTCACGAAGGAAGCCTACACCTACGAGGAGTTTATCGCTATGGTCAAGGCCAATCCAGACCTTGCGGCGGTGAGGGTTCACAAACAGCGTTTCGGGTATATGGTCAACGACACGGTCTGCGAGGTCGGCAACGTACTCATCAACGGAGCCAAGGTTGTGACTATCAATAGCGAGTCTACCGAAATTGAAGACATCAAGAAGACTATGAAGGATCTTGGTCTTGGGAGTGGAGAACATCAACTATCTTCAGGTCATCAAGCGTGTGATCGGAATGATTGACAAACCACTTGCTAACGAGTAATATTATGGCACAGGAAATAGAAAGGAAGTTTTTGGTCTGCGGTGACTTCAAGTCATCCGCTTTCAAGTCTACAAGAATCACCCAGGGCTATCTCAGCAGCGTGCCTGAAAGGACTGTCAGGGTGCGCGTTAAGGGTGACGAGGGCTATATCACCATCAAAGGCATCGGCAACTCTACGGGGGCAAGCCGCTTCGAGTGGGAGAAAGAGATACCTGTCGAGGATGTAAAGGCTTTGCTGGAAATCTGCGAACCGGGGGTCATAGACAAGACACGCTATCTTGTCAAGGCCGGGGAACACACCTACGAGGTTGATGAATTCTACGGTGACAACGAAGGGCTTATCGTTGCGGAAGTGGAACTCTCCGAGGAGAACGAGGCTTTTGATAAGCCGTCCTGGCTCGGCGAGGAAGTCACAGGCGATCCGAGGTATTACAACTCGATGCTGATGAAGAATCCTTACAAGAACTGGAAGTAAAGTCTAACATTTAATCATTTCGGCTTTATTGACGGCGTCACCGCCGAGTTCAAGCGCTTCCGCATCGACCTCTCCCGTGACGGCATCAAGTCAATCGAGGAGATTCGCCGACAAGCCGGATGGCGGATTCTGTGACAGATGACTCGCTGAAGTCAAGATGCCGTTCATCGCCAACGAGTATACGGTCATATTCAATTTGTTAACTGTAAGCTGACATTTATATTGTAATCTTTTGGAAGGAGTGGAAGCCCATCGCGGATAACCGTTTTACCAGAATGTAAAGTGAGCTGTCTTTTTACCCTACAATTCTTCTACCGGCACCTGAATGATTGATAACCATTTCTCCGGGTCCTCCTGATTCCATACGCCGTCAACATAGCAGCAGCGCGGCCGGCCGCAGACTCTGTACTTGCCGCTGTCCTCGATATACTTGAACAGTTCCACATACGATTCGTAGAAACGTTCGTATGGTCCGACGTGCTTCATACAGATTGCCTTCGGGATGGCCGGAAGTCTCTTGAACCGGATGATGGATGAGTCCTTTCCCATTTCCTCCACCTGCTCGCAGTATTCGATGTCGATGTCTGTGGGAGAATATTCTTTCCCGTGTTCGATGGAGAAGCAATATCCCGGAGGCGGGCACTTGCATCCGAGGCGAAGCATTTCCGGTCCGATTATGTTGCAGCACATTTCACCTATCGCGGAGTAGTCCGGGATGATTTCGCGGTGCGAGGCCACTATGATGGCCGGGAGTGACTGGATTGAAAACTTATCCATTGTAATGACTGTTTTGCGCGAGTTCTTCCAGCTGAGCAGTCTGGCGCGTCGTTCTTTCAAGGACTTCAGCTGGCGGTCGGTCTCCACGATCTTTCTGTCCAGAGCGTCAATGCCAGGGTCGTGGAAATCGTCTTCCAACAGTTCCCCGATGTCTTCGAGCGAGAAGCCGAGCCGCTGAAGGTCGCGTATGGCATTCAGCCGCTGCATCTGTCCTATCGTGTAATAGCGGTAGCCTGTCCACTCGTCCACCTCGTAAGGCTTAAGAAGGCCTTTAGACTCATAATGGCGAAGTGTCTTGATCGTGACCTGCATCAGGCGGGAGAACTCTCCGATTTTTAATTTTTGACTGTAGTTCATAACCGTACGATTCTGTTTGTTCTGATATCATTCGCAAAGATAGGACTTGACCTTAGGTACGAGTCAAGAGTTTTTTGCAAAAAATGACATATCACCTATCTTCCCGGACTAGGAACTGCTGGCATAAATCGGTGACGGTGAAGTCTCTCACAGACTCTGTCGTGAGGTGGCGTTCACGGCAATACTATTGCAATTGGATGGAACGGTGAAGTGTAAGCGCGATGTCGTTGACTTTCAAAATGAGGTGGCGGATTCTTTGGCGGTATGCCTTATGAATATTGCAGAAAGAGTCAATGTTCCGGCGCCCGGTTAAGTATTATCATTTGTGATCAAAAGGACTTCCCTCGCATAGCTGTTCTTTATGCCTGCCAATCAGAAGATTCCATAATCGGCTTTTCGGCAACGTTAGAGTTAGAACGTGTGCCGCGGGAGGTGACAAGTAACTGTTTGATGGCAGATCGTGAAAAAATACGGGCATAGACCGTATGAGAATGCGAGTCTATGCCCGGATTATATGGCTTTTACAAATTAAGTGGCAATCAGATATAGAATGTGTTGTAGGATGTCTTTGTGGACTCGGCCATCTCAGTGACAAATGGCTTGTACTCGTAGCCTATCACTACCTTGTCATTGATGGAAATCTTGATTCCGATCTGGGCTCCTAACTGGAATCTGTTCAAAGAGCCGTCGCCATCGAACAGATTGACACTTTCTCCATCCAAAGTTCCATTGGCTACAATGTTGATTCCTGCGGACAATCCGGCATAAGGGCTGAAGGACAAGACAGAACCCTCGACATCAAACTTGTACCCTATGTTGACAGGAATGACTCCGGAGAGTAAATTCAGTTTCAGCGAGAGGTGCGTCTATTATGCTTCCGGGCTTTACCACCTGGAACTGTCGGACGGGGATGAGTACGAGGGGCTGCGGCCTGTCTATGTCGTTTCCTTTCTGGATTACCGGCTGCGGCACGAAGACGAGTCGCTGTGGGACACGGACAGGTTCATCTCCCACTGGCGTTTCATCGAAAATCGTACGGGAGAGGTTGCGGATCAGACAATTAGTGTTATCTTTGTGGAGATGGCGCTGTTCACCAAGAGTGCCGGGGAGTGCGTGACGGAGTCCGACAGGCTGTTCTACATATTCAGGAACGGCGGCGGGTTCGAGCGTATCCCGGAGTGGATCGAGGAGTCCGGCGGGGTGTCGCGGAGGCTCGCCGAGGCCTGCGAGGTGGCCGCGTTCAGCAAGGAGAAGAAACTAAAATACGAGATTGAGAAGATGAACGAGAGAGACATCAGGGCGCAGCGGAAGTACGCTGTGCGTGTGGGTCGAGAGGAAGCCCGACAAGAAGAAAAAGCCTCAATAGCCAAGAAAATGTTTGAGGCCGGCATTCCGATTGACGTGATCGTCAGCTGCACCGGCATAGACCAGGCCGCCGCCGAGGCCTTGTCCGGCCGTTCTTAACCGGCTGGTTCGTTCGCCGGTTTTATCCCCGCGCCCCGAGGGGCTGTCACGTCAGTGACTGGGGGTTGATAAAAGAGAAAGAGAGGCCGGGTCAAAAGAGATTTTGATCCGGTTTTCTTATGTCCGCTATTTCCTGTCTGATTTTTAGCTCAACCTTTAAAAAGGTTCTCAAATTAGGGCTTATGCGGACCAATTTTGAACCACCATAAGGTTATTTTTCCCTGACATTGGCTGCCTCGGCAGCTCTTTTCCGCTTCAGGGCAACATATTTCCTCAGGTTGTGGGCGATGGCCACAAGCCCCCATTCTACGGAGACTTTCGCATTCGATTTCAACCTGAACCTCTTGAACCCGTGATTGAACTTGATGTTCCCAAACACGGCTTCCGGCTCTATCGGCCTGTTGCTCCTGTGCCGCAGCCCTTCTTTTGAATTTAGAAGTTCCCTCGCTTTTTCCCTGTAGCCGTTTGCCTTATGGTTGACCTCAAAGGTCCTTCTGTCACTTTTCCCCTTGTAGCACATCCCTCTGAACGGACAGCCTTTACAGTTTGGCGCCCCATACACAGACACGACAGACTCATATCCCAGTTCGGAAACGGACCTGCTGTCCCTTATATGCTCCAGATGGCGCC
>CAYWIW010000006.1:0-98227 GCA_964458425.1 uncultured Muribaculaceae bacterium
CGTAGTCTCGGTTTAACTTTAAATCACAGCAGTTCAACTGCTGATTGGAATAAATTATTAACGTCTAAAAAATCGTGTCTACTTTTTTGAGCTGGTACAGTCCCGTCCTAAATAATCAAAGAAAATTGCTTGAATATTTTTGATAAGTCTTGAAAAGGAGTAATTTTGTAGTACTCGTTAATCTTGAAAAGGTGTAAAAACGGGAGATTGCTAAGTCTTGAAAAGGTGAAATTATGAGAAGAAAGATTTATCAGACCCTTCTTGAGTGGAAGAAGAAGCGCAAAGGAGAAGTCGCTCTTTTGATAGAGGGGGCAAGACGGATTGGCAAAAGCCATATCGTTGAGGAGTTCGGACGAGAGGAGTATGATTCATATATCCTTGTGGACTTCAGTAAGGTAAGTCCGCTGGTCAAGGAGTTTTTCAATCTCTACTTGGATGACTTGGATACACTCTTTCAGAATCTTGAATTGTATTACAGACGCAAACTTGTCCCTCGCCCAAGCCGTGGTGAAGAGGGTCGTTCTCTGATTATATTCGATGAAGTTCAGTTTTGTCCTTGCGCCCGTGCGGCAATCAAGCATCTGGTTTTGGATAATAGATATGATTATATCGAGACTGGCTCCTTGATTTCCATAAAAAAGAATGTAAAGGACATAATGATTCCATCTGAGGAACATCCTATTCAGATGTATCCGATGGATTTTGAAGAGTTCTTATGGGCAATGGGGGACGAGGTGATGATGCCATACATTCAGAGCCAATTTGAGAAGAAGAAGCCGATGGGTGCGTTTCATCGCAGGGCAATGGATTATTTCCGTCAGTATATGATTGTAGGCGGAATGCCGCAGGCGGTCAAGAAATATGTTGAGACACGGGATTTTGAGAAGGTGGATGATGTTAAGAGGGATATCCTTGCACTTTATCGTAATGACATAAAAAAGTATGCTGATAATCAAGAGACCAAAGTGTCTGCAATATTCGAGGAGATACCAAGTCAGTTGCAGAAACATGAAAAGAAATTCCGGTTGTCCGCGTTGCAGGATGATGCCCGGATGCGTGATTATTCGCAGGCTTTCTTTTGGCTCAGCGATGCAAGGGTTGTCAACTGCTGCTATAACTCCACAGAACCAAGCATTGGATTGAAACTTAATGAGGATAGGACTACAATCAAATGCTATCTGAATGATACCGGACTCTTGATAAGCCATGCATTTGATGAACGAGGCATTGTTTCGGAGGATTTGTACCGAAAACTGATGTTCGACAAACTTGAAGTTAATCAAGGAATGTTAGTCGAGAATATTGTGGCTCAAATGCTGAAAGCTGCCGGACACAACCTTTTCTTCTTCAGCAATAACTCTCGGACATCCGTAGAAGATAGGATGGAAATAGATTTTCTTATAGCAAAGCCCACTACAACGAGTAGGCATAACATTTCCCCTGTTGAGGTCAAGTCAGGCAGTCGCTACACACTGACCTCCCTGACTAAATGTATCGCGAAGTACGCGAAAGACCTGTCGACACCCTATGTCCTGCACGATAAAGATGTGAAGATTGAGGATGGCATTGTGTTCCTGCCTCTTTATATGACTCCTTTATTGTAATGAGACTTGTACTTTTCACAGATAAGTGGCAGATGACTTCTCTCGACCTTAAGAATCTGTAACAAGTTACATAATATCAGAGGGAACGCGATATGAATAGTGCTGATTCTTTGGGAACTGTGCGTTATCAAATATAAGAGAGTGACACGGAGGAACTGTATGGATAATCACGATTTATAAGTACGGGCAAGCGGAATCTCCCTATCGGGCGGCGCGCTGTCTAACAATGATGTCGGACAAAAAACCGTTGTAGCCATTGGCGTGAATGCGAAAGGTTGAAGAGCGTTCATTGCGGGACGTGTTGGCCTCAAATCGTACTTGGACAACTTGTTTGTATTGAGCCATTCCGTTGGCTGTTTCTTCCTTGAACAATTCGGAATCTGACGCAGGTATGCTGAATTGACCTTCCGCGGTAATCTCCCGACTGCCTCCAAGTTTCTCTATACGGGTCAATCCGTATGAGACGACTTCCAGATTTGTGCTGCCTTTTGTCTCCGGGATATTGACGACATATTCGTGGGCTTCTACAAGGCGGTCGTCGATGAGAAGGTAAATCTTTCCGACAACCTCTCCTCCATCCTGATAATGAGTCGGGGTCTTAGAGCAGGACATCAGCGTGATTGACACGAATGTCAAAATGAGAATCAATAACTTGTTTTTCATAATCGGAAATATGATATGGTTTGACTTAATCTTTTGATATCTTACGTTTAAATATGGTCAGAAGAACATCGTGTACCTGATTGTCGGAAGAGCCGTAAAGACAGATCTCAGCCTAAGCCCGTATCCGCCATAGCTGGAATTCTCAAAAGAGGCGTTTATCGGATTTTTCCTTGCGTAGACATTGTAGCATCCGAAACTTACAAGATAGTCGTTACCTTTCTTGTTGGTAGCCTTGAAATCGATGCCTACGTCCAGCCGGTGGTAGGCCGGAAAGGAGAAATTGTTCGGAGCGCTCACGCCGGTAGGGATATGCCCGGTTATTCCCAAAGTCTCATCCTGGGAGTCTAATGTCGGATAATAGTACGACAAGAGTGTCAGCCTGTTGCCGGAATGGTAAGTCCAATTGGCGTATATGTTGATTAGTTCGTGTGCCTTGTAGATTGCGTTGAGGGAGATTTTATGTCTGTTGTCAAAGCGATCGGGATACCATTCCGGAGAAAAGACCGCTTGGCGTCGCTCGGACCAAGACAGAGTGTAGGAGCCGGAGATGTCAAATCTCCCTTTGCGCAGCTCCGCATACAGCTCGGCTCCATAGGCCCGTCCGTCTCCTTGGGTGAACAATGTCTCCCAGGAGTCTTGGTCAGGGAATCGTGACTTTGCCCCGAAATATTCAGAGACATTCTTCATCCTCTTGTAGAATCCGGCCAGATTAACGTACAATGCCCTGTCAGGACGATAATCAAGCTCCGCCGTGCATTGGTCAAACCTTATCGGCTTCATCCTCAAGGTTGAAGGCATCCAGAAATTGCCGGGATAATCCATTATATACGACATTATCAGATGATCCGGCTGATTCATCTTTGAATATGACAGCTTCGCCGAAGCCGACCTCGACAAGCGGAAGCTGACCGCGGCTCTCGGCTCCAGAAAGTTGTATGCCTTTGATTTTACCACGTATAGCTGATAGCGCAGTCCGGCGTTGACAGTGAGCCGGGACGTCGGCCTTGTCTCGTCTTCTATGTAAGCCGAAATGTCCACGGCACCGCGCCCATTGTCACTTTTTTCCAAGATATCGTCCTTGACGTACCCTCCGGTTGTCGTGCTATGGCTCTTGTTGCGGCGGAACGCTCCGTACCTATGGAAGACAGCCGCGCCTCCATAGGAAAGATTCTGTCCTCCGATTCTTGTAATCGCATTTATCTTTGTCCCGAAATCAAGCACGTTAGACAAGTTGTCTTCTCTATTGGTAACGATGTCCGCACCTCTTACTGTTTCGTTTTTGTGGTAGACATCACAGACACCGTCGCTGATGTAAGCAGTGGAGACAAAGCTTGTACCCGGTGACGATTTGTGATGCCAACTTGCCGAAACGATGCCGTTACCCCAGTTGGAGTTACCGTCATATTCATCATAATCCTCCAGCTCTTTCCCCTTGCTCTCCATAAGCATCATATAGTCAAAACTGAAGAAGGTGTTGAAAGTCAGCTTGTCTGAATCACCGAGAATCCATAGGAACTTCGCGTCAAGGTCTCCGAATCCGTAATGTCCGTTTTGCGTTATGTCGCTTGAAAGATAAGTGCCGTCCAAATTGAATTTCCCGCTCAACGGTCTCAAGGCGGCTTCTACCCATCCGTATCTGAAAGCGATGTTGTAAGAAGACGTGTCTTTCTTCATCGGCCCTTCAATCTGGAATCTTCCGTCTGTCACTCCGACAGAAAACATCCCCGATGTCCTCCTGAGGTCGCCTTCTTTGATTCCAATATCCACCACAGAGGAACCCCTGCCGCCGAACTTCGCCGGGAATCCGCTTTTGTAGAAATCTACCGTGCCGATCATCTCTGTATTGAAAACCGAGAAGAGACCGAGCAAGTGCCCGGTCTGATAGACAGGGACGTTGTCAAGAAGATAGAGATTCTCATATCCTGTTCCTCCTCTCACATAAAGGTCTGACCTCATTTCAGTCCCTTGGGCCACTCCCGGTAGCATCTGAATGGTTTTCAACACATCGGGCGCACTGAGAACTGATTTGAAAGTGAAATCGTCTTTTATCAGTTTCAGCATTCCGGTCTGCGTTCTTACCGCGGGGCGTCTTATGTCGTCAATAACGATGGCCGAGCGCAGGGTGTCCGCTTTCTCCTTGGAGTTCCGCCTTCCGTCCTGCGCCGCTGCCGACAAGCCTAAAAATACCAGCAGTAATATGATTGTGAGTCGTTTACGTCTCATAGTCCCATCCATTCCGACCGGTAGGCAGTGGCGCACCCTATTGTCCCTTTGGCCCCATTGATGTTGGAATACTCGAGAGGGGCCACGAAAGAGATTTCTGATTCCGAATCGTAGTCCACTCGGATGCGGCTTGTTTTCAGGCTGAGGTACAGCGGCTCTGAAAGATGCAGGGCGCATAAGCGTACCCGCCGTATTGTGCTCTCAGCCCTGACAGTGTGGCCGTCATCATCGGTTGTTTCCGGTAAGTCCTTCAGAATGATTGCCTTGCTAAGGGAATGGATGCCACTCTGGCTCGCGGCCTCATAGCCGGTCACGGGTTTGTTTTTATAGTATATGGTCTTTGTCCTGTCGCCGCTATGAAGGCTTTGGCTTATAGTGTCGATTGTTTCACTGACTTTTTTGCCGTCAATGTAATATTCAGTCAATCTCTCAATGTTCAATGAATAAACATAGCCGTCCATCTTTCCGGCTCTGTCTGGATGGCGGCGTTGAAATCCACCGTCTTTCCGTCCACTCTGTCACACGACATAGAAATGACTTCCGGCCAGTCAGGCATAATGGTCTCGCAGATGGCTTCCGGCATCCCGGCAGTTGACACCTTGACCGTTATCCTGTCGCCTGAAGTGAACTCATAGTCCGTGGTAAAGATGCACTCCAAGGAATCGTTTGAATATGCCAACGGTATCGCCTCCCCGTTGACAATCAGTTCCATCTCGGCATCCAGCATTGACATTTTCTTCAGCGTCACGAAACTTTTTTCTGTAATCGGGAACAGTTTCCTGACCGAAAACGAGGACTCGCCTTCAGTCGCCAACCCGCTGATGTACAGCATTTCATCCTCTCCGGTTTTCGGATACGGAATAACCGTGTCACAAGCGGCTGCCAGCAAGGCAAGCACTGTAATTATAGCCCCCCCCCTCCTTACTGTTTTCGCTCTGAAGCCAATTTTCATATCAATAGATAATTTTCTTTTCCCTAAGAAAGTTTCCGTTGCCCGAATTCCAATTCTCTCCTAAAAACCATCCGTCGTGATTGCCGCCCCATCCCCAATTCATATGACAATATGGAGTTGTCGTGTAAATGTCATCAGTTTGGGTTTCGATGCAAATATAATCAAAATCAGGATATTCCAAATGGTTCAGCACGAATAAATAATATTCGGTGCCTGTGTAGGAGTCATAACGAAGCCCGTCGCAAATCCAAACGTGTCCGATATTACCGGTTTTTACCTCAAGAACCAAGAGGCAGTAGAACCCTACTCCCGAAGCGGTAAATCCGTATTCGGAATATTCTTTCAAAAAGAACTGAGCAATGGCCTATCTGCCATTGAGATATTCCAAAAGCAGCTCCAGTGAGTCATAAGACCCGTTTTTCCAGGATTCAAGGCTTGGGGGCAGTGAAATGTCCACCTCAAGATAGTGGCAGCCATCTTCGGAGGCAGGGTTGTCAGCAGCGAACGGGATGGAGATGTTGAAGTATTTGGTGAAGGGCAGCGGTTTTTTCGTGACATTCCCTGACGTTAGCAACGAATATCCTCCCGGGGAGACTCCCGCTATTATTCCGGCCCCCATCCTCTTCATCAGCTTTGCGAACGTAATGCTTGCTGAATATGAACCCTCGTCAACAAGGACATAGACCTCGCCGTCATATTTCTGTTGCCGGAGCGGGGAATGATAATGGACAGGCATAAGGGTGTCACTGCGGAACAGAGCATAGTCCGGAGTGTTCTCAAAAGCCCTGTAGCTCTCTTTTGTCTCAGACTTTCTCTTGTAGGAATAGGCCTCCTTCAGAAGCTTTTTGATCAGCTTCCGGTTGTTGGGATTGACTCTATACACTTTAGAGTTAGGGATCGGCTCGTCTATGAAGTAGTGCAGGAAGTCACTCACATTGCCCTCGTATCCTCCGATATTTCCGCGGATGTCAATTATCAGAACCGGATAGTCATTCTTTACCACATCATCCATAACCTCGACAAGTTTTTCCCTGAAACCAGGGTCTCCCTTCGCAAGAATCATACGCAACACGTTACTGCCTATCCAAGAGGAGACCTTGACCACGGCTATCGAATCCTGTACTACACGGTAGCTGATGGCGTTCTTTCCAAGCTTCGTGAAATAGTAGACGGGGCCGTCCTTTTCCATTATCTCTTTGCCCACTCCATTGTCGTACCATTCCTGGTACTCCAGACGGGGCTTGCCCTCCAAGGTGACTCTTTTATGGATACCATCGCTCTCATATTCAACTATGTATGGAGCGGCAATCTTCTCGCAGTGCAGGTAGCCGATAAATGAGTTCCATATGTAAGGGTCGACCATCTCGACGGTGTTCCCGCGGTATTTCGCGAAACTTTCCTCCGATGGATTAAGCCTCCGCATATCGAGGGCGAGATCCTTCGCAGCCTTGCCGTTGATGGAGATTATCTCGGAATTGTCCGGGATGGAGCCGGTCTGGTCGGACACCACGAACACCCGTCCGTCATCCCAAACCTTCACCCAGACTGGGAACAGCAGATCATCCTTTTTGAATATTCCGGTTCTGTTATAGACTCCATTCTCCGGGAATTCGGCGTGGTAGTCGTTGATCAGTCCTCCGAATCTTCGGAGAAGATACCAATACTCGTTTTTCGTGGTGCATTGATCAACGGACTTATGAATACTCTCTATCTCCTTATTCCAATCGCTTTCGGATATGCCACGGAATGGATCCACGCTGTTATTCCTTATAATATCAGCGATGTAGCCTATCTCGTCGTGCATTCTGACCCTGATGCTGTCTGTGACTTGAGCGCCGGCGCTGAAAGCTGTTGACAGAAAAAGTAAAAAAAGAAAGAGTCTAATCTTTTCTGTTACTTTGTATTTCATAACGAATATCAAGATATTTGTTTAAACCGTTGGCGGAATTAATTCTACTTGTAGGCGGAGTTGTGGCGGTGACGATAATAGTTTACGGCGATGTTGACGAGTGAGTCGTCGCTGCGGTCTATATAGCTCTTGTCGAGGGCCATCGTCATCTGGATATACTCACCCAAATATAGCATAAAAAAAAACTCCATCGCAAAAAGTGGTCGGGAGCGATTGTAAAACAAGAACGGAGGGAACGTCCGGAAAGTCCGGTGCGTCCCTCCGTAATTGGATGAGGCTGAGCTACTTTGTAATCTTGAGATTGCCGACGTTCAGTCCCCACTCGCCGGCCTGGACAATCGGTACAGGAACTCCGTCGAGGTTTTTCTCGTAGTGAGGTTCCTTGAGGTAAGTGTGTGAGTGGCCGCCGACCACAAGATCCACATTGCGGGTCCTGCGGACGAGCATCTGATCCAGATACGGCTCATTCTCGAAACCGATGTGGGTAAGGGCGATGACAAGGTCACAGTTCTTCTCGGTCTTGAGATACTCTGCCCATTTGTTGACGACCTCGGAGTTCTCGTAGCCCGGAATCCTGTCGGAGACATCCTTGGAGACAAGAATGGTTATGTCAGGCATAAGGCCTACGATGCCGATCTTCATCCCGGCTTTCTTGACAATCGTATAAGGCTTGACATATTTGGACAGACCCACGTTCGAGAAATCGTAATTGGCGCAGACCACCGGACATTTGATGTTGGCGAGACGACGAAGAAGCTCATCGACGCCGTTGTCAAACTCGTGGTTTCCGAGAGTGACACAGTCGTACTTCATAGCATTGATGAGGTCTATCTCTATGTCTCCGCCAAGCACCGAGAAATAGGACGTGCCCTGGTCGAAGTCGCCGGCGTGGAGAAGCAGGACGTTTCTTTTCCCGTCCGCTTTCACGACACTGTCCCTGTAGGCCGCGCGCTCGATGACTCCGCCGTGACCAAGCCGCTCGCCGGCGCGTTCCGGTTCAAGGTGGCTGTGGGTGTCATTGACGTGGAGAATGGTAAGCTTACGCTGTGCGGCCGCATCAATGTTGGCGAGAGCCGCGAGGATGAATATTCCTAAAACAAGTTTTTTCATTTGTTGTCCCCCTCCTCGAGGATAGTGATCCAATGTTGGTTCTGGTATTCAATAGGTTTGCCGGCTGCCGTGAGCGACCTGACGTAGGCAAGCATAGTGTCGTAGAGGTAGCCGTTGCACTTTATGACCTCTTCCGCATTCTTGCCGATCTTGTAGCCGTCGCCGCCGTCAAGCAGGAAATTCAGGGTGGCCACTCCGTAGAGCCTGTCATCGTCCAGAGGCTCGCCGTTGACTGTCGCCGAGACAATCTTTCCGTTCTTGGCGACAACCTTGACACCTCCGACAATCTGGAATGTGGAGGCGGCCATCTGGCTCAGCACCGCCCGTACATCCCGGCCGCGCAAGGCGACGTAGCAGAGATTGTTGCGGAACGGGAACATCGACATAATGTCATCGAAGAGGATCTCTCCGGCCGGCATATCGATCCGGACTCCTCCTCTGTTGGCAAAACCGATGTCAACCTTCCGGCCTGTGCTGTCAGCCGTGGCGCGCATCAACTCATCGATGTACCAGTCATAGATCTCGCATTCAGGATAAGTCCTGATCATCATCCGGGTCGAATGCCCGATGACGGACTTTACCTCGGCCATCGCCGGCTGTGCGTCCAGCATAATCCGGGCGACATCCTTTACAGTCCCTTTACGGAACTTCTTCCCGTTCGGAGCGTAGTAGGTGCAGCCTTTGACTGTCCCCATCGCTTCTGAAACATTGGTGGCGTTGGAAGCCACTACGCCTGTCCTGTGCGCGTCAATCGGATCCATCTTCCAGACGACCTTTCTTCCCTGACCGGAAAGTCCGGCCGCGGTGACCAGTGACAGCACGAAAATCACAAGTGTTTTTTTCATCTGTGTCTGTAATTAAGGTTTAACAAATAGTTTTTAGATAGTTGATATCGTTTCAATTCAGTGTTCTATTTCATTCTCATCCATTTCCACAAGTCCTTGAATGTGGATTTCTTGCCGAACATAAGGATTCCGACCTTGTAGATCTTGGCGGAAAGCCAGGCGCAGGCGAAGAAAGTCAAGAGCAGAAGGATGATAGAGACAGCCAGCTGCCACATCGGAACTCCGTAAGGGATTCTGGCGAGCATCACGATCGGTGATGTGAAAGGAATCATCGATCCCCAGACGACAACCCCGCTGTCAGGGTTCTGGAACGCCATCAGAATGATGAAGTATGCTATCATCAATGGGATGGTGAGAGGCATCTGAAGCTGCTGCGAATCGCCTTCGTTCTCGACGGCCGAACCGACGGCGGCGAACATCGAGGCATACAGCAAGTAACCGAGGATGAAGTAGATAAGGAACGCTACAATCAGTTTCACCCAAGGAATATTCACGAGTGTCCCCAGAATCACACTCACATCGTCCGGCTCTCCGGAGGCGACAGCGGCGGAATCTGGCGCTTCGGCGAGAGCGGCGGCGTTCCCGATGGCCTGCATCTGGTCGGCGCTGACACCTACCGTCTGGGCCATCATCTCAGGGTTTCCGGCCATTCCGGCAAGAGCGTCCTTGCCGACGAATGAGACGGCGACCGATGTAAGGGCCGCTGTCAGCACGATCCAAAGGAAGAACTGGGTCAAGGCCACGAGGGCGACACCGATTATCTTGCCGAACATCAGGTCGATGGCCTTGACGGACGAAATCAGCACTTCGACCACCCGGCTGGTCTTCTCCTCGATGACACTGGACATCACCTGCCCGCCGAACATCATAATGAACATCCATATGATGATTCCAAGGAGCAAAGAGATGATCATATATATCCCTGACTCGGAGACGGTTTCGTTGCCATCTTCATCCATCGTGTATTCGGTCACGTTGACATCCGCCTTCACTTCGTCCATTATCCGGGACAGGTTGTCGATGCCGTACTGCTGTACCCTGTACTCCTCTACGGCGTCGTTTGCCTTGGAAGCCAATCCGGTAGTGAACTCGACACCAAGCGGATCCTTTGAATATGTCTGGACGGAAACCGTCTTCTTCACCGAATCCAGAGGTGAGACCACCACCAGCACATCCTTGCCGTACTCCTTAAGCCTGGCCTTGACTGAATCGGGGTTTTCGGAGGAATAGTCTGTGAACGTGAGCCTGTCCGTGTTCTCCAGATGGCTCATCACGATGCCGGAGCAATCGACTACGGCCACATCCTGCTTCCTTTCCTTGGTCCCGGACATTATCAGCCCGAGCACAATCATCGAAGCCGCGAAGATAATCGGCACAAGGAATGTGGTGACAAGGAATGACTTTTTCTTGACGCGGGTCAGATACTCGCGCGCTATGACAGTCTTGATTATTCTGAAATCCATTGCTATGCCTCCTCGGTTACAAGTTTTATGAATATGTCGTTCATCCTCGGTATCAACTCCTTGAAGGAATTGATGACTATGTCCTGGCCAAGCAGGGCGGAAAGAGTGTCGTTGGATGACACATCCTTTCCGAGCGAAAGCACGGCAGTGTGACGGCCCGCGTTGTCCTCATCGGACAGGACTGTGAATATTCCTTCCGCATCCTTCACCCTGTCCTCGCCTGTATAGACCAGCTCGATGTTGTTGTTGCCGTACTTGTGGCGTATCCCGTCAACCCCTCCGGTAATCACAAGGCGGGACTTGTTGATGAGGGCGATGTCGTCGCACAGCTCCTCGACAGACTCCATATTATGGGTGGAAAGGATGATTGTGGCTCCCTCCTCCTTAAGGCGGAGAATCTCCTTGCGTATCAGTTCGGCATTGACCGGATCGAAACCCGAGAACGGCTCGTCAAGAATCATCAGGGACGGCCTGTGGACCACGGTGGTGATGAACTGGATTTTCTGCGCCATTCCTTTGGACAGCTCTTCGACCTTCTTTTTCCACCAGTTCTGGATTCCGAAACGTACAAACCACTCCTTCAGGGCCTTGCGGGCCTCCGTAGCGCTCATACCCTTCAGCTGCGCCAGGTACATAGCCTGGTCTCCGACCTCCATCTTGCGGTAAAGGCCGCGCTCTTCGGGAAGATAGCCGATCTTCTCGACATCCGACTGGGTGATCGGGCGCCCATTGAACAATACCTCACCTCCGTTGGGAATGGTTATACGGTTGATGATGCGGATAAGCGTGGTCTTGCCGGCTCCGTTCGGGCCGAGAAGACCGAAAATCCCGCCTTTCGGGACGCTGACGCTTACATTGTCAAGCGCTACCTTCTCCCCGAAGCTCTTGCAGACATTCCTGCATTCTATTATGTTTTCGCTCATATGGTTAAAATTTTACTTGTCAATTCCACGAGAAGCTCTCCTGGTGTCGCCTCCCCGGCCTCTCCGCCCTTTCCCTTGTAGTCATACTCACAAAGCAGCGAGATGACTTCCAGCGCCTTGCGGACCGGATAGTTGGCCACCGCCGTGTCATATTCCTTCCAGAAAAACGGATTCGCTCCTTGAAGGGCGGCGGCGACGGCGGTCCTGTCCGGGTTGCGGCTCCGCTCCTTCAACGCCGCATATTTCAGGATTCTGGAAAAATGCGTGTAGAGTGCGCTGACCGCCATCGGCATTGCGAATTTCGCCGCCTCTCCGATTCTTGCCGCTATCCTCAGGGCCTTGGTTCCGTTCCGGGCTGAAAGCTCCTTGGTGAGTTCGAAGACGCTGAACTCACGGCTGACGCCGACGTTTCTCTCAATGTCCCGAACCGAGATCCGGGTCGTGCCTTCGGGAAGATTCTTCAACATCTTGTCGGTTTCGACGGCAATGCGCCCGAGATTCGACCCGGCTGACTCTGCCAGAAGAGCCGCGGCCTCCGGGTCTATGGACAGCCCCCGGTCGGAGTAGTATCCGGCTATCCACGAAGGCATCTCATAGTCCCTGAGAGCATTGGATTCCACGACAACACCATTCTTGGAGGCCTGCTTGTACAAGGCTTTCCTCTTGTCCGCGGAGGCCCCGCGCATCAGGAGCACGAGCACAGTGGAGTCCAAAGGATTCTCGCAATAGACAGACAGTTTCTCCAGATCGCGCATAGCCTGCGCGTCCTTCACGACGACAAGCTGTCTTTCGGCCATCATCGGAAACCTCCGGGCCGCGGTGATGACCGTGTCGGCATCCACATCCGCCCCGTAGCAGACCGTCTCGTTGAAGTCCCTTGAGAAGTCATCAAGCGCATTCTCCAGCACTGCGTCACAGACCAGGTCGGTGTAATAAGGCTCGTCCCCCATCAGAAGATAGACGGGGGCGAACTGCCCTGACTTTACAGCTGAGATTATCTCGCGGCACCGGCCGCCGACATTAACCGTTCCTTTTGCCATTTTTCAATTTCCGCACAACTTGCGTCATCCCCTCTTCCAACCTCTTGTATATCATCAAGAAAGACAGGCCGCCATTTCCGGTGGCCTGTCTTTCCAAGCTTCCACGCTAATCAAAGGCGGCGATAACTTCCGCCGCCGCAACCAGCCTCAAAATCAGATCGCGCTTCATTTATGCCTCGAATTTCTTTTCCTTGGTTCTCACAAGCTTCTCCTTCATCAGATCGACAGCCGCGCACACGGCGTCCTCGAACGAGGTCGAGTTCCTTTCGATGACAAGATCCTGGCCATAGGCCCTTGTCTGAATCCTGACATTCTTGTTGTCAGGCTCCTTGAGCAAAGATAAAGTCACCTCAACTCCGTCAAGATGGTCGCTGAATCTGGAAAGCTTCGAGACCTTCTTCTCTACATAGTCGAGCAGTTTCTGATCCGCATCGAACTTCAGGGATTTTACTCTAATCTCCATTTTTACCTCCGCTTTTTGCCCTTGGATGGGCGTTAACATAAACTTTTTTCAGTTTCTCGATGGTGTTGTGCGTGTAAACCTGCGTCGCAGCCAGAGAGGAGTGACCGAGAAGTTCCTTGATCGAATTGAGATCAGTCCCATCGTCCAGCAGTTCCGTGGCCAGCGAGTGTCTCAACACGTGCGGGGACTTTCTGCCGGTAATGCTTCCAATCTGTCCCAGAGCGTCCTTTATCGCCCTGTCTATAAATACCGGGTACAGTCTCAGGCCCTTTCCGGTGACCGCCAGAGGCTCGTTCCCAGATCTCGCGCGGCCGACCATCGTTTCAACTGATTTCAAATATAATGAAATTTCCTTACAAAGCGAAGGAACCAGCGGAATTTCTCTCACTTTGTCACCTTTGCCCGTCACCCTCAGCGTCCGGCGGCCGAAATCCACGTCCCCTATACGCAGTCCGATCAGCTCGGAGCGGCGCATTCCCGTCGAGTAAAGCAGCGACACGATGAGCCTCCTCAGCCTTCTTGAATATGCCGCTTCGGACACCTTGTCCCCTCCCGTGACGAAGCCGAGATTCTCCTCGGACACGTCACACTCGGTTCCGGCGAAATATTCATTCATCGACTCTTCCCTGTAGAAGACAGGCAGGCGCTTCTCCATCTTTGGTTTGGCCACAGTCCGGACCGGGTTGTGTGACAGAAGCTTTTCCTTCATCAGGTAGCGGCAGAAGCCGGACAGCGCGGACAGATGCAGGCGGACAGTCCTCGGACAGTCGCCCCTCTCTTCCATCAGAAAGACCTCATAGCTCCTGACGGTCTGTCTGTCAAGGGATTCAAGCAACGCTTCGTCCGTGTGCGCCTCGCAGAACTCCGCAAACTCGCGGAGGACATCCGAATAGATTGCCTGTGTCCTGGCGGAGTAGCGCCGGACATCGGTGATGTAGGAGATGTAGGCTTGGACCAGACTCATATCCGTGTTTCTTCAAAGGGACAAGAAGGTCTCTACGTCACTTTCCTGCGTTCACGATGCCTATCCTGCCTGCAAGCGCCTCGACTGGCTTGCCGCACCACTGTGCGATGATTCCGACAAGGAGAGCGGCGGCCAAAGTCCCTTCGCGTACTCCCCGGACTTCTCCGAGCCACATCAGGGCGGCTGCGCAAGCCAATGCGGCAAGTGAAACATCCACAATTACTTTCGTGATGCCGAAACGAGTCTTGAACGCCTTGCAGATGGCCAGGACCAATCCTTCCCCCGCGAGTGTCACCACCCCTGCCGCGACTTCGAAGCTGACACCGATTCCAGCCAGGACTATTCCCACGACGCACCATACGACCTGCATCAGATAGTTTGGGCAGTCCAGTCCGGAGATACACCAGCAGGCGAAGTCGGTCATATACCCGAAAACGAACGCCACAGGCAGCTGCATCAGCTGGACCCAGTCATAGTCCTTGCGCAGAAGCGCCATCTGAATCAGAATGAATATGCAGTGCATCACAATCGTGGCCTCGCCCACCGTCAGCGGACACAGCAGACTCGCGACGTAAGGCGGGCACGAAATCGGGGATGTCCCCAGATCCGCCAGTATCGAAAACGCCACACCGAACGACACAATCAGCAGCCCGGCGCACAACATCAGATACCTCTTAAATAATTCCATAGCCTCTAAATGTCAAACGGTCACAAATTTAAGAATATTTCCGATATTCCGTATCCGGGGACGGCGGTTTATGGATGCGCCGCCGGTCACTCCACCTCCAGGAGATTCCGCATCCGTGCGACGATGTTCCACTTCCAGTCGGTGAGCATTGCCTTGAATTGCTCCTCGGTGTTTCCGAAAGCTATTGTCGCTATGCTTTTTGTAAGAAAAGGGAACACCAGAAGGCTGTAAAAGTTGTAGAACAATATCTGAGGGGGGACTGATTTCAGCCTGCCTTCCTTCATCTCTTCCTGAAGTGACCCGATGATGTCGCGGGCCGTGCCCAGCACACTTACACTCCGGATGGCGCTGATCAGCAATTCGGGATCCCTGTTGAGCTCGCGGAAAACGAACATCGGCAACTGAGGGTTCTTTTCGAACAATGAATAGTACGCGTCTATGATGATTTCTATTCTTTCGGCTATGCTCTTTTCCTTGTGCATCAAGGCATCGAACACCGTGGGGACGACTGAGGAGACTATACTGCCGAAAACCGCTTGGTACATCTTGTCTTTTGTCCGGAAGTAATAGTGCAAGGCCGGGCGGTTGATGCCCGCCACAGCCGCGATTTCGCTCATACTTGTCTCGGCGTAGCCCTTCTCTATGAAAACCGTCCGCGCGGCGTTGATGATCTTGTCTTCCATCTTATCTTCCATCTTGCTCCTTCTTCAATTTATCAATAAACAACATCAACCTATTCTTGACATTCACGTCGCTGACTCCGCTGTCGAAGTCAAGAGACAGCAAATTTAATACAGGATATAGAGTTTTGAGCCTTTTTTCTATTCCTTTTGACACAATTTGATTGGCAATGCAGCCAAACGGCTGAAGACTGATGACATTGTTCACGCCGCTTTCCGCATAAGACATAATCTCGGCCGGAAGCAGCCACCCCTCTCCAAACTGAGCGTTGAGCGTGATGGCGCGCTCGGCTAACCGGGCTTCGTGGAAGATGTCGCCGAAAGGTACGAAATATCGGAACTTCGAGCCTGTCTGATTCACCTTGTCTATCTCGGAACGCACGAGACGATACAATCCGTTCATCGCGGTGTCCGCAAGTCTGCGTCTTTCGATGTGATCCTTATGCTTGGCCTTGCGGTTCACGAATGCCTGCATAAAGAAATCCACAAGCACAGGCGGAACGACCTCGACTTTCTGCTCGGTCAGCCACTCCACAATGTTCCGTTGTGCGAAAGAGTTGAACTTCAGGTATATCTCACCCACGAGACCGACCTTTGCCCTGTCTACATCGAGACAAATCTCATTGAATTCCTCCGCCGCGGTCGAGAGGCGCTTCATCAGTTCACCGCTTCTGCCATTCTCGATCAGTTCGGCGGCGTCTTGCAGACATTTGTCCCGTAATTCAAGCGCGGCTCCCTTACGGTTCTCACGGGCGAGGGCTGCGTGATAGAACTTGTTGACACAGTCGCTGTAAAGCACCGTGCGCAAGGCTATGGGTAGCATTTTCAGCCAATTAATCCGCAGCGCCGGCTGGTTGTTGTCTATTCCTGAGCCAAGTGCCAGTGAGATGATCGGTACATCATCATAACCGGCGTCCATCAGCGCCTTTTTCAGCATCGGCAAGTAGTTCGACGCCCTGCATTGCCCTCCTGTCTGGGTGATGCCTACAACGGACGCCGCCGGGTCGTATCTGCCGCTCCGGAATGCCTTTATTATGTCCCCGATGATAAGCGTCGCAGGGTAGCACACCTCGTTGTTGGCGTATTTGAGTCCCCATTCGGCGGATTCCTCGTCGCTCATCGGCAGGCTGTCCACATCATAGCCGGCCACACGCATCAGCGATGGAATCAACGGCGAGATGAAAGAAGTAAAGAACGGTACGATTATCTTGCGGGCGCGGTACCTGGAGTCGTAGGCTGGCGTCGTCCGGAACGGTGCCGGCTTCTGCCCGGCGGCATTCCTGCCGACGGCCATCTTTAGGCTGTCTATCAGAGAACGCACCCTCAGCCGCATTGAGCCGACGTTGTTTATGTCGTCCAGCTTAAGAAGCGTAAAAGGCTTATGGTGACGCAACAGAAGATCCCGTACTTCGTCAACGATAAAGGCGTCCGGGCCGCATCCGAACGATGTCATCTGCACGAACTGTACCTCTTCGCCTTGTGATGTCGTCCACTTGGCGGCCTTCATTATCCGGTTCGGGTACGACCATTGATCCAGAAAATGCGTGTCGCCGACATCAATGGCCTCATCCCGCACTATGTCGTCCGTAAGCACGTTTATACCCATCTCCGCAAGCAGATCCGACACTTTATGCTGAATCAGATGGTCGGCGTGGTACGGTCTGCCGGCAAGGAGAATCGACAGCTCGCCTTTCCGCCTGGCCTCTGCCAAGGCCTTGCGGTTTTCGGCCGCAATCTCTTGACGGAACAGTTCCTGCTCCTTCTCCGCCTTGAGGAAAGCCGTGCGGATCACTGTACGGCCGACCCCCAGGGATTTCAGATAATCCTCGCATTGTTTATAGAGTAAACTCCTGTCCTTGAAACTGATGACAGGGGAGTCAAGCGGAGCGGAATATCGCTGGACGCTGTTGACGACCGCCGAGTATCCGGTCACTATCGGGCAGTTATAGCTGTTCTGTTCATTTTCGTTCTTCTTTCCGAACACGACGAACGGCATAAAAATCCTGTCTGCCCCCCTGTCCGCCAGATCGGCTATGTGGCTATGGACCAACTTTGCGGGAAAACAGATGTTGTCGGACATAACCATTCTTGAGCATTGTT
Source organism: uncultured Muribaculaceae bacterium (assembly GCA_964458425.1). Taxonomy (GTDB): domain Bacteria; phylum Bacteroidota; class Bacteroidia; order Bacteroidales; family UBA932; genus Cryptobacteroides. Next base: position 17,628 of record CAYWIW010000006.1, read on the forward strand.
CGTGCGAGGTGAAGTTTGACGGTGCGGACAAGATGACATTTATCCCGCATTCTGTGAACAGCGTGTGCCAGAACGGGTATTCTTCATACATATTCAGCGCTCGTGGGATTCCGATGGTCATCGATGAGCCGGCTTTCTTACCTTCCCGGTCGAAGAGGAGCTTGTTCTTGGTCTCGTACAAGTTGCGCCTCGGCTTTCTTGCCGCTCCTCCATTTGAGAATTTCTTCTCACATCTGTTTCCGGAATAGTACAGGCGGCCGTTGCCAAAGTCATACCTCTGCACGGCGCAATTGTTCTCGCATCCCTTGCATTGGATATTCCGGGTCGTGTGGGAGGCCGTGGAGAGCATCCGCTCGAGCGAAACCTCCTCCGTCTGATGCTCCATTGCATAGAGGGCGCAGCCGTAAGCCCCCATCAGTTCGGGACAGTCGCTCCTTGAGACCTCCGTCCCCGTCAGAATCTCCAACGCCCTGACAACCGCGTCGTTGCGCATTGTGCCTCCCTGAACGACTATGTGGCTTCCAAGGACTGCGGTATCTTTGAGCTTGAGTACTTTGTACAGGCAATTCTTGACCACCGAATATGCGAGTCCCGCTGATATGTCGCTGACTGTGGCTCCTTCACGCAGCACCTGCTTGACCCTTGAGTTCATAAACACGGTGCAACGGGTCCCGAGTTGGGAAGGATGTGACGACCGGCAGGCTTTTTCGGCGAACTCTTCGGCGCTGTAGCCGAGGCTTTTCGCGAAAGTCTCTATGAACGATCCGCATCCGGACGAGCAGGCCTCGTTAATCTCGATGCGGTTAATCACTCCGTCATCCACAAATATCGCTTTCATATCCTGTCCGCCGATGTCCAGTATGAAACTGACCTTGTCATCCAGATGATGTGCGGCCTTGTAGTGCGCGATGGTCTCGACAATGCCGGAATTGAGATTGAACGCAGCCTTTATCAGGTCTTCTCCGTATCCTGTAGAGCATCCGCCCTTGATGCGCAGCTCTGTTCCCCGCTCCTGACATTTCTCCTGAAGCTCCGCAAGCCCTTCGATAACGGTTTCGATAGGTTTGCCGCCGCTGTTCTTGTAGAAGTGGTGGATTATCCTGCTGCGCTCGTCAAGCACCACGATTTTTGTCGTGGTGGAGCCTGAATCAATGCCAATGAACGCGTTTTGAACGCCTTCCGCCAAATCCGCGCGGGGGATATGGCTCCGTGATATCCGTTTTTTCCATTCCTCGAAGGCGGAGGCACTCCCGAATATCGGAGCCGGCTCATTGCCGCCGGTCGGAGAGCCGCCGGTCGTTTTCCGCAACAAGGCGATAACCTCCTCGAGGGTCTGCCAGCGCTCATTTTCCACCGTGGCCAAAGCGGTTCCCTCGGCAGGAAGCAATTCTCCTCGCTCCGGGATGAGTATGTCGGTCTCATCCAGTGACAAATAACTCCTGAAAGCATCCCGAAGCGCGGGAATGAATGTCAGCGGGCCGCCGCAGAACAGTATCGGGGGTTTTATATCGCTGCCGTGCGCGAGCGTTGTCACGGTCTGTACCGCAACGGCGTGAAATATCGAGGCCGCGACGTTCTCCCGGCTTACATTCTTGGCGATAAGATTCTGGATGTCCGTCTTGCAGAACACTCCGCAACGGGAGGCAATCGGATATGTCCGGGTCGCGCCTTGCGCCAGCGTGTTCAACTCATCCACGCTGACTCCTAATATGATTGCCATCTGGTCGATAAACGCTCCCGTGCCACCCGCGCAGTTGCCGTTCATCCTCAAGTCATCAGCCGCTCCGTCTTTGAAGAACACCACCTTGGCGTCCTCTCCGCCGATATCAATCATCGTGTTGGCCTTGAAGCGGTTCTTGTTCACCGCGATCGACGCTGCCACGACCTCCTGCACGAACGCCAGTCCGTAGCGCTCGTTGAAACCCATACCGACAGAACCGGTCACGCGCAGGGAGACCTTGCAGCCGGGGTGTTCCTGCCGCAATTCCTCGAGGAAGGATGTCACGACATCCAGCATACGGGCGTTATGCCTGCCATAGCGTGTGAATATAACTCTGTCCTCCTGGTTCACAGCTACCAGCTTCACCGTGGTCGAGCCGATATCAAGGCCCAACCGAAATATCTTAGAATTGTTCATCACTTGTGTTTGACACTATTGTCAGACGCGAAAGTAACACAAACTATTCTAATCACCAAACTTTGAGGCTGTATAAGAAACCGTTTAATTATTCTTTGAGGTTTAAATCCGTCATTTCTTCCGGTTTTCTCGTCAGGCAGCACCGCTGTCTTTCTCGGAAATCCGTTGAAACTGTCTGAATCTATTCCCTCAAAGCTTCTGATAAACATAAACAGCTTCGAGATAGTGTTGTGTTTGTTTTCCGGGATCAGTCATTCCGGGTTTTTGCGGCGGTCTCTTCCTGAGAAAGGGAGAGCGCCGACGTTAAAAGGCCGTAGAGTAAGGAAGGAAATGGCGGGAACGGCGGCAAGAATGGTGTGAGAGCATATTATTAAAAACTGATTCTTGGACAGGCCTGAGCGTGCTATGAGGGGGCATCGGAGGAAATTTTGATAAAATATCTTGCAATTCTTCTGTTTTCCGTCGGAAATACGTAATTTTGCAAGATTTTTAAGGTATATGCAAGATATTAGGAACATTGCGCTCATAGCGCACGTCGATCACGGCAAGACCACGCTCGTTGACAGGATGATCTATCAGGCCAATCTGGTACGTCAGCCTGAGAATCTTGGCCAGTTGATTCTCGACAACAATGACATCGAAAGGGAAAGAGGTATCACAATCCTTGCCAAAAACGTGTCCGTCACCTACAAAGGTGTCAAGGTCAACATTATAGACACTCCGGGGCATAGCGATTTCGGAGGAGAGGTGGAAAGGGTCCTGAATATGGCCGACGGGGTTCTCCTGCTTGTGGATGCGTTCGAGGGATGTATGCCTCAGACGCGTTTCGTGCTTCAGAAAGCCCTTGAGCTTGGCAAGAAGCCTATCGTGGTGGTCAACAAGGTGGACAAGCCGAACTGCCGCCCTGATGAGGTGCAGGAGGAGGTCTTCGACCTGATGTGCTCTTTGAACGCCTCTGACGAACAGCTTGATTTCAAGACGATTTTCGGCAGTGCGAAGCAGGGATGGATGTCTGATGACTGGAAGACACCAACTTCTGACATCACTCCGCTTCTTGACGCGATTCTCGCTGACATTCCGGCTCCTAAGATGGAGGAGGGGACTCCTCAGCTTCAGGTGACTTCGCTTGAGTATTCCCCTTATGTCGGGCGTATCGCCGTCGGCAAGCTGACGCGCGGCTCGCTCAAGACCGGCCAGCAGGTCTGCCTGTGCAAGAGGTACGACGTGGTTGAGAAGCATAAGATCAAGCAGCTGATGGTGTTTGACGGGCTTGGAAAGGCCAATGTGGACAGCGTCCAGTGCGGTGACATCTGTGCGGTGGTCGGTATAGACGGTTTCGAGATCGGGGACACGATCGCCGACTATGAGAATCCGGAGGCTCTCCCTCCGATTTCCATCGATGAGCCGACGATGAGTATGCTGTTCACGATCAATAATTCCCCGTTTTTCGGCAAGGACGGTAAGTTCGTGACCTCAAGGCACATAAAGGATCGTCTTGACAAAGAGTTGGAGAAGAATCTCGCCCTTAGGGTCAAGCCGGGTCTGAACGCGGACTCTTTCGTGGTCTTCGGCCGCGGAGTGCTCCACCTTTCTGTACTCATCGAAGAGATGCGCCGGGAGGGCTTTGAGCTTCAGGTCGGACAGCCTAAGGTTTTGGACAAGACCATCAACGGGCAGCGTTGCGAGCCTATCGAGGATCTTTCCATTGAGGTTCCGGAGCAGTTTGTCGGCGCGGCCATCGAGCTTGCCACCCGCAGGAAGGGCGCGCTGCTGCATATGGAGCCGAGAGGGGACCGGACACTGTTGAACTTCGACATACCTACCAGAGGCCTTATGGGGTTGAGGAGCAATCTTCTGACCGCATCACAAGGCGAGGCCATAATGGCGCACAGGTTCAAGGAGTACCAGCCATACAAGGGAGACATCGAGAACCGCACCAACGGCTCTCTCGTGTCGCTTGAGACAGGAACCGCCATTGCGTATTCAATGAACAAGCTCCTTGACAGAGGCAAGTTCTTCATCGATCCGGGCGAGGACATCTATTGCGGAGAGGTAGTGGGCGAGCACACGAGGGACCGCGATCTGAACATCAACATCTGCAAGACAAAGAAGCTGACCAACGTCCGCGCCGCCGGGTCAGACGACAAGGTGATGCTTCCGCCGCCGGTGAAAATGTCATTGGAGGAGATGCTTGAATATATTCGTGAAGATGAGCTGGTGGAGGTTACTCCACATCATCTGAGGATGCGGAAAATCCTTCTTGATCCGATGGACAGGAAGCGTTCCGGCAACTCCGGGGATGATGAATAGTCAAACTATTCAAGAAAAGATTTTTATTTACTGATTTTTTTTATAACTTTGCAACCCTTAATCTGTCTATCGGATCGATGAAAGATGATTTTATAGTTCCTATAAATGGATTGGCCCAAGGACGGACGGCGTTCCGTTGGCGGGTCGGGAAAGAGTTCTTTGACCATTTTGAGAATTCAGAGATTCTTGCCGCGGAGTTGGATGTGGAGGTTTCCGCTGAAAAGTCCGGACGCTTTATCGGAATAGACTGCGATGTCTATGGCGAGGTGACAGTGGCTTGTGACAGATGCCTTGAGGATTTGAGGCTTCCGGTTGAGACCGGGTTCAGGCTCAGCGTCAAGTTCGGTCAGGAAGCGGCTGACAGCGGCGACACCGCTGAATCAGAGAGGGAGATCGTCTGGCTTCCGGAATCGGACGCCGATTTGGATCTCGGACAGATAGTCTATGACTATGTCTGCCTGTCCCTGCCTGTCCAGAGGGTTCATCCCGACGGCGAGTGCAATCCGGATGCCGTGAGATATCTGAGTTCTGATGATGATCAGGGGAGTGAATCCCGGGCTGATGATGCTTCATTGCCGTTTGCGTCTTTGAAGGATCTGTTGGATAAAGTGAAATAATAAATTAAAGAATAATTAACTATGGCACATCCGAAACACAAAGTCTCAAAGCAGAGAAGAGACAAGAGAAGGACCCACGACTTCGCTCCGGTTCCGACTCTCGCTACCTGCCCTAACTGCGGCGCAACAGTGATGTATCACCACATTTGCCCGGAGTGCGGTTACTACAGGGGACGTCAGATCATCGTGAAGAGCGCTGAGTAGTCTCTTCGGGAGAAAACTAATGGTCCCATAGTTCAACGGATAGAACGGAGGTTTCCTAAACCTTAAATATAGGTTCGATTCCTATTGGGACTACAAAAGAGACCAGCCGGCATACGGCTGGTCTCTTTTGCGTTATTTGGATAAGTTGGATATTCTGACTATTTTAGTGTCCGCGTTTGGTCGCCGGGCCTGTATTGTGGCGATCTTACTTGGATAACTATAAAGAATGTCGCTCCGGCAGGCCCGGCGACCGGTTTTTCGACTATGCCGTCACATATGCTTCCGTCGCTGCTGCTCTACATCCTTGCCTTGGGCTACACCCCGGGGCCGTCAAACCTGTGCGCCTTCCATTCCGGGATTCATTTCGGAAGAAGGCACGCTATGAGGATATGGTGGGGCTTTGCGATCGGTTTTTTGATAATTGACACTGTCCTTGTCCTTGTCACACATTTCCTCGGGGATTTCCTCGGGCCTTACGTCAAGTTCCTCTCCTACGCCGGAGCCATTTATATGGTCTGTCTGGCTGTGTTTATCCTTATGAAATCTGGACAGTCCAAGGAGGATATGGCCAAATCTTGCACAGTCAAGGCCGGAGTCATCATAGAGATGACCAATGTGAAAGTCTGGATGTTCTGTCTTACAGCTCTTGGGACATTCGTGCTGCCGTATTCAACCTCCTTCATCGACCTGGCAAAGGTGGGGCTTTTGCTGACCCTTGCGGGGCCGGTGGCCAATCTTGTCTGGCTTGTGGCCGGAGCCAGCCTTAACAGCCTTACTGAGAAATACGGACGCGCGATAGATGTGATTCTTGCCTCTTTGCTGGTCCTTTGCGCGGTACTTCTGGTTTTCTGATGCTATCCGCGGGGGAAGCGGACAGTGAAGCAGGCTCCCTTGAGGGCGAAAGATTTCGAGTAGAAAATCTCGCCGCTGCACTTCTCTAAAATGCTCCTGCAGATTGAAAGGCCGAGTCCTGTGCCGTTGCTTTTTGTCGTGAAATTCGGGGTGAAGAGCTTAGCGCGGTTCTCGTCGCTGACTCCCGGGCCGTTGTCCTCGAACACAATGTCGTAGAATCCATCCTTTGAGGAGAGTCTCAGAGACACTAATATCTTGCCGCAGAACGGCTCGGAGCTGTTGTCCCCGGACTCAGGATGGGCGTTCTCAATCGCCTGCACAGCATTGTTGATCAGGTTGGCGAACACACGGGTCAGCTGAGGCTTCGGACCCATAACAGTGGCGTTCTCAAGCCCCATATACGAGAACTGTATGTTGTCCCTGCTGTCAAAGAGGTCGATTTCCTCTTTAAGCAGCTCGTCGAGGTTGATTTCCACAGGCTCTTCCGTGTAGAGTCTTGCGAACGTGGAAAACTCGTTGGCTGTCTCCGCGAGCAGGTCGATCTGCTTGAGAACCTCTCCGGAGATCTCGTCGAATCTGTCAGCCCAGGCCGGATTGCCGTTCTTCTTCATTCTCGCCAGCCTCTGTATCTGAAGTTTTATAGGGGTCAGAGGGTTCTTGATCTCGTGGGCGACCTGACGCGCCATCGTGGCCCAGGCCTTGTCTCTCTCCGCCTGCGTGAGTTTTCTCGTGGAATTGTAAAGGTCGTGAACCATCAGGTTATAAGCCCGCACGAGCCGGGAAACCTCGTCATCGCGCTCATAGACAATATATTCAAGATTATTGATGCTCACCTCGTTCATCTTGCGTCCCATTTCAGAGATAGGCTTGAACATCTTGTCCACCGCTTTTGCGGTGATGAATCTGGCCAGCAGAAGAAGAATCATAAACACTGTTATGACGGAGATCGAGTGCAGCACGGCCTCTGACTTGAAGTCGAAACTCTCGTCGGTGAACGGAGAACACATAATGGCGATCATCCTGCCTTGGGCGTTGAACACCGGAGCGTAGAGGGAATATGTCTGTTTTGATCCTATCCTCTCTTTGCCTATGTAGTACCTCTTGTTCTTGTAGATGATGCTTTCAAATGCGTCAGGGTTCATTCTGGATCCTAAAAGCATCCTGTCGAACACTTCCGGTGTGGTGGAGCGGAACTCTTTGCCGCTTGTGGTGTAGAGGGTGATGTCGGACTGCATCGTGTTGCTGATGTCCTCTAATATTCCCGAAGCCTCCTGCACACTGAATTCGCTGAAATCCGTAATGTACCGGCAGCGCGCCTGGAGGAGGGTCTGGAGAGAGTTGATCTTGTCCTCCATCGACGATTTGAGGTTGGCGTTGTTCCTTCTGTAGACGAACAGCACGCTGACGCTCGCCAATGTGATAAGCGTCATAATCAATGCCAGCAGCATCGCGGCGTTGATTTTGGATTTGTAGTAGTTGCTCTCCCTGTGCCTTGGGTGTATACGTGTGAGTGTCAGCAGAGAAAGGCAAAGGTAGAAGACCAGGGTCAGGAAAAGGAAGGACACAAGATAGGTGAAATTCTCTGTCTTGGGCCTTGACACGATGATAAGGTCGTTGTCGGAGATCCTGTTGATGAAGTGCGTGAAGCCGTTCATCCGCACCACCCTGTCCGTGGCCTCGTCAATCTCCCGTTCAAGTTCGTCATCAACTATGGTAGGGTAGGAATAGTTGCCCTTGTAGGATGTCAGTACCTTGCCGGAGTACTTGGCGTAGGAGTACCTTGACGGAATCAGCACGTCCCCCGGAGCGCTGTATCCAAGGAGATGGGAGTATCCCTTGTTCTCCCTGTTCGATTTAGGAGACACACGGAGGAGCATCATTGTCACCCCGCTGCCGTGGTTGTAGTAGGCGAAGCTGCCTGCGTACAGACTGTGGCCTCCGCCGTCCCTGAGGTATCTGAACCGGGAGCCTTCCGAAATCACCGTGCCCCTGGAGACCATTTCCGTGAAATAGGCTATGGCCCTCTTGTCTTCGACGTTCTCCGGGAACAGCTCCACGAATATGTCGTAGTCCTGCGAGGCTCTGGTCAGGTAGCTCTCGATGATTCTGTTCTGGATGATGTTGTTGCTGTTCCGGATGGCTGAAAGAGTGGCGATAAGCTGGTCGGATGCGATTTTGTCCTCCTCCCTGCGGAACTCAAGCTCCAGTCTGATGTCCCTTTCTATGGACAGCCTGTTCGCCCACACGTTTACCCTGTTCTGTTCCTTCTGGAATCCAAGAGTGCCGGTCATCGTGACCATATAGGCGGCGAACAAGATGGTCGTGACTGTCCGGCTTCCCGCGGAGAACAGGTCGTGCCTGACTCCGAGCAGGCGCTTCAAGGCCGGCATCAGCATCTGTACCAGCAAAGGGACGGTCATCAGAAGCCCTGTCAGGGTCACATAGACAAGCAGGCTGAACACATTCAGGTCATTCAGCCTGTATAGCTCCAGCGAGATGTTGGAATTCAGGATTATGCTCCGGAATATCACGTGTACGAATACAATCACCCCGATGATGAGCAGCGACACGCACACGGTGTAGAACCAAAGCGACCATTTCCTGTGCCTTGTCCTGAGCACTCTTCTGAATATGTCGTTTCTGGTCACGAATGTGCATCCGACGCTGAGGATGATGAGCAGGGCCGCGATCAGAACGGCTCCGAGGGAGTTGAACAGCTGCCCGTCGGCATACACGGTCGGGGAGAAGAGCCGGGAGGAGTTCTTCATATTCTCGCCCCACAGGTAAGTCGCTGTGATCACGGTGATAAGGCTCGCCAGAACCAGCAGCAGCCGTTTCAGGCTTCTTTTCTGCGCCAGATGCAGAATCGAGGCGGTGATAAAGCAGGCTATGGCCAGCCATATCATAGTCGAGTGGGTCGCCGCCGATTGTCCGGCCACGGGGTTCGACATTATCTTGAACACGGGTCTTCCGTCGAAAGTCACTGCGGAACCGCTGCTTTCTGACAGCGGCATAACCGTGTAGTTCCGCCCAAGGCCGAGTTTACGGTTCACTCCGTTAGGACTATCGTCGGACATTGAGTCGACGATTTCGATTCCGGCGATGACCTTTCTGCTCCCCAGGTGCTTGGCCTTGACCAGGTACCATTTCTGTCCGTAGTTGACGAAGGATGGCTCTTCTGTGATGTCGGCGAGAGGGGAGCTGATGCTTTCGCCCGGCTTAAGGAGCCGCGGGAACACGATTCTTGAGGCGATGTCGTCATCCCTTACCGGGAACTGGTTGCTCCAGGACTGCAAGGTGTCGTCTATGTACCTGTAGATGACCATATCGGGCGGCAAGTCGTTGTGTCCTGCCCAGACCCTGCGGTCGGCGGTCAGCGCCGAGCTGATATATTCATCGAGGATGTGCATCCTCGCGCTCACGGCCCGGCTTGTTCTGGCGGCCTCCCTTTCAGTGTTGCCTGAGAGTTTGTTCACTGACAACGCGAAGACAAGGAGTATGACGGCGGACATCAGAAATCCCCCGGCGATAATGCTTTGTATGCCGAACCTTTTGGCGCTCATTCGTGATGGTATGGTTCCCCTTTAATTATTGTAAATGCCCTGTACAGCTGTTCCGTGAAGATCACCCTGACCATCTGGTGGGAGAAAGTCATCCTTGACAGGGAGATTTTACCGTCGCATCTGCCATAGACCGCTTCCGAGAAGCCGTAGGCACCGCCGATGATGAATACAATATCTTTGCCACCGCCGATGGTCATCCTGCGGATTTCTTCGGCTAATTCGACGGAACGGTATTCTTTTCCTCGCTCGTCCAGAAGTACTACCCTGTCCGAAGGCTTGATGTTCTTCAGAATCAGTTCACCTTCCTTCTCCTTGATCTGCGCTTTGGTCAGTGCTGACGTGTTCTTCAGTTCCGGAATCTCGCATATGCTGAACGGCGCATAGTGCGACAGCCTGGAAGAATATGTCTCCAGACCTTGGCGCACCCAGCTGATGTCGGTCTTGCCGACTGTCAATAACAAAATCTTCATTACCAATACAAAAATAATCAAAATATTCATAAAACTTCCTCCGATGGCCGTGGCTCGGAATTTGTAACAGAAACTTTTGTTATGAAGGCCTTTGCGAGGATATTCGCGGCATTGTCCGTGATGCTGTTCTGTTTCAGCGGCACCGCCGCCGCTGACAGCTATGATGTGTTCGTGCCGATTGCCAAGTATCTTGGAAAAGGGGACGCCGAGAAGCTGTCGGTGTGGTTTGACGACAACCTTGAGATAACGATTATGTCCACGACCAACGACTCCAGCAAGAATCAGGCAAAGCAGATTCTAAAGGTCTTCTTTGACAATCACACCCCAAGGTCGTTTGAAATCCGCCACACGGCTTCGCGCTCCAACTCCAAATACGCGCTGGGCTTTCTGAACGCCGGAGGTGAGGTTTTTGAGGTCACGATTTTTGTCAGCGACTGCGGGGAACGGTACAAGATACAGCAGCTGAAAATTGACAGAATCCGCTGATCCCCGCTTAGGGAATTGAAAAATGACTGCCGGCTTTAGACATATTATTAGAACCTTATCTGTAACCATTCTTCTGACGATTCTCTCTTGCCACTTGGCCGGGGCCCAGGCGACAAAGGTGAAAGGACGTGTCGTGGATGCCGTCACGGGCGAGGGAATTCCGTTCGCCGGAGTCTATTTCAAGAACTCCACGGTCGGTGTCTCGGCCGATATGGAGGGCTTTTTCTTTCTTGAAACGAGGGACACGCTTTCGCAGTTGTCCGCCTCGATACTCGGTTACGAAGAGCGGGTCGTGAAGGTTAACCGACACAGTTTCAATGAGGTAAACTTTTTATTGACACCGGTTGCCGATGAACTGAACGCCGTTGTGGTCAAGCCGGATGACAGCTACATACGCTCCATTCTCAGGAAGGTGGACGAGGCCAAGGCGAGAAACAATCCCGAAAGGCGGCTGCAGTACAGCTGTGATGTCTATACCAAGATGGAACTTGACATCACCAATCCGCAGAGCGGGCTTATAAGCGGCTTGCTGCCCAAGGATTTCAAGTTTGTGTACGACTATATGGACACTTCCGTGGTGTCAGGACAGCCGTTTCTTCCGGTTCTTATCTCGGAAACGACATCCAGATACCATCACAGGAAAGAACCCCTTTCGAACAGGGAAGTCATCAAGGCGACCAGAATCTCAGGAGTCGACAATGACCCTGTTCTGGCCCAGTTCACGGGGAATATGTACGTGAAGACCAATTTCTACGACAACTATATCAACATCTTTCAGGTCGAAATCCCTTCTCCGCTCTCTTCTTCCGGCACGATGTTCTACAACTATTATCTTGTGGACAGCCTTCAGGTAGACGGGCGCAAGACCTACAAGGTCCGCTTCCATCCGTCAAAATGGGTGTCTTCTCCGACTTTCGACGGAGAGATGTCGATAGATGCCGGCGAATATGCCCTCAAGGACATCCACGTGAGGCTGAAGAAAGGCTCCAATGTGAACTGGGTCAGGGATATGACCATAGATGTCGTGAACACCCGTGTCGCTGATTCGCTCTGGTTCTACAAGCAGGACAGGATGTATGTGGACTTTTCGCCTACGACGCGCGACTCCTCCCGGCTTGTCACCTTTCTGGGCAACCGTCAGATAGACTATTCCAACCCTGATTTCTCCACGGCTTTCAGGGATGGCCACACTGACGCTCAGGTTCAGGCCGGGAGGGATGTCATCAACAACGACGAGGCTTACTGGCAGAGCGTCCGGCCATATCCGCTGAGCGAGAAGGAGCGCGGAATCTACAATATGGTCGATTCCATCAAGAACGTCCCTTTGTACAAGGATGTCTATGCCTTGGCGGAGATGCTTGTCAACGGCTTTCTGAATGTCGGGAAAGTGGGCTTCGGCCCCTACTCTTCGCTTTACAGCTTCAACGATCTTGAGGGCGGAAGAGTCCAGCTCGGCGTAAGGACCAACAAGGAGCTGAGCCGCCGGTTCAGGCTTATGTGCTATGCGGCCTACGGTTTCAAGGACAAGGCTTTCAAGGGCGGCGGAACCGTTGAATATATGTTCAACAATCAGCCTACCAGCAAGTTGGTGGCGGCGTACAAGCACGACTTGATGCAGTTGGGCAAAGGCCCGTCGGTCTATGGCAGCGGCAATATTATGTCTTCTGTCCTTGCGAAGGCCAACAGCCAGAAGATGAGTATGGTGAACGACTATTCGCTTTCCTACCAGAAAGAATGGTCCCAGAACTTCAATATGATTGTCTCTCTGGAGAGCAGGAGGATATTCTCGAATCCTTTTGTGCCGATGGTCTCTCCGGACGGCTTCGTGTTCAATTCGGTCGGCTATAACCAAGGGCATCTCCAGCTTCGCTTTTCCAAGGACGAGATAGTCACAAGGGGAGCGTTCGACAAGCATTATGTCTATTCCAAGTACCCGGTCGCCACGGTGGATCTCATCGGGTCGGTGAAGGGAATAGGAAAGAATGAATATTCCTATTTCCGTCCCGAATTCTCCGTCCACTATACTTTGTCCGTCCCTCCGGCGGGAATGTCAAGGTTCGACCTGAAGGCGGGCACGATAGTCGGCACTGTGCCTTATCCTATGCTGAAGATTCACGAGGGCAACGGAACCTACACTTTTTCGAGGCATTCCTTCAATTGTATGGACTATTACGAGTTCGCTTCGGATCTTTGGGCCACATTCTTCTGGGAGCATAATTTCAAGGGCTTCTTTCTCGGCAAGATTCCGTTGCTGAAGAGGCTTCAGTGGAGGGAGGTGGTTTCGTTGAGGGCGGCCTACGGCACCGTGAGGAAAGAGAACAACGGCATAGCGGGGGATGACGGTTTCGGAGCGGTGATGCTTTTCCCTGAGAAGATGGGCAGGCTTGACAGGCCTTACGTCGAGATGGGCGCCGGTGTCACGAACATATTCAGATTCCTGAGGATAGACGCTTTCTGGCGTATGACCCACCGCTATGAGGTCAAGGATGGGGAGAAAGTCCCGCACGACAACCGCTTTGTGCTCACATTCGGGACTGAATTCAAGTTCTGAGGCGGATATTCGGAGCGGATTGCATATATTTGCAGAGATTATGTCAAGGAAATTGGTAATATTATCGCTGGTGGCCTTGTCCTCAGCGTTGCTCAGTGTTCCGTTCCTGGTGCCAGGAACGGGGTGGTTGTCGTTGATAGGTTTTGTTCCGCTGCTTTGGGCGGAGAATCTTGCGACGGAGGATGGAATGAAAGGCTTCTGCTGGTGGCATTACCTGTGCTTCGTCCTGTGGAACGCCGCCACGACTTTCTGGGTCTGCAATGCCACGTTGGGAGGCGGATTATTCGCCATCTTTGCCAACGCCTTGCAGATGTCCCTCATATTCGGGCTGTTCCGTTGGAGCCGGAAGTGGCTGAGCGGTCCCATACCTTACATATTCCTTGCCTTCGTCTGGATTGCCTGGGAGCGTTGGTATCTCACCGAAGCGCAGATCAGCTGGCCTTGGCTTGTGCTTGGAAACGCCTTCGCCCGCACGACCGGCTGGATTCAGTGGTACGAGTTCACGGGGACGCTCGGTGGCTCGCTTCTTGTCTGGGCGGCGAATCTCAGCGTGTTCGGCATACTTGATTCTTTGGCGGTCGGTCGTTGGAACACATTCAACATCAAGGCGAAGTCGGCGGCTCTGGCCGGGACTCTGTCCCTTTTCGTCGCTCCGCCGGTCATCTCTCTGTTCCTCAAGCCTGAGTCTCCGGGCGGATCGCTTGATGTCGTGATAGCCCAGCCGAACATTGATCCTTACAACAAGTTCGGAGGAATGTCTCAGGAAGAACAGAATGAGTTGCTTTTGAGCCAGTTTGACTGTATTCCGGACAGTGGGGCCGTCCTTCTCGTGGCCCCGGAGACCTTTACCGGAGATGTCGTGACCAATGACCCGTCCTCAAGTCCTACGGTGCGGCGGTTCACTGCCTTCCTCCATTCGCATCCCAACGCCAATCTCCTTGTCGGGGCTTCTTCAAGAACGTATCTGGATAGGGCATTGAGACCATCCCATACGGCCCGTCCCGCCGGAAGAGGAAGATGGATGGAGTCGCACAACTCGGCTCTGATGCTTGATGCGTTCTCTCCTCCCGAGTTGTTCCACAAGAGCAAGCTCGTTGTCGCGACGGAGATGACACCCTATCCCGCTGTTTTCTGTAAGATAGATGATTGGCTTGGTGGAGTTATGGGGCGCTGTGTCGGCCAGAAACAGACAGTCCCTCTTCATTTCGATGAATATGTCCGTTCTTCTGACAGTACATTCTCCGTTGCCGGAACCATCCCTGTCGGGTGCGCCGTCTGCTATGAGTCGGTCTATGGGGAGTACTGCACAAGGTACGTCCGTAACGGAGCCAAGGTCCTGGCAGTCATTACCAATGACGCTTGGTGGGGTGACACTCCGGGCTATGTGCAGCATCTGTCATATTCCTGTCTCCGCGCCATCGAGACCCGGAGGTGGATAGCCCGAAGCGCGAACACCGGTATCTCTGCCATCATCGACCCGTCAGGAAAGGTGGTCAGCCACACGTCCTGGTGGCGGCCGGAGGTCCTTCGGGGCAAGGTCGGCCTAAGTGACGGGCAGACATTCTTTGTCCGTAACGGTGACTTTGTCGGCCGCCTTTCCACCTTGATGGCCGCCCTCATACTCCTTGCCACGCTCGTTCGCCGCTTCACGCGTTAGAATCCGGCTTCTCGTCGTCCGGGAGGCCCGTTGGCGAACCATACGTCAACATATCACCAGCTCGTTTTTCTTTCAGAAGCTATTACGAATTCTTTGGATGAATATGGCTTCTTCAAGCGCATTACGAAATTCCGTTCCGGATCTTTGCTGATACTATGGATGCGGTCAAGCATCAAGAACCTGTTTTGTCCTTCGGCAGGTTCACGAGCCAATACGGTCACTTCGACAGTGTAATAAAAAAGGGGACTAAAGCCTGTCCCCTTTTTCGTCAAACAATTCATTTTGCAGAACGGTGAAGTCGGTCACCTCGACAAGGTTGATCCGACATTTGTACTTCTTCTTCCATTTCCCGAGGAAGGATTTGTCCGACAGGACCGATGTGCCTCGCTTCAGGTAGGCTCCGAGAATCGGACTTACCTTGAGAGTCAGATCGGTTTTCCCGTGTTCCACCCAGTAGGCGATGTTACGCTCGATTTGCTCGTCAATCACGGCGCTGGAGGAAATCTTGCCGGTGCCGTGGCACACAGGACAAACCTCGGCGGTGTTGATCTCTGTCACCGGACGAATCCTTTGCCTGGTGATCTGCATCAGGCCGAACTTGGTGAGAGGCAGCACATTATGCTTGGCTCTGTCGCTTTCCATAAGCGACTGCATATACTTGTGAAGCTCGTTGCGGTGCTCTCCGGAGTCCATATCGATGAAATCCACGATCACGATTCCGCCCATATCCCTGAGCCTCAGCTGCCTGGCGATTTCTTCCGCCGCGATTTTGTTGACCTCGAACGCATTCTCTTCCTGATTGTCGCTCTTGGCGCGGATGCCGCTGTTGACATCTATCACGTTCAGAGCCTCGGTCGTCTCGATGACCAGATAGGCTCCTTGTTTCATCGGCACCACCTTGCCGAAAGAACTCTTGATCTGTCTTGTTACCTCGAAATGGTCAAAGATGGGATCCTTGCCGTTGTACAGCTTCACAATCTTTTCCTGATCCGGAGAGATCAAGGAAATATACTTCTTTATCTCCTCGTAGATTGTCTCATTGTTGACATAGATGTTTGAGAATGAATCGTTCAGGAGATCTCTGAGGATGGTGGTGGTCTTGCTGTACTCGGTGAAGAGCAACTGAATGCCTTTTGATCTGGCTACCTTTTTCCAGGAAGATTCCCATTTCTCTATCAGAGACTTAAGCTCGGCCACGAGTACCGCCGCGTTCTTGCCTTCGGCCGCCGTGCGGATGATGGCTCCGTAGTTTTTAGGAAGAATGCTCCTGACAAGGGTCTCGAGCCGCCTTTTCTCTTCCTTTGAGGAAATCTTTTGGGAAATGCTCACCTTCTCCGCGAAGGGAATAAGTACAATGTTGCGCCCTGCCAATGAAATTTCCGCTGTCAGTCTTGATCCTTTGGTGGAGATCGGTTCCTTGACAATCTGTGCGATCATCATCTGCCCCGGTTTCAGAACGCCCTCAATCCGGCCTTCCTTTTCAAGAATCGGCCCGATTTTGATGCTTGAATATAGCCCGCCGAGGTCTGAGTTCGGGTTGCTCTTGCGCACGAATTCGTCGAAAGACGTGAAGTAGAGTCCCAAGTCCAGATAATGAACGAAAGCTTCCTTCTTGTCACCGATGTCCACAAAGGCAGCGTTGAGCGCAGGAAGAATCTTCTTCACTTTCCCGAGATAGACATCCCCGACGGAAAAACTGTGCCCCTTGCTGGACTCTTTGTTGAGTTCAATCAGCCGATGGTTCTCCATCAGCGCGATGTGAACGTCGGTCGATGTGACATCGACAATCAGATCTTTTTCAGATTTTTCTGACTCCATAAGGAAATAACAATGGTAAAAAGCTAAAAAGGCTGTCCGGGACTTCCGGTCAGCCTTTTTCTTCTAGCAGACTGCTAAAATGGCAGGCACAGAAGCATTACTTCTTCTTGTGTCTGTTCTTGCGCAAGCGTTTTTTACGCTTGTGCGTCGACATCTTATGTCTCTTTCTCTTTTTTCCGCTTGGCATAATAAAAGATGTTTAAATAATTATTTTTCCTCCTTGACAGCGTTCACGAAAATCTTGGCTGGCTTGAAAGCCGGGATGTCGTGTGCAGGGATTGTCATAGTGGTTTTCTTGGTGATGTTCCTGGCAGCCTTCTGAGCCCTGTGCTTAATGATGAAGCTACCGAAGCCACGGAGGTAAACAGGCTCTTTTCTGATGATAGAACCCTTTACGGTGTCCATAAAAGCCTCGATAACGGACTGAACTGCGATTTTCTCGATTCCGGTTGACTTTGCAACCTCATTCACGATTTCTGCCTTTGTCATAACTAAATATAAATATACTTTGGATTTACCTAATGTCCCAAAAAGTTCGTTTGGGGATGCAAAAATAGACTTATTTTTTTAATATTCAAAATCATATATATAAATTCTTTCCCATATTTTTTTGGCACGGTGATTGACGATATTCCGGAACGCGTCCCGAACCGCGGAATTTCTGACAATTTGTCAGTACGGGAGACCGGGCGCGCTCAATCAGAACACTTATGAACAGAGACAACGATAAAGGCATTTTCTTCCCGGCCGGAGCCGCGGAAGTGAACATAATCCCTGTGATGCAGGGAGAGGAACAGATGAAGGTGGAGGCCGGCGATCTTCCGGACACGCTGCCGATTCTCGCCCTGAGGAATGCGGTGCTTTTCCCGGGTATGGTCTATCCTGTCACCATAGGGCGCAGGAAATCAATTACTTTGATTAAGGAAGCGGAGAGGGCTGACTCTTTCATCGGAGCCGTTCCGCAGGTGGATATCACCGTCGAGGAGCCTGCCGAGAAGGATCTTTATGAATATGGTACCGCCGCCAGGGTGATGAAGGTTCTGGAGATGCCGGACGGCACTATCACGGCCATTCTCCAGGGAATCAGACGCATCAGAATCGACGGAGTCATCTCCTACGAGCCGTACATCACCTCGAGGGTAAAGTACATCGAGGACATCATTCCGGAGAGCGACAACAACACCAAGATGATAGCCGAATCCCTCAAGGAAAGGGCAGCGTCCATCATCAAGTCGTCATCATTCGCCCCTAAGGAGGCTGTCGGCGCGCTCAAGTCCATCGACAACTATGCCTTTCTGGTCAATTTCATCGCCACGACTGTCGAGATCGAGAATTTTATGGAGAAAGTCCAGCTGCTTGGAATCGATGACATCACCCTGCGGGCGATGAAGCTCCTTCAGGTTCTTGACACGCAGATTCAGCTGTTGAAGATCAAGCAGGAGATCAACCAGAAGGTGAAAAGCGACATCGACCAGCAGCAGAGGGAGTATTACCTTAACAATCAGCTTCGTACCATACAGGAGGAGCTTGGGATGGACGAAGAGGAGGAGTTCGAGAGATTCCGCGCGAAGGCCAAGACCAAGAAATGGCCGGAGGCTGTGGCCAAGCAGTTCGAGAAGGAACTGTCCAAGCTTGAGAAGTACAACCCGTCGTCTCCTGACTACAGCATCCAGTACAACTACATCGAATTTATGCTCGATCTGCCGTGGGGCGAGATGTCGAAGGACAACCTCGACCTGAAGCACGCTCAGAAGGTGCTGGACAGCGACCATTACGGGCTTGATACAGTGAAGGAAAGAATCATCGAATACCTTGCTGTCCTCAAGCTGAAGGGGAATATGAAATCCCCGATTCTCTGCCTCTACGGCCCTCCGGGAGTCGGCAAGACGAGCCTCGGAAAGTCGGTGGCAAAGGCTTTGGGCAGGAAATATGTCCGGATAGCCCTCGGCGGAATGCACGATGAGGCCGAGCTGAGGGGACACCGGAAGACTTATGTCGGAGCGCTTCCTGGACGTATTCTGAACGGAATCAACAAGGCCGGCACGTCCAATCCTGTCATCGTCCTTGACGAGATTGACAAGGTGGGCAACGACTACAAGGGAGACCCGTCGTCCGCTCTTCTGGAAGTGCTTGACCCTGAGCAGAACATCGCTTTCCACGACAATTATCTGGACATCGACTACAATCTCTCCGACGTTCTGTTCATAACGACGGCCAACAACATCTCCACGATTCAGTCCGCGCTGCTTGACAGAATGGAACTGATCAACGTCACCGGCTACCTTGCCGAGGAGAAGATGGAGATCGCGAAGCGTTATCTTGTGCCTAAGCAGCTGGAAGAGCACGGAATAGGAAAGAAGGAGCTTCGCATCGACAAGGCAGCCCTCTCGAGGATCATCGACGAATACACCCGCGAGTCCGGTGTGCGCGGCCTTGAGAAGCAGATCGCCAAGATCTCCAGGGTGACGGCGAAGAAGATTGCGTTGGGCGAGGACTATCCTTCCGTTGTCAGGAAAGAGCATCTTAAGGAATATCTCGGGCTTCCGACCAGTTTCCACGACCTCCAGAAGGGCAATGAGGCTCCCGGAGTCGTCACCGGCCTTGCCTGGACACAGATGGGAGGCGAGATTCTCTTTGTCGAGAGTTCGGTCAGCGGCGGCAAGGGCGTGATGACGATGACCGGCAATCTGGGTGACGTGATGAAAGAGTCCGCCACGATAGCCTATCAGTACATCAAGGCTCATCCTCAGCTTGCGGGAATGAGTTCCGAAGAGTTCGGGGCCAAGGACATCCACGTCCACGTTCCGGAAGGAGCCGTGCCTAAGGACGGCCCGTCGGCAGGTATCACAATGGTAAGCTCTATGGTCTCGGCCCTGCGTGGCGAGTCCGTCAAGTCAGGGATAGCGATGACCGGTGAGATGACCCTACGCGGACGCGTGCTCCCTGTCGGGGGAATCAAGGAGAAGATTCTTGCGGCCAAACGCGCCGGAGTCACCGAGATAGTCATCTCCGAGGACAACCGCAAGGATGTGGAGGACATCAAGCCTGTTTATGTCGAGGGGCTGTCCTTCCGCTATGTCAGGAACATTGACGAGGTCATCGCCTACATATTCAAGAATTAATTCCTATCTTTACCGCCGGTTATGGACGTAAGGATAGAACAGAGTTGGAAGAAAGCGCTGCAAGGTGAGTTTGACAAACCCTACTTTGCCGCGCTTGCGCATTATCTGCACACCGAAAAGGCTCAAGGGAATGTCATATTCCCTCCCGGCCCTGAGATATTCCGCGCTTTCGACCTCACTCCGGTCGATCAGGTCAAGGTGGTGATTCTCGGACAGGATCCCTACCACGGCTACGGCCAGGCTATGGGGCTGAGCTTTTCGGTGCCTGACAACGTGCCCGCCCCGCCGTCTCTCAAGAACATATTCAAGGAAATCGAGGATGACCTTGGCGTCAGAATGAGCGGCAGGCCGAATCTGGAAAGCTGGGCGCGTCAGGGCGTGCTTCTCCTTAACTCGATCCTTACGGTGCGTTCCGGGGTCGCGGCCTCGCACAGCGGAATAGGCTGGCAGCAGTTCACTGACGCTGTCATCCGTTATGTGTCAGATAATTGCGATGGCGTGGTCTTCCTTCTGTGGGGCAATTATGCCAGAAGCAAGCGCGTGCTGATCGATGCGTCGAGACACCACGTCCTTGAGGCCGCCCATCCGTCTCCGCTTGCCAGAGGCGCTTTCTTCGGCTGCCGTCATTTTTCGAGAACCAACGAGATACTCGCCGCTGAGGGAAAGAACCCGATAGACTGGCGGCTTTAGAAGCATCCTTGACAATCATTTCAAGCACAATCACAATGAACCATACAGCATTGTTTCCGGGGTCGTTCGACCCGTTCACGGCAGGACATCTGAACATCCTGAGCCGCGCCCTTGCCATCTTTGACGAGGTCATCGTGGCCGTGGGAATCAATCAGGACAAGCGCGGCTTCTTCACGATGGAGCAGCGCGAGGACATCATCCGTCAGGCAACCAAAGGAATGTCCGGGGTGAGAATTATTCATTACGAGGGACTTACCGTTGACATCTGCCGCGAGCTTGGTGTCCGCCACATAGTAAGGGGTGTAAGGAATATGACCGATTTCGACAATGAGCAGGCCATCGCCGACGCGAACCGCCATCTGGCCCCCGAGATTGACACCATCATCATCCCTACCGCCCAGGAATATTCCCACATCTCCTCGTCCGCTGTCAGGGATGTCGTGCGTCACCGTGGAGACCTGTCACAATTCATCCCGCTTGGGGTTGTTCTTCCGGAGGTGAGATGAGAGGGAAGTGGTTGGTATTCATAAGCCTTGTCCTTTGGTTTGCCGGGGCTTGGCGGTGCGGCGCTCAGGTGGATTCCGCAGGACTGGCGGCGCTGGACCGGCGGCTGGATGAATATTTCCGGACTTTGGAGGCGGAGAGGATTGATGTGAAGAACAGGGAATGTGACCTCTTGATTGATTCCGCAAAGGACTCCGCCCTCAGAAAACACATCGCCCTCAAGATTTACAACCACTATCTGGAGTCCCCGGTGATGGGTGACGAGGCGGTGGCTATCCATTTGACGGACACCTGGTTCACTTCCGGGCTTATCGATATGGGAGGGGACGAGGTCCTCTTGAACGCCAGGGTCTATGCCGATTTCAACCGCAGCTCTCTGCTCGGGATGAAGGCTCCCTCCCTTGTAATGGAGACTCCCGAGGGCGGCAGTGTCTCTGTCGGCGGCCCCTCCGGAAGGTTCCGAGTGCTTTTCTTCTATGACACCGATTGCTCCAAATGCAGGCTTGAAACCGTCCTGCTTCGTACGAAGATTAATTCAAAGAACTGGCCGATAGACTTTTACGCCATCTATACCGGAAACGACGAACGCAAGTGGAAAGAATGGAGAGAGGCAAAGTTCTCCGTCCGTTCCGAAGCGACCGCCATCATTCACCTCTGGGATCCGGAGATTGCCTCGGACTATCAGATGAAATACGGTGTGATCCAGACCCCGAGGATGTTCCTCCTGGACCGCTCCGGAACCATCGTCGGGCGCGGTCTGGACGCCAGGGCTTTGGAACAGCTTCTTGGCATTGTCCTTCCGGAGGTTTCCTACGAGTATGGCGGTGAGTCCTCAATGGCTCTGATAGATAACCTTTACGCATCCGGCGGCGGATCGGACGCATCTTCCGCCACAAGAGTCCTTGACATCGCCAATGTTTTGGAATCCAGAACGCTGGCAAAAGGAGACACTGTGTTCTTCAAGCACCTTGAGGGCGATCTTCTCTACTGGCTTACTTCCTGCCGCACCGAAGCGTGCAAGGAGGGGACTGTCCCGTTCATCGATGGGTATCTTCTCTCCCGCCCGGAGATTTGGAACACGTCTGACGACACACTCAAGGTCGTGGGGCTGGCCCGGATGATGAAAGACCTGCTTTCCAGGACTCCGGCCGGATCGAGGCTGCCGGGAGCCAAGGAGATTCTGAGGAAGTCCGGGGTGGAGGCAAGCGTTGCCGGAAAGGTCTTTGACGCAAAGGCCTGGGACAGGTTGAGAAGAAAAGGCGGCTACATCGTCTTCCACACGGAAGGCTGCCCTGTCTGCGAGACGGAGCTTTCTGCCGCCGATTCGTTGGGTCTGAGGGCTTTGGACATCAATGTCGATGAGATTATGGTTGCCGCTCCGGAACTCGCCAAGGTCTTTCTCGACACGTTCGACCTGTCTTCGATGCCGTTTGTCATAGAAGTCTCCCGCCGTGGAATTGTCTCGCGGCGCTACGTCTCCCTTCTGCCCGGCCGCCCGGGGCGGCGGAACGGGTGAGCCTGACATTCCGCCGTCATTTGCCCAGGCACTCCCGCAGGATTCTTGTCAGCTGGTTCGAGCACGAGGTCCCGCGTCCGTGGCAGTTTACACCGGACAGGATTTCGATAGCCTTCCCCGCGTCCATCCCCTCCAGAAGCCTCCCGATGGCCTGAAGGTTCCCGTCGCATCCTTTTATGTAACGGAGGTTGTGTATTCTCCCGTCCGCGAGGTCAAAGTCGATCTGCGCCGAGCAGACGGCCGCGCTTGGAACCGCCGTCACGTGCCTGACACCGTCAGACGTTTTGTCAGAGACTATCTTGAAGTCGTCACCAATTGTCATATCCGTAATTATTAAACGATTAATATGACAAAAATATAAACTTTTTATAAAATATAACGTAAATTTGCACGGCATTTGAAGATGACAGACGCCGGAAAAACGATAATAATTTCTAAACATTATAGAATATGGTATCATACAAAGATCTTGGCCTGGTCAACACCAGAGAGATGTTCGCGAAGGCCGTAAAGGGTGGCTATGCTATTCCTGCATTCAACTTCAACAATATGGAGCAGCTTCAGGCTATCATCCAGGCTTCGGCCGAGCAGAAGTCTCCTGTCATCCTTCAGGTTTCCAAGGGTGCCCGCAACTACGCTAACCAGACCCTTCTCCGCTATATGGCCGAAGGTGCTGTGGAGTACGCCAAGGAGCTTGGCTGGGAGCATCCTCAGATTGTCCTTCACCTTGACCACGGTGACAGCTTCGAGCTTTGCAAGAGCTGCGTCGATATGGGATTCTCTTCAGTGATGATCGATGGCTCTTCCCTCCCTTACGAGGAGAACGTCGCGCTCACCAAGAAGGTTGTTGAGTACGCCCACCAGTACGACGTGACCGTAGAGGCCGAGCTTGGCGTTCTCGCCGGCGTTGAGGACGAGGTCGCTTCAGAGGAGTCTCACTACACAAAGCCTGAGGAGGTTATCGACTTCGCTACCCGCACTGGCTGCGACTCTCTCGCGATCTCTATCGGTACCTCCCACGGTGCCTACAAGTTCAAGCCTGAGCAGTGCACAAGAGACCCTAAGACCGGTCGTCTCGTTCCACCTCCGCTTGCGTTCGACGTTCTTCACGAGATCGAGAACAAGCTTCCTGGATTCCCTATCGTTCTCCACGGATCGTCTTCAGTTCCACAGGAGTATGTTGACATCATCAACGAGAACGGAGGAAAGCTTCCTGACGCTGTAGGTATCCCTGAGGATCAGCTCCGCGAGGCTTCAAAGAGCGCTGTCTGCAAGATCAACATCGACTCGGATTCCCGTCTCGCTATGACCGCCGCTGTCCGCAAGGTGTTCAACGAGAAGCCGGGTGAGTTCGATCCGAGAAAGTACCTCGGACCTGCCCGTGACGAGATGAAGAAGCTCTACGAGCATAAGATTGTTGACGTTCTTGGCTCAAACGGCAAGGCTGAATAATCTTTTGAAATATTTTAAGGCTAAGGGGCTGGCTGAATTAGTCAAGCCCCTTTTCTGTTTTCTGTCGAGCCTGTCTTGCGTCTGAATGGTTTGGGATTATCGTTTTTATGCTTATTTTTACAGAAAATTCGAACCTTTAAATCGTATGGGAGTTAAAAAAGCGCTGTTTTCAGCATCTCTTTTGTTTTCTGCCATTCTGTCCGCATCGGCGCAGGACGGCAATTTGATCAATGTCGGGCTTCAGGCCAGGGTGGATTACCAGCACGAGGCGCTTGACGGCAGGTCTGTCAAGGACAACTGCGGCTTCAAGGGCAAGAACGTCAGCATTCTCGTGAACGGAGACCTCGGAGAGCATTTCTCCTACAACTACCGCCAGCGTCTTTACCGGGGCCACGGCAGCGAGAGTTTCTTCAATGCCACCGACTTCCTTTATCTTACCTACAGGCCTGACGACCGTTGGAACTTCTCTGTCGGCAAGCAGATCGTCGCGATCGGCGGCTATGAATATGACCTTGCCCCTATCGACATCTATTTCCTTTCCGAGTACTGCGGCAACATCGGCTGCTACCAGATGGGAGTGACGGCGGGATATTCCTTCGGCAGAGAGAATGATCTGCTCCGTTTCCAGTTCTGCCAGAGCCCTTTCCGGCAGGAAGGCAGCGATATGTACGCCTACAATCTTATGTGGAGCGGCAGGCGTGGATGTTTCGAGTCTCTGTGGTCGGTCAACCTGATAGAGTACCTTCCTGGACGTTACATCAACTATATCGCTCTAGGCAATCATTTTACGTTCGGGCGGCTCTCTGTCTTCGCCGACTTTATGAACAGGTCGCTGATGGACGAGGTGTCGTTCCTCAGGGACTTCACCGTGATAGGCAAGCTGACATATTCATTCAGCGACAGGCTTCGTGTCTTCGGGAAGGCGAGCTACGACCGGAATGACCTTGATAAGGAGGGGGACTGGTGCGTCTATCCGCGGACATCCATAGGAAGGATTGGCTGCGGAGTGGAGTACTTTCCGCTTTCTGACAACAGGGTGCGGATCCACGCTGCCTTCTGCCACTCTTTCGGAGACAACGGAAACCCTGCGGGCGGGCTTCTCCCTGACAATCTTCTCGCCAGCGTCGGCCTTACCTGGAGAATGAGTCTGCTCGGCCGGTGATGTGTCCCCGGACTACCGAGTGACGGTCTTTTTGAGCCAAGACACGGTGTGAAAGAAAAGCCTGCCAAAAAATGGAACGATTCAATGGAAAGGTGGGCGAAAATGCCTATTTTTGTGGCTGAATGGACATAATTAAAATCATAGAGATTTTCGCGCTTGTAACCGGCATCCCCTACATTGTCCTTGAGGTGCTCCAGAAGAACAGTATGTGGTACTTCGGCATTGCCACGGGGCTTGCGTGCGCATATTCGTTCGCTGTCCAGCATATCTGGTCCAATATGGCGCTGAATGTCTATTATGCGGTGGTGTCGGTCTGGGGTCTTTACCAATGGAGGAAAGACAGCAGGGCGCTGAAGTCCGGCGGACGTGAGGGAGCGGCGGTCCACCTTGGCAGGCTTGAACCGGCCACGGCTTTGTGGAGCGCAGGGATATTCATCTGCGGAACGCTTATGTTGGTCTGGCTCTCCCGCGCCACCGGAGGTTCAAGCTCATTCCTGGATTCAGTCTCCACTATGATGGCCGTACTGGCGACCTATTGGCTCGGACGTTCCATTCCATACCATTGGGTCATCTGGATCGTCGCCGACGCCATCCTTGTCGTGATGTGTCTTGCCGGAGGACAGTATTGGCTGGCGCTTCTGTATGCGGGCTATGTGGCTTCCGCCGTCTATGGCCTGCGTCATTGGCTGGTTAAAGGTGAATATGTCAATTAACAATACTCTTTTATGAACGGTTTCAGAAAAATGATTCTTTTCGCCGCCGCGCTTATTGCCGGGACAGGCTCCTTTGCACAGAACAAGGATGTCGTCTACCACGACGCGTCCGCTTTCCCGGTTTTCGGTAAGTGTGTGGATGCGACTTCCGCGCGGTACGAGCGTCTTCCGGAAGATCTCAAAGGAGTTATCAGGGATCCGTTGTGGGAGCTTGGACGTAACTCCGCCGGGGTCTACATCCGTTTCCGTTCCAATTCCACGAAGATCTGCGCGCGTTGGAAATCCACAAGCCCCAAGCATTATATGCCTCATATGACTGATGTCGGCGACAGCGGTCTTGACCTTTACATACTGACGGAGAAAGACGGATGGCGTTTCGCCGGCAGCGGCTTTGAATGGGGCGGCCGTCAGAAGGAAGAGAAGAACAGGACTCTGATCTCGAATATGTCCCCGGAGATGAGGGAGTATATGCTCTACCTTTCCTTGTACAACGGGGTGGACAAGGTCGAAATCGGTGTAGATGAAGGCTCTGTGGTCGAGGCTCCCGCCGTGGAAAGCCCAAGAACCGAGCGCCCTGTTGTGATGTACGGCACGAGCATTCTTCAGGGAGGCTGCGCCTCGCGTCCGGGGATGGCGTTCACCGCCGTGCTTGGCCGCAGACTTGACCGCGAGGTGATCAATCTCGGTTTCAGCGGCAACGCAAGGATGGATTATGAGATCGCTGAATATATGACCAAAGTTACCGAGCCTGGACTTGTCGTGCTTGACTATGTCCCTAACTCCCCGGCCGATTTGATCAACGAGAGAGGCGAGAGGTTCTTCCGTATCATCAGGGACGCTTTCCCGGATGTGCCTGTGATCTTTGTGGAGAATCCGACTTTCCCTCAAATGATGTTCGATCAGAGTATGCAAAAGGGAGTGATTGCCAAGAATGAGGCGCAAAGGGCTTTGTACGAGAAGCTTAAGAAGTCCGGAGAAAAGAAGCTTTACTACGTCTCGACCAAAGGTCTTATAGGGGATGACGGTGAGGCTACTGTGGACGGGGTTCATCTGACCGATCTCGGTATGATGCGCTACACGGAAAAGATTCTTCCGGTGATGAAGAAGGCCTTGAGGTAGAGGCTTCCTTCCGGAAGGGTGATTCGGGTAAATGAGAAATAATAATAACTTTTTATATTATGATACTTATAGTGGAAAGCGGAGCCACGAAGACCGATTGGTGTTCAGCTGCTCCCGATAAGGAATCCGTTAATGTAAGGACAGCGGGGATGAACCTCGCCACGATGAATCAGGATGTCATCGAGTCGATTGTCAGAGAGGCGGTCGCGGCTTTTAAGGCTGACGGCCTTGCGGACGAAGTCACCGAGGTGCATTTCTATGCCGCCGGTTTGATAGTCCCTGAGGGAGAGAAGGTTCCGTCTCAGGCGAAAGGCTTGGACGAGGTCTTGAGGGCTTTGTTCCCCGGGGCTGAGATCGAGTATGCCTCCGACCTTCTGGACGCTGCCCGCGCGGTATGCGGCCACAAGCCTGGAATCGCCGCCATTATGGGCACAGGCTCCAACAGCTGCCTGTTCGACGGAGAGAAAGTCGTGAAGAATGTCCGTTCGGCCGGCTTCATACTCGGAGACGAGGGCGGCGGAGCCAGGCTCGGGAAGCTGTTTATGTCTGACTTCCTCAAAGGTCTTGTCCCTGAGCCGGTAGCAAGCGATTTCGCAAGGGATTTCAAGGTTGACTATATGACGGTTGTCCAGAATGTCTACCGCGGAGAGGCTCCGTCGAAGTATCTGGGCTCGTTCGCCCCTTGGATTCTGGAGAGATACGCCTCTTCTGAATATGTCCGTGACCTCGTCGAACAGAATTTCAAGGACTTCATCCAGAGAGCTTTGGTGCAGTACGACATTGAGAAGCACCCTGTCGGGGTTGTGGGCGGTTTCGGCTATGCCAACCGTGAGATACTGAAGAAAGTGGCCGAGCCTTACGGAATAAGGTTCTCGACTATCATCCCGACACCTATCGAGGGTTTGGTCGAGTATCATTTGGGTAGAAAATAATTTCCATCGTTATGAAAGATTCAAGGACAACCGAGCAGGCTTCAAGGTACGATCACCTTGAGCGTATGTCAACAGAGGAATTGCTGACGGCGATCAACACCGAGGACAGGACTGTGCCTGTCGCTGTCGCCGGGGCTATCCCGCAGATTCAGAAACTCGTGGACGGAATAGTGGACAGGGTGAGCCGTGGCGGACGTGTCTTTTATCTCGGAGCCGGGACCAGTGGCCGCCTGGGAATCGTGGATGCGTCCGAGATTCCTCCGACCTATGGAGTACACGATGTCTTCATCGGCTTTATGGCCGGAGGCGACAGTGCGATTAGAGACGCTGTCGAAGGAGCCGAGGATGAGGTTGAGGGAGGATGGAGAGATCTGCAGGCATATTCACCGACGGTGGATGATGTCGTGATCGGTATCGCAGCGTCAGGTTCCACTCCTTATGTGGTAGGCGCCCTGAAGGAGGCCCGCGGGCGCGGGTTGCTGACCGGGTGCGTGACCTGCAACGAGAATTCTCCTGTGGCCGCCGCCGCCGAAGTTCCGGTAGTTGTGGTCGTTGGGCCTGAGTTTGTGACTGGAAGCACCAGGATGAAGGCCGGAACTGCGCAAAAGCTGGTTCTGAATATGATTTCCACAGTCTCGATGATTCGTCTCGGTCACGTCAAAGGCAGCAGGATGGTGGATATGCAGCTGACCAACAAGAAGTTGGTTGATCGCGGCACCAGGATGATCATGGAGGAGACCGGAATTGAGGACTATGACTTCGCCCGCAAGCTCCTGCTTGAGCACGGACAGGTCAGGGCCGCGGTGAATGCTTATACTCAAACGAAGTAAATGACTGTTCCGGAGACGTTTCCATCCAAGCTTCTGGAGGATGCAGTGCAGGCGATTGGCTCCCTTCCGGGGGTCGGAAAGCGAAGTGCCCTGCGGCTTGCGCTGCATCTTCTGAGACAGCCGTCCGAGAACGTGAGGCATTTCGCCGATTCGATAGTGCGGATGCGCGAGGAAGCCAGATACTGCCGCCGGTGCTGGATGATTTCGGATGATGACATCTGTCCTATCTGCGCCGACAAGTCCCGCGACAACAGGACGATATGTGTCGTGGAGAATGTACGTGATGTGATGAGCATAGAGAACACCGGACAGTACCGGGGTGTCTATCACGTACTTGGAGGCATCATCTCGCCTATTGCCGGGGTCGGCCCGTCCGACCTTACGGTCTCTCAGCTTGAGGAGCGAGTGCGAGAACTGGCCTCTTCCGAGGGGGCGGTTCCGGAAGAGATAGAGGTGATTCTCGCCTTGAGCGGAGACGTTGAAGGCGAGACGACCTCATTCTATATATACCGGCGTATCTCGTCCTACGGAGTAAAGGTATCCTCCCTTGCCAGGGGACTGGGATTCGGGGATGACCTTGAATACGCCGACGAGCTCACGCTTGGGCGCTCCATTGTCAACCGTCAGATTTTCAAGCCTTGACGCATTATGCTTCTGCCGATTCTTAAGTCGCTGCTTCTGGCGGTGTCTCTTTGCGCCGACTGTTTTGCGGTCTCTACCTGCTCAAGCGTCACCCTCAAAGGAATATCCTTGAGAAGGATACTTCCGATCGCCCTGACGTTTGGACTCGTCCAGACCGCTCTGATGGCGTCAGGCTGGCTGTTCGGCGACATCTTCGTCGGGCATATCCGGAAATTGGCAGGTCTCGTCGGTTTTCTGTTGTTGCTCTACGTCGGCGGATCGATGATTGTTGAGGCGGCGCGCGGAGGGGAAGAGGCCCGTGACCTTAACGGGCTTGTGAATGTCGTCATCGGGGCGATTGCCACCAGCATTGACGCTTTCGCCGTGGGTGTCAGCCTTTCGATGGGTTTTGTGCCGTCAGGCAGGATGGTTATGAACCTTGCCGCCGTCTTTGTCGTGACTGTCCTTTCCGTAGCCATAGGAATGCTCGGCGGCCAGAGGATAGGACGGCGTTTCGGCAGACCGGCCGAGACCATAGGGGGGGCGGTTCTGATTCTCATAGGCTTGAACATCCTTCTCGGCTATATTTGACGGATCCTTGGTGTTTGTTTTTTATCGCACCCTGGATTTTTTTGCCGGTTTTTGCGAAAATATTCCTACTTTTGCGGACTGACTTCTCCGTGGTGTCAGGGCATTGAAGTGGAACCCTTCCGACGAACGGGCCGGGAAAAAACAGGAAGAGTATGATCGCTATTTTCTACAGACTGAACGGCAAACTGTTCGTATCCCAGTCTGAAACGGAGCTTTCAAAGATGAGCAGGGACGATGTCCTTTGGATTGACATTCTCTCTCCGTCCGGAGAAGAGAAGCATACTGTGGACCTGTTCCTTGGCGAGGAAATCCAGAGCCGAGCCCAGGCCGAGGAGATTGAGAGCTCGTCCCGTTTCTCCGAGACCGAAAACGCCATATTCGCCAACACTAACTTCCTGATGCCGGGTCCGGAGGACTATTCAATGGAGGCCGTGTCATTCACTTTCGTGGGTAACTGCCTTACCACCCTCAGGGACGTTCCTCTGCGCAGTTTCACAGAGCTTCAGCGCAGGATTGTCGCAATGCCTCAGTCCTATCCCAACGGTTTCACCGTCTTCGCCAGCATAATGGATCAGCGTGTGGACCTTGACGCGGATATGATCGAGCTGATGAGCAAGGAGATTTCCCAGTACAGCAAACGCATCAACCAGCAGGAAGACATCAACGAGGATTTTCTGTTGGATATCAATCAGTTGCAGGAGAATACGATGCTCGTGAGAGAGAACATAGTGGACAAGCAGCGCCTGATTTCGAATATGCTCCGCAGCGACAAGTATCCCAAGAATCTCCGCGGGCGTCTCTCCGTTCTGCTTCAGGACATCACGTCGCTCATCAACCACACGAACTTCAGTTTCGAGAGGCTTGAGTACCTTCAGGACACGGTTGTCGGTCTCATCAATCTGGACCAGAACAAGATTATGAAGATATTCACCCTTGTCTCGGTGCTTCTGATGCCTCCTACACTCGTGGCCAGCTTCTATGGGATGAACGTGCCGATGCCGCTGATGGACAAGAGCTGGATGTGGCTCATACTGCTTGGGGTTATGCTGCTGACCGTCGCATTGGTGTTGTTCCTGTTCAGAAAGAACAAATTGTTGTAAAAATTACTCTTTTCTTCTTGTAAATCAGATATTTTTGCCTAATTTTGCGAGCCTTTTGACCGCTTGCGCTGGAAATGCGTGCGCGGTAGGGTTTAGAAATATTGTTAAACAACTAGTTATCTTTACTTACCATTATGGCAGAAGAAACACAGAAAGTAGCCGGCGAGGCTAAGGTAGAGGCTCCTGTACAGGAAGCTCCTAAGGCCGAGGCTCCGGCAAAGAAATCATCTCTCAACGTGTCCATCGATCCGGACAAGTTCGATTGGGAGGCTTTTGAGGGCGGCGCCGAGATTTACGGCAGCTCTGACAAGAAGGCTATCGAGGACGCTTACGACCAGACTCTCTCAAAAATTGTCGAGAACGAGGTTGTGGAGGGTGTCGTTACCGCCATCTCCAAGAGAGAGGTTATCGTCAACATAGGTTACAAGAGCGAGGGTGTCATCCAGGCTCCTGAGTTCCGTTACAATCCTGAGCTTAAGGTAGGTGACAAGGTTGAGGTCTATGTGGAGTCCGCCGAGGACAGGAAGGGACAGCTTATCCTTTCCCACAAGAAGGCCCGCGCCCTCAAGTCTTGGGACAGGGTCAACGAGGCTTTCGCCGGAGACGAGATTGTCAACGGTTTCGTCAAGACCCGCACGAAGGGCGGTATGATTGTCGATGTCTTCGGAATCGAGGCTTTCCTTCCTGGTTCCCAGATCGACATCAAGCCTATCCGCGACTACGACGCTTACGTCAACCAGACTATGGACTTCAAGATTGTCAAGATCAATCAGGAGTACCGCAATGTGGTTGTTTCCCACAAGGCTCTTCTCGAGGCCGAGCAGGAGCAGCGTAGGGCCGAGCTTATCAGCAAGCTTGAGAAAGGACAGATCCTTGAGGGTACTGTCAAGAACATCACCAATTACGGTGTGTTCGTCGATCTCGGCGGTGTTGACGGTCTCATCCACATCACTGACCTGTCCTGGGGCAGGATCGACAACCCTGAGGAGGTCGTTTCCCTCGACCAGAAGATCAAGGTTGTTGTCAAGGAGTTCGATCCTCAGCAGAAGAGAATCGCCCTTGGTTACAAGCAGCTTACTCCGCATCCTTGGGACAACCTCGACGCCAACATCAAGGAAGGCGACGTTGTCAAGGGCAAGGTCGTTCTCATCGCCGATTACGGTGCTTTCGTAGAGATCGAGCCTGGTGTTGAGGGACTTATCCACGTGTCCGAGATGTCTTGGTCTCCAAGGCTCCACAGCGCACAGGAATTCCTCAAGGTAGGTGACGACGTAGAGGCGAAGGTTCTCTCCATCGACCGCGAGAACAGGAAGATGTCCCTCGGTCTGAAGCAGCTTACCCCTAACCCTTGGGAGAGCATCCGCGACAAGTACGCCGTCGGTTCAGTACATAAGGCCGTGGTACGCAACATCACCAACTTCGGTGTGTTCGCCGAGCCGGAGGACGGAGTTGAGGGACTCATCCACATCAGCGACCTTTCCTGGAACAAGATCAAGCATCCGTCAGAGCTTGTTTCTCCTGGTGATGTCATTGATGTCCAGATTCTTGACTTCGATGAGGCTAACCACAAGCTCAGCCTTGGCCACAAGCAGCTTACCCCTAACCCTTGGGATGCCATCGAGGCCAAGTATCCTGTAGGCTCCACCGTTGAGGGAACAGTCGCTTCCCTTACCGACAAGGGCGCCAACATCAAGCTCGAGGGTGATGACGAGGGCTTCGCATTCAGCCGCGACCTCATCAAGGAGGACGGCAAGCAGGCAGTCGTAGGCGAGACTCTCCAGTTCAAGGTCATCGAGCTTAGGAGAAGCACACGCAGAATCCTCCTCTCACACGTAAGAACATACTCTGAGGCTAAGGCCGAGAAGGTTGCGGTAGAGGTTGACAACACCAAGAAAGCGGTCAAGAAGATCAACTCCAATCTGGAGAAGACCACCCTTGGTGACATCAGCGAGCTCGCCGCCCTCAAGGACAAACTCGAGAAGGGTGAATAATAATCTTCTATGGATTTCACTTTGACGGTGTTGGGCACGGCTTCGGCCAAGCCCATCCCCGGAAGGAATCAGAGCGCTCAGGTACTTTCCGTACACGGGCGCTCTTTTTTGATAGATTGCGGGGAAGGAACGCAGACAAGCCTTCAGGAGGCGAGGATATCCCTTCTGAAGATTGAGTCTGTCTTCATCTCGCACATCCACGGCGACCACGTCTTCGGGCTTTTCGGCTTGCTCTCAACGATGGGGATGCTCTCCCGTATGACTCCGCTGACCATCTATGCGCCGGTTAGTTTCGGGCCGGTTCTCAAGTTCTTCCTTTCCTACTACGGGACCGGAATCCCGTTCGAAATACGTCACGTTCCGATGACGATGAAATCGCCCGAGATGATCTACCGTACGAAGTCTCTCGAGGTTTACGCCTTTCCGCTGAACCACAAGATCGAGACCTTCGGCTGGCTGTTTAGGGAAAAGGAGCCGGCGATGAACGTCAGGAAATGGAAGATTGATGAATATGCTCTCTCGCTCACCGAGATAGGAACCGTGAAGAGGGGGGAGGATGTGGTGCGCGAGGCTCCGTACGGCTCGACGATCGTACTGCCGTTCGATGAATTGGGCTACAAGCCGTATAATCCGCGTTCTTACGCCTATTGCAGCGACACGGCTCCTTTCCCGGAGCTTGCGTCCTGGGTAAAAGGCGTTGACCTCCTTTATCACGAGGCCACCTATCCTGCCGAGCTTTCAGCCGAGGCTGCCAAGAGACATCATTCGACCACTCTCCAGGCTGCGTCCTGCGCCTTGGAGGCCGGAGTCAAGAAGCTGGTTATCGGACATTATTCCTCCCGCAGGTACGATCTCCGTCTTTATGAGGCGGAGTGCCGGAGTGTCTTTCCGGAGACCTATGCGGCCTCAGACGGAGATGTGTTCGATGTCCCGCTCGTGAGATTAGACTGAAGATTCACAGGATTTTCATTATATTTACATTCCGAAGCTCTTTGAGGCTATCCCTTCCCGACGCTTCGGGCAAGCATATTCAAGCGTTTTCACAGTTGACTTGTTTTTAGGAATGAAGAGATTGGTGGTAATCATAAGTCTGGTTTTATTTCAGGTGGCGGTCCTTGCCCAAGGCACGCCTCAGGAGCGGTATATTCAGAAATGGGCGCCTACGGCTGTCCGTGAAATGTATCGCAGCGGCGTACCTGCCAGCATCACTTTGGCGCAGGGCATTCTTGAGTCTCGTTACGGCCTTTCCGCGCTGGCCTCCGAAGGCAACAACCATTTCGGCATCAAGTGCCACAAGGATTGGAAGGGCAAGACGATGCGTTATGACGATGACGCGAAAGGGGAGTGCTTCAGAGTCTATGATTCCGCTGACGAGTCTTTTCAGGATCATTCGGATTTCCTGCGTTACCGTGACCGTTACAAGTTTCTTTTCGACCTGAAGACGACTGACTACAAAGGCTGGGCGTATGGATTGAAGAAAGCCGGCTATGCCACCGATCCTCACTATCCGGCTAAGCTCATCAAATACATTGAGGACTACAGGCTTTATGAATATGACACGATGACTTCTGAGGAGTCCGATCGCCTGGAGGAGGCTGCGGAACGGAGTGCCGGGACGGAAGCCGTCGGTTCGGAGTCGGCCCGTGACAAGAAATCCTCCGATGTCAGGAAAGAGAAGACCCATAAGGAGAAAAAGACACGCAAGGCAAGGAAGAAGCGTTCAAAGGATGAATATGCCGGAAATGAGATTCCGGCTTCTCCTTTGTCTTTGGAAGAGCCTAAGAGGATTGACAAGGCCGGTCTTGAGGTGTTCAGTTTCTCGTTGACAAGGGAGGCATATTCCCGTAACGGTGTCCCTTTCATCACTTCGCTGGACGGTGAGACGTATGCCAGCATCGCACAGTCTAATCATCTCTACCTTAATGAATTGCTAAGATTTAATGATTTGTCTCGCCTTGAGGAACTTCTGCCCGGTACTGTGGTCTATTTGCAGGCGAAGAAGAGCCAGTCCGAGAAGGGGCTTGACAAGTACATAGTAGGCGGGGACGGGGAGTCGTTGCGGGACATCTGCCAGCGGTTCGCCGTTAAGATGTCCAGCGTGATGAAGATGAACGGTTTCAGCGCCGGTTATGAGCCTCGCGAGGGAGACACCATCGTCCTTCGCGGCAGAAAAAGAAAATGACGCCGGTGTTTGGCAATCGTTCTAATATATTTATGATTGTCCCGAAGTTGTTTTGAAGTTGTTTAAAATGCTCCTTGTAATCAGTTATGCGTTTTTTCGGAACAGCTTCTTCGTGCAAAGTGGAGTTTGCCGGTGGTATATGACCGATGGAAAAGGAATAATGGCCGGAAAGGCGGCGTAAAAGATGAAGATTAGATTTAATATATTCACGGAAAGTTAATGAGGGGATTTGACAGATTATGAAGACTTGGAGATTTATACTTTTGGTGGCTGCTTTGGCGGTGGTTGTGTTTCTGGCTGCTGTCGGAGGACGTTGGTACGCTGACAACCGTAAGCCTAACTTCAGCGGCGATGCCGACCTGTATGTAC
Source organism: uncultured Muribaculaceae bacterium (assembly GCA_964458425.1). Taxonomy (GTDB): domain Bacteria; phylum Bacteroidota; class Bacteroidia; order Bacteroidales; family UBA932; genus Cryptobacteroides. Next base: position 53,187 of record CAYWIW010000006.1, read on the forward strand.
GCCCGCAGACCACTGTGGCTGAGGTGCTTGCGCAGATTCCTGACAGTATCGTAATTAATCGGCGCAGCTTGGCAAGGGTGGTTCGCAGAGAGTTGCGGGACGGTGACTTGAAACCGGGTCACTATGTCGTCGAGAAGTCCAAGCCGAGCGTCTATGTGCCGAGGATGCTTCGGAACGGCTGGCAGACCCCTGTGAATCTTGTGCTTTCCGGAACAATGAGGATCAAAGGTCAGATAGCCCGCAAGATCAGTAACCAGATGATGCTGGACTCTGCCGACGTGGCTGCCGCTTTCGCTGACTCCACCCTGTTGGCCTCTTACGGTTTCACACCGTCTGATGTGTTCTCTCTGATTATGCCTGACACCTATCAGGTTTACTGGACTGCCTCAGTCAAAGATATTCTGGACAAGCAGAAGGCGGCCTATGACGCTTTCTGGACAGCCGAGAACCTTGCGAAGGCCGAGGCCCTTGGCCTGAACCCGAAGCAGGTGTCGGTCGTTGCTTCCATCGTCAAGAGCGAGTCAAATTATGCTCCGGAGTATCCCTCGATAGCCGGGGTTTATCTGAATCGTCTCCGTCAGGGAATGCGCCTTCAGGCTGACCCTACTGTGGCCTTTTGCTATGGATATACTCTTAACAGGATACTGTTCAAACATTTGGAGTACGACTCTCCGTACAATACCTACCTTTACGAAGGACTCCCTCCCGGCCCGATTTGCGTTCCTGACAAGCCTAGCCTCGAAGCCGTCCTGAATCCGGATCTTCACGGCTATCTCTATTTCTGTGCCAGCGCCGCAATGGACGGCACCCACAAGTTCGCCTCCTCCTACTCCGAGCACCTCCGCAACGCCAGAGAGTTCCAGCGCGCCCTTGACCTCGCCCGCTCTGCCCGCTCCGGTAAGTAGTATGGATTCTTGTTTTAGATCTGTCTCAAACCATTGATGAGACCACGCACAATAGCCGGAACGCAGAACGCAAATGCGATCAGGCAGGGAATGATGAGTAGCGCTTCCCGTATGGGATAATAGAACCCTTTTTCATGAATATGCGGCAACGGAATCATACTTAGGATGACCAAAGCTAATTTCACAATCACCGGTCTCGTCAGCCTGTAGGCTATCCGGCTTCTGAACAGAACCGCCGCGGCGATTATCAGTGCCATATAGCTCAAGAACAGGATTGTATCGGCCGTGTGAAGAGCGAATTCCCCATTCCTGAATACACTCTTACGTAAACATTATTGCATAGAATGTACACTGCGGTTGCGGCAATGGCGATGACTAGCGCTATCCTCACCGTCCGTCCCTTGTAAAGTCCGTTTCCTAACCTGCTCTGAATGAACGCTCCAGAGCAGAGGGACACTATGGCAAAGAACATAAGGAAGATGTCAGAGTTGTAGATTCCGAATGATCTGGCAAGAGTACCTATTCCCAAATTAATATAATTGTGTAGAATATAGATCACAGCTCCGGCACATCCAACCGCCCCGGCAAAAGACGCCACTTTTCTTGATGGATGTACAAGCCGGGGCAGCATCATCCCAGCCACGACGTATGATGTATAAAAAACACTATACTGAAACTAATCAATGTGTCAACAACTCGTCGGTTATATTCTTCCCAGTTGCACTCTAAGATCGCGAACGTTACTGCCAGAGCGAAGGCAAACAGCCACGCCGCCTTCAGAAATTGCCAGCTGTAATTATTGGTCAGGTTATTTGTCCTCCGCCGACGCGGCCGAGTATTTATTAATCCTTACGCATTCATATTCAGTTTTTTAGTTTTTAATGCCTATTTCGGGAAAAGGTAAACGCTCTTTATTATTGGCTTATTCATCAAACGCGCTTGTGTCTTTGCCCGACGGATCACCGTGAAGAATTTCGGCGACTTCCCGGCATCCGCAGTCGCACATATTGTTCCACCCGCACCCAGAACACATCGTCGGTTTATACCTGCTGTCGGCGAATATGCTCCAATAGTCCGTGTCCTTGACCATCGGGATGTCGAAAATATTCCCGACAATGCGCGGGGAATGATTGCACACCCGTACGCTTCCGGCCGGATCCACCACAAAGAACCCTTTGGCCGCTGCGCACTTGTACCCAAAGTGAATATGCTTGTACTTGTGTATGTCCTTGACCGCGCAGACCGGAATCTCAGTGCCCACGTTTCCTTGTCTGTTCGCATACGTCAAGACCTCTTCCGCCGTGTCAAGCATCCCGTTTATCTGCTCCTGCGATAACCGTAGTTCGTCCATATACCCAAGCCCTCTTCCTCCAGGCAGGAATCTGTTCAGAAGAATGTCATCGGCTCCGTTGATCAGCCCCAACGAGATGGTCTGGAACAGCTCGTGATAGTTTTTCTTGGTTACCGTGATGTTCACCGTTGTGCTCAGCCCGATGCCTTTCGCCACTTGAAACCAGTGCAGAACGCCATCGGCATTGTCCACGCCTGTATGTTCGGCGAATGTGTCGTAGCCAGGCAGGCTCATACTCAAATGCACATTAAGTTTCTTGAACAGGCGGAGATATTCCTCTTTCATCTTCCTGCCGTTGGAGATCAACACAATCGGCAGGAATATTCCTCTCTTTCCACCTTCATCCCTTATATGCTGTAGAATAGTCTCGAAGCCTTCTTTCAACAGAACCTCTCCTCCCGACAGCGAGAACGACTCAACTCCTTGGGAATAAAGAATATCCACGACTCTTATCCATTCATCCACGGACAGTTCCTCGCCTTTGGGATAATTCGAGTCCGGAGCGTCCCACGGACACGAGCAGAACTTGCACTTATGGTTGCACTTGTACGTGAGCTCAAGCACGGCTGCCTTAGGCAAACAAACCTCTTTCATCATTCAACTGAAATGCCGGTTAATCTCTTGATTATGTCCAGTTTGTCCTTTATTTGATTAATGCTGTCAAAACGTCCTGTGTATGTAGGCTCATCCTTCAGAAACGCTAATACAGCCTTGTAGTCGCTGATTTTATTTGATACGGCGATGTGGTACTCCTCCTGACCTTTCGCTTTGAAATAGAACACGCACAATACCCGGTCGCAAGGTATCAATTTCTTGACAAAGGAAGAAAAAAACGTCTGCTTACTGTCCTCGCTTTTGATTCCTTTGATTCCGACTTTGGCCGCACAATCTGGACACAGAAACTCTACCTTCGCATCGTACCCAAGGGCTTTTATTTGTTCCACCGCATCCTTGATTTCCACCGGATTCATTAAACTATCTTCATATCCGGATTCCACAATCTTCCGTCCGCAAGAGTCACATTTATGTAACATCCTCATATAATCATATTCTGGTGATACTGGGCAGTAGCACATCGCCGCAGGAATACGTGGCTCAAGATCTTGTGGAATCTCCCTTTCGGAAAGTTCCTTAAGCTGCGCTATCAGTTCTTCTTTTGACAAGGGTTTATTCTCCATATTTTGACTGTTTTATTGTGTTGGCTTCCAAAATTAAGAAATACGATTGTCAAATCCTTAATCATTTCGGTTCATCTGCGGTCGTCCGTCCTGTCCGCCTCCCTCAGACCACGGTCCCGCCCATCACTCCTGCACCCCGCCCCGTGCGTGAAAAGGCTCCTCCTGCGCACCGAAGGGTCTTTCCTTGCCGCCTCTGTCGCCGAGGCTTTGTCGGATTCCGCATTGCTTTCCGGCTACGGCTTCACTCCTTCGGATGTGTTCTCTCTGATTATGCCTGACACCTATCAGGTTTACTGGACTGCCTCAGTCAAAGATATTCTGGACAAGCAGAAGGCGGCCTATGACGCTTTCTGGACAGCCGAGAACCTTGCGAAGGCCGAGGCCCTTGGCCTGAACCCGAAGCAGGTGTCGGTCGTTGCTTCCATCGTCAAGAGCGAGTCAAATTATGCTCCGGAGTATCCCTCGATAGCCGGGGTTTATCTGAATCGTCTCCGTCAGGGAATGCGCCTTCAGGCTGACCCTACTGTGGCCTTTTGCTATGGATATACTCTTAACAGGATACTGTTCAAACATTTGGAGTACGACTCTCCGTACAATACCTACCTTTACGAAGGACTCCCTCCCGGCCCGATTTGCGTTCCTGACAAGCCTAGCCTCGAAGCCGTCCTGAATCCGGATCTTCACGGCTATCTCTATTTCTGTGCCAGCGCCGCAATGGACGGCACCCACAAGTTCGCCTCCTCCTATTCCGAACACCTCCGCAACGCCAGAGAGTTCCAGCGCGCCCTTGATCTCGCCCGTTCCACCCGTCCGGGCAAGTAGCCTAAGGCCATTGTCCTGGTTCTGCCGCATCCGGAGCCGCCACACGGGAAGAGACGCTATCTGATTACGAACTCACAAACAAGATCCATGAAGCTATGATCGGACTCCAAGGCGATACGTTCCGGAATGTGTCCCTCTCCCTCACTCTGACGAACCACAACCACCGGGAGCTATTGGAGAACATCGAAGTGTACAAGGTGACTTATGAGCGTACGATGTAAACCCCGAGAAACTAAAAAATCCGTCACTAAGTGGCGGATTTTTTTGATAATACGCTTGAAACAAAATATAATCGTTATATTAGCGGTGCGGGGCGCGTACCACTTCGGTGGGAGCGTGCCGTTCTTTTTTTTTAGGTCCAGCTCATATACAATCTTTTTGGTCTTGTACCCAAATGATTTTCTTGAACTGCGTCCATTGACCGTCCTCTTTCTCCTTGAGTCCATTAAACATCTTCAAGCCCAATGATTCGCTTTCAAATTGGGGAATCCCCCACGAAATAAGATTTTTCCGCCATCTCTGAATGAGGTCACGAATTCTTTTTGATAATGTGTGCAATGAAATAGAAATATTTACTATATTTGTAATGTGACATGGCCTTCGGGTTATGTACGCCCCGAGGTCGGTTATCACTGGCCTCTTTTTTTTTATCTCTCTACTTGTCATCATCACAAAAATTGAAGTATATCTGGCCTTCCGAGCCGGTTGAAGCGTTCGGAGGAACTACCAATGCGGATTGCACAACAGAATTGTAATCCTACCCGCTGAATATGTCGTTTCGATAGACCTTGTGCAGCAAATCCGTTTCGCCTCCATACGATGAATCAGCCTTGTGGCCGCCTGTAACGCCGTTTTCACTTTTCGGCCAAAAACAGGTTTGCAAACGAAACCACGCAGGAGCATATTCTGGTATGGTTCCGACTACATATCTGTTCTGCTTGAAAGGGAAACGAAACCGACCGTGGCGGATAGCACGTTGATAATCAAGTATATGAGCCTTTTCCTGGTCTTGGTTTCGGCATTAGGAAAAAGCTCAATATGTTCGTTATTAATGATTTAAGCGCCACGGTTTTGGACGGCTGTAATCTTCTTTTGTCAAAATAGCAGCAGATTCTGGCGTTGCGATTCGCTATAGCCACCTGTGAAGAAACACTCAACAAAATGAGTGAAAGTCCGAAAATATCATCGTCTTTGCAACGTTTCAGACCAGATGGCCTGAAACAGACATATTGATGAAAGTGTTTTCGCACTATCCTTAGTAAGAAATCTGACAGTTTCCAAAACCAAGGATGAACGACAACACCTTTTCATCGTGCTCGTTTGCGTGTTCCTGTCTCCATCCAAGGGGATGAACCAGTCTTAATCCTTATTTTACTGGAACATAGTCTCTGAGGGTGGCCTCAAAAGGAGATTCCCACACTCCTATGGTGTCTTAATCCTTGTTTTACTGGAACATAGTCTCTGAGTTGGCGGCCGACTTGGTCGGGAAGCAGTTGGTGGTAGGCGTCTTAATCCTTGTTTTACTGGAACATAGTCTCTGAGATGGAAAATTACATCGGAAAAAAATGCGTCGTAAGGTCTTAATCCTTGTTTTACTGGAACATAGTCTCTGAGTATTTGAATTATGGCAAGTACGTCAGAATTTCAAAAGCGTCTTAATCCTTGTTTTACTGGAACATAGTCTCTGAGTATACCGAGATGGAGACGTGCTGAGAGCGAGTACCGTCTTAATCCTTGTTTTACTGGAACATAGTCTCTGAGCTTCCGAAGATAGGGATATACAATTCCTTTCTTCAGGACGTCTTAATCCTTGTTTTACTGGAACATAGTCTCTGAGAGCAAAAGCTGCAATTCTTTGACTATTAGACTTTTGGAACTTAAAATTTAAACTAAATATCCCGAATGAAAGAAAAAAATGTACCTAAGGGCTTAGAGACTCAGACTATTCAAACAACGTCGTGTGTTGGCCTCAGGCGCAAAAAACCAAGGATTCAACATACGCAAAGATACTTATTTTTATATTAAAATGCAAGTCAGAATCAGAACGTCAATGAGCGAATATACAACAAATAATTATCGCTCCTTATAGAGGTGCTACTTTATTTGTAGCATAATCTTACTAAGATAACGTTTTTGTACATATAAAACAAGAAACGATATGGAGGTATATGATAATTAACGGAAATATGCCTATCTTTGGAACGTTTAAATCCAACTTAATACAAAGATATGTCATTTAAACTAGTTACGGCGTTGAGAAAATCCGGGGATATTTCCGCGGCGTTGGAAATGGCCAGAAAAGACTATCAAATGTCAGTCGATCATTATAGCGCTTCAGCTTTATTTTGGTCTTTGAGGATTGTTTGCGAGAGTAGTATTGACAAAGGGGAATTCGAATTTGCAAAAGAAATCATAGATGAGATGCAGGGTGCTTTTAATAACATCCGCGATGATAAGGGCATAGCGCAAAGATGTCTTGGGATGCTTAAGTTGAAAGCTGCCCCCGAATCAAAGGAACTAGTTCAGCTTTATAGACTTGCAAAAAGCGGAGATGCCGAGGGGGCGTTTTCTAAGATTCTCAACAGGTCAGACTTTACATCGTATTCAGCTGTATCAAAGGATTATGCGGCTTGGATAGTCTTCTATTATCTTAAGAAAAATATCGATACAATTGCAGAAGATGGATTTGATGAAGCTATAGAGTTATATTTTGCCATTGATAACGTGAAGCCTTCGATGGTTCATTCTCAGGTTCTGAACCTTACTATAAAGTTTGCCGGAAAGCATCCTGACTATTGTCTGCTTGGTTTCATCAAGAGGTGGGGTGTCAGTAATTTTAGAGCAGAAGATTGCGTTCGTAATCCTGATTTTGCAAATGGACTCTCATTAAGAGACCGGGCTGTGCGAAGATGCTTTATAAACAGAAGAGTGATGCTGGATGAAGTAACAGAGGTTTTCAACGAATGTAATGACTTGCCAAGTAGCGAGATTTCGGGATTGTTATCACGATCATATTCGTTTGTCCTGTACAAAGATTCTGTCGAGGATAATAAGACAGCCGCCTATTTTGTGGATGCGCAAGAGTATATTGATAGGGTGGGGCAGTCTGCTCCGTTGCGTAATCCGTATCACTCAAAGATTCTCGAATCAGTAGTTTGGGAAGTCAAGGATGAAAACTTGGGATGGTTCAAAATATTCTTTGAAAAATGGGGATTTGGTGACAGTCTGCGTGATGAGGATTGGAAGAACCAGGAAGGAAAAGATGGAATGATGATGCCGTCATTAGCAGAAAGAGCATTGAGAAAATATGCTGCCGCAGTTGATATACACGGGATTGGAGAGAACGTAGAACGCTATAAGGCGCTACTTGCCTATGCTGCGGAGAGATTGACGGATAATGAAAGTGTTCTAAGACATTTGTCAAAGATTCACTACATTGAAGGAGATGTAAAAAAAGCATTGGAAACCACTTGTGAACTGATTAAGACTCACGTAGTCAAATACTATTATTGGTCTGATCTTGCAGCGTACATTCCATCTTCTGACAATGATTTGAAAGCGGCATTCTATGCTAAGGCCATTATATCTTGCAATGATGAAAAATACCTTGGAAGGATACATCTTTCTTTGGGTCGCTGTTTGTTGAATATGAGAATGTTTGGAGAAGCTTTGTGCGAAGCGGATAAGTACAAGGTCACTTGTGAAAGGAATGGTTGGCCAATCAGGGCTGGTTACAAGGAGATTGTTTCCGCAGTTCCGATTGATACATTAGCGGTAAAGAATAATTACGGTCTGTATTTACGGCTGGAAAAGGAGGCCGAAGAATTTGTTTATTCGGATTTGCCGGAACATACTATGGTTTATGTGGGCAATATGATACGGGCGAATAAGGCCACAGGTAAAAAGCGTCAGATGTTTGTTCTCTATGATAGTGAGAACGCACGCTATTTGATTAATCCAAAAGCTTGTGGACTAAAAGGCAATGTGGACAAGTATAGTTGCTATAGAGTAAGATATGTCATCGATGATAAAAAGAGAAAAAAGATAGTCAGTGTTAGGCCGACAAGTCGCGTAGATGTCTTAAAATACGAATCGGCTGTTGTTATACGGGTTGGAGAAAAAGGCAGTATTGAGACTGTTTTGGGGGATGGATTCAAGATTGCGATGCCTCGTTCCCATTCGTTTGGTACCGCTGAAATAGGTCAATTGGTTGAAGTGGCGTTCAGTAAGCGACTGATAAATGGTAAGCCCCTCTACAATTGCATTGATTTGAAATTGTCTGAGAAGACGGATTCCGCCATTCTGAATGAGTTTAAAGGCATTCTTAAAGTCATCAAGAGTACCTCGAAGGTATTCGGCTTTGTAAATGATATTTACATCGGCAGACACTTGCTTGTCGGATTTGCCGATGGAGATTCAGTGTCAGGTCGTTCCGTTTCGGAAAGTGGCCGAAAATTTGCGATAACTATGGCGCATACTGTAAAGTGATGCCGCTGGCCTGTTAAAAGAAGAGCGTGTTCTTGTTATGGGTTATTATGTCAACGTCGATGTTTTTCCCAATCACTTTCATCATTCGTAGATAGTCGGTTGTGACAGGGAGAACAATTATGCTGTCATCGTTGTCGTATGCCGCTTGCACCTCCGCAAGGTCTTTTTTGATTCTGTTGTATGTCTCAATAGGCCTGTCAGCCAGAAATATGGATTTCTGGATTCGAGTGCAACCTTCTCGTAGCAGATACTTCACCACAAGTCTGCGAACTTTGTTGCTTTCAATGTCATACATTACAAAAAACAGCATTCTATCCTTCCTTTTTCGCGCGTTGTCACTAAGCCCCAGAATCATCTTTATACGCTCATCCAATGGCGACATCACATCATCATCTGACTCGGTGATTTTGGGGCTGTCAGCGATTCCGGAAGCTATAAGCTTCTTCATTTGCTCCACGAATGAGAGAGGCGGCTTCTTTGCTCTGGGCATAGGGATTACTTCTCGTCAATAAATGCTTCTATGGTTTCGGCCAGAAGGTTGTTCAAGGAGTCATCAGTTCCGGTGCGAGGAGAGATCACAACTGAGAATCCACGTCTTCCATAGAATAAGTTGACTTCAGCCTTTTTCAGCCCCAGCTCCGCTCTGATTTTCTTTCCATACTGAATGTTCAAAACTTCAGTAATGTTAAAGCCGATAAGATTGACATAATTTTTCAGGCTCTCTTCCAGATTGTTCAATATTTCAGGAACATAAATGTCTTTTTCGACAACTTTCTTACGTGGCCTCATATTCAGAAGCTGACGTATCTTGTCCATCGCATCATCGCTTGGGTCTGGTGGCAGAGGATCGTTCTCGATGGTGCTGTCTTCGATTAGGGATTGGACCTCACGTTCGGCCTCTTTTTTCTCATTGAGAAGTTCTGAGGTGTCTGTCAGATTGACAATCTGCCCCATATCAATGAGTTCGCAGTATGGGTTGAAGTATGCGTCACGGTCAACACTCATAAAGCAGGCTCTGGCCACATCGCTTGTCCTTGTGTCTATTACTTGCTGTAAGCCGTACCGCGTACTGAAGTCGCTGACAAATTTCTTATAGAAGACTGAATACACACCGGCGTCATAGCATTTCTCCTTAAGTTTCATAATCACTTTCAGTCCGTCCTCTCCCGGCGAGACAAAGCACAGCATAGTCCTTGGGTCAGATGAGATTTTGGCTTTTAGATCCTCTATGATGAATCCCTTGGAACCGATGTGGTCGATGTCTATGACAAAATACTGAGTGTAGGCGAAATTCTCTGTTTTCCTGAAAGGTGGACTGAACGTCGCGCAGACAAAGTATGGTAACTGTACCTTCAGCGTGGCGTATTGCGTTTCATTTAACTGACGTACTACCCTGAGTTGCCGTATGCGAGCCTCGAAATCCGGTTTTGGATTCCTGAGTGCTTTATAAAGGTAGTCAGGTGTTGTTTTTTGGAGAGGATCGGTGTTATTCCTCACGCTGTTTCCGACGGATATCATATTCTATGCGAATTTTTTGAAAGTCTGGGCCAGACTTTGGGCATAAAGGGAGATTCTGGTCAGCCTGCTTCGTTGGCTGCCTCGGTCATCCACAATCTCGTCCAGATAGTCATTTATGGACTGGATGAGCATCCTGCGTCCTAAAGGCTCAAGCCAATATGATCCATCAGGATTGACGGAATAATGCTCTTCGGAAACGACATTCTGGCAGAGAAGGGAAATAACGACATAATCTACCCAAACTCTGAATATTTCTATGACATCGTAGACGAGAACCGGACGATTATAGTCATCTCTGTGCATAACTCCGACGTACGGGTCGATCCCGGATTTGATTAAAGCTCCTTCTATCTTCCCGTACAATAGTCCGTAGCCATAATTGAGCATTGCGTTGGCTACATCCAAGGCAGGATGCTGTGTGCGTTTCTCAAATCTGTATCGCTCTGGAATAAACAGATTTATAGTGTCAAAGTAGATTTTGGATGCAACGCCTTCCCAACCACGCAGTGTGGCGGATATGTCGTTGACAATCTCACCTTCCAAAGCTTTTACCTTTACGCTATAGTCTTCCAGGCGGTTGATGGATTTGTTTACACTTGCTTGAAGAAACTTGTCCTCAGATGTGTTCATCATCAACAGCATAGCTTGCTGATTCTCGATTTTTTTGGAAATTATTTCTTTTATCCAGACAACCGCTTCTTTGCCGAAGGTGAAAGTAATCTGGCCTTTCCTGATAGTGGAGACAGAACCGTATCTTGGACTCCAGATCCTTCCTATCGGATTGCCCGACCTGTCCATAAACAAGACTTCGATTTCGTGTTCCATCGCCAACAAGACCGCATCGCTTGAGATTTGTGCTCCCCGGCTAATCTGGATTGACTTTATTCCTGCGACAGGTACTCTTTGGCTTCCATCGTGATTGCTTATGATAAAACCTTCGTTATCTCTTGATAGCGATGTCCCAAACGTGTTCAGAATTAGTTCCATTGCGTCTATTCGTGTCAATATTAGGTGTTTATCGTAATTGTGCAGCGGAATCCTTATCATTCATATTCCCTGAACCGCACGAACTTGAATGTGGATTCCTTAATCCCGCCATCCAACTCTTTTACACATCTTTCCGTGGTTGAAGCTACGCATCTTATTCCTCTCGCCTGTAGTCTCTTGACAAGAGCGAATGTTAGAGTCATCTCGCCCATAATGTGAACTGTCGCGTTTTTGCCTGATATTTTCTCGTTAATTTTCGAAAGACACTCTTCAATCAATGCTTTGGATTCGTTTTTGTCAATATCTGGAGGCACCACAGGAAATCCTATTTCGTCTATTGTACCATATTTTTGCGCTTCATCTATTTGGCTAGCCGACCATTTTGCCACAGGATGATTAGATACGTTCAAGAATATTTTTGCTTTTTCATCGTCAGATACTATTTCAGGTTGGGGCATATCCTGTGACATCAATTCTATGCATTTATCTACCGTATCTTCAAATGTTTGAATAATTTCATCTTCTGACATGTCTCCTGTAAACCCACCGTGGTTGACTTGATTCCTTTTTTCTGTCATACTCGTATATTCTTTCCGGGTGTTTTTAACCCAGTTCAGTGATAGGATTGCGTGTGTCAGTTCGCAGTTCTCAGCTAAAGTTGACCGCCATTGCGTCTCATCCGAGGCAACGCTATCCTTGATTCCAAATATGGCACTCCAGTAATCCCTGTATTTCTTGACGTTACCTTTGCCGTAAGGGTTTAGACTTGCCAGCCGCTCACACACTATGGTCACGAGCCCTTCCTGACAGAGTGTGTATCCTTGTTGTACGAGTTTGAACTGCTTACACCATTTTAATGCGGATACGATATTATCCGTTGATTTGACCTTAAAGTCAGAAAGAGATTCTAATACGTCTTGGAGTATGACTTTCAAGGGAGATGGTAATAATGCCTCTCGTTGAATGATTTTATTCATATTCTTAATGGCCGTAGTTTTCTGCCCTTTGATTAGATCCTTTCCTCGGCACGTGAGTATCTGACCCTCAAAAGACTTTAGGTCTTTCCCTAATGTTCCCAAACTAATGCTGCTTTTCCTTTGAAATGTCTTTGCTGTCAATTCATCATTAAGAGCATTTACGAGGCTGCCAACCAGTCCCATTTCACGGAAAGAGGCCGCTGCGGATGTCCAATTCTGCAGCATAGTTAATGGCAGAAGATCTACTATTGGTTTTTTGGGGTCGGTTACTTCAAATTTCCCATACGAAATATGTTCAATCGTGGTCTTCTTCAGAAATTTCGTATAATTCCCGAGTACGAGAACTAACATAGGAATATAGCGGTAACCGTGCGTGATGTCAAAATAGAGCTTGTCACCTTCCTCTATCAATCTGTAAAACTCATTGAAAATCCCCCATATTTCATCTTGATCATTTCCATCACAAATACGAATAGACTCAACTTTGGCTTTGAATCCTTTGTTGCTCAGCGTTTTCTGCAATCCAATGTATGGCTCGCCATCTCGTATGTCATCCTTTACCTCCCAATTCTTTTCCTCCGATCCGTTCTCTCCTTTTGTGACAAAGATATAAATTCGGTCATTTTCATTCCAGCTTTGAGCTTCGATTAAATCTAATGTGGCTTCTTGTATAAATCTTGTCTGGCAAGTGAAAATGTTTCCGTTGTTCTTTGTGAAAGAATATGTGCAGGCCCTGTATTTTGTTGTGCCTAATACGGATATAAAAACTTTTCTCCCCATATCTTATCTTATAATATTAAAGAATTTACAATTTCATCCATTTTTGTGGGTATGTTCTTCAAAACGTTCACCCCACTGAATTCTGGTGATATTATGGCAATCCTTAACTCACTGGCTTTGATTTTTAAATCCTCTTTTAGATCCCAGAAAGACACTAATACACTTTTTGATTTGTCGCTACCATAAGTTTGTTTGACGCAATCCATTTTATAGATTTCGTTTTGTGTTAGCTTACCTGATTTGCACTCCACAAACACAAAGGTGTTTCCCACGTTAACCAGAATGTCGATTTCATTCTTGTCATGCGTTTCAAAATCCTGTGTGTGTTTATTGGCGGATTTAAAAACCACACTATGCCAAATCTCATACCTTTCATTTGCCCAACTTGCTATGGCATTGGCAACTAAGCACTCCCACCATCGTCCTGCAAATAATAGTTCCTTTGCATTTGGGCTTGTGACAGATAGGATTGCCTCTTTATCCTTGGTCACGACTAAATGATTGTCAATGAAGGAGTATGTGGTCGATTTGTCGCTATATGAGTTGTCGATTATAGAACCGTGAATACATTTTTCAGATAGATGGCGATACTCACGTGAATAGCTTAAAATGAATATTCGTATAGCTTTGGAGGCAACGATATTCTCTGTCTCAGTTGTCTTATCCCATATTTTATAGCCTTTCAATTCTTGTCCTTGTAATTTGAAGATAGTTTCGTTGCTTAAACGGCAGGTCAGTGGCTTTGATTCGTAGGTGTTAAGGTCAATATAATCCTTTGAATTAGTGTAAATAATAGACGCATTGTGCTGTATGGCAACTCGATAAGCACCTAATGCCATAATCTTAGTGCCGCCTGTTATATTGTATAGGAATCTGGTGTCGGAATCATACTTCGAATGTATTTTTTCGCATTCGGTAATTGTTGACTTTATGTCATATGCCTCCACCAGGACAAAGTAAATATTCCGTCCTTGAGACTTGCAAAATCTCTCCAAATTCCTGTAAACGTTGTCATTATCGTTTTGGCTTGTGCCGATGACATAAATTTCAGTTATGGAGAACATCTCGATCGGGTAGTACGCTGGTAGTACCTCTTTGCCGAGGATTGTTATGTGGACTTTGTTGTTCATAGATGATTTATCGTTGCAATGTGAAATTTAGAGAATGTGTCCTTCTTATTCGGTGCAGTTATCTTTACCTATCCTTTTAATGATGCCAAATCCTAAACTAACACCTTTCCCGATACCAATGTAGTCGGGAATAAGAACATTAGTTTTAAAAATAACATCAAACACCATCATTTTAACGCCCTTGTATTTTTGAAGCCTTGGTGTGTCCATTGATGTTATTTGACAAATAATGTTCGGTGCTAATGTTACATCAATTCCTTTTGCAAAAGATAGGATATTCCCAATTAATATGCGTTCCAGAAAGGCAACCTTTTCGGATAGACTTTCTATGGTAATATAGTTCTTGTAGTTTTCTGTATTGAGAGGAAGCCATTTCCGAAGGTGATATTCGAAAGAGGAGTCCCATTCCTTCACTATGTATTGTTCTGCTTGTACCCCCTTGATAATGAAATTCTCTTTTCGCTCTCCGATGGATAAACAATTTATGCCGCAAGACAGAAATTGGCCAATCGCATCAGCCCCTTCATTTATGCCGACAATTGCCGCACACTGATTTATTCTTTTGTATTGAATCTTAGGATAACGGTACACTACCGAATCGGTAGAATGATTATGGTAGAGTCCGTTAGCGGTTCCTTGTATTGATGCGATTACCGCTCCGCGGAAATAAGAAATTTCTGATTGTGAGATACGGTTATCATATCTCACAATCAGAATGCGTGTCTTTGTTATCATTTGTTGGCCTCTCGGATTGCTTTATAAAGAGAAAGTGTCCTTTCTTCACCGCACCACTTGTTCACCTCTTGCCAGATGATGGATTCAAAAGACATCCAATCATCCTTGTCTTTCTCTTTGGTTGTTGATTCATAAACTCGCCTAAATGTCCTTTGTAGATATGCGTCTTGCACTTTTGGCAGGTTTGTGTTATTAGATTTTTTCATCCATTGTAAAACTCGGACTTTAATGTCTTTAAATGAGTTTACTTTGTATTCACCTTTAAGATTTAAGTCATCCAAGAAAGCAAGCCCGTTTTCAATATCTCGTCTGCGTTTTACAATCTCATCTTCATTTGCTTTGTCAATAATCTTTTGATTCTCGATTTCTTTTGTGATTTTTAGAATTGCCGCTTTCAGATTGTCATCTTCTTTAATGTCAAAGGCCTTGTTATAATGCTCTAATGCTTCCTCTTTTTTATTTTGGTTATATAGAGTTTCGGCCTGAGTCAGTTCCGAGTTATATGTCTGTTCTCTTCTTTCTTCTGCGGCTTTTCTCTTTTCGGCTTCCTTGCGGATGCTGTTTCTTCTTTCGTAAGCGGATTTTACTTTCTGCCTCTCTGCCTCTTTTTTCTCGTTGTATGAAGCGAGTTGCTCGTCTGTGGCAATGGACATCTTTACGAATCCCATAAGTGCGAATTCTTTCCCCTTTATGGCTATTTTCCTTGATTTTGGTAAACTTCCTTTGCGTTTTCTGTCAAGAACTCTATCTTTCCCATTCTCTAGATAATTATCAAACTGCCAATCTCCTGTTATTGAATGAAAACCGGAACCGGCAGACATTTTAAAGATGCAGTAGGCATTGTTGTCGGGGATGGCTTTAATAAGATTCTGAATATTATCGATGATTTTCTGCGTATATTGATCTCCGTTCTGGAAATGCAGGAAAAAGTCGAGTTCCTTTTTCAGATAGTTTTTTGTGTGGGAGTTGATAATCGCAAATAATTCCTTTAGCGATAATGCTCTCAATTTTTTGTTGTAGTGCGAATGCTTATCGTCATCAATTATTTTGAATTGCTTTTCTGATAACATAATACTACCACATCCAACTTCTTTGGGCAGTAGTGATTCGTATAAGGTGTTAAAACCAGTGCTCCTAAACTCTCCTGTACTATTGCCTCCATTTTTCCAGCCACTTGCCCATCTGCCATTATTATTTCTTAGATTGAATATTTTAGTATTGATTAGCTCGGTTTTGTCGAATTCGAAATCAGAGAACTTGATGAACCTCATAAATTCATTGCCGTCATTCGCTTTACCAAATACAGTCTTTTCGTCTTTTTCATTAGAATCCTTCAGATATTCAAACAGAATTGATCTGATGGCTCCCTTGATAGAACTTCCAGGAACGATGGGCTTCCCCGTGAACTCATTTCTGATGAAAGCCTTTATGTCATTGTCAGATTGGGCTGGCAAAGTCAACGGCTCTCCGTCAGAAACCTCAGCAAGTTTGTTCCCGATTAATCGTAATATTCCGGCGGAATCTCTGTTTGCGAAATATGGACTTAAAGAAACTATGTCTATCCCGGCTTCTTGCATCTTTGACAGGTCGATTCTGTATATTCTTCCATTGTTTACAATGAAATCTATACCTTTTACCAAGTCTTTTTCTGCTCCAGCCCCTATTGAAATTGGCGTGATAACCTCTAACGCTATGTTGTATTTGCTATTAATAATGTCCATAGTCATTTGAGTTTTATTGGGATGAATAATGACCTGCCGTTACGCCATATCGGATGTGGAATCCTCGCTATGCCCTTTGCTGTTAGAATTTCCTCTTGAATGTCAGGCTTAAGATTAACAATGGCTCCCATTCTTAATGGCCTATTTGATTCTAATCTTAGCACTGAGCCAGGATTGAACGCATATACGGCATTCTTTCTTATTGTGTTATGTGGTGTATCCGTTATCCAACCGCCACGTCTGGTGAAGTCATAGGCGACATCGTTGCCAGAAAGCACATTGTTTAGCTCTTCTTTGCTTTGAGGAATGTACATAGACATTGACATTGAGTATGAACTTTGCTCTGGAATCCTAAGTTCAATTGTGTCGGTATCGTATTCAAAGAAGCCATTGCCGATGTTTCTATCTGTTCCAATTCCTTCATATTGAAGAAGCTTAAGACCCTCGTCAAGTAGGTGCGTGTCTCCATCTGAGATGAAATACAGGCCTGAGTAGTCTTTGAAGTAAACTCTATCCATATAAAAAGGAACGGCATCCTCATTCCCTAAGCGAGAAACTGTTGCTCGTGGTGATACCTGAGATGAAATAAAGTTGTCTGTGATTTCACACTTTGTCAAGTATGCTTTATTCTTTATCGCAAGTATGTCTCCCTCGCACTCAAATAGCGATTCGTCATTAATCGCTTTCTGGAAGTACTCAGTGTCCAGCCACGTTACTTTTTTTATTTTCTTTGCATTTGAGACATCTCTCAAATTTGGTAGTGAATTCCTTAATGGTTTAGGGAGGAAATACACGGCCTGAGAAGAATTGTCTTTTTGGTAAAAAGGAAACAGAGAACTGATCGTGCACCCCAGATCGCCATCATCAGGTATTATTCGTCCGAGTTTTGCCAAACAGGAAGTAACGGCGGCATACATCGTGTCGGACTGAATGGATTTTAGGCTTACTCCATAGTCGCTGCGATTGTCGCTAATGTGGAGAGGAGAGGTGAAATGAAGTTTATAGACCTTGAAAGCAGCCATAACTAAACATTTCCAAATGTAATGTCCTCAATTTTTAGTTCCCCGAATTTAACCTGGCCATAGCCACGGCTTCCGTTACCTCCAAGGTAGTCATTCTCGATAGCTCGTATTCCTTCTTTGAGCAAATCCTTTAGCATATTCTCATCATCGCCATCCCATACGTTAATTATGAATTCAGTATTAAAGATTGCTCCAGCCGGTATGCGTTCGATTTGCCGAGGATGTTCTGCTGTGCCTTTGGTTCTGTTTATCACATTCTCCCATTTGCTTTCCGTGTATGGCATATCAAGGTTGTCATTTTCCTTCAGTTGTAGTCCGCTTTGTTCTGTCAAATAAGCATCACGAACTATAATTCTGGAAGGTATATTCTTGGTGGAATATCCAAATAAGCCATTAATCTTATCATTTCCGCCAACATCAACTGAACCGGCGATTTGCTCGAGTAGGCATCTCATTTTCCCTTTAAGAGAACTGCCTGGGATATATGGTTGATTATCCTTTGTCGGCATTTTAATTACTGGGGTGTCAATCCCACCAATTTCAACATTGTCTCCATTTCCACCGATATGAAGCCCTGAGATTAACTCTAATGTTGTTGTAACTTTGATTTTTTTCATTAATTGTTTCATATATGTCACACTGAAAAATAGGATTAACCAATCTTTGCACCTGATTCTGACGCCTTGTGGTAAGCCACTATCGCTTCAAAAATTTGAATAAAGTTCCTAAACTCTTTTTCATTATGCACCTTGTCAATGGCATCTGATATTACTATGTAGAAATCATTGATTTTGGGCTGCGGATTGTTTGCATTGCTATCTTTATTAGCTCTGCCAACAGCATACGCCAATTTGGGCTTCAGCATAATCAAACTTGACTTGTCAAAACCTTGCATTTGAAGCCGTTTTACTTCTCCGAAGAATTTTCTTAACTGATTGGTCGTTAACTTATTTTTTGCGCTAATCGAACGCCCAAATCTGTCTACCTGATCGTCTTCTCCAAGATATTTGCCGAATTCTTTGGCAAATTCAACAGAGGTGGAGGTTATATTAGTTAGTTCCTCTGTTGGGATTTTTTTGTTCCATGCCATTTTTAGTATTTTTATTAGTTCAAAGTATTGCTATTATACCGAAGCCATAGCTCTGCCCATCTAGCGGCAGTTGACGTTAACTCATACTCTCTTTGATTGCACAGTCGGATTTGAAGTTCTTTGCAAAAATCTTGAACTTCACTATTTTTACCTATTGCAAATCTCTTGAGAAAATATGCGGTTTGCCACATATAGCTAACGTTTCCTCTTCTCATCTTGTCACATAGTGACATTAACCGATGGAGAATTGAGCGAGGCATATTATGATTATTGATTAAAGACACAAACGTGTCTTTATATTTTTTGACGAAATTAAATTCTTCGTCCCAGGAGATGCTTTCTCCAAATATGGAAATCGCATTCTTAAGCTTGCCATTTAACTTATACCCTTTTGCGTTATCTTCCGCATCTCCTGCCAGTTGCGCTGCTTTGGCTATCGGGTATTTGCTGTTGACGAACACAATTCCGGCTGAGATGGAAATGTCTTTTCGTCCGACAAATTTGGCAAAGCTAGTTCGAACTTCTTCTGCGAAATCGATCAACTTATCCCATTTGCCAATTGCGAAGACATCATCTCCGCCTGAATATAGAATGTTGACATCGTCTTTGAACGCTTCTGAATTTCGGATAGTGTTCAAATATCCACTAAAGAAGTAATCCAAGAGAAAGGACATTGTAGAGTAAGCTGCAAAGTTTTTAGCCTCATCCGGTAATCCTTTAATGAATATTGTCCCAAGATTGTCAACATCCATCCTTAAGATGCCAAGATATTCGTTGTCGGCAAGTTCTTCGAATGTTTTGTCATTCCCGTTAAATTGCGCTTGTTGGTTTCCTCCGTAGAATTGAAAACCATAACTAACTTTTTGCCCTTTTATCTGGGCATCAAGGAAATTCAACTTGTTGATCATCTTTACACGGCTGACATCAGCAGATGTGATACTCCTGAAATCAGCGTCATCTTTGATGAGTTCTTCTTTGTTGAATAAATAGTTGTATGTCTGTAGAATACCCAGATTACATTTGGATCTGTTTGAAAGATATGTTGAATTGTCTCTTTCTTTGTATGTCAGCAAATAATCCATACCTTTTAATGCCTTTCCTAATCGTGCTTGTTCTTCAACTGATCTTAGTACTAATGTCTCGCAGTCATTTGAGTCAATACGAACACATTCACCCTCAATTCCTGTCACGGCGCATACATTACCAGAAACGTTTTGTGGTTCGAACATCTTGCCATAATTGTTTGTTAGTAATGATTTGAACTTGTGGTTCTTATCTGCTGTTAGTTTGTCGGCTAATGCTTTCCAGAGGTCTCCGATTTTGGCACTGTCTTCACATCCTTCAAATATGATCAGTTTTGAGGTATCGTCAAAACTAAACGCGATGTAGTCAAGGTTTAATGCGATTTGCCCATACTGCTCGTTCCATAGTTCCTTCTCAAAAACTGAACGCAATTCAGTGATTGCGTTCTGAACCTTTTTTGTGTTAGGTAAGAGCATATAAAACTTTCCGCCAGAAGAATAAACAACTTGGCCTATTGTGCAGTTGATGTCAGGATGGGTAAGAATGCGTTGGATTACAGAGTCTATTAGTAACTGTACATAAAATGATCTCCCCTTCAGACTTACGGCTGCTTTTCTCGAAGAAATATTATAGATGAACTTTTGTATGCCCGATATGTCACCTCCTAATAAAAGAACTGGTTTGACACCGTTCGTAAGTGATAGTCGGTTGTTGGTAAAAGTAAAATTATCCTTGTGGTCTTTATAGTATAGGTAAAGACAGTCGGCGAATGCAGCGGTGGTTTTCAAATGTTCAAATAAGCTGACATTTGCCATATCCATCGTATTTGATGGTATGCACCAAGTGTATTTTTTAAGTAAGTATATCAGACTTTCCGCAAAGCCGTCAAAAGAATCTGTTGGAAGATTTTTGAACTCGTCGATAAACTTCCCCCATAACTGCCAGTATTTCTCTTGATCAACTCCGTCTGCGGAGGTCTTTATTTCTTTTGGGAAGATATCTCCACTCTCTAATGATAAGCCGTTAAGGCTGAAGGCCGCTTGATAATTCCCGTTGTTGATCTTGTTGAATACGGAATATAGGGGAATAGTTTTATAACGCTGCTTGCCCCAGTTAATTGAACTGTTGAGTTCTTGAACTTCCAGTGTTTTCTGATCAGTTCTATCAATGCCGGCACTCCACCAGTCTGCCATCGTGATTATTGCTTGCAGTAATGACTTTGGCTTGTGGTGATTGCTTGCGAAAGATGCGAATGAGTCATCAGCATCTGTGTTCCCAATTAGGTTTTGGCTTAGTCCAGGTACACGTTTAAAGATGGAACTATTCCCTTCGATAAATTCATTGGTCCAGATTACGTGTTGGTACCCAAAGTGTCCAGAACTATTTATCGGACATAGGTCTTCTGCCATTCTCTTTGAGTATTCTGAAAGTTGATTGTACTTGCCAGAGAATGTAGAGTCAGACCTCTGATAAAATTTCCCGATGTCGTGGAGTAATGCTCCTATAAATATTTGTGACCTAATAGTGTCCATTTTCTTTTGTTAAATAGTCTTCTTCAAAATAGTTTGTTATAACGTTTTGCAAATATATGAAAATATATGAAAATATATGTAATACTGTGTATATAATTTGAGGTATCAATGTGACATATTTATACCTAACTATTACTATGAGCTAATCTGGGCTTACAAATCTTCTATGTTCTTGAAAGTTGGGCTAAATCGCAATACGTAGGGTACTTGCGGCATAATGCATTCGATGTTGGTCAGTTATAGTACAACCTCCCAGTGCCCTCCATAGTCGGCGCCGATGCGTTTGAGGACTCCGATTTTCTGGAGTTTTTGGATGTGATACTTCACGCCATTCTCAGTAATGCCGTTTATGCTGGCGGCAATCTCTTTCCTGCTGGCGTTTGGATGATTAAGTATGTATTCAACAATCAATTTCTGAACATCAGACAGAGTCTGGGTAGTTGTCTGGGTAGTTGTCTGGGTAGTTGTCTGGGTAGTTGTCTTGAGAATGTTATCTTCGTTTGAATATACATTGACGCAGAATGCGGTTAATTTAGAGACATCAAACTCGGCAGCCTTGTTCCCGTTCTCACGCAGCATATCCTGAACTTTCTTCACGCCTTGGTTGAACATATTGACATATTTCATTTCTTTCATCGCCTCGGCTATAATCGGGTTGCGATAATCGTTCACCATAGGGAAGTTCTCAGGACGCGCCTCGCCATACAGGCCACCGGCGTTCATAATCTCAATGTGGTCATCGAACTGGTAAAGGCGGATGGGCATATTGGACTGATAGTCACGATGCATACAAGCGTTCATAATCAATTCCCTTAATGCGTTGTTGGGATAGTTGATTATGTTTTTTTCTCGGAACAGGCTTGCAGCGACAGGACGCTGCGTTATTATGGCATCGTTGACAAATGACTCCAGCGCTGGAAGCATACTGTATAGCGGCCCCTGAAAGCGTTTCTCGTTAAGTATTTCACCACCTTTCTCTTTGCCTGCAAAACGTACATATTGCACGAAATTTCCAGGCATATAGTAACGTGGACTTTTGCCGAATAGAACAATGGCGGCGCACGTCGGGCAATCGTGTGTCCTGTCATACAGGTGGATAGATGCCATTTGTTCTTTTATGCTACGTTTGTCTTGATTCAGGGTTTCCGCATCTATAACTGAAGGCAGATAGACCTCCTTTATGTATGTCAGATCTAAGTCCTCTAACTTTGCGCCTAAACACGGGCAGGCGTCAAATGTTGCCATATATGCTGTGCGCCGTTCCGTCAATATGCGTTCTTCAGCCTCACTGGCGATGTCTCGTCTTGGACCGATACGTACAAAGACTCTACCTCTGTAACGTACTGGTGGCAGTAGCGAAGGTGACACCTCGGCAACCAACAGGTCGCCTTCTGGAAACTCAACTTTGTCAACTGCCATCACGGGCAGGGGTAGGATGTTGCCATCAGAACGTATGGCAGATATCTTTTTAAGCAGATCATCATCTGCTTTCAGTCCAGATAGCCTGCCGTTATCCTCCGCTCCAATAAGCAAGTATCCTTTTTTGCGAGAGTCTGGCAAATCATTGGCAAAAGCGCATATCGCCTCGCAGAATTTATCCATATTGCCGGTGGAGACAGTTCGCTCTACCCGATATGTCTCAGTGCTTTTCAGCAGGGATATTATTTCATCTCTTGATATCATTGGCTTGTCTTTTTATGTGGAAATATCTGCCTATCGTTCTCTTTATATGTGTATATCAATGGCTTTCGGTGGTTAACTTTCCGAAAGCCTTAAGGTTCTCCTCTATTGCTTTGACGTACTCATCGGCCGGACTGTTGGTTTGTCCGGTCTGATGAACCAGATTATTACGCTTATTGTTGATCGAACGGTAGATTTCTTTCAACGTTTGATCGACAAAGAAAGGCTTTTTGGCAGTTGTGCTCTTGCCCTGTAGCATTTTTTTGCAAAAATCTCTTGAGTCTTTGTCTTTCCAATCGAGTTTTTTGTGGATTTCTGGAATTATTATTCCTGCGTTGGTCGAGCAGGCGTAGGTGATGGTGGCCTCAAGCAAGGTGGTCATTGAGGCCAGCAGGTTGAATTTCTCAAACTGCCATTTCGCAAGGTTGTACTGGAATCTGTACGGTTTGTCTTCTTTGGCGAATGTCTTGATGAAGTCCTCAATTACAGGTTTGATGGTCAGGCTCTGGAAGAGGGAATCATATTCATAATTCTTTAGACTGGACAGCCTCTGAGATTCTTGTTGAAGAGGGCCGAGGTAATTAAGGCTAAGCAATGTGGAGAAGCGTTCAAGGTGGCCTTCAAGGTCTTTGTTTGAGCAGTTGATTAACTCGCAGATCTGCCGGGATATTCCGAATTCCCTGAATGCGTAGGCTCCGATAGTCCAGTCTGTGACATCCAACACTTGCTTCAAGTCGATAATAGGCGCATACCCTAAGTCACTGCTTACTTCAAGCATACCATAGTAGATGTGCGAAATCGTCACTTTGGGATTGTTGGCAGTCCTGAGATAGAACAACAGGTTCATTATGATCAAAGGGAGAGACCTGAACGAATGCGTGATGTCAACCACGATTTCGTCACGTGGCTTAAGATCTTTGATGATGCTGAGGACAATTTCAAGATTTTCCTTAATCTCGGTGTCGTTTAGCCCGTAATGTACTAAAATGACTTTGGACTCAGCGCCGAGCGCGGCCTCGACATCATTTTTATGAGGAATGGTCAAATCAGAATCTTTGTTGGCGTTGTCACAGTGATCACCAATCTCTAACCACTTGTTGTCGTCTTTGTTTGTGCCGGAGAATGAGGCATAGACTTCTTCCCACATTGAGTGTGGCGTGCCGATAAGGAAGATTCTGTCAGCGTTTTCTTTTTGAGCCAGCATTTTGGCCACGAAAGTACACTCCATAGTGCTATCTCCTAACTTGTACTTTGCTGTTTTGTACATTCGTTGGGCGTTGCCGTCTCTTGTAAGAGGACCGGTGCCTAAAAACGAGATTAGAATCTTTGCCATATCAGTCTTGTTTTTTGTGTTAATGTAAGATTATTTGTTGAAATGGACAAATTTTTGGATATGTGGTTCTTGTCTGTAGGATGATCACTTTGTGTCATCTGCTTTTGAATATAGCATTGTCAGAGACTCTATGATGTCCATCATTTCTTTGCGTATGTGCTTTGGAGCGATGATCTCAATGTTTTTGCCCCAAGAAAGTAGCTTGGAGTACAGTTCGTTGTTGGGAAAAACATCCAGCGAAATCAGCCCGAAGCCCAAGTCTGGTTCGAATTCTCTTTCCGTCTTTTGAGACACGAGTGGTTTCGTGGTTGCCCGACCCCACGAGTCGATGTCGTGAATTTTGATGACAATATGTTCAAGATTCTTTCCGCTCAATTTTGTAACCCCGACTATCCTGTCGAAGTGTCGGGCGTAGTCTTCCGGTACCTGCTCTTCGTAGTGTCCTGTCGGTACGGGTGTCGCCATCAGGCGGTCAAGAGGAATGTTGAAGTAGCGGTTGCCATCCAATGGCAAAAGTCCGAATGCAAACCACCTGTCGTTATATTGCTTTAGAAGGTACGGATGAAAGTCATATTCGAATTCATCGCCGCTGAAAGTCTTGTATTTGATTCTTAGGCTTTGCTTTTCAATTATGGCGTTGTAGATGACTGGTCGGAACTGTCTGCCTTTTAATCTTCTGTTGTCTTCGTAAGCGACGCACTGCCTGCCTTTTCCGTAGTCGGCTTCTATGCGGCTGATGACAGAAAACTGTATTTCCTCGAAGGTTTGTTCGCTCAGTACACTCTTAAGCTTTCTTATAACTGCGACAAGCCTGCGGTACTCGCTGTCGCTCATCTCGTCAGTAAGGAACGGAATGATACTGAAATTCTGGTCGCGGTAGCTGAAAGCTTTTGTTCTGTTGTCCTTGCCCTTGTCATATTGCTTGTCTTCGGCACCTCTGCTGACTATGAGCATATTTGTCAGCCCTATTCTCTTAAGGGTGGCCTTGAATAGCGAAAGGTCTTTTCTGAGAGTGGTGCGATAATTAAGGATTAAGGCTTCTCTTTTTTTCGCATCGCTCTTGCGGTTGTATTCGGATTCGTTGATAAGCCTAAGGTTTGGATTGCTTTGGTAAGCTTCCATTATCCCGTTTTGTGAGATTGGATCACGTCGTGAAAGAAGGTGATCCAAGTATTTCCATCTCGCTAATTTCTCGATTGACTTTGACATCGCAATTGACCTTTATGTGAATTGCAAAGATAACTAATTGTGATTTTTATGCAATTGTTTATTCTTGATAATTGTTGTATTGGGTGCATATGCGCAAAAAAAAAGTGAGAAAAATATTCTTCGTAACATCTGTATTGTGGGTTTTGCGGATGCGCCGTACCTTTGTCGACATAAAATTTTAGAATTATTAACTTTTAAAAAACTTAAAATATGAAATTATACAGAACAAATACTTCATCAAATCTTCATTCTACTGACACCATCAAGACGATGCTCTTCCCTGAGTATGGTCACAAGGCGTTGAATGTGCCGATTCCGGATCCGGAAAAGCATATGTATATTGTTGACCAACACGTCACAAAAGGCGGGCATCGTCAGGTGACCTATATTGCGGTCAGCGGATGCTTGGCTGTGGAGCTGGTGATTGGGTTCTACCATTCATTCACTTACATCAACAAGCTCCGGCTGATGATTCCGGACGGGATGGGGCTGAAAATAGTCGGCACATACGAGTGGCCGCAGACTACGTACTACGACTGGGATGTTGTTCAGAGAAAGGTTGAGGTAATGGCAGTCGAATATGTGGAGAGCAATGCGGGGATGGTCGGCGCTCGAATGAGTGAAGAGCTCAAGGCAACGGCAAGAAAGCTGGCCGAGAATATGTTGAATACCAATCTTGACTCGCACCGTCAGGGTGTCGAGGACGATGTCCTGAAGGCTTACTGCCGACAGATGAAGGTGTGCCAGGATTACCTGAACATTTAGTCAGTCATTTATGTTGAACTTATTTAATAGGATAATGCTATGAACGATAATGCTCTCGTCCTTGCCGCAAAGTCGGCGCTTCCGTCTCTTGGCGACAATGTGACCTACAATCAGGCCGCCAATATGTTCCTATCCGCCGGCTACACTTCGGCGGCGGGAAACACCTACCAGCAGGGGCTTCGGCTGTCCAAGCATTTGGCGGTCAACTTCAGCATCGGCCATGGTTATTGTTACACTTTCCTGAATGGAGTCAGGCTCTATATTTGGGATGGTAACAGGCCAAAGCTGGTGGGACAGAGGCTTTTCGACCGTTATGTCTGGAGCGAGGCCGCAGCCAGAAAGGAGGCCGAGGAGATACTTGTGGATTACCTTCGGAGTTCGTGCCGGATGCTTGGGCTTGGTAATCCTACGGACTCCCAGCTTCGGCAGCTTTCGGAGACTCTTGTCGGCGAGACGACGAGGACAACGCAGCTGATCGGCTGCGGCAAATAATGAATGACCCTTTTATGAACCAATAGAACTTATGAATATGAACAAGGAACTCAACAAAATATCTTTCGACACGGACAACCGTGAGATGCGCAACGCCTACGACTTGATCGCAAAGACGAACAAGAGTTTCTTCCTGACTGGCCGGGCAGGGACGGGAAAGACCACATTCCTCCAGAAGGTGCAGGAGTGTGTGGACAAGAACTTCATCGTGCTTGCCCCGTCAGGAGTGGCTGCCATCAATGCCGGTGGCCAGACAATCCATTCGTTCTTCGGGCTTGACCTTGGCGTGCAGGGACCGAAAAGTTATGGTATGATGAACGAGAACAAGATATCCTTGGCTCAGAATGTTGATACCATCATAATCGATGAGGTCTCTATGGTGCGTTGTGACATAATGGATGCGATTGACAGAATGCTGAGGTCTTGTCGTCACTCCAGCTTACCGTTCGGTGGAGTGCAGATGGTGTTTGTCGGCGACATATTCCAGTTGCCGCCGGTTGTCAGAAGTGATGACAGGCTGATGTTGAGGCAGATTTACGGGTGTGACGGCACATTCTTCTATAGCGCCAAGTGCTTCAAGAATATTCGGCTGCCAAAGATTGAATTCCAGAAGATCTACCGGCAGAGCGACCGCCGTTTCATCGAGATCCTTGACCATTTCCGGATGGGCAAGGTTACGCCATCGGATCTTAGGGAGATTAACTCACGCGTTCTGCCCTCTTGCGAGGATGCTGACGTGGATGGTTTGAGAATCACGTTGAGCGCCTACCGTCAAGACGCCAAGTTCGTCAATGAGGAAAGGCTCGTGGAAATTGACAATGACGAATTCTCTTTCGAGGCTGAATATCAAGGAGAAACAGGCAAACTACGGGATGTCGCAGAAGAGCGCCTTGTGCTGAAGGAGGGCGCTCAGGTGATGTTCACCCGCAACGACAATCTTGGGCGATGGTCGAATGGTACGCTCGGCAAGGTCTCTTCAATTGGTTCTGACCACATCAATGTCACTTTGGAGAACGGCAATGAGGTAAACGTTGACAAAGAAACTTGGGATGCCTACGAATATACCTATAACGCAGATAAAAAAGTGTGCGAGAAGAAGTCTGTCGGCAGTGTCGCTCAGTACCCTTTGTGTCTTGCGTGGGCGATCACCATCCACAAGAGTCAGTCGCTTACGTTCGATAAGGTGACAATTGATTTCGGTAGGGGAGCTTTTACCTGCGGACAGGCATATGTGGCGCTCAGCCGTTGCCGTTCGCTTGATGGCCTGCGTCTTGCCAAAAAGGTTGACTATAACTCTGTCCGGGTTTCAAGGGACGCTCTGTCCTTTGCGTCAACCTACAACGACGAGAAAGTCATTTCGGCGGAACTTGCGATCGGAGAGGCGGTCAATGAGTATGAACGTAAGGGCGACTATGACGGAGCGGCCTCTAAGCTCTTTTCTATGTGTGTGGAAGAGGCTCGTGGCGGCAATGTGTCCTACGCCTACGATCTTCTGAACAGGGCACTGTCCTATGTGGCTGACGATTCCTGCCTCTTTGGGCAGGAGTGGACAGCCATCCCGAATGTCGGTCGTGAGAGCGCTATTTTGAATGGTGCGGGACTTCTATACTCGGGCAGGACTGACGAGGCTCTTTCCTTGCTCAGTTCGGCGGTCTCGGCTTTGGATGACAATTTCAACGGACTGTACCTGTTGGCAAGAGCAGTTGAGCTTAAGGAGGACTGGGACACGGTTGAGACACTGTACGGCCAGATGATAGATGTCTTCCGGACTACCGTTGACAACGGGCTTGATTCATCCGCCTTCCGGAAATTCAAGTACAGGCTGGCGGTGCTGAATGAATCGCATTACGAAGACTCCGGGGTTGATATTATCGTGAAACTCATTGCGGAGAATCCGAATTACGACAAGTACCACGCAGATCTCTTCTGGATGCTGCGTAAACATCTCACTGAGCTAAGGTTTGACTCTAACGGGACTAACCCTTTGATGACTACCTTATTGAGTGTGGAGACTTCGCTGTCTGATTTCCTTTCCGCCCTTCGTAAGGAACGCAATGCCAAATCCCAGGCTTGGACATCCTACCGTGAGTACATCAGCCGTCTGAGACTTGCCTCTTAGTCGAGATATTCGATGTGGAAGTCGTAGTCCCAGTGGGTGAAGTAAAGATTGCCTTTGGCCCATTCCACTTCGCCTCGCTGGAAATCGACGGTGTCGCTGCGTGGGTATTTCTTCTCCGGGTCAAGGTTGCCCCCGAAGTCGGAGTTGATGACCATACGGTACGGTTCTATGCCGCCAAGGAAGAAGTCCCCGCCGTATGAGGTTATCCCGAAACTCTGGTCGACAGGCACCCAGCCGTAGCCTTCGAAATAGACTTCGCCCCAGTCGTGGAGGTTGCCGGCTCCCGGATGCATCATCAGGCCGCTCTGCCATCTGGCAGGAATGCCTTTGTAGCGGCACATCGTGATGAAGAGAAGCGTCACCTGACCGCAGTCGCCGTGGCCGTTCTCAAGAACATATTCGGGGATATTCTCGATTGTGGAGTAATCCCTTGCCGATGCCCACGGGAAGGTCTTGTCTATCCAGGTATAGATTGCCTTGGCCTGAAGATAAGGGTTGTCTATCCCGGAGGTGACGGAGTCGGCGGCGGCCTTGATCCTGTCGGTGAAGATCACGTGCTTTTCCCGCTCGGAGGTGTATTCGGAGTACTCGGAAGCCGAAGTGTCGTAGGCAAGCACCTTGGAAGGGTCGATAGGATGCCATTCGCCTGAGGAGACATATTCGAAGACCTCGTGGAAGACGGTCGGTTTGTCCCTTACGGTCTTGGCCTCAAGGTAAACACTGCCGTGTGGATTGGAAGGGCTTGAGAACGTGAGCTTTTCCGTTGGATATGCCGTGCCGTTCGCTCCGGCTTCGATGAACTTGACATCGGTCTGGCGAGGCACGTCCTTGCGGGGGAGCGGCAGCCAGCAGCGGATGGTCTGACCCGGTCTCAGGGTGTTGGCCCGGACGGTAAGGGTGAAGGTCACTTTCATCCTTTTGGGCAGGGCGAGGTAAGGGTTCTCCTTTCCGGCGGCTATGTTTTCCATAACCTGCTCCTTGATCCGCGGAATGGTGATCGCGTCTATTGACTCGTGACCCGACAGGGACGTTCCGCTTTTGGAAAGATCCTGCTCCCCGGCATCGGCGGCAGCCTTTATGGCGGCCAGCTCCGGGTTGATTCTGAACAGATTGCGGGCTGCGGCACTGAAGTACATCGTGTCCTCGCCGACCTGTCTTGACTCCAGCTCTCCGCTGGCTGTCCACTCGTCAATTTGTTTGTCGGTGACATCGGGAACGTACTTCCGGATGTACTCCTTGACTTCTTCTCTTGTTGCGCAGAACTCTGTGGCAAGCCTTTGTGCCAGATCCTTGTCCCAGGAGTAGCGGTACCTCATCTGTCTCGGCAGCCAAAAGTTCGCCGCCAGCGCCAGCGCCACCAGCGTCCACAGGACGATTTCTTTTCTTTTCATCGTTGCAATTCCTTAAATCAGTTTGAGTCCGAGTCCCGGACGGTCAGGCAGGGTAATCCTTCCGTCGATGACGGTCATTCCTTCAAAGCGGTCGTTGGCGATGAGAAGGTTGCCGTCAAGGTCCGCGAAGTCAACCGCGGGAGAGAGTTGTGCCGCCGCGGTCACGGCGCAGGATGTCTCGGTCATACACCCGACCATCACCTTCATCCCTTCGGCCCGGGCATAGTTCAGCATCTTCCAGGCCTCGCGCATACCGGTACACTTCATCAACTTGATGTTGATGCCGGTATAGGCTCCTTTGATTCTTTGCACGTCGGATAGTCGCTGGATGGCCTCGTCGGCGAATGTCGGCAGCGGGCTTCGCTCGGTCAGCCAGGCGTTTTCGTCAAGCATCTCCTTCGGCATCGGCTGTTCGACCATCACGACACCGTGATCCTTCAGCCAGTGGATCATCTCGAGGGCTGTCTCCTTGTCCTTCCAGCCTTGGTTGGCGTCCACGGCGAGAGGGAGGTCGGTGATCTCGCGGATTGTCTCGATCATCTCCTTGTCGTTGTCGAGCCCGACCTTGACTTTAAGAATATTGAACTGTCCGGCGCATTCCTTGGTCTTCTCCCTTACCACGTCCGGCGTGTCGATTCCGATCGTGAAAGTGGTGCTCGGAGCCTTTCCGGCGTCCAGTCCCCAGATTCTGTACCACGGCTGTCCCATAAGCTGCCCTACAAGGTCGTGCAGGGCTATGTCCACAGCTGCCTTGGCGGCGGTGTCTCCCTCGTTGATTCCGTCCACATAGGTAAGGATGTCGTCAATCTGGAACGGGTCGCTGAATTGCTCCAGATTGACCTTGTTCAAGAAAGCGCAGACACTCTCCACTGTCTGTCCCAGATATGGCGGCATCGAAGCCTCGCCGTAGCCGGTGAACCCGTCATATTCAATCTTCACCTGCACGTCCGGCGTGGTGGTCCTCGAATATGTCGCCACGGTGAAAGTGTGTCTCAGCTGCAGCTCGTAAGGTTCAAAGGTCAGTTTCATTCTGGCCTTTCCGTTGACTTTGTATGGTTTGGGAGCGTTGACGCTCTCTCTCCCCGCACATCCGGCGAGAAGCCCGCCTGTCCCGGCGAGGAGACCGCCTCCGGCTGTGGCCAGACCTGCGGTCTTTAAGAAATCCCTGCGTCTCATATTTGCTATTTAATTGATTCTATGAATGATGACATTTCGGAAACCTTGTCCGTCGCAGAATGGAAAAGCTTCATCTGATTGCGCGTGCGCACAAGGTTATGCTCCGGATACTTTATCTTGTAGTAAGTGTCGCCGTTGATGTAGTCGGTGAAGAAGCGGACTGCCTGCATAAACGGGAACAGGCACGCCGCATAGGGCAGGTTCTCCCTCTCGACCGGTGTGAGGAACGGCTTTGTCCCTTTCAGGTAGCCTCTTGTGAAGGCCTTGAATATCTCCATATCGAAATCGACCTTGTCCAGCTCGGGAGAATCTTCGGCCACGGGATTGGCGGCTGTGCGCAGGAAATCCCCGAAATCGGAGAAAACATAGCTTGGCATCACCGTGTCAAGGTCGATGACGCAAAGTATCCTGCCCTCCTCGTCAAACATCATATTGTTGACCTTGGTGTCGCAGTGGCATATCCGTTTGGGCAGTTTTCCCTCGCGGTGAAGCTGTTCGGCCTTGCACATACTCTCGCTGTAACGGTTGATGTCTTTCAGAATCTGATGAAGCTCCTGTCCGTCGGTCTTGTCGTCCGCACTCAGCCTCCCGGCCCTGTCGCCGCGCACCGCGTCGACCAGCTGCCTGAGTCTCAGCTCCATATTGTGAAAGTCAGGGATTGTCTCCCCGAGAGTGTCCGGGATGTCGGCGAGCGAGGCCTCGAATGCTCCGAACGCCTCGCCGGCATATTCTGAATATTCCGGATTGACTGTCTCGAATGTCTTTGCGTTGTCGATGAACACGGACACGCGCCAGTACTTGCCCTCGGCCAGGGCGTAGGTTCTCGGCTTGTCGCCCATCAGGGCCTCTATTCTTCTTCCCTCGGATTTCAATGGTATGAACCTCAGGACTTTGCGGTTGATGTCCTTTTCCCCGGCGGATTCCAGCTTTCTCCTGATGTGTCTTGTGACTGCTTCTATGTTGCTTTGGAGCAGATCCACGTCCGTGAAGATCGCATTGTTGATTCTTTGCAGCACATAGTCCGCTCCGTCACCCTCCGTGACAACCTTGTATGTGTCGTTGATAAGCCCGTTGCCAAGTGGCTTTATCTCCTTGACCTCGCCTTCGATGGCGAACAGTTCCACGATTCTCTTAAGATCCGGCATAGTCAGTGTCATTTAAAAATATTCTCTCAAAGATAGCCAACTTCCGCCACAATTTCAAGTGCCGCTCGAATGATGCGAGTTTTGTTAAATTTTTTTTAGCATAAAACGTACGGCCAGCCGCTTATGTCGATTGTCTTCGATTTAATTGTATTGTTTTAAACAGGAAAATCATTACATTTGCGAGAATGCCTACGCATTAATAACACTACTAAATTTAATTGTTTAACAACAAAGCTATCACTCAGATGAAGAAAGTCTTTTTCTTGCTCGTCTCGTTGCTTCTCGCAGTCAGTGCGATGGCGCAGACAACAGTCAAGGGTGTGGTTCTCGATTCTTCCAACCAGCCCCTCATCGGTGCGGGCATCGTTCAGGTCGGACAGGCCGCCAATGGAACAGTGAGTGACATTGACGGCTCATTCACTTTGAACGTGCCTGCGACAGCTTCTATCCAAGTCTCCTGTATCGGTTACACTACAAAGGTAATCGGCATTGAAGGCAGGACCCGGCTAACCATTGTTCTTGAAGAAAACACAGAACTGCTCGATGACGTTGTAGTTGTGGCTTTCGGCCAGATGAAAAAGGAGGCCTTCACCGGTTCGGCGGGTACGATGAAATCCGAGGAACTTGCGAAAGTACAGGTGACCAACGCCGCCTCTGCTCTTGCCGGACGTGTCGCCGGTCTCCAGATCAATAACACATCCTCGCAGCTCGGGTCTTCCCCCAGTATAACAATCAGGGGAGTCAGCTCTATTTCCTCGGGTACCGAACCGCTTATCGTGGTTGACGGAATGCCGTTTGACGGTGATTTAAGCCTTATCAACATAAACGACATCGAGACGATGACGGTTTTGAAGGACGCTGCGTCCAATGCACTTTACGGTGCGCGCGGAGCGAACGGCGTGATTATGGTTACGACAAAGAAGGCTACATCCTCGGATGCCAAGATCACATTCGACGCCAAGTGGGGTGTGAACCAGAAAGGCCTGAGGAACTATAGGACCACCAATGCCAAGGAGTTCTTTGAAACCTATTACAATATGCTGTACAACACATATGTAATGGAAGAAGGCGCTACCTCCGAGTCCGCTCACAAGAAAGCCAATTCCGGCCTTTATGATTCCGGTATAGGGCCGGGCTATGTACCTTACACGGTCCCGACCGGGCAGGATTTCATCCTTGCCGGTGGAACGATGAACCCTGACGCCGTGGAGGGTGCATTCCATAATTTCAATGGCAATACTTATTGGATTCAGGCTGATGACTGGGAGAGAGAAGGGCTTCGGTCAGGATTCCGCCAGGAGTACAACCTCAGCGCTTCCGGACGTGCCGACAAGATCAGCGTTTACGGTTCTCTCGGCTATCTTGACCAGGAGGGTATTCAGGAAGGTTCCCGGCAGTCCCGTCTGACCGCCCGTCTGAAAGCTGACTGGCAGGCAAAGGAATGGCTGAAAATCGGTGGCAATTTCAACTACACCAAGTATGAGTATTCCCAGACTTCCGAAGGTACGATAGGCACGGGGACAATTTGGAGCATCATCAAGTGCCAGGCTCCTGTATACCCTGTTTACATCCGTGACGCCAACGGCAATATTATGACCGATTCCGAGGGACGCCAGGTGTATGATTTCGCCAACAGCCAGTTGGGAGACCTCAGCAGAGCCGGAGGCACAGGCGGCAATGCCATATTCACAAACAAGTACCGTGTTTCCAAGACTACCGGCAACTCATTTATCGCAAGCGGCTATGCCGATGTAAGGCTGTTCCCGGACCTTACTCTCACAATCAACGGCAATGCCTATGACTACGACCGCAGGGGCATATATTCGGAAGATCCTTATACCGACAAGTATACTTCGGGCTCGGACAACGGCTATCTTTCAAAATCTTCCTACCGCACGTTCACCTATAACGCCCAGCAACTCCTCAACTATCACAAGGTGATAGACAACACTCACGACATCAGCGTGATGCTTGGTCACGAGTACTACAATTACCTTTATGAGTATCTCGGAGCGTCCGGCTACAATTTCGGGATAGACGGGGCCACCGAACTCTCCCAGATGCTTAACAAGAACGGTGACCCTGATTCAAATTCGACAGCCTATAATAACGAAGGATACTTTTTCAGGGGGATGTACAGCTATGATAACAAATATTTCGGCTCGCTGTCTTTCCGCCGCGATGCTTCGTCCCGTTTCGACAAGGATTACCGTTGGGGCAACTTTTGGTCGGCAGGTGTCGCTTGGATTCTTTCGAAGGAGAACTTCTTTGATGTGGGATGGGTGGATGAGATCAAGGTCAAGGCCTCCATTGGAAGCCAAGGCAACGACAACATCGGTAATTTCCTGTATGCGGACTCCTACAGAATCGTGAACAATAATAACTCGGTGGCCTACCAGTGGCTTCAAAAGGGAACAAAGGACATCACCTGGGAGACGAACACAAACTTCAATACGGGAGTCGAGTTCAGTGTGCTTGGCAGTCGTATCAGCGGAAGTCTGGACTATTTCTACCGCAAGACAACGGATATGCTGTTCACTCTCAGCACCCCTCCTTCCGTCGGCTACACAAGTTACTGCCTGAATATGGGCGATATGCGCAACTCCGGCCTTGAACTTGTCATCAGTGCTGACATCATCAGGACCAAGAACATATCCTGGAGCGCGGATTTCAACATCTCTCACATCAAGAATAAGGTACTCTCGCTCCCGGATGAGATCAAGACCACCGAGATAGAGGGCTACAGCGGATATGTGAACGACGATCCGTCATTCGTGTCCAAGTATAAGTACTTTGTGGCGGAAGGTCTTTCCCTTTACACCTGGTATCTTCCGAAATATGCGGGTGTGGATCAGGAGACCGGTGAGGCTCTGTTCTTCAAAGACGTGACCGACGAGGCCACCGGCAATGTGACCAGGACTACAACCAAGAATCAAAGCGACGCGACCGAGTATCTTTGCGGAGACGCCCTCCCTAAATTTCAGGGCGGCCTTTCGACTTCTTTCAGATTCAAGAATCTCGATCTGTCAGTGCAGGCTGCCTTCCAACTTGGAGGAAAGGGATATGATTATGTCTATCAGGTGCTTATGCATTCCGGAGGGCAGACCGGAACAACCTGGCACACGGATATGCTGAACGCTTGGACCGAGACCGCTCATTCCGATGTGCCGGCTCTTCGCTACTCCAACACCTATAGCCAGTCCCCGCGCTCTGACCGATTCCTTACAAGCACGAGTTATCTCAGTCTCCAGAATGTGAACTTGGGATATACCCTCCCTTCAACGCTGACAAAGAAATTCAACGTGTCTTCCGTAAGAATCTATTTCTCAGGAGAGAACCTTGGATTCATATCCGCCAGAAGAGGGTTTGATCCTCGCTATGCGATTGGTGGCTACACCAACTCGGAATTATATTCCCCGATCCGTACATTGTCGGGCGGTGTCACCTTTACTTTCTAAAATAAACCACGAGACAAAATGAAAATCAATATAGCTTTAGCTTCATCCGTCGCAGTGTTGGCCTGCCTCGCGTCCTGTATGGAGGAAGTCCTTCCTACTGATTCTGTCCTTTCGGATCAGATCGGGCAATCTTCGTCCGCAATTGACGGAATGGTCAATTCCATCTATACCAATATGGTGGGCTACAGGAATGATGACGGAGGCATCGAGACCATTTCTTACGGAGGAATGCGTGTGCAGCTGGAACATTCCACGACAATGATGGTCTGCCCAGGGTACAATGGCTTCAATACTATGGGAGCCTGGACACAGGGCGCCGTTTCAGCCAGCGGCTCCAACCGAGGCATATATCCGACATATCTTTACTATGGCTACATCAAGACAGTCAATGACGTGATCGGAATGATTGATGTCGGGAACGCCACGGACGAGATGCTTGTCAATCTTGGCATCTGCTACGCCTATAGGGCTTTGTACTATATGGATCTGGTACAGATTATGGAATATAAGAAACCTGTTGACACCAGATACACATTCGTCGAACCGAAGAGCGACCTCGGCAATCTTGGGGTTCCGATTGTCACGGACAAGACAACGACTCAGGAAGCGTCCAACAACCCACGGGCTACGGTTGATGAGGTCTATGACTTGATTCTTTCCGACCTATCGCAGGCGGAGACATATCTTGACGGCTACACACGCAAAGACAAGGTGGAGCCGAACATCGCCGTTGTCTATGGCCTTTATGCGCGTGCCTATACCAATCTGGCTTCTCGTACCGAACGCGCGGCAAAGTACACTTCGAAGGCCGAGTACTGGAAGCTGGCGGGTGAATATGCGGAAAAGGCCATCGCCCGGTCAGGATGCACTCCTTTGACCGAAGCGCAGTGGACAGACCCCAAGACTGGATTCAACAACCGTAATTCCCAGAATTCCTGGATGCTTGCGACCCATATAGATCCTAACAACACCTCTGCCGCTACTGACGGCTCTTTTGTCTATGCGATGATTATGGGTACTGAAACCACATTTTCCTCCTACGGATGGCGTGTAGGCCGTTCTCTCGACCGGGCAGCTTACGAAAGATTGTCGGACAACGATTGGCGCAAGAAGTCCTGGCTTGGACCGGAGTTCTTCTACGAGTCAAAGAATCAGAAGACCGGCGAGGCCTATCTGGTCGAGAGGGACGCCGCCGGCAACCTTATCAACAACAAGTGGGCTTTGGCGAACAATAACAAAAGCACCGAGCAGGCTGACTGGAGCGATGATTCCGGTAAGTATCAATTCAGCAGCTCGGCTTCCTGGGTTCGTTCCCGCATAAATTCGAGTTATGGATTCAAGGCTTGGCCTTGGCTCTATGTCAATCTAAAGTTCCGTCCTAATGAAGGTAACTATAATACCTATGAGGTCGGAGGGGCTACAGACTTCCCGATTATGCGTGTCGAGGAGATGTATTTCATCAAGGCCGAGGCCGAATTGAACACGGCAGGAGTGTCGGCTGCCAAGGCTACTCTTGAGGACATCATCAGGACACGTAACAGCACATATGTCTGCGGCGCTGCCACAAAGAAGGATGTCTATGAGGAGCTGATGTTCCAGAAAGGCATAGAGTTCTGGGGCGAGGGAATAAACTATTTCGACAATAAGCGCCTTGAGACAGGATGTCACCGTTGGTATCCTGGAGCGAGCGTGGAGAGAGCCGCCCACGCCATAGATATGGACAGAATCCATCCTGGCTGGACACCTGGCTTCAACAATGCCGAGCTGAACGGTAACAGGGCTGTTTACGACTTCAACAATCCTTACACGACTTACAGCACCTACACGACCGCTCTTCGCACTAATGACGAGATAGCGAGCCATTATGGTGAGCCGATAGTTGTCGAAGGCCATAAGTTCTTTGACACGGAAAAGTTTGAATAATGAAACTGACTCTCGCAAGGGAGTCTATAAATCAAGATAACAATGAAATCAGTGAAAAGATTAACCGCGTTTCTTGCAGTCATCCTCATTGCGGTGTCGTGCAAGGATGACGGCAGTGCGCCAGCCTCGGGTTCTGAGTGTTACTTCTTTCAGGAATCTTTCTCGTTCAATGTGTCTTCCAACCCGGAGATTGAAATCCCTGTCGTACGTCTCGGGACATCCGGAGATGTCACAGTGAGCGTTTCCTCCACAGGGACATCCATCTTCAGCGTGCCGTCGCAGGTGACAATCAAAGACGGAGAGAGAATCGGGAATCTTGTCGTGACTTATGACAAGTCCAGGCTCGAGTTCAATGAGGTCTATGAACTGGAAATCTCCATCAGCGGCTATTCATCTCTATTCGGCTACGGAAAGGCTTTGGCAGCGATAGAATACCCGACATCTTATTATGAATACGGCAAGGGTACCATTGAGGAAGGCTGGTGGGGAGAGCAGGAAGACAAGGTGATGTACGCCCGCGACTACGCCAAGAATGTCCTTCAGTGCTATCTCCCTGACTGCTGGGGACACGACAGCGGAGCCGGTTATGATGTCCAGGATTACGTGTTTTACTGGAACACCGAGACCAACAAAGTCTATGTCCCGCTTCAGTATATGGGGACAACAGGGGGCGACAAGGTGAAGTGGAACATTGCTGACCGTGGCGTACTCGCCTGTATGTTCGGAGGCCCCGGCTATAAAGAGGGCAGCTCTGAGTGGATGAGCTATGTTGATGACTGGTACAAAAACGCCGGTCTCGTCCAGCCATACTATGATCCCGTCAAGAAAGCGTTCTGGCTTTCGGACACGGCCGCAGTTGATCCGGCGACGGGAAAAGTCGTCTATGGGACCGCGGGTACGTCAGATGTTTTCAGGCTTGCCGAGTAGCTTGCTTTAAGTAGTTCTCTTGAAATATTCAAAAACCTCGTAGAGGTGATATTCTTTCATTCTTGACCGTCTCTCCAGCCAGGCAGCAGCCCTGTCATCTTTGTAGGAGGCGGTCAGGAATGGAGTTTTCATTGATACCGCCAATCGGAAAACTCTGGTTTTTATGGGGGTTTTATGGGGGAACGCACCTGGATCAGAATGATGTAGGTATCCTGTCCGGTATATTCTATAGCAACAACATCAAGGCTCAAATCATCAAGCACTACCAGCGCCTGTCGGATAGAGAAGCGTTTGTAACTGCCGAAATGGTACGAAATGCCTATCAAGGTATAGGAACGGAGTACGAAACACTGCTTGGTGCATTTGATAAAGATAATGAGAACTTCAATAAGCGTGTCGGAATAGACCGTGCGGCAAGTCCATATAAGGTGCGAGTAAGGTCACGAAATCATTTGGTAACGTTCATCAAAAAGTGCTACAAGCTAAGCGATATTTCTATGCTTGAACTTACTCCCGACTTCATCAAGGAGTACGAATTATATCTTTCAACTGATGCAGAACTACATAATGGCAGTGTATGGTCGCATTGTATGTGG
The DNA here is from genome assembly GCA_964458425.1 of uncultured Muribaculaceae bacterium. Taxonomy (GTDB): domain Bacteria; phylum Bacteroidota; class Bacteroidia; order Bacteroidales; family UBA932; genus Cryptobacteroides. The sequence goes on from CAYWIW010000006.1 coordinate 92,660, forward strand.
CTGAAAACAATCGTGGCTAATGCACATTATAATTGACTGACACCGAGAAATCCATTTGCCCAGTATCGGGTAAATCAAAATATCAAGGAACGCCAATATTTGACCGAAGATGAAATCGAGGCAGTGATAACTCGCGAGTTTGCGAATAAAAAGTTGGCTTATATTCGAGACTTGTTCTTTTTTGCAAGTTTTACAGCCTTGTCATTCGTGGATATTAAGGAACTGACTACCTATGACATTGTAGAGATTAACGGTGAGAAATTGATTCTATCCAAGCGACACAAGACAAAGGTCAATTTCCAAATGAAGTTGTTGGACATTCCATTATAGATAATCAAGCGTTACGAGAGGTTTCAAGAGGACAAGTTGGTGTTCCCCAATCCCAACTACTGGAACATCTGTAAACCGTTGAAAAAGATGATAAAAGAGTGTGGAATCTCAAAGGATATTTCATTCCATTGTACACGTCATGGATTCGCGGCATTGGCTCTCAGTAAGGGTGTTCCCATTGAGAGTGTAAGCCGAGTATTTGGGCATACGAACATTACCACGACACAGAAGTATGCCAAGCGTACCACTTATAATCTTGAAGTGGTTATTGCTCTTGCGTTTAGGTTGAACACCTGTGAAGCGAGTAGGATAAGGCAAAAGGTATTGGAGAGTTTATGCCAACGAAAAGAGAGAGGAATAGACTTTTTGATATTGTTAGACAATAATTCCCATTTATTTTCAACTAGATACAACAAAGAAACGAAAGAGAGTGCGAAATGGGGAAAGAATGTTGTCTGTTAGCGATTTAACAGTGTTTGCCAAGATGTTGCAGTGCCATTAAATGCCAATGAAAAGCCAAGAAATGACAGAGTTTCGTTACTATCTCGTTACTTCGACTCTCGACTTTGAAAGCTTGTTTTGGTTGCTGCAATAGGCTGAATAGCAATACTTGTGAAGCGATTGTGGTTGCAAATATAGCGAAGTTTCTCATATCTTCGTTCCGTTTTCGCTTCGGCTGATTCTTTCGCATTGATACGCTGTGTTTTGCTTACCGTCACTAAACTCTGCCATAAATAATTTTGTAATCAAAAAAGTAGAGTTATGAGCAGAAGCACTTTCAGAGTATTATTCTATCTCAAACGCAATGCCCCGAAGAAGAATGGGCTTGTGCCTGTGATGTGCCGTATCACTGTAAACGGCAAGATTTCCCAATTCAGTTGCAAACTGGATGTAGAGGAAAAGTTGTGGAATGTCAACCTCGGCAGAATGTCGGAAAGAAGCGTTGTTGCACAAGAAGCCAACAGAATGTTGGATAAAATCAGAGTCGGCATCAACAAGGCTTATCAAGAAATTATGGATAGGGATGGTTATGTGTTGGCAGAGAAAGTCAGAAATGCATTCTTGGGTATAGGGCAGAACCATAAGACCCAGCTTGCCGTATTCCGCCGGCATAATGAGGATTATGCCAAACAAGTGGGCAAGATGAAAAGCCAACGCAGTTATTGGAAGTATTGCACCGTTTATAATCATTTGGAAGAATTCATCAAGCATCGCTACAAAGTCAGCGATATTGCCTTGCGTGAACTATCCCCTGCATTCATCACCGATTTTGAATTATTCCTTCGGACCGAGAAGAACCATTGTACAAACACCGTATGGTCGTATATGATGCCGTTCCGCAGCATCATACATACAGCCATCAACAACGGTTGGTTGCAGCGTGACCCGTTTTATGCTTATCGTATTACAAAGGTGGAAACCAAAAGAGGATTCCTGACCAAAGAAGAAATCACAATGCTGATTAACGGAATATTCAAGAAGAAAAGTTACGAACTGATTAGAGACCTTTTCATCTTCTGCTGTTTCAGCGGATTGAGTTGGAGGGATATGTATAATCTCACCACCGACAATTTACAGACATCATTCGATGGGCACTTATGGATTAAAACCAATCGACAAAAGACGGGAACGGAAACAAATATCCGATTGCTTGATACTGCTAAACATATCATCAAGAAGTACAGCGGAATGGCAGAGGGTAATAAACTGTTGCCAGTACCCTGCTATGCCAATTGCCGACATGGAATTAAAGCAGTGGCAAAGCTATGCGGAATCAACAAGAACGTCTGCTGGCATCAAAGCAGACACAGCTATGCAACGACCATTTGCTTATCCAACGGAGTACCCATTGAAACGCTGTCAAAATTGATGGGACATACAAGCATACGCAGCACTCAAATTTATGCAAAGATTACAGCTGAGAAAGTTAGCAACGATATTGAGAACTTATCCAAGCAGATAGAATCAATGGAGAGTTTCATTTGCAAAGCCATTTAATCACCACTATAAACGAAACTACAATGGACGCAGAAAGAAATATTATAACAATGGATGAATACGGACGAATCCATTTCCCGAACACAACAAGCAATGACATTTGGATGAGTACAAACGAACTGATAGTTTTATTCGGTATCACATATTCGACTTTAAGAGGCAATATCAAAGTCATATACAAAAGCGGTGTCCTTAATGAACACGAGGTGCAAAGGTGTATAAATATATCCAATGGAATAAGCATAGATGTTTATGCACTCCCGATGATTATTGCTCTATCCTTTCGACTGAAAACATTTGGAGCATACAAGGTTAGAGAGTGTGTAATGAACAAACTCACAACCAATCCAAAAAACAGTATATTGTTTTTGAATGTGCGTACGCACGAGTGTGTGAATGAATGCAAGTATGGACATAACTAAATGCGTATAGATGAGAGTATGATATTAAATTCAAATGTACCTATGTATAAAATTCCCATCATACGCTCATTCCTCTATGGGTACAAAGAAATGTGCGAACCGTTTTTGAAACCTGTAAGTTCAAGCGGCAAGCCGTTTTCGGAACAATCTTCCTCTCATTCTTCGAGAGTATTGATCCGAAAAAACTTGCATCTTTCAAGCCCGCACTGAAAAGTACCCATAGAGGAGATGACCGACCGATGGGAAACAGAATATTCAGACGGATAGTAGAGCATTGATAGTTTTGCTATCCGTTTCTTTTCTAGGAGAAAGAATCCCTCCCTCAAAGAAACAAGAATCAGCAATTCTATATTTGCCACAGGCCAGCTATATAGCCTTATTACCCACAAACTTGACAAACCGCCATATTACTTGCCTATGTTATGGCAATTCCACCAATAACAAACCACGAATTGAAACTTTAGACTTATGTCCTTCTTAACACAGCAAGGTATGTTTTGAGTTACTCAAAACCTTTCGGGTTACTCCCGAAAACCTTGCCTCATTCTGCGAATTTCTCCCTTCGAAGTCGGAAGAATTAGTAAGTTGGAAACTTTTCTTGGCAAATATTCTTTTATTCCCGACAAAATAAATACCTTTGCGTTAAATTCAATAGATTGATTATAATGGAGGATATAAATCGTCTTAAAATTGTGCTTGTAGAAAAAAAACGTACAGGCAAATGGTTGGCAAAGCAATTAGGTAAAAATCCGTCAACCGTATCTAAATGGTGCTCAAATGTCGCACAGCCCGATTTGGCTACACTCGTGAAGATTGCAACCTTATTGGAGGTGGGAGTTCAAGAATTGGTTAATCAGCAAAATTAATATAGTATTATGAATGACAATTGGATTGAAATAGTAGAGACCTTACAGCCATACGTAAAGTGTAGTTCGACAGAACCTAAATATCAACAAGAAATTGAGAATTGTTTGAAGTTTTTAGGTTGGAGAAGTTCCAATAAAACTATGCAGTCGCAAGTAACGATAAACATAGGACATAAAAACTCTATACGTCCAGATATTGTACTTTATAAGAATGGTATTCCGGTTCTACCCATTGAAATTAAACGTCCGAACAATATTTGTAATATTAAACAAGAATCTCAGTTGATGTCTTATATGCGTCAATTAAGATTGAATATAGGCTTATATATAGGCGAAAATATTCAACTATATTATGATAATCCAAATGATTTTGATAGTCCTATTAGTGTTTTCAAAGTAGAATTTTGTGAAGATGATGCTAATGGAGATATATTTTGCGAAATGCTTTCATACGGAAAGTTTGATATAACTTCTTTAGAAGACTTCTGTAAAGAACGCTATAACCAAATCATCGCTCGCAATAATTTACAACAGCGTTTGAATGAATTCTTCTTTAGCGGTAATGCGATAAAAAACATTATCACCTTAATCAAAGAAAAATTCACAAAAGAGGGTTTTGAAGATGAAGTGTTGAATGCAGAACTAAGCAAATTGGATATAAATGTAAACTGGAAAGAAAACCTTAATTTATCGCAAGTGATTGTCGCTTCATCTTCAGCATTAGAGGATACAGACAAAAATCAAGATGCTTATTTCTCTTTTGATGGGATAATCTTCCATTGCAAAAGGAGATTTGTATTAGAATTTATAAAGTATTATGTTAGAAATAATCCCAATGTAAGTCTTGAAGAATTGGAAAGACAGTTCCCAGCAGAGTTACACACAAAATCTCTTGGAGTCATTAGGACTTTATCTTCTGTGAAAGAAAGGATTATATCACAACCTGATTTACAGAAACGATATTTCTTAAAAGAGAATGAAATAATTACTTTGTCTGACGGTACAAAAGTTGTCGTAAATAATCAATGGGGAACATTATTCCCGAGATTCCTTAAAAAGGCAAAATCGTTATATCATGTAACGAGTCGTGCTGATAAAAACGGTGCGGTAAATATTCTTGTTGCAGAAAATGAAAGTTTGCATAAAAGACCAGCAAGTAAGCTTAGGTTAAGTTATGGTGATGGTTCAATCATTATGGAACATGATTCAGTCTCTACATTCAAAGTATTTATTGAGAATATTGGTGTTGCGCGAGTTGCGGCCTTAAATATGAGAGGAAGAAAAAACACTCCATTGGTAAGTAAGCAACTCAGTGAAGAGTATCGCAAATTCCAGCATCCAATGAGTAATGGATATTTCTTATTATTAAATCATAGTACAGAAAGTCTAAAAAGATTAGTAGAAGAAATCGCTCTCAAGTTAAACTTTGTTGTAAGTGTTGATATAGTACCGAAACAATGACTCAGATGCCATAATAATCAAGTATATATAATTGCAGAGATTGAGCAGAAATTAAGAACTGAGTACAAGGATTATTTAAAGTAGAATTATGACTTCAAAAGAACTTCAACAATATTTGCTTCGTGAGTTTCCACAGGAGAACGCCTGTTGTGAATGGAAAGAGATGAAGAATTTGAAAAACTCGTTTGCAGGAGACGAGAAAAACGATGTTATCTCTTATGTATCAGCCATTGCCAATATGGAGGGTGGGCATCTTGTAATTGGAGTACAGGACAAGACATTGGGAATTGTGGGTACTGACCTCACGAAGTTTAACCTAAATGCGCAATCTGCTGTTTGGAAATTAGTTGAGCATTGTACTAACCTTTCTTCTGAAGGACTTGACATCAGTGAATATATAACGGAAGATACGCAAAAGACCGTGTGGATCATTCATATTCGGTACTGTTTCAAAAAGTGTGTCTGCGTTCCTGGTCATCAACTCAAGATTT
>CAYWIW010000007.1:0-94708 GCA_964458425.1 uncultured Muribaculaceae bacterium
GGATGACTCAAACAGGCAACTTACTTTATGGTAAAATTTCTCCGGACAGCAATGAAGAAGTTGTTTAGTTTAAACAGCTTCTAAGCTAACGCCTACTGAATGAATAGAGGATAGCGCCTTCCACCAGCCTTCCCTCAGACTTATCCAATAAAGAGCATTCAGACCTACACACAAAAGTGCCATCATCATATTTATAGATAACAGCCTTTTTCATCGAATGGGCAATATATGTTCCATCCATAGAAGTCTCCGGCGCAAGTTCGAATGTTTCTGTCGAAAGCTTAGGATTCTCCCCGCCACCACGCCACCGTCCTTCTATGTCAATTCCTTGATAGCGCACAGATGACAAGACATATTTGCCATCTATTTCAAGTGTGACATAATCCGGAACCACAATCTTGAAGAGCAGCTTATCATCATCCGGCATTGACACCTCCGCCTTCCCAAAAGACTCGACATAGCCTGAAATATTCTTGAATTCTTTCTTCAAGTCCCTTCGGCCTATGCCATCCTGATCCAAATCCACAATAACTCCCGTCCAATAAATGTCCGTCAAGGAATATTCACCACATAGCATATCCGCCACTTTCTCAAAACCGGTCAAGGATTCACGCTTCGAACAAGATGCCAGACAGATTCCTATAAAGGATACTGTCAAGACAGATTTCAATACCTTCATAACAATCACCATTTTCAGTGATTCAAATATACGCTTTTCAGCATCACCGCACAAATTATCCGCATCATTTCACATTCATATTGCCATTTGAGACATAATCTATTATCACCACAGAACGCTATCGAAAGAGTTTGCGAAATGCTGGCGAAGAATCCTTGTTCTACGGCATTGTAGAGAGGTGGTTTCGCCAGCTACCCATTCAATAGGCATAGCCGGCAGAACATACCCCCTACTGTACGTTCGGAAGGGCATTCTTCATCAGCATTTCGCAAAAAAAGAACGGAGGAATCTAAAGCACCAGACCGTCAAGGAGGCGGTTCGATAATGTTGGCGGAATACTCGCAGAAGGCAGGAATATTCAATATTTTCTGCGCAAACTGTGTTGAATTGCCACCTTTGCGCAGAAAATATTAAGTTAATTTGCGCAAATACCCATAAAAACCTATCTTTGCGCAGAAAATAATATCATAATGAGGCAGAAACTAATTGGAAGAGAAGCAGAAGCGGCAAAGCTCGAAAAATGTTTAGATTCGCAGCGTTCAGAGTTCATCGCAATCTATGGGCGAAGGCGAGTCGGCAAGACTTTCCTTGTAAGGAAAACCTGCGAAGACAACTTCGCCTTCTTTGTCACAGGAATGTATAACGCATCGAAAACGGATCAACTGACGAATTTCGCCGTTGCGATGCAAAGGTATTTCAACACCGAAAAGATCACTGTTGAAAAGAATTGGATACTCGCATTCAGTGAGCTTTCGCGCCATATTGAGGGACTTCCGGAGGGAAGAAAAATAATATTCATAGACGAGCTGCCGTGGATGGACACTGCGAAGTCCGGATTCATCCCTGCATTGGAGAATTTCTGGAACAGTTGGGCATCACTTAGGGATGACATCAAGCTGATTGTCTGCGGGTCAGCGACATCTTGGATGATCAGCAACCTTATCAACAGTAAGGGAGGGCTTCACGGACGGCTGACACATCAGCTCCTTGTAGAGCCTTTCAGCCTCTACGACTGCGAACGCTATTTCAGTCACTATGGATTCAGGTTTTCCCGTCGCCAGATCGCCGAATGCTATATGGTGATGGGAGGTATTCCATATTATTTCTCGATGATGGACAAATCATTGAGTCTTGCGCAGAATATCGACCGACTTTTCTTTGGCGCTGATTCAGAACTTCGCAATGAGTTTTCATCACTATATCGAGCACTCTTCAAAAAGCCGGATCCTTACATTGCCGTGGTCACGACACTCGCACAAGTAGGGAAAGGACTGACACGTCGCGAGCTTATCTCACGTTCGTCTCTTACCGACAACGGAGCCTTCAGCGAAATGCTTGAGGAACTGGAGCAATGTGGATTTATCAGAAGTTACCTGCCGTTCGGCAATCAGTCTCCGGCATCCGGCAACCGTTTGCCCAAGGAAACACTATTTCAATTGACCGACTTCTTCACGATGTTTTATTTCTCATTCATCGCCAAGAACCGCTTCCACGACACACAATTCTGGAGCCATTCGCAGAATAGCACCACCCATAACACCTGGGCTGGCTTAGCTTTCGAGAAATTATGCCTCTCTCATCTGCCGCAGATCAAGCAAAGGCTTGGAATAGCGGGTGTTCAAACCAACGCCTGTTCCTGGAGAAGCAATCCAGAGTCTCCAAAAGCACAGATTGACCTGCTGATCGACCGTAAAGACGAAACTGTGAATCTTTGTGAAATGAAGTTTTCACGTTCTGAATATGAGATCGACAGCGAAGAGGAAGAGAAACTGCTTAGACGCCTTGACGTTTTCCAATCCGAGACAGGAACATCAAAATCGATTATCCTGACATTAGTCACGACAGCTGGGCTCAAGCGCAATTCCCATAGCGACATAATCCAGTGCGTGATAACGGTTGACGATCTCTTTGCCCCTCCTTTCGTCTTGTAAAAAAAGGAAAGGAAAGCCTACAGTTCCAGGCCGTCGAGGAGGGTAAGGTAGGTCGTGATGCCGTCGGCGATCTCATCCAGACGGATATATTCATTGGCGGAATGGGAACGGGCGGAATCTCCGGGGCCGATCTTCAGGGTCGGGAAATGGCAGAGGGCCTGGTTGCTGGTGGTCGGAGAGCCGAAAGGTTCGAGACCGAGTGAGAGGCCGCGGCGCACAATCGGATGATCCAAAGGGAGATGGGAGCTACCGATTCTCGTCGAACGCTCCCTTACCTCGCAAGTGACAGAGGACTTTATCATCTCCAAGAGTTCCGGATTGGTGTACATTCCGTTCGGGCGCACATCGACCACGAACGAGCAACGGTCAGGGACGACATTATGCTGGGTGCCGGCGTTAATCTGTGTGACGGTCATCTTGACCGCCCCAAGGAAGTCGGAGACACGGTCAAAAGAGTGGCTTCTGAACCATTGAATGTCATCCATCGCCTTGTAGATGGCGTTCACTCCCTCGTTTCTGGCGGCGTGTCCGCTTTTGCCGGAAGAGGTGCAGTCCAGCACCATAAGTCCCCTCTCTGCCACAGCCATCCTCATTCCGGTAGGCTCGCCGATCACCCCGAAGTCAATCCGGCCAAGCTCCGTGAAAATCAAGTCCAGCCCCTTCTTGCCGCTCACCTCTTCCTCGGCGGTGGCGGAAAAGACGAGCCTGTACGGCTGCGGCTTCTGAACGAGTCTTGAATATGTCTCTAAAAGCGCCACGAGCGAGCCGCCGTCATCATTGCTCCCCAGTCCGAAAAGACACCTGTTCTCCACCGAGGGCGAGAACGGGTCACGGGTGTAGCCAGATGCCGGTTTCACGGTGTCGATGTGGGCGTTCAGAAGCACGGTCGGCCTCTCGTCACGAGGAGCGGACTCAACCCAAAGATTGTTAGCCAATCTCCTGACATCAAATCCGTTGTCACGCATCCACCTTTCAAGATAGTCCGCAGCCGCACCTTCCTCCCTGCTGAGGGAAGGAATCCGGATCATATTCATCAAAAGCCCGATTGTATCCATAGTAGCCGTAGAGGATAACGCCTGTTTTTCAATTAGTCAAACAATCACTTTAGTCAAAACAAACGGAAGACAATCTCCGATGATTTCCTATCAGTAAAGCTGTCCCTCCGGCTCTTAGTCATCGGTCTCCGGGTCGGCCATTATGGTCGTGCCGGAAGAGAGGGCGGAGGCAGAGGTGATGACGACGCGGGAAACGCCGGAATTGATGGCCTCAAAGGCATTCTGGAGTTTCGGGATCATTCCTTCGGAGATGGTTCCGTCCGCGACCATCGGAGCGAAATCCGAACTTGTAATGGTCGGAATCACACTTGAGGAATCATTCAAGTCCTTCATCACACCGGGAGTGGAAGAGCAGAATGTCAGCGTCACATCATAGGCCGAAGCCAATGCGATAGCCACTGACGAGGCGATGGTGTCCGCGTTGGTGTTCAGCATCGTGCCTTCCTTGTCGTGGGTAAGCGGAGCGATGACCGGCACGGAACCTGTCTCGACAAGGTTCTCCAAAGCCTTGGCGTTGACATATTTGACATCCCCGACATAGCCGAAGTTAATCGGCCGGACAGGCCTTTTCACACTCATTATAAGATTAAGGTCGGCTCCCGTCAGACCTATTGCATTGACTCCGAGAGCCTGAAGACGGGCCACAAGATTCTTGTTGACAAGACCGCCATAAACCATCGTCACGACCTTCAGCATCTCCGCACTGGTAATCCTGCGTCCGTCGATCATCTGGGTCTCGACTCCTAACTTGGCGGCCACCTCGGTGGCGATCTTGCCGCCGCCGTGGACGAGAATCTTTCTGCCCTTGAGGCTCGAGAATGACATCAGAAGTCCCTGCAAAGACTCCTCGTTCTCCACAATGGCTCCACCAACCTTTATTATATTCAAAGAATCCTTTATCATATCTTATTAAACTTCAACATTCTTATGCTTTTCAAAGCGCCTTATCGAAGACCCTCAAGCATCCTCTTCATAACGACCTGCGCCGAGACCACCCTGTTGGCCGCCTCAGGGATTACGAGGCTGCGAGGGGAATCAATCACCTCGTCGGTCACAATCATATTCCTTCTCACAGGGAGGCAGTGCATAAAATAGGCGTTGTTGGTGACGGCCATCTGCCTTGCTCCGACAGTCCACGAACGATTCTGGCTGAGAATCTGTCCGTAGTGTGACACGGATGACCAGTTTTTGGCGTAGATAAAGTCCGCACCCTCGAAAGCTTTCATCTGGTCGTACTCCACCCGGGCATTGCCGACAAAACGAGGGTCAAGCTCATAGCCTTCCGGCTGGGTGATGACGAAGTCCACATCGGCGGCGTTCATCCACTCGGCGAAAGAGTTAGGCACGGCCTGAGGCAAAGCCCTTGGATGCGGCGCCCAGGTCAGGACTACCTTCGGACGACGGACGGCTTTATACTCATTGATTGTGATGAGGTCCGCAAAGGCCTGACACGGATGGACGGTAGCCGACTCAAGGCTAATGACAGGCTTGCCGGAATATTCAATAAACTGACGCAGAATGGTTTCGTTGTAGTCGAAGGTCTTGTCCTTCAGGCCGGCGAAAGAGCGCACGCCGATGAGGTCGCAGTAGCTGCCGATAACAGGGATGGCCTCGCGCAGATGCTCGGGCTTGTCGCCGTCCATCACGACTCCCATCTCGGTCTCAAGCTTCCAGCTGTCACCGTTGACATTCAACACTATCGAATTCATTCCCAAGTTCATAGCCGCTTTCTGACTGCTGAGTCTGGTGCGCAGGCTGCTGTTGAAAAAAATCAGGATGATAGTCTTGTCCCTGCCGAGATTCTGCCAGGCGAACGGGGTCTCCTTGACCTGCCTCGCCTCCTCAAGCGCCTTTCCAAGGTCGCCGATGTCTCCTACGTGGAAAAAACTCCTCATAACAATTCCTCCAATGCTTTAATGAATATGTCAACGTCCGCCTTGGTCAATGTCAGCGGGGCAAGAAGGCGGATCATATTCTTGCCTGTAACGCCTGTGAATATGTGCTTTTCGTACAATAGTTTTCCTCTGATCTCAGCAATCGGCTCGTTGAATTCGACTCCGACCATCAGACCGCGTCCGCGCACCTCCTTGATTCTCGGCGAAGCAGGGATAGAGTTCTTCAAATACTCACCCACCTCCAAGGCGTTAGCCACGAGATTCTCTTCCTTGAATATGTCAGCGACAGCATTGGCGGCGGCCATAGCAAGATAGTTGCCTCCGAATGTTGTGCCGAGCATTCCCTTGACGGCCTCGAACTCAGGAGAGATAAGTACCCCGCCTATCGGGAAACCGTTGGCCATTCCCTTGGCCATAGTGACGATGTCCGGCTTGATTCCGGCCCACTGGTGGGCGAAGAACCTGCCGCTGCGTCCGTAGCCACTCTGGATTTCGTCCACAATCAGCACCGCCCCGGCTTCTTCGGTGGCCTGGCGCAGATCACGCATAAAACGGTCGTCAGGTATGACAATTCCTCCCACACCCTGGATGCCCTCGATGATCACCCCGGCCACATCGCCTTTGGCAAGTTCCACTTTCACGGCATCTATGTCATTCAGAGGCAGGAAGGTGACATTGTGGTGGGAATTGAACGGCGCTGAATATTTCGGAATGTCGGTAACGGCCACAGCGCCGGAAGTCCTTCCGTGGAAAGCTCCCTTGAAAGCGATTACCCTGTCCTTTCCGGTATGGAAAGAGGCAAGCTTGAGAGCGTTCTCGTTGGCCTCGGCACCTGAATTAACCAGAAAGAGAGAATAGTCTTCCAGACCTGACAATCCTCCGATCTTCTCCGCCAGCGAGACCTGAAGAGGATTCTTAACGCTGTTGGAATAGAAGCCTATCCTGCCGATCTGCTCTGTGATGGCGGACACGTATTTCGGGTGGCAGTGTCCGACCGAGATGACGGCGTGGCCTCCGTAGAGATCCAGATACTCCTGACCCTTGTCATCCCAGATTCTGGTGCCGGAGGCTTTGACGGGTGTCACGTCAAAAAGATTATATACATCAAAAAGATTCATTTTCAATCAGTTTATTTTAAGAAGGCCGGAAAGCGCATTAAAACCTTGTGGCCTTAAGGTGAAGGCCGGTGTCTTCCGGAAGGCCGAAAACCAGGTTCATATTCTCGACAGCCTGTCCTGACGCTCCTTTCACGAGATTGTCGATTATGCTGACAACGTGGAGCTTACTGCCGTATTTACGGACATTCAGCACACATTTGTTCGTGTTGACCACCATCTTGAGATCCGGATTGGAGTCGATGACGTGGACAAAAGGCTCGTCCTTGTAGTAATCTTTATACACGGCGACGGCCTCCTCCTCGGAAAGCGCGCAATCAAAATAGACGGAGGCGAGGATACCCCTTGTGAAGTCTCCTCTTACAGGCACAAAGTTCAGCTGCCCGGCGAAACTTGGAGCGAGAGTGTGGAGGGTCTCCCCTATCTCGTTCAGATGCTGGTGAGTGAACGCCTTGTAAACAGAAAGGTTATCAGACCTCCAGCTGAAATGGGTTGTCTCGGACGGAGCCTGACCAGCGCCTGTGGATCCAGTGATTCCGGTCACGTGAATCTCAGGGAGTCTGTCCGCCTTGGCCATCGGAAGCAATGCCAGCTGGATGGATGTGGCGAAACAGCCGGGATTGGCGATACGCCGGGCCTTGACAATCTTGTCTCTGAAAGCCTCAGGAAGCCCATAGACGAAACCTTCCGCATCCGCGGCAAGACGAAAATCGTTGCTGAGGTCAATGACAGCCCCGTGATAGCTTTCCGGGAGCGAATGCACGAAACCTTTTGATCTGCCGTGGCCGGAGCAAAGGAACAGGACATCCGCCTGCTCCACCGGAGCGTCGGCACAGAACTTCAGATCGGTCTCCCCGAGGAGATCCTGATGAGCCGACCAGACAGGTTCTCCGGCGTGGCTTGTACTTTGCGCGAAGACCACCTTCACGGCCGGATGATTGGCCAGAATCCGTAGAAGCTCACCTGCCGTGTAGCCGGCGGCCCCTACGATCCCGACACGGATATACTCATTTAAATTCTTCATTATTGCAAACTTATCTCACTATTCAACGGTGGCACAGCCACCTATAATATTCATTCACCCCCTCAGCCGCTTTGAGGCTGCTCCCCGAAGAGCGCCACCCTCCACCGCCTCCCTCGCCGGGAGGTCCTGTCGGCGCCGCAAGCCTCCTTACTTCGCGTGGAAGGCCGCGAAACTACAGGGGGAACAATACGGAAGACTTCCTTTACAGCTCCTTCTCAAGCTGGTCGCCTTCGGATTTGTGGGCATTGTAATAGACACGCAGCGGGGTGGAAGTGACCTTGATAAAGCCTTTGGCATCCTCGCTTGTCCAGCCTTTCTGCATCTCTCCGTACTCGCCGAACTTGGTCTTGACGAGGTCGCAAGGAGAATCCACGCCGACTGTCGAGAATGACCACGGACGAAGCTCCATCGTAACCTTTCCGGTCACGTTTCTCTGGCTGCTTTCGAGCATCGCCTCAATGTCTCTCATAACAGGCTCAAGGTACTGGCTCTCGTGCAGGAACATTCCGTACCAATTGGCCACCTGATCCTTCCAGTACTGCTGCCACTTGCTCAAGGTGAACTTCTCCAAGAACTTATGGGCAGCGATAATCAGCATAGGAGCGGCCGCCTCGAAACCGACGCGTCCCTTGATGCCGATGATGGTGTCGCCTACGTGCATATCACGTCCGATTCCATAAGGAGCGGCTATTGATTCAATCTCCTGTATCGCCGCCACCTTGTCCTCGAACCTCTTGCCGTTGACAGCCGCGATCTCGCCCTTGTCGAACTCGATCTCGATGATCTCGGAGCCTTCCTTTGTAATCTGCTTCAGGTATGCGTCCTCAGGGAGTCCCTGAGCGGAGTCAAGAATCTCACCGCCACAGATGGAGGTACCCCACAGTCCGACGTTATAGGAATATTTAAGTTTCTTGAAATCAGCCTTGAAACCGTGTTCGTTGAGATAATCGACCTCGAACTGCCTGGTAAGGGCCATATCCCTCGTGAGAGTGATGATCTCTATCCCTGGAGCCATCACAAGGAACGTCATATCGAAACGGATCTGATCGTTGCCGGCTCCGGTGGAACCGTGGGCTATGGCGTCAGCGCCGATCGCCTTGGCATAACGGGCTATGGCCATCGCCTGGAATATTCTCTCGGAAGAGACCGAAATCGGATAGGTTCCGTTTCTCAGCACGTTGCCGAAGATCATATAACGGAGACTCTTGTCATAATACTCCTTGGTCACGTCGAGGTTGACATATTCCTTCGCGCCAAGCTCGTAGGCGCGGTTCTCGTTGTCCTTCAACTGTTCAGGGCTGAATCCGCCGGTGTCGGCACAGGCCGCATAGACCTCATAGCCCTTTTCCTTGGCAAGGTACATCACAGTGAATGATGTGTCCAGGCCGCCGCTGAAGGCGACCACAACTTTCTTCTTTTCCATATTGCTATCCTTATTAGTTATCATTATCAGACTCGTCCATCTTCCTGATCCGGTCAAGGACATCCTGAGGAATCTTGGCCGGCAAGTGTTCCTCCGGATCAAAGAGCATACCGGTGCAGATGCAGTATTTCCGATCCGTGCGCTTGAGCACATCCACGTTGATACAGCCCTCGCAGCCCTTCCAGAAAGCCTCGTCGCTGGTAAGGTCGGCGAAAGTCACGGGCTTGTAGCCCAGTTGGGTGTTCATCGTCATCACGGCGGCTCCGCTGGTGAGACTGAATATCTTGGCGTGAGGCCAGCGGGTGCGGGCCAGTGAGAATGTCAGGTCCTTGATCCTCTTCGCAAGCCCCAGCCCCCTGAAATCCGGATGCACAATCAATCCCGAAGTAGTCACATATCGCCTGTGCTCCCAGGTCTCGATATAGCTGAAACCAGCGAACCTCTCGCCCTTGAGAGCGATCACGGCCTTGATTTCCCTGATTTTATGGGCGACATACTCCGGCTTCCGCTTCGCTATTCCGGTTCCCCTGACCTTGGCGGCTTCCTCTATTGTCTTTAGAATCTCATCGACATAAACGAGATGCTTCTCCGAAGCGACCTCGACAGTCAATTCATCCTGTGTCATCTTTTGATAAGTTCGTTAAAATCCCTAATTAACCCTTTTGCCATCAATGCTTTTGAATATTCCGGCAAGCGACCCGGAGACATCATCCCGGGAGACTCCCTCCCTAAGGACGAGAAGGACAGTGTCATCACCCGCCAAAGTACCCATAACCTCCGCAAGATGACCGTCATCGATAATGGAGGCTATCATTCCGGCGTGTCCCGGCCTTGTCTTCATCACCGCCATAGAGCCGGAAAACTCCAGACTGTCTATGCTGTCCGAAGACATAGAGGAGTCACGCAGGGAATTGCGCAGCATTCCTGGTTGAGGAAGGCTGTAACTGTACCCATCACCATCGTGTATCTTGGTGATTTTCAATTCTCTTATATCCCTTGACAAAGTCGCCTGGGCAACGCTCATACCGCGCTGAGACAACAATGCGGACAGTTCCTCCTGATTCGCGACCCTGTTGTCCTTTATGACTTCTCGGATTATTCTCTGCCTTTCAAGCTTACCTTTCATCTCAAAAGCATATTTATTCAAACGCGCTGCAAATATATGTATATTTTTTCAATAATCAGTGCATATTTTTGAATATTTCTCAGTTTTCCCAAAATTCGTCGCAGCACGACAGAAGGGGTCTCGGGGAAACCTTTCCCCGTGCCCCTAGGGGCTGTCACGCAAGTGACTGGGGGTTGAATAAAGAGAGGGAGTGACTAAAAATTGCATTTTTAATCACTCCCCACCCCTTCTCTAAATCTATCCTGACGGAACCTTAATCCACCTGATTGACTTTGATGTTGTCGATGTACCAACGGTTCACCGTTGACTTCTCAGGCTTCATATTCTCCGGTCTGACAAGGATTCTCATACCTGGAGCAAGCCCCTCAAGGATCACGGACGCCTTCTGCCACTCCATCTTGTCATCCGGCTGGCTTGTAGCCAGGGCCTCGCTTGTGGACACTACCTCGTATGTAGCGGCCCGGCTTGCGTCAGTGACATAATCAAGGTTTCTGATGACCTCGACCACGACCTTGACAGGGTCGGTTTCCTTTTTCTCATTCTCCTTGCCGGCATTCAGGACGCGCCTGTGGCAGGCCCAATTGAACGTCACCCGAACACTTGGGGAAGGATTGCCCGACAGGAAATCAGGGAGTACGATACCGGTGACATTGTACTTTCCGTTGCTGGAGACACTCTTGTCACAAGTCTTTCCCATCTTCCAATAAGTATCCTGAGGGTACATCACCGCCCACTCCGGATGGATGTCAACATAGCCCTTATCGTAGAAGGCAGAGATAATCGACGGAGTTTTGGTGTAGGCGTTAGGAGCCTCGCCGCTCGGATTGTTGTCCTCCACGGACTTTCCGATAGGTTTTGACGCAGTCTTGTTATACTCATCGATGAGCGGAGACATCCAGGCGAAATCATCGTCAAACAGTGTCTTGCCGACTGTAGGGACATATTCCTTCAGCACGATGTTGTCAAGATACCATCTCATCTGTGTGACGCCGTCGTGGTCTGTAAGATGCTCAGGACGGATGATGATTCTGTCGGTAGGAGCAAGACCCTTGATGGTGGCGCTCACGTTCTTCCAGCCAAGCTGACCCTTCTTCCAGTCATTCTCGAAAGGATCGCTCACACTGGCGAGACCGGCAGAGGTCACCACTTTACCCGATCCGACAATCTCAACCACCACATTCACCTTGTCGATGTTGCCGCTTCCGGTCATATGAGGACTCCAGTCGAACGTCAGGGTGGCGTCACCGGAATAGTCGATGGCAGGAAGCTTGAATCCTGTGTGGTTGCTGGTCTTGCCGAATTTCCAATAGCAGTCCTGAGGGTAAAGCACCTTCTTGGAGGCATTGATGTCCACATACCCTCTCTCCTCAAGTGCCTTCATCAGGCCTGACGCAACGATAGTCTTGTCGGTGTAGGCATTCGGGGCATTGCCGCTTGCGTTATTGTCCTCTACGGAACGTCCCAGCGGATTGCTTGGATTGGCGGCATTGTAGTACTCCACATAAGAAGCCATCCAGTTGAAATTGTCGGAGAAGATCACGCCGGACACAGGTGGAACATAGGCGGCCTGGGTGACTGTCACGACAGTCTCAAGGTTATACTCGGTGTTGTAGAAGGTGATGTGGCCTACACGCTCGGCGAGGTTGCTGTTGGCGGCGACCATTACGGCGACATCGGTCCACTCGACCAGAGCCTTGGTCTGAGGCGCGAATGTAAGCCAATCCACGTCGGACTTGCTTTCAAACGGAACATTGCCCTGAACCTTGAGCCTGAGAGTACATTCCTCATAGTCAGCCTTCATCGTGTTGCCGGTAGAGACGCTGATGAACGAATCCAGTTCCTGTCCGGCCGCGGACTGAACCACGTTGATCACCTTGCGGGACTCCTCGGACTTCACGATTATCTGCGCCTCGCGCAGGGTGGAAAGAGCGCTTGGCTCACAGGTAACGGAAAGCTCGACCTCCTCATTGGCAGAACCATTAGTAGCGCTGACAGCGAGCCACTTCTCGGTAGGCTCGATGGTGAAGTCGTAGTCTGATGTGACAGTGAGCTTCTTAGGGCCGGCAGGGGTTCCCTCGAAGGTGAGGAGATCCTTGGAGACAACGATGTTAGCCTCGATCGGATCAGTGTCCGGAATCTCGACTCCATTGCCTTCCTTGACCATAATGACCTTCGGCTGGAACTCATCAGACTCCTTGTCGGTCACGGAAAGGCGGGCTGTACCACCGTTCCTCGTCGCCAGCGCGCCCTTGCCGTTTGCCTGCCAGTTGGCCATACACCTGAACCGGAACTGACAGTTCTCCATATTCTTCTTGATCGTGACCTCGGCATCGACCTGGACATTGGTCGAACCGTCCGCATTCATCGCATGGGTGTACTCACAACCGCCGGGAACATCAGTCGCCGTGTTTTTCTCTGCCGCAGGTTTCCAGACCTCGCCGTCAAGATACTCAAGCATCCAGTACTTGTGACCCGTGGCCGATGTCCTGGTCTCAAATGTGATGTGCATCACAGAACCGGCCTTCACAGCTCCGTAGCAATAGAAGAGCCAGTAATCGCCCGGCCACGGACCGGCGACGCGAGGGCTTGAGTCGCTTACGTCCAGCTTGTACTTGTCACTATCGTTCGTGTTCTCAACGTCAAACGGAACATACTGGATGAAGCCAAGTCCCTCAACAGGCTCAATCTTGCCTTCGGCGGCAAAGGAAGCGGTGGTGAAGTTTACAGGCTCCTTGCGGACCTGATACTTGACAGGATAGAATGAAAGCTCCTCGTCAAGACCGCCGTCCTCAAATGATGTAGGCACGAAGTAAAGCGTGTTCGCATACATAAGGGCATAGCCGTAGGCCACGACCTTGTGCATATTGACAGACTCGATGTCAATGCCAGGGTTGTAGAGGGTCACAGCGTTAAGAGCCGTGCCGACACGAAGACCCTTGTTGATAAGGGTACCGGCCACCTTGACATACTCAAAGGCCTTGGCGTCACCCACCTTTCCGGTGATGTCCTTTGCCTCAGGATAGGCCACGGTGGACTCGGAGACCACAGTCACCTCATCGGAGGTGAACGTCTTGACGTTGTTGGTCGTGCTGGACGATCCGTTCATCTTCACCTTATCACCCACCTTCACCTTGCCGGCGTTGCCGAGAATGTACATAAAGGCGGAAGCGTCAGCGGCGATGAAACCGTCGGATGTCAGAGCGACAACCTGTGTTTCCTTGACTTTGGCCCGTGTGTCGTCCTCAAGCCCGGCCAGGCCGGTGAGGTCATATTCCTCGACACCAAGGTAGGTATCACCTTTCTGGTAGATGACGGTGCGGATTGAATACCCGCGGTCGTTCGCTATGGTAAGGGTGCCCTCGCGGGGAGCCTCCATAGCGCCGTTCCTGACATTGTCGGTAACACTTACTGTCACATCGACGGTGTTGGATCCGGAAGCCGGATCGACTGTGATCCATTCGGAGTCAACGTCAACGAACCAGTTGTCGTCAGATGCGATGGTCAACGTCTGAGGCTCGGCCCCGATGGCGTCGAACGTCAGGCTGGACTCCGAAAGGAGGGCGCTCGGCTTTACATACTCCTCCTCTTCGCAACCGAAGAGCGGTAGAATTGCAAGAGCTGTGGCGCAGAGTCGTGATATATTCTTTAAAAGTCTCATAATCTCTTTGTTTATCAATGGATTAATTCATTCCATCATCAGTGCCTTCGTCGGATGACTCGCCAAGACCGTCATCCCAACCCGGATTCTGGGCAAGGTTTCTGTTTAGATCCCTGTCCCCTCTTGGAATAGGATAAAGATAGTCGCGGTTCTCATCGAACAGACGGGTCCTTGTACGGTACATATCCACAAAGCCGCTGCGGCCCTCGCTCAGCACGATGCCGTCTGAATACGGCGTGTTCTGCCCGTCAATCTCAATCTCCTGGATCTGGAGGAAGACAAACGAATCGCCATACTTCTTGGTGTATTCAGACTGCACGCCCTTGTCCACGTTCTTGGTGTCATAAAGGTAGATGTCCGGCTTTCCGTCACCGGTGAGGTCATAAGGGCCGACACCAGGGAAATACACTCCGTGAAGCGGCTGAGGGAAGCACTGGCCTTCCTTCCAGCGAACTATGTCATCCCAGCGGCTCGCCTCGAGAACAAGCTCGATGGTCCTCTCGCGGCGTACCTCGAGAATCTGCGCAAGGTTGGCAGGATTAAGGCTGGCGATGTTACGGTAGCCATATTTCTCCGAGACAAGGAACGGGTCAACCGTCAGGCCGGCAAGCTGCATATGTGGCATTCCGGCCCTGTCGCGCAGGACGTTGATGGACTTGTCCACGTCATCCTGCGTGAGGATATTCAGCTCCGCCTTCGCCTCGGCGTAGATCAGGTAGGCCTCCGCAAGACGGAAAACAGGAATGTCATTGAAGGACATATTCTTGCGCTCGGCGGTCTCGTGCTGAGGATCCATCACGAACTTCTCAAGCTGGAAACCAGTTGAGGTCATAGCGATCTCCGGCCCGTAGACAGTCTTTTTGGAGTTCGTCCTGACGTGGCTCGGAAGCCTCATAATCATTCCGAGACGAGGATCCCTGTCCTTCATCTCTTCAACGAACTGCATAGTCTCCCAACCCTCCTTGTCGGTGAAGCGGGTGCCGTCCTTCATAAGGAAGCTGTCAACGAATTTCTTGGAGAAGCCAGGGTTTCCGCTGGTGTTCATAAGCACGTAGTCGGTGGCTCCGTGGGTGCAACCGATGGACTGAGCCATCTTGATGGCAAGAATATACTCGTTCTGGTCAGCGTCCACCTGCATAAAGAGGTCGTGGTAGTTCTTGGCCAATGAATATACCCCCGACTCCATCACCTGCTGAGCCGCCTCATAGGCCAGCTTCAGATAGTCATCGGCGGAACGGCCTCCATCATAGGAAATGCCGTGGTACTTTCTGAAAGTTCCCTCGTAAAGGCAGAACTGAGCCTTGAGCATCAAGGCGGCCCACTTGTTCACACGGTATGTGCTGACCTGCGAAGGAAGTGCGGAGATAGCCTCATCGATGTCCTCAACCATATGAGACATAACGAGTTCTCTTGAATCACGCCCTTTGTAAAGAGTAGAGTCAGTGGATCCAAGCTCCTTGTCGTACCAAGGGACATCCCCGAACCTCTTCACTTTCTCGAAATAGAACTTCGTGCGGAAGAACTTGGCAAGACCGGCGTACTGAGCGGCGACCTCGGGATCGGTGCACTGGCCGATGTGGCCAAGCATAGTGTTGATCTTGCGAAGCTGTCCCCAGGACCAGCCGCCGGAAGAGGCGTTAGCAGGAATCTCTCTGGCCGTGCCGCCGAGAAGCTCGTCGGAAATTGTACCCTTCTGGAACACGATGTCCGACTGCGCGTCATACGGTGTCTTGTCAAGAAGATTGTCATAGAAAGAATTGGAGAACAATTTCAAGTCCTCCTCATTACGGAAATAAGTCTCCGGAACGAGTTTGTCCTTCGGGTACTTCTCCAAAAAGCTGTCACACGACGTGACCCCGAGGACTATTGTCAAAAGTGGTAATAAATATCTTTTCATCTTAACTGTCCTCCTTCATTAGAATGTTATGTCTATACCGAACATAATGGTCTTCTGCCAAGGATAGGCGACGGCGTCTTTCGCATCGCTGTTCGTGTACAGGCCGGTGGTGTTGTTTGTGGTCGTGACACGACGGTAGGCGGACTCCGGGTCAAGGTACTTGGTGTACTTCTTTATCGGAGACCAGTAAGCGAGGTTCTCACCTGAGAAGTAGAAGCGTACCTTGTCAAGACAGATGGTCTTTGTCCACTTCTGAGGGAGGGTGTAGCCGACGGTCAGATTCTTAAGTCTGAGATACCTTACGTTCTGGATGTACCTGCTGTTAGGCGGCGCAAGCTCGCCTCCGGTCGAAGAATATACGCGCGGCCTTGGGAAATAGGTGTCAGGATTCTCCTCTGACCACACGGTCTTGATGAAGTCGCGAGGCATAAAGGCCGTGTAGTAGGCGTAGGAATATGATCCCCAGAACGCGATGTTCATACCTGAAGGATACCAATAGTGGTTTCCGACACCCTGAAGGAATGTGGAGAAATCAAATCCCATCCAGTCAAAGCCGAGGTTGATGCCGTACTGAAGGCTCGGAAGGGAGTTGCCAAGAATCTTGCGGTCACCCGGGCTGTCGGCGGTGTTGTCACCGAGAGTAATCTTGTTGATTCCTCCCTGGCCTTCCTGCTTGTTGTCGAGATCCACATAGCGGAGGTCTCCGGCAAGGAAACCACCCTGCATACGGTTGGTGCCGACATAGGTAAGAGCGTCGCAGACATTCTCCTGATAGTACTTGGCTTCCTCGTCAGTCTCAAACAGACCATCGACAACGAATCCCCAGACATCTCCTATCCTCTGGCCGACATAGTAGTCGGTGAGTCTCTTGTCAGGATTGTTGGCGTATCTGGTGATATGTGAGGTGTAGTCGCTGACGGAAGCGCGGATGTTGTAGTTGAAAGGCTTGCCGAAAAGCTCGAAACTGTCTCTCCAGCCGAGGGAAACCTCATAGCCCTTTGTCCTCAGGTCAGCCGAGTTCTCCTTAGGGGCGTCCGCACCATAGACGCTTGGAAGGGCATTGCCCTGAACGAGCATATTCTTGGTGTCGCGGATGTAGGCCTCCGCCGTGAAGTCAAGCCTGCCTTTGAGAAGCGAGGCGTCAACTCCTATGTTGTACTGATGGGTGGTCTCCCAGGTAAGGGAGGACGAGTTCGGAGCGGAGATGCCCGCATACTGGGCGTTTGTAGAGCCTTCTCCGAAGGTGAAAGCGCTGAAATCGTTGATCGAGATTGTCCTGAGGAAAGAGTAGTTGGCCACATTCTGATTTCCGAGCGAGCCATAGGAGGCGCGGAGCTTCAGGTTGTTCACAAGATTCTTCGCAGGGGCGAAGAATGGTTCCTCGGAGATACGCCATCCAGCTGATACTGAAGGGAAAAGACCCCAGCGATGTCCTTTTGCAAAACGTGACGATCCGTCATAACGTCCGGAAGCCTCGACAAGGTACTTGCCCTTGTAGTCGTAGTTGACACGTCCGAAGAATCCGGCGAGGGCATACTCGCTCTGCCCACCGGTAAGATTGGTGATCTTGGCTCCCGAGGAAGCGTCAGGAACGATGAGGGAGAAGTCATTCAGAAGCTCGTCCGAAATGTTCTGTCCCTCGGCCGTGAGATTCTTGTAGTGGTAGGTCTCGGTGTTGAAACCAAGCATAACCTTGACGTTGTGGGCGTCCCTGAAAGAATCCTCGTAGGTTCCGAAGACATTGGCAGTGTAGTAGTCATACCTTCTCGTCCTTTCCTCAAGGGCGTTGATGCCGGCTCCCGTAGTGTATGCGGAGGTGACACCCGGACGGATTCCGTAAGGGATGTTGACAGTCCTGTGCATCTCATTGCGGTTGACCCTTCTGTAAGTGAAGTTGGCGGTGATGTTGAACTGCTTGACCGGGCGGATGACGAGTTCGGTGGTGTTGGCGAAATTGAACTTCTTGTCAAAATTCTTGTGCTTGCCCATCGCGAACACTATCTGACGGCCGTTGGCCACATTGTAGTTGCCGCCGACGATAAGAGGGTTGTTGTAAAGACCGGTCCCGTCAGGATTGAAGAGAGGGAATGACGCCGGATTGTGACGAAGGTTTCTGAACACGTCCTGGATGTCGCCGACTCCGATCCAAGAGTAGTCGGAGCTGTAGAACGACGTATTGTTGGACAGGGTCATTATCTTGTTGAGCTTCGCGTCGATCTTAGCGCGCATATTATACTTCTGGAACACATCCGGCTCGGCAGCCTTCATAATGCCGGTCTGGCGGTCATATCCACCTGACAGGAAGTACTTGATGTTCTTGCTTCCCCCGCTTACGGATATGCTGTGCTGCTGGACAGGATGCTCGTCCCTGAACATCTCGTGGTACCAGTCGGTGTTGCAATAGTAAATCCACTGCTCCTTGCCGCCGCGGATCTCCTTGACAACCCAAGGGCGCTCAGGATTCTCGGTCTTGTCGTTGACACGGGCAAGAAGCTCCATCATATCGTGCTGGGTATAGCCTGTGTAAGGCGTTCCGGCAGCCTGGGTCTTCCAGAAGAGGTCAAGGGTATAGACCGACCAATAGCCTCTGTCCTCGTAGTCAGTCGAAGTCGTAGGCTCTTCCCAGCCGAAGCGTCCGCTGTAACGGATCTTGGCCTTGCCGTCGTCAGTGTCTCCTTTCTTTGTCGTCACAAGGATGACACCATAGGCGGCGCGGGCTCCATAGACAGCGGCAGCGGCAGCGTCCTTGATGACGGAGATGCTCTCCACATCATTAGGGTTGACATCCTCAAGGTCTCCGAGCGCTCCGTCGATGAGAACGATAGGGTTAGCCTCGTTGATGGATGTGAATCCACGGATGTTCAGTTTGCCGGTACTGCCTGGATTACCCGACTGTGTCGTGATGTTAAGTCCCGGAACAGAGCCTTGGAGCATAGTCACAAGGTTGTGCGAGGAACGATCCTTCAGTTCCTTGTCGCCTACAACGGAAATAGCGCCGGTCAGGTTGACTTTCTTCTGCGTACCGTAACCGACTACCACCGTCTCGTCAAGCAACATATTGTCCTCCTCGAGAACGACCGTGACCGAGGACTGGGTGGAAGGAACGGAAACCTTCTTGGTGGCGTAGCCCAGAGAAGACACTTCCAGAGTGACATTCCCTGCGGGAACCGTCAATGAGAAAGTTCCGTCATCGGCGGTCATTGTTCCGTTGCTTGTCCCGTCAACAAGAACAGCGACCCCGACAAGAGGCTGCCTGGCGGCGTCGAGAACCGTTCCCGACACCTCTCTCTGATTCTGAGCGAAAGCCGACGACAGACAGGCCAGCATCAACGTCAGAGAGACAGCTAATGATTTGATAACTCTCATAAGGATGAAAATTTGGTTTGTAATTATGTATTAAGTTATTTTTTGGCGAAGTCCGACACCCTGAACTCCTTAGGGCGCTTCATATTCTCGGTATAGACGTTGCCGAACTCGTCGGTGACCTTGATTGTCAGGTCAACATCCGGGTCGGAAGCCGTGACCTTGAAGAAATGATGCCATTTCCCGGTGGTGAAATTCGGGCGAGATGTAAGCCCTGCACTGTTGTACCTCTTGACGGAAAGAGCGGCGATGTGGAGCGGGTCGTAGGTCGAGACCCTGCTCCATTTAAGCTCCTTGCCGTTCTCGTCCGTGACTGTAAGCGTCCATTTGGAGTTCCAGTTCCAGATGTTGAGCAGGACGGCATTGCTGACGCTTTTCGGATAGGCCTCGACGTATTTCCCGAAGCCGTTGGTGGTCAGCGCCTCGTTGTCCTTAGGCATATTCGGCACATCATTGTAGGAGAAAGACACCTGGTTGAGGTCATAGCTTCTGAACTGATGGCTCTCGTCCCAGGCCGTGGCCTTGTAACGCCATTTGATGTCTGTTCCGTCAATATCCCAGATGCTGTAGCCGGCCGGAGAGCCGTCAGTCCCCACATAGACTCCGGCGGTAAGACTTCCGGACCACCACCAGGAGCCGCAGACAGAACCGGCGTTGTGCTCGTAGATGTTCTCGGCAGACAGAAGGCTGGATTCAGAAGGGTTGACATTGTAGATCACGTGGGTATGGCCGGTCACGAAATGAACCTTGTAGCCTTTCAGAACCGAGAACAGTTCTCTTTTGTTGGATTCCGAGGCATCGATTCTGAAGGTATCCCCGGAGACCGGAGTGAAGATCTGGGCGTGGGTGGTTATGATCAGAGGCGTTGACTTGTCAACATACTCAAGATCCTTTTTAAGCCACTCGATCTGCTCTGGCACAAGAACTTTTGAATAATTCCTGCTGGTCGTGCCGTCATAGGCGGAACAGTCTATGTCATCAATGACGATGTAATGGATCTTGCCGATGTTGAATGAATAGAAAGTCGGGCCTATGTTCTTCACGTAATCCGAAGCGGCATTGAAGTCAGCGTTCGGAGCGAACACCTGATAGTTATTGTCGTGATTTCCCATAGTGTGGAAAATCTGAAGTCCCTTGATGTCCTTGTTGATTTCCTCAAGATACTCAGGGAAACAGAATTTGTTCTTGTCCCAGTAGATGTCCCAGGTCATATCGCCGAGGGTCATTCCGTACATCTTCTCGTTGCTGTGGGCGGCCATATACTCAGTCAGGTCGCTGGCGAACACCCTGAACTGGGCCTTGTCGCTTGTCCTGTTGGCGAGATGCATATCACCGAAGAAGAACATCTTGTACTTGTCCTGGGCGGCGATCTTGGTCAAGGAGAAATCCCTTTGCTCGACCTGCGTGGCCTTGCCTGTAAGATACGAGTAGAACATCGGCAGCACGCCCCTGGACGGAACCTCGTAGCCGCTCGGGACTGAGATGAAGACATATCCCCACTTTTTCGCCGACTTCAGCTGATAAACTCCTTCGGAATTGGTCTTGGTGACCTGCACTCCATCGGAAACCACCACGCCAGGCACCCCGGCACCGTCACACAGCACGTGACCCCATACAGTGGTCCCGCTGTCCGGCTTAAAGCCTGGATCGGACTTCTGGGTGACTGACAGGGTCGTCTCGCCGAAGGATTTTTTCTTCGCTCCCCTGCGGATGACGACCTCGTATTTCCCGCTGACGGCATCCTGAGGAATCCTTACGAAGAACTCGTTCTCGGAGACGCTCTCAATCTTGCAAGAGATGCTGCCGAAAAGGAACTCGTCAGTCTGGAGAGGAGCCTTCTTCTGAAGGACCCTGAACTTGACCTGACCGCCGGCTTCCGCCTCGATCTGGGTAGGAAGCGAGAAGAGGATTCCGGACACATCGGTCGTCCCGTCCTCGTCCTCCTTTCCTGAGCCTCCGCAGTTGACGAACAGCGTAAGGCTGAGAACAGTGAGCAAGACGGACAATAAGAATCTTTGTAATTTGATATTCATACACTAAAATGTTGTTTGGCAAAAGGATAGGCCGCATTTAAACAATCTTCCGGGTCTGTAGGAGTGAAGGAAGACCGACACCCGCCGCATACCCGGAGAAAACGGCTTTAAGCGTTTGACTTGGCAAGTTTCCGCTCGCCGCCAATGAGCAACGCGCATAGGAAGACTCCGACCAGCGCGCCGACCGCGACAGAAAGCATTGCGTTGTCCCACGAACTTCCGGCCGCGATTCCACCGACGAGTATCTTGGAGCACACGGCGTCTCCGATGAGATAGCCGAACAGTCCCACGAATCCGGCGGCGGTTCCGGCGGCGTTCTTAGGAACCAGATTCAAAGCCTGCACGCCGGTCAGGGCCACAGGGCCGTAGATAAAGAAGCCTATCAGACACAAAGCAATGTAAATCAAAGTCTTCTGCATAGCCGGAGCAGCGGCGATGACACCCGAGCCGACCATCCAGTAGAGCAACACGCCCAACAGGCAGAAGAACATACAAATCACATTCATAGGTGCGCAGCGGCCCTTGAATATCTTGGACGTGGCCCATCCGCAGGCAAGCGTTCCTACAGCTCCGACAATGTTGTGTACCGAGAAGGCCACCTTGCTCTCGGCGGCTGTCATAATCGCCTTTTCCTGAAGATAGGTCGGAGCCCAGTCACCTATGCCGTAGCGGACCATATAGACCGCGACATTTGAAATCGCGACAATCCACAACAGCTTGTTCTTGAACACATAATCGACGAAAAGGGTCTTGAACGGAAGCTTTTCGTCCGCCGATCCCTTTGACTTGATTCCGGACCAGTCCTTCCTCCAGTCCTGGACGGAAGGAAGACCGCAGGACTCAGGCGTGTCACGGATTGCCCACCAGCAGAACACAGCGATGAGAATGGCGATCAGGGCCGGGAATATGAAGTCTCCCCTCCAGCTCTGCCCCACTCCGAAAGCGTCGAAAACCATCACTCCGGCAATGGCGAGGAAGCCAAGCGAGAAACTGCCGATGGTGTGCGAGACATTCCACACGCTCATCTTGAAACTACGCTCGTTCTGGCTGAACCAATGCGCCATAATCCTGCCGCAAGGAGGCCATCCGAAACCGCTCAGCCACCCGACCACGAGCATAAGCGTGAATATGATGACGGTGTTGACCGTCGTGTTCGTTCCGAACGGCACAAGCCCCGTAAGAATCATCGTGAGCGCCGAGAGCACAAGCCCCACGCAAAGGAATTTCCTTGCGTCCGACCTGTCGGACACGCTGCCCATAATGAACTTCGAGAACGCATAGGCGATCGAGACAGCGGACATCGCAAGACCGGCCTTGCCAGCGTCGATGATTCCGTCGTGAATCATATCAGGAGCCGCGAGGGAAAGGTTCTTGCGTACAAGATAGTAAGCCGCATAGCCGAAAAACGCACCCAGAAAGACCTTGGTGCGCATTGCCTTATAGGTTTTGTCCACCTTATCCTCTGCCAATGGTTTACCCGCTTTAGGCGGATCAAGAAAACGTGACATAAATATTATCTGTTATCAGTTGCTGCAACCTTTTAATATTACAAATGTACCACTTTTACCGATAACAACAAAATACTTCGGCCCTTTTCTACCCTCCGGGCAATCAAACTCAAAGTGATACGCCCTATCAGGTCAGTCCAATGGCAACGGGGTTTCCCCCATCCTCCCGCGACTTCAGAAGCGGATGTAGTGGACGAATTCTTTCCTGTCCGGAACAAGCAGGGAGGACTTGAGTCCTATCTTTCCGAAATCGATTTCGCCAAGATCGATACACCGGATCCCCCCGTCGTACATCGAGCGGTAATAGAACCGGAGGCCTGACATATCGGAGACGCAAGTGCACTGTGTGGCGCTCGGAATGTCAGCCGGAGTCTCCCCGGAAGCGAACTGCACGCCTATCGGAATCTCCATTGCTCCGAGAATATGAAAGGCCTGGAACACGGCAGCCTCGGCGTCCGGCTTCACCGGAGCGGTGTTCTGGAAAAAGGCCGCGCGGACAAACCGGGACGGCGGAGTGAAGTCACCCGGCAGTCCAAGCATCGCGCTGCCTCCGCCGAATGACGACAGGGACATATTCCCGAGACTGTGGGATTCAGTCCGGCCCGGGAACAGATTGACGTAGTTGTTGAGATTTGTAAGCTGCCAGTCAAATGAGGGGGAATTGGTCAGGACACCGAGTGTATTCTCGTAGAAAACACACTTTCCGTCAATGATTTCCAGCACTATCTGGCGACCGCTCGGATCGGCGAACCTCCAATGAACCGTAGAAGAGCGCGGGTCAAAGCCATAAATATGCACCCTGCCGATCTCGGCCTTGGCCTCCTCGACGGTGGCGCACCTGCCAAGGATATAGGAGACAAGCTGGAAGTCCGAGACGCTCGAATCGCCGAGAGCCTCGTCATATTCCTCGTACTTTCCGTAATCCGGGAAATAGAACAGCCCGGCTGACAGGCCTTTCTCGTTCATTCCCTCCACCATCAGCTCGTCCTGGACCACAGCGACACCGACGTAGCCATATTCGGAAGTAAAGGAACGCCCGGTGCCTCCGCCGGGGATGAATGATTTCCAGGTGTGTCCCCGGGGAACGACCACCCATCGGCAGTCGTTGTCGGAAGCCGCCCACTCGACGGTGCGGGCGAGCACAGTGGAGCCGTCCTTGGCTTTGAGAGTGATGCCGGTGCAGGCTTGACAGTTCTCGAACGGTGCCATCAAGGCCGCTGCGGCCAAAGCGATGGCGGATAAAATTGAAAGATGTTTCATAATTCTTATGGTTAAAATTGTAGGAATATTCCCGATTGTGCGTCAACCCCACAAAAAAGAAGAACGACCCGCAAAATACGAGCCGTTCTTGAATTATTCTTTCTTGAGAGTGACACTTGGATTGTCGGTGGCGGCCCGGTAGCTTCTCGCCGTCACCACGACCACCGTGACAAGAAGCACAGCCAGCAGCGCCGCGGCGAACACCCAGGCATAGACAGGGGCTCCGCAGGTGAATCCGGACAGGTAACGGTTCACCACCCACCAAGTCAGAGGAACGGCCACGACAAAGCAGACCATCACAATCCTTGCGAACTCTATGTTGAACATCTTCAGGATCTCACCCACGGTCGCACCGTTCACCCTCCTGATTCCTATCTCCTTACGGCGGTACTCGGTCTCGAACATCACAAGCCCGAAGACATCTCGCTTCACACCCACAAAGAATACTCTGAAAGCATAAGAAAAGGACGGTCAAACATCTCACAAAACCGACTTCATAATTGGGATATCATCCATCAGCAACGCTTTGCATTAAATATGGAGGCCACATAGAAGTTTACTAACAGTTGTCAGAATCAGCCCGAATCACATTCTATTATTGAATTGGGGCATAAATCGCCAATGGAACGGTGTATGCTATTTAGTACTTCAAATGTCACGATGGAATTATTAGCCAACTGCTAATACTCCCCAATCATTATTGCCACCTTGTCGAACGTAAGCGACTGACTCTTGCGTATGGTAATCGCCCACGCAAGACGCAGAGGACACTGCGTGACACTGCCGACAATCTTCTTCTCGCCATCTTCTTATCTGTATCGCAGACATATTCGTAGGCATCCTTAGTCTCATTACGGGCTGTTTCCTCTGAGCCATCCTCAAGAGCGACAATAATACGGTCGAAGCCAAGCGAGGAGACAGCGCCAAGGGTTCCGTTCGCCCATCGCCCAAAGCTGTTGTTGCGAATGTACATCACCTGCGCCCCTTCTTTCAACACAAGGCAGTCCTCGACGACATCAATTCTTATCTTTACGGATACTGTTTCGGACATAATTTGCTATCTTTGCTGTCGTTATGATTGAGTTTCTCAGAGCTTACGGCGAATTTTGCCGGGATGACCCGAATTTGGCATTCTCCTGCACTATGCTGTTCATATTCTGGGTCATTGCGGTCATTGTCGTTATCATAGGTCTGTATGACCCTGATGACGAGCGGCGTTTCTGACCCTCTCCTCTATCTCCTCCATCCTCTCCCTCGTGCTGGGTGACCCAGCGCCTCGTCGGACTATTTATCTCTATTTGCGGTCATTCAGTCCTCATTCTTATCCCTTGAGCCGCGAGTTCCCGGAACAGACCTACCGCTCTACGTCGAGGAGGGAAAAACGGCGGCATTCTTTAAGACAATCTGCGGAAGAAAGAGAAATCAGCCCTAGGTATCAACTCTGTATCAATTACATATAAGAAAACGCCCCTCACGATTGTGAGAGGCGTTTTCTGCGGTGCGGAAGGGACTCGAACCCTCGACCTCCGGCGTGACAGGCCGGCATTCTAACCAGCTGAACTACCGCACCTTGCGATTTTGCATCCGTCGTTTCCAGTTGTGTTCCTGAATGCGGATGCAAATATAGGCATTTTTCCTTTACCTGCAAACTTTTTTACTTAATTTCTATGATTTTTTTTGATTGAGGGACTTCCGGCTTCCGGATCTTCGGGATCTCCACCTTCAGGACACCGTTCACTACAGAAGCGCTAATCTCCTCTTTCTCAACATCATCAGGAAGAATCATAGTCTGCCGGAACTTTGAATATGAGAACTCGCGTCTCAGATAATGGCCGTGCTTCTTTCCTTCGGTGTTCTCTTCCTTCTTCTCCATATTGATGACAAGATCACCGTTGTCATCAAGACAGACCTTGAAATCATCCTTGGTCATACCAGGTGCAGCAAGTTCGATTTCGTAGCCCGCTTCGTTTTCCAACACATTGATCGCAGGAGCGGTCGCATTTGTCTTGACCATCCAATCATTGTCGAAGAAATCATTGAAAATGTTCGGCAGCCAATTCTGGTTGTTGTACTTTTTTGATACTGGTAACATAATAAAACCTCCTATTCTTTGTGGAATCGCCCGCCTTGGACTTGCAGGTCGGAAAACCGTTCATCAATCAAAGTATTGCGTTGGAGCAAGGCCGCGGCTGACGATTCCGATTTGTTTGTTTTCTTTTCGCCCTGCCCTTCCGAGCCGGACGACTATGCTATTATCAATCGGAATGCCTAACGACAAAAAGTATCAAAAAGGCGACAAGTTGTCGTAAATAAGCGACAATTTGTCATAGCAAACTGTCATTTTGTCGAATATTCACTAATCAAGCAGAGCAGATCGCAGCACATCGTCCATAGCCTCAACGTCCTCAATGGCGGCATCACAAAAGAGGTCAAAGTCTCAGAAACCCACAGACCCGCCGCCAATAACGTCCTGCTGGACAACCTCCGGGAAGAACTCACCTCAGAGGACATCCGGACACTCTCCGCCAAGCCAAGCCGCCGCTCCGAACTTCTCGAAACATTCACTATTGAGTCCATCCGGTCTGAAGACCCTACCTCTGCCTTCACCGCCGCCAAGTCATTCCCCAGCGGGTAGCGCAGGGGCGCGAACACATAATAAGCCGCCGCTCAGCCTCTTAGAACCGGCGGCTTTTGTACGGCCAATGTACATCGAAGCCGGATAACAGGCCTTGGACGGGAACGGTTAGAGATAAGATTCCCTGTCCAGAAACCTGCTAAGGCATTTTCGCTTCAGGGGCGGCTCACGCAGCGAACGAACTATTTGCCGAGGATCTGGGATGTATGGTCTTTGGTGTTGACCTTGCCGATTGCATCGATGATGACTCCGTTCTCGTCGATTACGTAGGTGGTACGGAGAGTGCCGAAAGACCCTTTGCCGTAGAGTTTTTTGAGTCCCCACGACTCGTAAGCCTTAAGGATGACGCAGTCGGGGTCGCTGAGCAGATGGAACGGAAGTGAGTATTTCTCTATGAATCTGCGGTGCGAAGCCTGCGAGTCCTTGCTTACTCCAAGTATTTGATACCCAAGCGAAAGGTAGCGCTGGTAATTGTCACGCAGGTCGCAGGCTTCAGCCGTGCATCCCGGAGTGCTGTCCTTTGGGTAGAAATACAGCACAAGCTTTCCGCCTCTGAAGTCACTGAGGCTCACCTCGTTTCCGTTCTCATCCACACCGGTGAAATCCGGTGCCTTAGTTCCTGTCTCCAACATATTTCCGAAAAGTTATATTCATAAACTATCGCACGTAGCCTTAATGACATCGGCGATTTCGTCCCTGTCGTCGATGTTTGCCTGGAACATCGCCTTCGCACCGTCGTAGGGAATCGCCTCCGGCATCCCGAACCGCAGGTTCGTCTTGGTCTTCTTGACGAGCAGCCTGTTGTCGTAAAGCCCGCCGAAATGCTTTCCCTGCCAGTACAGCAGGAATTCTCCCATCATCGGCCGCACGCTTATCCCCTCCAGCAGCCCCATCTGCTCCACCGCGAAATCCCGATAGTCCTTGCTTGTCATAGCCCAATGCGATTTTCCCGCAATGTAGCGAATATTTTGTGAATATGAAAGCTCCGCCCCCCGCCGAAACATCACGGCACCGGCTTTTTGCAATTGCCGGAAACCCGAACTTGCCCTCTATGCTATCGCCTCTGTCTTTTCCAGTTATAGGTTGACTCGGATTAATAGATTGCTACTGATGTAACTTGACTTTCTTCGGTTGCCGCCCGGATTGAGCCGGTTAAAATTGGCGGGAGCACCAATGCGCCCTGTATGCCCGCCAAAGCCACTATGGTGTGTCCCAAACGACAAATATCTTGCAAATCGGACACGCCCACCCCCCTTCGGACAGCCCTCCATCGCCGTAGGGCGTTCCCGTCAATTGTAAACGGAAAATGCGGACTGTAACCATAATAACCATAGTCCCCATCCTTTGCAAAAACAGGTTCCTTAACCGCCGCCGTCTGCTGCGAAGCTTGGGTTAATACGAGGTCGCCAAAGGAAAGCCTGAAGTTTGTAACCATATTCTCCATAGCCATACAAAGGATAGTTTCGCTGGCTACCAGAATGAAATGACAGGACATTCCCATTGTTTCCATACAGGCGTAAGCGACTGTCAATTCAAGCAAAGTTTCCCGATTACTCAGTTGGCCAAACTTCATCGCAAGCTCTGATTCCAACAAGCGAATTGCTTCACATAACGATTGCCGGCATAATTGCGAACATAGTTGCTAAACTGAGTCCTGTTCAGAAAAGCCATAAATTGAGCAGAAACATATCGATCATTTCAAATACCCGCATAACGGGCGACATTTCAAAGAACGGTTGACCGATTCTTATCGGACAGTAGTAATACGTTATGATATTTTAATTTTTTTCATTATTTTTGAAGATGCGTTGGTTACAATGCAAAGTGAGCAAGATTAGCAGGGTAGTACATATTTATAGAAAATAATTGAGTTTTCTTTTACCGTTATCCAGAAATCCCCAATTTCAGAAATCAACGGGTAAAAGAAGACCGCGTCGTTTGGCGTGGGGCTTCTTGTCGTTGATTGGGTATGGGGATACCTTGGATAGCACAAGTTGGTCTGCGCCATTTGTGTGTTGGTCAACTTGAAGTCAAGGAAAACGGCTATACACAACGATGGATATATGTTCAAGGTAATATGGGATGCACAGAGTAATGGAGTTCAATTGACGATCTCTTCAAAAGGTGATGCGTTGAATGTATCTCCAAGGCCGGTTTTCTGGGAAGAACTTGATCTGCTGGGGCTTAATAAAATGGGATGGATATATCCCAAAGTAGAGGAACCATTGCTTTGGGCCTGTGATAGGAGATATTTCTACAGAGGAGATTTCGTTCTTGAGGTAAAGGGAGGTAATGTCTTTGATGCTCCTGCTGTCATCCAACAAGACGGATTTGAGTCATTGGTTCTTGCCCCTGTTGATATGGAACGTCTTCGCTCTCTCAATGAGGACACGATGTTTATCATTGAGCACGAGGCGATGGA
The DNA here is from genome assembly GCA_964458425.1 of uncultured Muribaculaceae bacterium. Taxonomy (GTDB): domain Bacteria; phylum Bacteroidota; class Bacteroidia; order Bacteroidales; family UBA932; genus Cryptobacteroides. The sequence goes on from CAYWIW010000007.1 coordinate 29,025, forward strand.
TTTTATCAATCAGACTTATCGCCGATATAAGGGAATTCGTGAGGTGTCGCAGAATAATCCATCATTGGATTTCCAAAGACTTGCAAATAATCTTACAAAGAAAACGAAACAGGAGCATGTCGTTGTCAAAGAGGATTGTGACTCCTTTGATGTCATGCCGCTGAGTAAGGCTGAGGAACTCGGTAAATCGCCAATACTGTCCTCTAGTATTGATTTGTTTGTATCATCCTTTAGTGGTGGCAAGGATTCTCAAGTAATACTTGACTTAGTGTCAAGAGTTATTCCTCCATCAGATTTCATTGTCGTTTACTCTGATACCGGTTATGAATTGCCACATTCGTTGGAGTTATATTCTGAAGTAGAGAAATATTATCAGAAACAATATCCAGAGTTAAAATTCTACATGGCGCGGAATCACGATAGTGTACTTAATTATTGGGATAAGTTAGGTGCTCCTAGCCGTATTCACAGATGGTGTTGTGCAGTCATGAAATCAGCTCCGTTAAGTATATTACTAAAAAAGATTAACGGAACAGGTGTTCAACCAAAAACTATGTTGTTTGATGGAGTTCGTGCTGAGGAGAGTGTGAGCCGCGCTTCACGTTCAAGGATCGGGAAGAATGTGAAGCACAATAATATGATAAATGTGCGCCCAATCCTTGAATGGAGTAATGCAGAGGTTTACCTGTATATTCTGCTGCACAATTTACCATTTAACAAAGCCTATAGAAATGGATTATCCCGTGTAGGCTGTGCTATTTGCCCATATTCATCTGGTTGGAGTGAAGACCTATGTGGATTATTGTATCCAGACACAGTCAAACCTTTTATTGATAAAATAAGAAAAGGACTAGAAAATAATAAAGTATCAGGTGTAGACAATTACATTAAGTTGGGCAAGTGGAAAATGCGTGCAGGAGGACGATATAATGATTCTTCTGCTTCAATGAACATTATCTCAATAAACCCCACATTTAAGGCTACTATTCACGCACCCCAAGAGAATTTATTTATGTGGCTTCGTACTTTGGGGGCGATAAACATGAGTCAAGACGAACACCAAACGACAGGAAGCCTCAAACATCGTAATCGAGTATATAATTTCAATATTGAAGAATCAAATGATACAATAACAATTGTTATTGATAATATTGATCCTTCAGATGTCGCATTTATTAGCTACTTAAAGCGTGTTCTTTACAAAACTACTTATTGCGAGCATTGTGAAGTATGCGAAGTAGAATGCCCAACAGGTGCATTAAGCGTAGTTCCAAGAGTCACGGTTGACACGTCTAAGTGTATACATTGTTTAAACTGCTTAGAGTTTCATGAAAAGGGATGCATGGTGGCGAAATCAATTGATACATCATCTTCAAACATTCTAAATAATCAGACAAATATTATGGCAAGTAAATCAAAGTCTTCTATTGATCGTTATCGTGATGGAATGGGCATGCGCGATAAATGGGTTGAGACGTATTTCGAGACTTATGAAACATTCTTTGATAATACTGAACATGGATTAAATCCAAAATATCAGTTGCCTCCGTTTGTCAATTGGTTAAGAGAGGCTCAGATTCTTGGCTCGGACGGGAAAAATATTACGGAAGCCGGATTGTATATGGCTAAAGCATATACAACTAAACCTCTGTCTGTATGGGAAATAATTTTCGTGGGGCTTTGCGAGAATTCTGAAATATGTTCGTGGTTTCATAGCACTATTAATTTCAATCAGACCTATTCTCGTGATGAAATGGATATTATCCTGCAGGATAGTTATCCGGACTTGAAGGACAGAACCCTAAGGAATCCATTTAATTCTCTTTTGAACACATTTAAGGAAAGCCCACTGGGATCAACTATTCCCGTTGGTGTTTTATCAAAGGATAAGAATAAAGTTTTACTTACTCGTCTCCCCCATTCTGGTATTTCTCTTGTTGCGACTGCTTATTCTCTGTTCCGCTATGCCGAGCGTCATAATCGTTATATGCTGACAGTATCAGAATTCTACGATGAGAATCAAAAGGAGGGAATCTATCGTCAGTTCGGTATTAACAGGGATTCTTTTGAGAGGCTTTTGTTGAGCCTTCAGGAAGAGAGTAATCACGTGCTTCGTGCAGAACTTAATATGGGTCTTGACAATATCATCCTCCGTGAAGACCTCAAGTCGATAGATATTCTTAAGATGATGCTCTAAAACTCAATGACTATGGCTGCCAAGTATTCCGATTATATAAAGATGCAGGATTTCCTGCCGGTCTATGATATGACAGATGAAACGCCGGATATGTGGCGTACATTCATCCCGACCAAACAATTCTGTGATTTGCTTCAGCGCAGTATAACTGCCATAACTTCAAGCGATACCAGCAAACGTCGCTCCATGTGGGTGCGTGGTACTTTCGGAACGGGCAAGAGTCACGCAAGTAGCGTCGTTCGACACTTGCTTTGTGATTCGCCGGAGGATATTGAAGCTTATATTCAGAATATTCCCAATGAGGCTACACGTGCACAGTTGAGTGCAATTCGCAAGCAGAAGAGGTATTTCCCAGTGGTATTGAAAGGAGTGGAAGGAGCATATAACATTCCTCGCTTCTCGCTGTCGATCCAGCGTGAGACTAAGAAGGCACTGGTGGCTGCTGGTTATCCGGATATCATAGTACGTTCGGATTTTGATGAGGCTATCCGCTGGGTGGAGAGCCATGAAAGCCGAATTCCTGAGTTGTTGGAAAACAATGATGAACTTGCTTCTGAAGCATCGAGTTATACAAAGTTGCTTGTTAAACTCAGGAATAATGACATTGATGTGTTCTTGCACCTTGAAGAAGCATTGGCGGCGGACAAGACTTATCTGACAAGTGACAGTATAAGCGAGTGGCTGGTGGAAGTGGAGAAGGAGATTGAAAAAGCTGGTATTGCTGACGGATTGATCATATTCTGGGACGAGTTCACGAGCGTAATGGATACACTCAAGAGTGATAGGATCAATGTGCTTCAGAATATCGCCGAGAAATCGCAGAATAATAATGTCTTCCTTTATCTGATCTCACATCGTACTGAAAGTTCTAGCTTGGATGCACAGGGCAAGGACATCACAAAGATGAGTGACCGCTATGATAGCGTTGATTATCAGATGGATGAAATCTCTACTTATCTTATTCTTCGTCATACTTTCAGTATTACTGATACGATGAATATCTCTACTTGGGGAGCCAAGGATAAGATAGATAATCGTTTGTACAACTATTTATGTGAGAGTAATAATCTGGAAGAGAAGGAGCATATTCAGAACTTGTTCCCTCTACACCCTTATACTGCTTTCTTATGCTCTAAGATGGCTAATATTATGGGTTCTGCAAACCGTAGTGTTTTGAAGTTTATGAATGATGAGCACAACGGTTTTAAGCTGTTCATCAATGAGCCGACGAATTATGACCAGAGGATGATGCTAACTGCTGACTGGCTATGGGATTTCTTCTATTCGGAATTTGTAAATGAGCCACTTTGTGCAGCTTTTACTAATGTGTATTCATCACAGGGAGCAAAAGTGGATGCCATGGGTGACGATTATAAGCGAGTGTTCAAGGTTATCCTATTGCTGAATGCCCTTAGCGTAAAGTTCAAGGGTTCGCCAGAAAAATATGCTCCTAACGACAAGAACCTTAAGTATATATTCTCTGGAGACCGCTGTGAGGAGAAGATGGATGTGATTCTTAATTGGCTCGATGAGACGAAAATCATTGCGAGAGATATTTGGGGAGAGTTCAAGATTTCTGTATCATCGTACAATCCCGCTGAGATTACCAAGGAGAAGAACGCTGTTACCAGTACATATAGGACTGCGGTAGAATATCTCAGGTATAATGATAAGAGCAGGCAGGAGATTGAGAGAATCTTCTTGGTGGGAGAGCGCCTGATGCGTAAATGTGAGCCACAATTCTATGCTTGTGAAGAAGCGGAGGCGGTTCTTAGAAGCAGATTAAACAAATATACTCGTGAGAAACCTAACTACCTTCATATTGCCTTATTCTTCTCTATTACTGATGAATCGAGGGATATTATGGAGAATAGAGTAAGAACTTTTTCCGAAGAGTTCGAGAATACGATGTTTATTGTTCCTTCGGAGGTTTTTACTCCATCGGCGCAGACACATTTTATAGATGCAGTAGCACAAGCAAATGTAAGTCGTTCGCATTTCAATACTGATGATGCAAGCCAATTTGAAAATGCCGCCAAAGAATATGTCGCAAAGTGGAAGAATCGTATGAACGGTGGTACATATACGATGTATTTCAATGGAGAGCGTTCGAGTGACGTAATATTCAGCAATATCTATAGCGTCATTAATAAAAGAATCAGTGTACAGGTATTCCCAAGTGGTATGGAGAGCGTGAAGGCTCTTCAGAATGAGGCAATGACGTATTTTGCGAATAAGAACTTTAAAGCTCTCTCTCTTCAGATGTTGCAGAAGCGTACTCGTTATGAGCTATTATCATTTGGTGGTTCCGTTCGCCCTACTAAGCATATTTTCTCGGATGGTGAAAATAATCTTATTACCGAAACTTGTGAGTTGACGGAAGCAGCCAAAGCCGGAAATTCATGGCTTAATGTTGTAAGTAAGGAAGTGGATATGCTCATTGAGTCTGCCAAGAAGAAATATTCGGACAGATTCTCGTTGAGCGATATTCTCGCTCCTTTGATGCGTCCTCCTTTCGGCTTTTTTGCCAACCCGGCCAATTATGCGATTCTTGGATTTGTTTTGAGAAAACATAAAGAAGACCTTTTCAACCCGAGCACATCCCAGCCTGTTGGAGACGAGAAGCTTAATGATATGATTGAGATCTTGCTTAAGATGTGGGATGGTGGTGTAAGCGAACCAAGTAATAAACTACTCCTTCGTTTCGGTTCTGTGGAAGAACGCAATCTGGCTAATATTCTTGGCGATGTCTTTAATCTGAAGGATCTAAGGGGGGTCAACAAGGATGACCTGAAAAGCCTTACTTATGCAAAGTGGTGTATAACAGAATTTTGCAAGCAAGTTGCCAAGTATCCGTTGTGGTCAATGTTATACTGTGATAAAATAAAAGAGAAAGAAAATTGCAAGAAAGCTATCAGCAATCTGATTTCTCTGTTTAATCAGGATAGTTATTCTCTTCCGAAGATAAAGGAGGTGCTCAAAGGAATCAAAAATGATCAGATTGACCTTTATATACTTTTGACTAACGAACAGAATTACAAGAGTGGCTTCAATAATTTCATACATAGTATTGAGGAGGTGGAGTTGAAGGATGAATGGCTTGAAGAGCTCGAAGAGGACTTGTCCCATATGCAGTCTGAGATTGCCTTCCGAAGGGAAGAAGAGGTGAAGTCACGTGTGATGTCATTTTACATCAACAAGATCAAAACTCCAACGCCTCTTGCCAACCCGACAGACCCATCCAATCCGAATTATCCTTTGACTCCGACACCACCGGTGTACCAATCGATGATGCCAGAATCGATACCTGTTCCCGCCAATGATCAAATCAGAAAGGCCAAAAATCTTGTAAAGGAGCAGACAATGCCTAGTATGATGTGGCAGAAGGTAATGTTGGATATGATTGAGAGCCACCCTGAAGTATCTCAGTTTGTCATAGATTATCTTGGCAGTTAATTCAGATTATTATGGATTCGGCAGAAAAAGTACTTGTATTTGATTCGTTTGATGACCTGACACAAGAGATAATCCGTGACAAGGATGCTCGTGATATGCTTGCTCAACGATATGCGGTACGCTTCATAATGCTTAATAACTTCAACGAGTTCAAGAAATTGGCCAGATTTATGGCCGATATCGGAGTGGAGGCAATGGACTTGGAGAATCTTATGAGCGAAGGAGAAGACGATGAATGGATTACTAAAGACACCTTGAAAGATGCCATAAAGTCTTGTAAACAATCCACTTTTGTGACGCCATTCTCCGAGTTGGTGCGTTTTTACAATGACGATGATTTCAAGGGCTTCTTCAACGAAATAATACTTCTGGAGGATATACATAACCCGCAGAAGCGCATTTATGTACCATTGATCGGACTTCAGAATCGTTTCACTCGTTTCTTGAATGAATTTGCGCGCATTAAGGAGAGTGCCCCGATATGGAGGTACGATGCAGAAGCGCAGTCTGTCGAAGTGTTCTTTTCCAAGTACAAGGATTTTATATTGCCGAACGGGACTGTACAGTGTCAGTTAAATTCATTAAGAGAGTGGCTTAAGTTCTGGAAAGTACAGGCTCCTCAGAAGAGGATTGTGTGTACGTCTATGCCTATCGCAGCCAAATCCAAGTACTCTAAGCCGGATAACATTTTCAATTTTACCAAGATTGAGAATGCTTATAAGTTTATGACTTGCTTTCTGGACTTGAATTTCCCGTTTGAATATAAGGATTCCGACAAGGCTTTTTGGGAGGAGATGCTGAAGCATATTGACAAAACTACGTTATCATCATTCTCCTTCAGATTCTTTGTTCCGGCGCATTTCAATCGAGTGAAGTTTGATGCCGGAGATATGATTCTGGTATGGTCGGATTCCGGCAGCAATCCATTTGACCGCTGGTTATTGATGAATTATATTTTACATACGGAGTTCGGAGAAGAATATCCTTATATACGTTTATGTGTGGAGTCTATTATAGATCTTGCGGATGCGAGAGAGTTGATCAATATGATAGCGACCCGTATCTTGTATGACGACTTTCCTGCCAATCTGCGTGAACAATATGCTGAAGAGAGAAGAAGAGTTATTGTTTGTAACCGTGTGACTTTTGAAAAACTCCTTGCTCGCAGTGAACAGGATTGGTTGTTGAAAAGGACTAAAGAGATATTCCAAGAATCAGGTGACCTTCATCAGGCCATTGACATTTGTACCGGCGTTTTTGATTTTGAGAAAAAACTCCTGATGGGATGGGATGTTTACCATCCTGAGGACAAGAAACTTCAGAAAGCGATTAAGGATTTCTATCCGGACTTTGACGCATATTGCGTTACAAACACGCCTTCACACTTTAATTCTTCCAATCATTGGGTGATAGATTATATCAAGCAATATAAGCAGGCCAAATTGGAGGACAAATATCTGGCCGGTATTAATGAGGTTATTAAGACTAAAAATGCTTCTAAATCTTCATTCTACCAATGGTATTATGAATTTGACAGTTCACATAATTTGTTGGCTGAGATGCAGAGCAGTCCGATTTATCGGCCAGACAAAGTATTTTGGATTGACGGGCTTGGAGTGGAGTTCCTGTCCTATATTTTGTTTGTTATTGAGCAGGAAAAGAGTAATCTTAAGGTTGTCCGAACGCAGATAACCCGTTCAGAACTGCCATCTTCAACGCATCATAACAGATTCGAGGGAGAGAATGTGATTAAATTTGGCGAGTTGGACGAGTCAGGCCACGATTCACATGGATATAAGCACTTTGATACCTTGATAGAAGAGCTGCGGATTATCAGAAAGATTGTAAAAGAAATTGTCAGTACGTGCAAGAAAGAAAATTGTACTGTAGCTATTGTATCTGACCACGGACTGAGTTGTCTATCTCGCAAGGCTCCTTCAAAGAAGTATGACGGCAAATATGAGCACGAAGGAAGATACATAACGACAAGTGAGGATGCAATTTCCGATTCTGACTATCTGGTTCACTTGAATGAAGCTGATGGACAGAATTATAAAGTAGCACTGACCCATTCTTCCCTTTCCAAGATACCTACTCATCAAGTACACGGTGGATGCACTCCAGAGGAGGTACTTGTTCCGTTTATTCTGTTGTCAAATAAAGATGCTTCATCTGAAGTCGTCGGCTTTAATATCAAAGTGGCAGAGGAGGATATTATGATATCTAATCCGGTTGTGAACTTGTCTGTGATACCTGAACCATCAGGAGTTACGCTTACTTGCGAAGGTAAGATATACATTATGAGTAGAGTAGGTACGCATTGGACTGCAGAACTTTCAGGGATTGCAGAAGGCTCACATATTGTCGAAATAAAGCCTGAGGGAGCAGTCGGAGTAGAGAAGAAGGTCAATGTTGTGGGTGTTAGCGGCAATATGGATATAAACGATATTATTGACTTGTAAGATATGAGTGCTATTGGAAATAAGATTAGAGAAGTTTTTGGCTCCGCTGCCGTATATAAGGATCCTGCGAATTACGAGGTCTTTAATGGAAGAAATTTGCCGTCTTTTATCAAGGACTATTTGATATCCACTCATATAGCTCCTGACGGTTCTTTCAAGAGAGAGGCTTTGACAAGATTCCTTGACGCACATATTCCTAAGGATAATAGTGCGATTCTGGCTCGTCTTCGTAGAGGTGAGACTTTGACTTTGCTTACTCGTTTTGTGGTCTCGACTAACCTGGCAAAGAATAAGACTAGTTTCCAGATACCGGATATGGGAATCAAGGCTGCGGATACCCTCATTCCGGATTATCTTATAGAAGAGTATCCCGATGACTTGATTGATGGCGAGAAATGGGGTATAATGAAAATTGTTTATATCGCTCCTATGTCAGGTGAACGCGGATATGTGGAAATGGTCAAATTCAAGCCGTTTCGCCCAATGGAAAAACTGGATATCAATTATTTCCGTAATTGCAGGGCAAGATTCTCATTGGATGAGTGGATTGATGTACTGATTTCCGCAATGGAGTATACACCGTCGGCTTTCGATAATATGACGCAAAAGTTGGAATTTCTGACCCGACTTCTACCATTTTTGGAGCCTCGCCTGAATTTCATTGAACTCGCACCTAAAGGAACGGGTAAAAGTTATGTATTCGGCAACTTGTCAAAGTTCGTATGGTTGGTGAGCGGAGGAAAGGTTTCCCGTGCTAAACTGGTATATGACAAGTCGATAAAGGCACCTGGAATCTTGCGCTTTTATGATATGGTGGCTTTTGACGAGATTCAGACGATTACATTTTCTGATAACTCCGAGATGCAATCATTTTTAAAGAATTATCTGGAGTACGGCAGGGCTACAATTGACAATTATGAATTTATGTCTGAGTGTGGCCTGATGTTGCTCGGAAATATCTTGTTGAATGATAGTAATGAACCTTTGAACCATAATTATTTTGAGACCTTGCCTGAAGTATTCCGCGAGTCTGCTTTGCTGGATCGTTTTCACGGAATGATTGAAGGTTGGCTGTTGCCTCGTGTGAATGTTGATATGGCATTGCATGATTGGACTCTTAATGTGGAGTTCTTCTCTGAAGTCCTGCATCAGTTGCGTACAGAGCCGGTATATTCGATAGTCGTAGATGATTTGGTCGAGATTCCTAATGGAGCTGATATGCGCCATACCAAAGCAGTAAAACGTACTGCGACGGCATACTTGAAGTTGCTTTTCCCGCACGTAACTTCAGCTGAGCAAATAGATAAGAAAGAGTTCAATGCGCTATGTTTGCAGCCTGCAATCCGCAGACGTGACATTGTTCGTCAGCAGTGCAGCAATATTGATGCAGAGAAGTCGTTCTCTAAGCCAATGCCGGACTATAAAGTCGCAGGACTATAAGGAATTAGTATATTGAACCCTTGACGAGTTGCAAACCCTTCTGAAAGGACGTGATGAGTTTATCCAAGAAACTGTCGTGAAAGTATCGAAATAATTCTAGCACTTTACTCCAAACCAGAGAGGCCAAGACTAAACTTTATGTCGGTACTTTTCTCCTTATAGATGAACATCATCATATAGATTGGAAGATACTTGACTTTCCCCTTTGTTGAGGTATTATCGTTACATAGTACTATAGCCTCTGGAATATCATATTCCTTGCAGTCCAGAATACTGTTTAAGGCACGATGCCTAGAGTAAGCTTCCCGGATATGTTTGTCAAGACAGAAGGACGGATTATGTTGATGATATTAAAACGATAAGACAACTATGTTGGCATACACATATATAGAGAAAGGAAAGTTCGCTTTGGTGGAGAAACCGAGGCCTGTGTTGACGAAACCCACTGATGCCATTGTCCGTGTGACGATGAGTAGCATCTGTACGAGCGATTTGCATATCAAGAATGGCAGCGTGCCTCGCGCGGTGCCGGGCATTACCGTCGGACACGAGATGGTGGGCGTGGTTGAAGAGGTTGGCTCGGATGTCACAAATGTCAAGCCGGGCGACCGTGTGACTGTAAATGTCGAGACTTTCTGCGGAGAATGCTTCTTCTGCAAAAACGGCTATGTGAACAACTGCACCGACCCGAATGGTGGTTGGGCATTGGGATGTCGCATTGATGGAGGACAGGCGGAATACGTACAAGTACCGCTTGCCCATCAAGGCTTGAATCGTATTCCCGATAGCGTGACCGACGAACAAGCATTGTTTGTGGGCGATGTATTGGCAACCGGCTTTTGGGCCGCCCGTATCTCTGAGATAACCGAAGATGACACGGTACTGATAATAGGAGCCGGGCCTACCGGTATCTGCACCTTGATTTGTGCGATGTTGAAGCAACCGAAACGCATCATTGTGTGTGAAAAGTCAGAAGAAAGAAGGCGCTTCGTGCAAAAGCATTACCCTGTTGTACTGCTCACGGCTCCTGACGAATGCAAGGAGTTTGTTTTGAAGAACAGCGACCACGGTGGAGCCGACCGGGTACTGGAAGCAGCCGGAGCCGATGACACCTTCCGCCTTGCGTGGGAGTGTGCCCGTCCGAATGCGATTGTAACGGTGGTTGCCCTATATGACCACCCGCAAGTCCTTCCTTTACCCGAGATGTACGGCAAGAACCTTACTTTTAAGACCGGCGGTGTGGACGGATGTGATTGTGAAGAGGTTCTCAGCCTGATTGAGCAAGGCAAGATTGACACTACTCCGCTTATCACGCACCGCTTCCCTTTGAGTGAGATTGAGGAAGCTTATCATATTTTTGAGGACAAATTGGATGGGGTCATTAAAGTTGCGGTAGTTTGATTGCGGGAAAGACCGACCGGGCGGGACACGACTATGATTCCGGGATACTGTCCTGGAACGGGCTTCTGTGCTCCTTGAAGCTTTTGGCCAGACCTCCGGCACTGGTCTCCTTGTACAGAGACGGCAGATCCTTGCCGGTCTGCTTCATCACCTCGACCACGTGGTCAAAGGAAACACGGTGCTTTCCGTCAGAGAATGCGGCGTAGAGGTTAGAATCCAAGGCTCTGGTGGCCGCGAAAGCGTTTCTTTCGATGCAAGGAATCTGTACCAGGCCGCAGATCGGGTCACAGGTCATACCGAGATGGTGTTCAAGTCCCATTTCGGCGGCATATTCAATCTGGGAAGGACTTCCTCCAAAGAGTTGGCAGGCCGCGGCGGAGGCCATAGCGCAGGCGACTCCGACCTCTCCCTGACATCCGACCTCAGCGCCGGAGATAGAGGCGTTCTGCTTTACTATGTTGCCGATGAGACCCGCTGTTGCCAAAGCGTGAAGAACCCTGATGTCCTTGAAATTATGTCCTTTGGCCAAATGGTACAGGACAGCCGGCAAGACACCGCTCGAACCGCAGGTAGGAGCCGTGACTATTGTTCCTCCTGAAGCATTCTCCTCACTGACAGCCAAGGCGAAAGCGTAGACAAGCCCCCTTGTCTGAAGCGTCTGCTTATAGCCGGTGGCCTTGACATAGTAAGTAGGCGCCTTCCTCGGGAGGTTGAGAGGTCCGGGAAGCACTCCCTCGTGGTCTATCCCCCTTTCGACGGATTCTTTCATAGCCACCCACACCTCCATCAGATAGTCCCAGATGTCCGCACCCTCGCAAAGATCGACATATTCCCAGTAACTGCGTCCCTTGTCCTCGCACCATTTCAGAATGTCGGAGAGATGGTTCATCTGATAGACTTCCGGAGTGGAAAAACGTCCGTCCTCCTTTCCCTCGGACAAAGCGCCGCCTCCGACGCTATAGACCGTCCAATCATCGGTCTGCCGCCCCTCTGAGTCAAACGACTTGAATTCCATTCCGTTAGGATGGTACGGAAGGAATATTTCCGGCTTCCACACAAGCCGCGCGGGCGCCACACGCTCCAGCGCTTCGGTAATCGCGATGTCGGTCATATGCCCCTTGCCGGTGGCGGCGAGGCTGCCGTAAAGCGTCACTTCAAAAGACGAAGCGTCAGGATGCCTTTCAACGAACTCCCTGGCCGCCTTGTTCGGGCCCATAGTATGGCTGCTTGACGGCCCTTTTCCGATTCTGTATAGTTCTCTGAGTGATTTCATAACACTGATGCTAAAGGTCAACGCTACCTGGCGCGGCTCTTCACGGCGCGCACCGCACATTTCTGGCAAAGACGGGCGTCCTTGCGGGTGATGCTGTACTCGGTGTCACGCAGAAGGTAGCCGTTACCGCTGACAGACTTGCCGAGAGTGGGTTTTATCAACGACTCAAACCAGGCACAGGCGGCGATGTAACGGCCAAACTGACGGGAGAGGTGATAGCCGTCACGTGTAAGCTGATAGACCTTGCAGCCAGCCGGAACCTCGCCATCGTTGTTCAGACGTGTAGTCCTGGCGATCTGCACAGCGTCACCGCTCGGGATGACCACAGGAATGCCAAGCTCCTCCGAAGCGCGGGACACGCAGTCCACTATCGCCTCGTACATATTCATCTGGTTTTTGTCATAGAGTTTGAACATATCGTGCGACGAATTGGCCGCATAAGCCCAGGTCTGATGCCAGACGATGGCCGCGCGAGGGTTCAACGCCTCCTTTCTGATGATGTCGGCAAGGCGGGGTATCCACTCCCGGTAGGTGTCATAGATACCGCTGAGTCCGGAAGTCTCCTGCATAGTTATTATGTCCCAAGGCTCGTCTTTAAGCCCGTCAAGCATTGTGGCATTCTTGCTGACCTTAACCCAGCTGTTGTTCTCCGACTTGTAATAGGTATAGTTGTCAAGACCTTGCGAATACTCCTTGCAATGCCTCTCAAGGGAGCATCCGCCGATGTACAGACGGCCAAGAATGACATTGTGTATGCCTGCCGATTCCAAAAGTCCGGGAAGATACTCCGTCCCGTCATCAGAGAAGCTGTTGCCTACAGCCAGGATCCTGAGCGTGTCAGGATTGGAAGGAAGCGGATAGTTCTCGATATGCCCCTGCGCCGCGGCAGACAATGCCACAAAAACAAAAAGAATGCAGAAAAGCCGTCTCATACAATGCAAGTCACTAATAATTCATTTCAAAAAATGCAAGAAGCCTCCGGCAGGCTGCGGGTCTACTCCGCCACAGTCTCTTCCTCGACTTCAGAATCGGCTCCCGAAAGGGAGCGGGCGGCAGCGGCGGCACAGTTGATACCGTCAATGGCAGAGGAGACAATGCCTCCTGAGTATCCGGCCCCTTCACCGCAAGGCAACAGCCCCGGGAACGAGTCCGCCTCGCAGTTGCGAGGATTCCTCGGGATACGCACCGGAGAAGATGTCCTGGACTCAACACCTATAAGCAAGGCGTCGTTGGTATAGTAGCCGCGCATAGACTTCTGGTTCACAAGAGGAAAGACATCCTGTAGCCTTTCCGCGATGAAAGGAGGCAGAAGCTCGTGAAGCGGAGCCGGAACGACACCTGGCTTGTATGATGTCTGAGGAAGATCCTCGGACTCCTCGCCCTCACAGAAATCCACCATCCTCTGCGCCGGAGCCACAAACGGATTGCCGGAATCGGAATGAGAGTGGGCATATTCCCACATCTTCTTCTCCACATCCTTCTGGAACTCAAGGCCAGCGAACGCGCCGGCCCCGGCATATTCCTCCGGAATGTCCTCCGGGTTGATCTGCACCACCACGCCCGCGTTGGCGAACTTGCCGCTTCGGGCCGAGTTGGACATTCCGTTCATCACGATGGTCTCAGGCTCGGTCTCGGAAGGCACAAGCACTCCGCCCGGGCACATACAGAAGGAAAAAGCCCCGCGGTCACCGACCTGCTCCGCGAATGAATATTCGGCGGCAGGCATCCCCGGCTCCCACTGGCCGTGGTAACGGATGTCGTTGATCAGCGCCTGCGGATGCTCGACACGCACGCCCATCGCGAATCCTTTAGCCTCAAGCGCACAATCCTTCGCCGCAAGCATCTCATAGATGTCCCTGGCGGAATGGCCTGTAGCAAGGATGACCTTTCTGGCCGAATACTTCTGAACGCTCGGCTTTCCTGTCTTAGTAAGGTTCTCCGAATCAAGTACTTCCACCTCAATCAAGCCATCATCCTTGCGGGTGATGTCAGTGACCTTGGAACCGAAGTGGTACTCACCTCCCCTTGACTGAACGCACTGGCGGATGTTCTCGACAACCTTCGGAAGCCGGTCGGTTCCGATGTGAGGATGTGTGTCAACAAGAATCTGAGGACTTGCCCCGAAGTTCACGAACTGGTGAAGCACCTCCCTGATGTCGCCTCTCTTGGACGAACGCGTGAAAAGCTTGCCGTCTGAGAACGCACCCGCTCCCCCTTCGCCGTAGCAATAGTTGGACTCAGGGTCAAGAATGCCTTCGCGGGTAAGCTTGGCCATATCGAACTTCCTGTCCCTGACATTCTTGCCCCTTTCAAGGACAACAGGTTTGAAACCGAGGGTCAGGAGTTTCAGGGCGGCGAACATTCCGGCCGGCCCGGCACCTATGATGATGACCGGCTCTGCATCGGTAACATCTTTATATTCAGGAATCTCGTAAGGTACGTAGGATTCAAAGCGATGGTTGTAGGCCTCGATGCGATAGCGGTAAACCACATCGTTGCGGGCATCGATCGACCGCTTGGCTATCACGCAGGTCGCGTCAGCGTTCGGGAATGTCGGCTGGTAAGACTTGGTAGGGTCAATCACATTGATGACCGCGTTGCCGCGGAGGTTCATCTCTCTCGCCGCGACGATTCTAACGTCATCCGGCCTAAGATCACGGCCCACACGGCCGGTCATTTCGAATTCGAGCATATATATTCTTTAATACTATGTTTCTAAAAATCCGCTATACGGGAGACAGGAGCCACATCAAGTGACGCGCGTTCCCCGGCAAGGTAATGGAACCAGCCTGCGACCGCTATCATCGCGGCGTTGTCAGTGGTGAACTTGAACTCAGGAAGATAAGTGTTCCACCCGCACCTTCGTCCCTCCTCCTCGATTCTGGAACGCAGTCCGCTGTTGGCCGAGACTCCCCCGCCGATGGTGATTTCCTTGATGCCGGTCTGCCTGGCGGCCTTGATCAGTTTGTCCATCAGGATGTCGATCAGAGTCTTCTGGAAGCCTGCGCAGATGTCCTCCTTGTTCTTCTCCATAAAGTCCGGATCCTTGGCCATCTCGTCCCTCACAAAATAAAGCAAGGATGTCTTCACCCCGCTGAAGCTGTAGTCAAGACCGGGAATCCGAGGCTTGGAGAATTTGAAGCGCTCCGGGTCTCCAAGCTTGGCGAGCCTGTCAATCACAGGGCCGCCGGGATAGCCTAATCCCATCATTTTGGAGCATTTGTCGAAAGCCTCTCCGACAGCGTCATCAATCGTCTGGCCGAGAATCTCGAAGTCCAGGGGGCTGTTCACCTTGACAATCTGGGAGTTGCCTCCGGAAACCAGAAGGCAGAGGTACGGGAACACCGGCTGGCGGTTCTCCTTGCCTTCCTGCTTCACGAAACCGGCAAGGATATGTCCCTGAAGGTGGTTGACCATAACAATCGGAATGTCAAGCGCCACCCCCAACGCCTTGGCGAACGAGGTTCCGACCAGCAACGAGCCAAGAAGCCCGGGGCCACGCGTGAACGCGATTGCCGTCAGGTCGGAGGCCTTGATTCCGGCTTTGTCAAGCGCCTGGCTCACCACAGGCACGATGTTCTGCTCGTGCGCCCTGGAGGCAAGTTCGGGGACGACTCCACCGTAATCCTTGTGGACCTGCTGGCTCGCTATTACATTGGAGAGCAGGAATCCGTCCTTAATCACCGCAGCCGATGTGTCGTCGCAGCTTGATTCGATTCCAAGGATATAATCCGACATATTCTTCAAAGACATTATTTATCGAACGGCAAAGATACAACTATTTTCGGCAATCCAACGGATATTTGCCTGCGGTGACGAGGAAAAAAATGACGCGGACAGCCACGGACGTATTCCCGGGCCTTTAGAAGCATCCCCGCTCCGGAAGAACATCAAATAAAGATTGCCACCCGGACAATCTTTTTAAATAATCCAAACAGATTTTTAGTATCTTTGTTGTTAGAAGCTGTTTTAGCGTCTTCCTGTGAAGAGTAGGTCACCGTCGGCAGATGGCCGGCAAGATAAAGGGGAAACGGCCGGAAAGAAGGCATAAATGATGAGGAAGCAAGGTTTTAAACAGATTCCTAACAAAACGGAAAGCAGACAACGCCTCTGCGCAAATATAGTCCGCTGTCATTGAAAAAGGCTTTGAAGATATTCCGGTGCGTCATAGTGACCGCCGTCTCGCTGTTGTTCGCCTGCTGGATTCTGTCTCAGACTCCGGCGGTCCAGACATACGTGGGGAAAAGGGTACTCAGTTCCTTGGAGGGCTCCCTTGGCGGCAGGATTGAGTTCTCCAAAATCCACATCAGGCCTTTCACCGCATTGGTTATCAAGAACGTGGCAATCATTGACAACGAGCCGGCGGATGACTGGAACGGAGAAAGAATCGACACGATAGCCAACGCAGGATCGATTGTGGCCACGTTCTCCCTGAAAGGTCTGCGAGACAAAGGTGCCATCCACATCAAGAGACTGAACGTCAGCGACGGATCGTTCACACTGGCGCAAGACAAACGCGGAAGCAACATCAGCCGCCTGGTGAAAAAGAAAAGTGAAAGGAAAGAACGCAAGGAATCAAGCCTTGGCATAAACGCCGACAGGGTCAGAATCAAGAACTTCCGCTTCAGGTTGCTCAACCTGAGAAAAGACTCGCAGCCGCGCGTCTACGGAATCGACTGGAAAAACCTGGATGTGACCGCCCATATTCTTCAGGCCCGTGACATCTCATTCAGCGGCGGGGTGGTGGAAGGGACTGTTGACAATCTGTCCGCCACCGAGCGAAGCGGCTACGACATTCTGGCGATGTCCGGCAAAGCCTTGGTCAAAAAAGGAATGACACTTGTCCGGGACCTTCGCCTGAAAGACCTCTGGTCAGACATCCGGATGGATGTGTACTCAATGGAATATGAAAGCGTCAAGTCTTTCTCCAAATATATCAGCGATGTGCGGATGACAGGGGATATCCGCGGCAGCAAGGTCGATTTCAAGAGCATTTCCTATTTCGCCCCGGCACTCGCAAAAATGAACACCATCATCAACCTCGACTATGCGGATGTCGTCGGCCCGGTAAGCGACCTCAGCGTGACGGGGCTTGTCTTTTCAGAGGCCTACAGCGGAGTGTCCGGCAAAGTGTCCGGAAGGCTGACCGGCATTCCCGATGTCAGCTCGATGCTGTTTGATTTCGACATCAGTGACCTCGGTTTCACTTCCGGTAGTCTTGGCACGTTCATCCGCGGGTTCGCTCCGTCAGCAAGAATTGACCTGTCCGGGATCGCAGCCGGGGAGCGGCTGTCATTTGACGGAAGCACATACGGGACTCTCGACAAGCTGAATGCCAAAGGGACAATCTCCTCGGATCTCGGTTCGCTGACCGCCGACGCCGGCATCAGGAACCTGATTGACAAAAGCGAGGCGCTGGGATTCGGAGGAAGCGTCTCGGCCAGGAATCTGGATGTCGGCAGACTGGCCGGCGTAAGGCAGCTCGGAGACCTGACGATGAGAGGGGCTATGGACATTTCTCTGGAAAAGGGTCGGACGAAGCTCAGAATCGACTCCCTGTCCGTGGACAGGCTAACGGCGCTGGGCTACGACTACACGAACATAGCGGCTGCGGGGACATATTCGGACAACGCTTTCGACGGACGCATCGTCTGCGGCGACCCGAACCTGAATTTCCTTTTCCAGGGTCTGTTCACTCTTTCGGACAAGACAAAGAACGGATTGTACAAATTCCACGCTTCCATAGGATACGCCGACCTGCACGCCCTTGGGCTTGACAGCCGGGAGAACTCGAAGATTTCCGGAAGAATCAACGCCAACTATATCAACATCAGCCGCGGAGACCTGATCGGAGACCTTGACGTACTCGGACTGACTCTGGAGAACGAGCAAGGCTGGCACGAAGTCGGAGACATCTGCATCAAGTCACATTCCAACAACAACGTGAACCGCGTCAACCTGACCTCAACCTTCCTGAACGGAGATTATGTCGGAACAAAGCCTGTCACGAGACTGGTCAAAGACATCCAGCAGCTTACCGTCCGGAGAGAGCTGCCGGCGCTGTACAGCGGCAAAACACCGCAATGGAACGGCGACGAATATGACCTCAGGCTTGATGTCGGGGACGCAAGGGACATTCTTTCGTTCGTCAAGCCGGGGCTGTACATCGCGGAAGGCACAAGAATACGCCTGAACGTAGCCAGGAACGGAAATGTGACGGCCTCGGTCAAATCGCCGAGATTGGCACTGAACAAGAACTACCTCAAGGACATCGAGATGAGCATCGACAACCGGGACAGCAGCCTCAACGCCGGAGTCGGCTTCTCCGCCATCCAGGTGGCCGGGCTTAGCCTGCTGAAGGACAACCTGATTCTCTATGCCAAAGACAATTCTTTCGGGGCGGGTTTCTCGTATGACAACGGGACAGAGCCCACGAACAAAGGCGAGGTTTACATAACGGGCGACCTGAAAAGGGAGGCCAACGGAGATTTGTCAATATTCGGAAAGACCCTGCCGTCCTACATCTGGTACGACGACGCGGCCTGGGACGTGGCCGAATCCAAAGTGAGCGTCAAAGGGAAGAACATAAAGGTGGACAATCTCGTCGCAAAATGCGCCGACCAGTCGGTCAGGGTGGACGGCGGGTATTCATTTACCGGTAAAGACACGCTTTCGGTAAACCTTGTGAAGTTCGACCTCGGGCTTCTCAACAAATTCATCGGCGACAGCTTCGGGATTTCCGGCCTCGCCACCGGACACGCAATCGTGACATCGCCTTGGGATGGCAACGCCGGGCTTATGATGAACCTCACCTCAGAATCCACCGAGGTGGCAGGGCGGCCCGTGGGAGTCCTCAGGCTGGCCGGATCGCTGGACGACGGGAAAATGCGATTTCTTGCCAAGAACGACATCGACGGGGAGCGTACCTTGAACGTCGCCGGAGACTATTTTCTCAAAAACCGGTCAATAGACGCTTCCGCCGAACTCGACAGGCTGGATCTCGGCTACATAGCACCGGTTCTCAGCTCGGTGTTCAGTGAGATGGGCGGAACCGTGAGCGGCAAGATCAAGGCAAAGGGCGCTATGGACAACCTGTCGGTCTCAAGCGAGGACACCAGGTTTGATGACGCCCTGCTGAGGGTAGGGTTCACAAATGTCGCATACTATGCTGACGGTCCTTTCTCCGTGACAGACAAAGGACTGTTTTTTGACGACGTCTCGGTAAGGGACAGGTTCGACGGCACCGGGAGAATCTCCGGCGGGCTTCTGTTCGACAGGCTGAAGGACTTCAGGATGGACGCAAGGGTCAGGATGAACGGGATGGAGGCCATCGACATTACCGAGGAGGACAACCAGGCGTTCTACGGACACCTGTTCGCCAGCGGAGACGTACAGATCAAAGGACCGTTCGAGGCCATCCTTCTTGATGTCAACGCCAGAACCGACAAGAGCGGACGCATACATATTCCCATTGACAAGGCGTCGAGTGACGGGAAGAGCGACCTGCTGACATTCAAGCAGGCTTTCAAGGAGGTTTACATCGACCCGTATGACGCGATGATGAACAGGCTTGTCGAACAGAAAGGCAAAGGCAGCGACTTCGGTCTGAGACTCAAGGTGGCCGCCAACCAAGGCACCGAGGCTTTTCTGGAGATAGACCGTTCCGCAGGCAATGTGCTGAGCGGACGGGGACAAGGCAACATTGACATCGAAGTCCGGCCTGGCAGAGACCTGTTCTCGATCAACGGAGACTACACTCTCCAATCCGGCAATTTCCATTTCAACGCTATGGACATCGCCAAAAGGGATTTCACAATCTCCGAAGGAAGCTCGATCCGCTTCAACGGCGATGTTATGGACAGCGACCTTGACATCAACGGAGTGTATTCCACAAAGGCCTCCGTGGCCACATTGATCGCCGACACGACATCAGTGTCGGCCAGAAGGCAGGTGAACTGCGGAATCGGAGTCTCCGGAAAGATGAGAGAGCCAAGGCTTTCGTTCTCAATCGACGTGCCGGATCTTGACCCGACCACAAAATCAAGGGTGGAGAGCGCCCTGAACACCGATGACAAGGTCCAGCGCCAGTTTCTGTCGCTCCTGATTTCAGGAGGCTTTATGCCGGACGAACAATCCGGAGTCGTGAACAACAGCAATATGATCTACTCCAACGTCGCCGAAATAATGGCCGGACAGCTGAACAACATCCTCCAGAAGCTGGACATTCCGCTCGACCTCGGACTCAACTATCAGGCAAGTGAAAGCGGAACCAACATATTCGATGTCGCCGTCTCCACGCAGCTGTTCAACAACAGGGTGATAGTCAACGGCAATGTCGGCAACCGCGAGTACAACAGCTCGTCTTCGTCCGGAGCCGATGTCGTCGGAAATCTGGACATTGAAATCAAGATGGACAAGTCAGGGCAGCTCAGGATGAACCTTTTCTCACACTCTGCCGACGACTACACCAACTATCTCGACAACACCCAGAGGAACGGTGTCGGAATAGCATACCAAAGAGAGTTCAACACATTCAGGGAATTCATCCGCAACCTGTTCTCAAGCAAAAGGAAACGCGAGCAAAGAGCCGCGGCCGAGACCGGCGAGAGAGAGACAAAAAGAATAACAATAAACAAGAAAAACATTCAGGAATATGGTAACTAACATTGCATTGGTGGCCCACGACTCCAGAAAGCAGGAGCTGTTGGACTGGGTACGTTACAACGCAGGCT
This sequence comes from uncultured Muribaculaceae bacterium, assembly GCA_964458425.1. GTDB lineage: Bacteria > Bacteroidota > Bacteroidia > Bacteroidales > UBA932 > Cryptobacteroides. Next base: position 49,986 of record CAYWIW010000007.1, read on the forward strand.
CGCTCAAGCACTGCCATCTGTTCTGCACCGGGACTACAGGACGTCTCGTTTCAGAGGCGCTTACAGAGAGGCTCGGCCCCGAGGCCCCTTCCATCGTGTGCCTGCTAAGCGGTCCTCTTGGCGGAGACTTCGAGATCGGCGGGATGATAGCTGAAGGGAAGATAGATATGCTGGTCTTCTTCTGCGACAATCTGATTATGCAAGGACACCAGAATGACGTGATGGGACTTGTCCGACTGGCTTCACTCTACAACATTCCGTTTGCCACAAACCGAAGCACAGCCGACTTCATCATCTCCTCCCCTCTTTACACCAGCGAGCAATACAAACGCATAATACCAAGCTGCATAGACACTTACAAAAACCGTAAGTTATAGCGCACGGCCTCCCGTCCCACCCGGATGCCTCATCGCAAGAGGTCTTGCCCGTCCTCTTGTATGTCTGCCTCCGGCTTCGATCTTGGTGCCATCTATGTACTGAAGCTCAAGGCTTACAAACTTGGCTTCAACCGGCATCAGTACCACCTGAGTGAAGATGTCGTCTATGACATCAGCCAGGCGGTCCCACCTGAATAGATTGATTGTGTTGAAGTCGGGGGCACTGCATTCCGCTAAGCCTCAAGAAGTTGATGTCGCGTTTGAGCAATGCTTCCATTATGCGACCTGAGTGGATGTTCTGAAGATACGCATATAGGATGACCTTCAGCAGGATGCGGGGCGGATGGCTTCTCGAAGGTCTTCGGCGTCAACCTCGACCTGCTTGAATGAGCCTGCGTCATCAATTTATATCTTTACCGATACTGTTTCCGACATAATGTGCTCTATTTGCAAATGATATGGGTGCATTTCTGAAAGCATACGCCAGTTTTATGGTTGAGTTCCCGGGACTCTGCCTCATCTACACATTCGGGGCGGTTTTCCTTGTATTCTGGACTTTCCACGTCATAAAGGTCGTTTTTGGCGACGAGGAGAATCGCCGTCCGCCTTCCCGGCGTTTCTGACCCTCTCCTCTATCTCCTCCATCCTCTCCCTCGTGCTGGGCGCCCCGCGCCTCGTTCCGTCCGCCCCTTTCCTGGACTCGCCGTCCCAGGGGAAGCTCGCCACGTCCGTTGGCCTGGCAGGCTTCCGACAAGAAGAAAGGGGCTTGACCAATGCTTTTAGTCAGCCCCTTACAGAAATCAACTCTGTCGGTTACCTTCCGGTCTACAGTTTTGTGGCGAGAATCAGGAGGTTGCCGTCTGCGTCCACCTCAAGAACCTCCGGAGCCGCAAGAATGCCGTCGACATCGTCATTTGTCAGGATTTTCTCTCCTGACCAGAATCCCTCGGGAGATTCAGAATCCCTGAACACCAGGCCGCAATGCTTGTTCGAGCGGTAGATAAGCATATACCTTCCGTATTTCGGGTTATATATCAAGGCAGGCTCCGACACATCACCCACGGAAATCAACGCCGCCCCTCCAATGGAAGACTCATCAACGGCCTCATAGCTGTTGCCGGTCCAATACTCGTACGAGCCAGGAGACGTGAAATCCTTACCGTCCGCAGAACGACCGACAAAGAAATTCTTGTACCAATCGTTGGATCGTCCCGGTTCAGAGCCTATGATGTATGTGTAGCCTTCATTTCTAAGCACTCCCGCCTGAGAGAAATTACCGTTCCCTGACCAGAAAGACTCACTGGCGGAATTCCAGTTCCTTCCGTCATCCTCCGAGACGAGGAATCCCGTCCTGGAAGTTCTCCAAGTGTCCGTCCCGGATTCCTCAACCGTCACGTAGTAATGCATAAACAGTTTTCCGCCGTCACGGAACACCGCATCAGGGACAATTGACATTTCGCCGGCCTTCAAAGCCGCCACCTCGCATATTCGCCCCTTATCCTTTAGGAATTTGGTAATCGTGACCTTATCCTCGAATGAACTGTTTTCAGTATAAGCCACGACAGCATCGTACTTGACACCGTTGATCACCGGATTGGAGAGACAGAACGCTATCCTGCCGTCAGCACATCTCCAAGAGATTATCTTCCCGCAAGACTTGACCTCATCAAAGGTAGAGTTGTCCACTGTGGCGACTGATTCCACGGATTGGGCGGCCATCGACTTCTTGTCATAGCCCTTTGGTATGACCCTGACATCATCCACAGCCAGGAACGCACCTGCGTCGCCCCATAGTCCGGCGAAGACATCGCCATAGAAATTTGAGCCCGTATTAAACTCCTTGTCCACATAGACCCACTGCTTGTCTTCCTCATAATCAGACCATTCGTTAGGCCCGATACCACCACGCTCCACACCTATGTTGCCAGGGAAAAGCCTGACTCCGTTGAAAGCGTGTGGAGTGGCCGTCTTTCCATACATTGAATAGACATAGTCGGTGTTCTGCCTGAACCCAATACACTGCGTGTACAACTCAAGCCATACCCCCGGCACAGGATTATCAGCTCTCAGTCCGTAACCTCCGGTATGTCCATCGGTTCGTACAACAGCCGGATTGATTCCCTTCCAGCTGCTTCTTGTTCCGAAAGGCATATTCGAATAATCTTCGAAACCTCCGTCCGAGAGAATATTGAAATCGGCCTCCGAGAACCTGGCCTTAAGAACGACAGCCGATGAGACAGGGGTAGGATTAGGGTTCACCGCCTCCTTCAATTCCAGGTTTTTCAGATTATCAAGTTCAAGCATCTCTCCTGAAACGAGTTCCGAGACAGGGAATTCCTTCTCGCACATTGCGTCATTCTCATCATAGACACTCACGACGAGTCCTTCAGAGAGTTTCTGCGGAATCACCGAGACATAGTACACGCCTCCAAGATTGTCACCGGTCAAGGTAACCTTTGACGAGCCATCTGCCTTAGCGGAGATTTCAGGCTTCCGGAAGAGTCCAACGGAACAGTTTCCGGCTATCACCTCTCCTGCCTTCGCCGCAATCCTTACGGAAACGATGTTGTAGCCTTTGGCAGACAGATCCAGCTTAAGAATGGCCGGCAGAAGATGAAATTCCATTTCTTTCAAGGGAGAGTCCGAGAATCCGGCCATCAAAAGATAATCGCTTTTGATTCCGTTCTGTACGGCACTCTGAGTCGCAGGAATGGACACACTGACCTTGCCTCCATATCTGGACAGTCCTTCGTGATATGGTCTCAATCCCATATATTCCTTTGCCTTGCTGTTGGCAATTCCTTCAAAACGCGCGACAGGCCCTGATTGCACCGAAGTGAACCTGTGATTGGCCTTGCCGTCAAAAACAGAGACAGACTCACCCTCGTTCCACTCCAGGCCGAGGCTGTTTTGCGCCATAGAAGCGTCAAAACCCAATTCTTGATTGTCGGCTTTAAGGCTTGAATCTTCGTTGTCCTCAGAACAAGAGAGGGACAAGGAAAGCACCGCCGACAAGATGATATAGCTAAAATACTTTTTCATTTGTTTGATATTACTCAACTTTCTCAATCAATATTCCAAGCCGGAGGTTTATTCCCCGGCACATCCTACAAACCTTCACCGAACATCTTTGCCGGCGAAATCCCCAAGAGCCGCATAACGGGAGGAATAAACCCGCTGATAGTATTTATTACGTTCTAAGTCAGGAACATAGACACGTCCCTCCGGCGCTTTCATCACGCGTTGGGCTTCAACGACATCCGAATATATTCCCGAGACAACGGTGGCAAACATCGCTGTACCGTGGGCACAGGCCTCATCGCAATCCACAACGGTTATCGGCATACCAAGCACATCCGAAAGTGTCTGAATCACAAAGGCCGATTTCTGCGAGACTCCTCCGATAGCCCGTACCGATCCGATTCTGACGCCTTCGGAGACAAACCTGTCGATAATGGCCTTGGAACCGAACGCGGTGGCCTCAACCAGAGCCTTGTAGATCATCGGCGCACTTGTTCCAAGACTGATTCCGGCTATAGCTCCTTTCACATCAGGTTCCGAATCCGGACTTCGCCGTCCGTTCATCCAATCCAGCGCCAGAACAGCCGAATCGGAATCACGGAGTTTAACGGCCTCCTCCTCAAGCATAGGCAGTACAGCGGATTTCAAATCTTTCACCCTATCCGGGAGCATTCTCTCGACCGGCCACAAAAGAAGATTCCGAAACCAGGCATAGATGTCGCCGAAGGCAGCCTGTCCTGCTTCAAAACCGATAAGTCCCGGAACCACTGAGCCGTCAACCTGCCCGCATATTCCTTTCAGACATCTTTCTGGGGATTTCTCCTGCGGGGAGACAAGGATGTCACAGGTGGAAGTGCCGATAATCTTTACCAGGACGCCAGGCTCAATCGAGGCCCCGACCGCTCCGTTATGGGCATCGACAGAGCCGACACCCACCTTAACGGAGTAAGGAAGACCAAGTTCTTCGGCAAGGTCCGGTCTGATTGTCCCGACAAGAGTGTCAGCAGGATAAGTGTGCTGATAAAGACGAGGACGCATAGAAGCCAGAGCAGGATCAAGTTTGTCAAGAAACTCTTCCGACGGCAGTCCGTTCCACTCCGCCCGCCACATAGCCTTGTGTCCGGCGGCGCACCGACTCCTCTTTATCCTTTCAGGTTTCATATCTCCTACCACCCACGCAGGCATCCAATCACAATGCTCCACCCAGGAATATGCGGCCAAGGCGACTTTTCTGTTTTTCCGTAAGATATGCAGAATCTTGGCCCAGACCCATTCGGGAGAATATGTCCCTCCGGAATATTCAGTATAATCAACCCCGCACGTTTTAGCCAGCGAGTTTATCTCATCGGCTTCTTTTATGGCCGTGTGATCCTTCCACAGGACAAACATAGCGTCCGGCTCGTCACGGAATTCAGGAAGCAATGAAAGAGGTGTGCCGTCGGCATCCACCAGAACCGGAGTGCTGGCCGTGGTGTCAAAGGACAGGCCTTTCACATTGTCCATCACTTCTTTACCGACTTTCAAAGCGATTCCTGAAATCACGCTTCTGAAAGACTCGACATAGTCGGAAGGATGTTGCCTGTACATATCCCTGGCAGGATCGCAATATTTTCCCGCAGCCCACCTCGGGTACTCGCAGGATGACTCGGCCAATCGTTTCCCGTCAGCCGCGTCTACCAGTATCGCCCGACAGGAGTCAGTGCCGTAATCAACTCCTATCACGTAATTTCTATTGTCCATCCGCGAGTGTCTTTTCTTGTTTTCTACAGAATACCGCCGCATAGTACAGGATAATCGCGAATGCGATTGCCGGAACGATGTACGCTGTGGCTATGCTTCCTGACTGATCGGACAGAATGCCCTCTATCTGTGTCAGCACAGACGCTCCGGCGATGGCCATAACCATACCCGAACCGCCAAGTTTGGTGTCCTCCCCAAGCCCTCTGATTCCGAAACCGTAGATGGTAGGGAACATCAACGAAAGGCATCCAGAGATTCCCATAAGGCAATACACTCCGAAGAATCCGCTTCCGAACACGGTGCCGAGACAGCACAGAACGCCCATAGCCGACACCGCCACAAGCATCTTTCTTGGCTTGAACCATTTCATAAGCCAGGTACATACAAAACGAGAGATGACAAACAAGATAAGTGACATTATGTAATATGTCGCTCCGGCCTGCTCGGCTGTCCGCGGCAGAAGTGCGTCAAGCCCTATGGTCTCACAGATTGAATAAAAGCCTTGGGCGACAGGTTCCACATTCCTTAACGCCTCGATTATCTGTTCAGAGGAGGCGCCGTCACCAAGGGAAGAGATAATCGCATCGAAGTGAAGATTGTGCATAGAGTACCTTATCACATAAGACCAGACCGCAATCTGCGCTCCTATGTCAAAGAACTGCGCGACCACACCCCACACATAGTTCTTGTTTTTGACCAGACGTTTGAAAGAGTTCTTGAAATCCAGATCGCCGCCTTCTTTCAGATTAGGCATTTTCGTGAGCGCTATCATAAGAAGAAGAACCAGCATCACACATCCAAGAATCACGTAAGTATTTGTTACAGAATTAAGTTCAGCCGCCTGGACAACAGCCAGTTCAGAATCCGATATGGAGGCTCTCTCGGCAGCGCTCATTGTGTTCAGCCTGGACAGAATGAAAATCTGGGATATCACCACACCAGTGATGGCTCCGAAAGGATTGAACGATTGGGCGAAATTCAGCCTTCTTGTCGCTGTCTCCTCTGACCCTATGGCACAGACATAAGAGTTAGCGGAGGTCTCTAGAATCGACAATCCGGCAAAAAGAACCAGAATAGCCGCAAGAAACATCACATAGCCTATCTCATTGTTGGTGACAGCCACCCTCGATGACGGATAGAACAAAAAAGTCCCCAGGGCATACAATCCGAGTCCGAGCATAACTCCTGACTTATAAGAGTATTTCTTGATGAACATAGCTCCGGGAACCGCAAAGCATCCGTATCCGAGCAGGTAGCAGACGACTTGAATCCAAGCCGTTTTGGAATCCGAAAAGCTCATGATACGTTTGAACACCGCCAACATAGTGTCGGTCAGGTTATTTGGCACGGCCCAGGCGAAAAAGAGGGTCGTCAGCAATATGAATGGCCAGACAATACCCTTAGGCACCAGCCTGTTACTGTTTTCCATTATTATTCTATTTCAACTCCGGCAAGCAGACAATTACTTGCCGGAAACACTTTATCTCGCATTAGAGGGTCATTGCCTACCCGCGACCGTTCCGGTCAAAAATGAATCACTGTTTTGGGAACTTGCCAGAGACTTCATCCAAATCGACTCCGAAAACAGCCTTTGCCACGGATGAGAGACGCTCTGGAGCGCCTTCTATGTGGACAGTAAACTGCACGTGGCGAAGGGTTTGTCCCGGAGCCAAAGCCGCGGCCGGGGAAGAGGTCTCGATCTCGTAGAACGGCCCCTGGACAAAGCCGGTCTCGGTCGGCCCGTCATTGTAGGAATTAATGACATCTCCGGAGAAAGGGTCATCCTGCTCTCCCCATTGCCCGTTCACATAGTCCGCTCCGCCTTGAGGAACAGTGTATTTCAGGATATTCAAGACCCCGGCCTTTGAATCATAGCTGCCGCAGATGTCCTTGGCGCTTCCGGCCGGCAGACCGATTTTCGCCCTGTACTCTCCGTCAATCTTGAAATACGCCACACCGTCCTCAAGAACCAGGCGGTCGGAAGGGACTTTCCCAAAGTACTCGTCATTCACTTTCCTGCCGGCATAATCCTTATTATAGGGGATAAAGACAGTGGTGGAAGGAGTCGGATTAAAGGTTGACAGAAGCCACACCGACGGCATTCCGGTCTCCTTGGTCCATTCGAATCCGCCCTTATTGCGGATCTCGTTCTCGGTCTTGTACGCGATGATGCCCAATCCATCAGGAATCTCCACACCCAACAAAGACTCAAGTTCACCCTTGTCCAGCATAGAGATGGTTCTGCGGACACCCATTTCAAACTCGACATCCGAAGCGTTCCTGACCTTGAAGTCCTTCGTAAACACTATCTCGCTGTCGGAGCGGGACTCTATGTCGTATGTGTCAGTGTCGATAGGGGCCGGCACTTTCCAATTAGCATAGACCTGCTCGTCCCCTTTCTTGAAATAGTAGGAAAACGGGCCTCCCTCCGGGCCGATCCAAAAGCGTTCTTCTCCTCCGAACGGATTGAACTGCGGGCTTACGTTGGCATCTTCGATGAATTTGTAGTTAATCCAACCGTAACTCTTGCCTTCAAGTCCGTCCGTTGTGGAAGTCATCACTCTTCCCTGATATGCCGGGACAATTAGCAGCCTTGACTTTCCGTCACCACCCTTCAATTCAACAGTGGAGACATCGTGATCCGCGAAAAATGCCAGATCGTATCCATAAGTTCCCATTTTGTAGTCCTTTTCACAACCGCAACAGCCAATTGCCAACGCTGCCGTCGCCATAATGGTTAATTTATTCATCTCGTTACTTATAAAGAGGTCCGTAAGACTGACAAGCGCGGAAATCAGCATTCTCCTCATCCATTCCGAAGGCATCCCAAGCGGACGGACGGTAGATACTGTCCGGAGACACGTTATGCATACATACCGGTATTCTCAGCATAGAGGCAAGGGTTATCATATCTGCTCCGACGTGACCGTAACTGATCGCACCGTGGTTGGCCCCCCACTTGTTCATCACAGTCCACACATCCTTGAACGCTCCCTTTCCGGTCAACCGAGGGGTGAAGAATGTAGATGGCCACGTAGGGTCGGTACGCTTGGTGATGATTCCGAACGCCTCCGGATCGATGTCAACAGTCCATCCTTCGGCTATCTGAAGGACAGGTCCAAGTTCCTTTATCAGGTTTATACGGCACATTGTCACCGGCATTCCGCCCTTTGTAAGGAACTGAGACGAGAAACCGCCTCCTCTCATATACTCTCTTCCGGACGGGTACCAGGTGGTGTTAGCGAGGCATCCGTTCACATCATCGTCGGTAATCTCCCAATGTCGTTTCATTTCAGGCAGGCCATCCTTTCCTGTCATCCGACCGGTCGCGTCAAGCGTGCAAGAGCCTGAATTGATGAGATATATGAAGCCGGGAGCAGCGAGTCCCTCAAGCTCTTTGCCGGTAACTCTCCTATACGCTTCCGGAGACCAATATGTCCTGACATCGGCGAATATCTGCGCCCTGTTTGTAAGAAGATGCAGGAAAAGCATAGTCACAGCGTTGAGTGAATCATCCTCGGTCGCGAATGTTATCGGCTCACGGATTCCGTTCCAGTCGAAAGAAGTGTTCAAAAGAGCTTCGGCAAAATCGCCGTCCGGTTTGAAATCAGTCCACTGACGCTGTCCCTGGAAGCCTCCCGCTATGGCATTGTGTCCCGCGGCCTCCTCCTCGAATCCCATCTCGGCAAGTTTGGGATTGCCGTGCATAAGATCCCTGAAAATCATAGCCATCTTGGTCACGTAGTCCCAGACCTCGTCAAGCCTTTCCCTCGGATAGCAAAGATGCGCAGGGTTAAGGTCTTTTCCCTCTCTGGACTTGCAATGCACCGACACCCACTCCTTCGCCTTGGCAAATTCATCCTTGTCATAGATACCAAGTTCGATTCGCCTTTGTATCTCGGAACAGTCAACGTACTCGTTCCTCATTCCAAGGTATTCCTGAAAGAAATCAGGATTGACCGTGGAGCCGGCTATCCCCATAGACACAGAACCGATAGCGAGATAGGACTTGCCACGCATCTGCATAACCGCAACTGCCGCCCTGGCCCATCTCAGCAGTTTTTCCCGGACATCCGGCGTGATTCCGTTGTCAGTCAGATCCTGAACATCGTGTCCGTAGATTCCGAACGATGGAAGGCCTTTCTGATTATGCGCCGCAAGAGCACAGGCAAGATAGACCGCACCCGGCCTCTCGGTTCCGTTGAAACCCCAGATAGCCTTTGGCATAAGAGGATCCATATCAATGGTTTCCGCGCCATAACACCAGCAAGGCGTCACAGATATGACAGCGCCCACATTGTTGCTCTTAAACTTCTCCGTCGCGGCGGCGGCCTCAGCCACCCCTCCGATGGTGGTGTCCGCTATCACACATTGAAGCGGTGTTCCATCGCTGTATCTCAACTCCTTGGTATAGAGTTCCGCCACACTTCTGGCCATTCCCATCGTCATTTCCTCCAGAGACTCTCTGATCCCGCCTCTGCGCCCGTCAATGATAGGCCTGATTCCGATTTTCGGATAATTTGTTTTCATATTCAATCAGTTGTTTATGTTTAACCCAAATCTATTTCTGTGTCGTCCATCCTAGATTCTGGACAAGTTCCCTCTTTTCGTGCTTGTCTATCTCAACCTGAGCTATAGGGAAGAAATAATGCTTCGGAGACTCAAAGACTCTGTCCTCTACCTTTATCCTCCGGTAGTATGACGGATCCTGCAGGCTCTCTCCTTCCCAAATGTTCATCGAATGTATAGGAACACCCTGTGTCTGAGGCCCTTCCAACCATCTTCTAACATCGAAGAACCTATGCACCTCGAAAGCCAGCTCAATCCTCCTCTCATGCTTGATCCTTTCACGCATCTGATCCGCACTCAGTCCGGCCTCAAGAGAAGGCAATCCGGCCCTGTTCCTTACAGCATTAACATACTTGTATGCGTCCGCCGGCCCATAGTATTCATTGATTGCCTCCGCCGCGTTTAGATAGATTTCACCAAGACGTATATAGACCCACATCATATTCGGTGTATACTGCCAAGGGATTCTATTCGGATAATGGAGCTTCTTCATCAAATAACCGGTCTTGCAATAGTCGGATCCGGCATTGTTTTTTCCATCTATTCCCTTGAACCAAAACTCGTTCACGTGAGGTTGTGTCCAGTTGGAAGCTCTTGTGGTCTTCCAGATTCCCCCTGCGAAATTGATTGAGGCGTAGAAACGCGGCTCCCTATGAGTGTACATTTTGGAGACTCCTTTCTGCCAGCGCCCCTCAAACTCATCCTCCGCGAAACCGCTCTCCTCATAGCCGGACTCTTCGTTTATGACAGGGACAAGTCCGTTGTTGGTATAGCCGGTGATAGGAGTGGAGCCGTCTTCCATCTGATAGGCGTCCACCATCTCCTGAGTAGGATCAAGAATGGCAAAGCATCCGAAAGACACAGGATCGGAACAGTTCAGCCAATGATCGTACGTTCCGATGTTCTTCGCCCAGAGAATCTCTTCATTCCAGTTGTCATTGAATATGTTCTGATAATTGACCACCGGATCATCAGGATATTTGTTGTATAGCTTTCTGCCGTCATCCTCGGCTATCTTGATGCATTCCAGAGCGGCGTCGGCGGCTGCCTTCCATTTTTCCTTATCGTAAGTCTGCGAAATGAGCGGGGTTCCGTCGACAGGATCGGTCAGGGCCGCGAAAAGCTCATCGCCGTTGTACAGAGGAGAAGCGATGTATAGCAGCACTCTGGATTTCAAGCCTTTGGCAGAGAGCCTCGTGGCTCTTCCCGTGTCGGTGGACGGCCATTTGTCCACATCAACGAGATACTCCGCCGCCCTGTCGCAATCCTCGGCGATAAACCGGGCCACCTCATCGGCAGGAGACCTCCTTACCGACATCATATCCTCGTTCGGATCAAAGGCGTGGTTCACAAGCGGGATGGCTCCGTAAGCCCGGAAAGCGAGAAAATGAAACCAAGCCCTTAGGAAGTATGCCTCGCCTTTCCAATGACGGATCTCTTCCGGAGCCGCAGGACATTTGTCCACGTTCTCAAGGAACATATTCACTTTTCTCAAAGCCATATAGGACTCCGACCAGACTTGCGTTCTGGAAATATCGTTCGGATTCCATCCCCCGTTGTTTATCTGATGGGAGTAAGCGCCACCGTAGGCACATTCCATCTCGTCGCATCCGGCCGTGAACGGATTCCTCCAGGCTCCTCCGTCATCTGCCATATTGGCCTCGGTCGGAGTCCAGGAGTATATGTGGGACAAGAAATCCCTGGTGTAGATTCTGTTGGCGAAAACGTCATCAATCGTAAGGTTCTCATCCGGAGCCATATCAAGAAAGCTTTCGCAGGAAGCCAGACCGGCGGTCGCCACAAAAAGGCATATGAATATATTACTGATCTTTTTCATAATTATGGAGTTATTAGAAGCCAACCTGAATGCCGATTGTCACTGCCCTTTGGGTTGGATACGTGCTGTTGGCAAGATTATTCGATTCAGGATCAACAATTTTGATTCCGTCAAAGCACAATAGGTTATTACCGTTTATAAACAGTCTGGCAGACTCAAGCCCCAAACGGGAGACCAGGTTCTTGTTGAACGTATAGCCAAACTCGGCTGTCTTGAGCTTCAGGTACGAAGCGTCTCTTTGGTAGAGTGTGCTGATCTGATAGTTATTTGAAGAGGTTCCGTTATGGACCACCGGGTACTTCGCCCCACTGTTGTCAGCTCCCGGAATAAATCTGTTGTCATAGTATTCCCGCAGGACATTGTAGCCCGGATAATCCAAAGCGAACGGCCACATACTCGCCGAATCGACGAAAAGACTGGTCTGCGCCGCTCCCACAAAGTTCAGCGACAAATCAAAGCCCTTGTAAGCGAAAGTAAACCCAAAGCCGAACATCAGGCGAGGCTCCCTCGGATAGCCGATCCAGGTACGGTCATAGGCATTGATGACACCGTCTCCGTTAAGATCCTTATACTTGACATCGCCGACAGTGTAGGACCCGAGTTCCTGCTTAGGGCTGTTGTCTATCTCTTCCTGCGACTGGAACATTCCCTCAGCCACATAACCAAGAGCCAGACCGGAAGAGTTCCCTCGGGTGTTCTGGTAGTCGTACAACGCTTTGGCGGTGTCATCCTCGATAATCTTGTTCTTCGCATACGTGAAGTTTCCGCGCACCGAATAGTAGAATCCCCTCTTTGTGGTGTTGGTGAACTCTATCTGGCCGTCTACGCCGCGATTCTCCATAATACCGAGGTTCGCCCAAGGGGTGTCTCCCCAGGCAGCTCCCATAATATCCGGAATCTGAGCTCGTTTAAGAAGAATCCTATCCCTATATTCATAGAAGTAATCAGCCGAAAGGCGTATCTTTCTGTCGAAGAACTCGACATCCAGGCCGACATCCGTTTTGTGAGACACTTCCCAGGTGGCGTTCGGAGCGCCCATCTGAAGCTCCGCCATTCCGTTGTAGCCGTTCTGTGAGTCACCGAAAAGATAGCCGTTCGCGTTCTTGTTCACTGTTGACATATAGAAGAAACGACCCGCCGAACCTGAAGCGTCATTCCCGACCATACCATACGATCCTCTTAGCTTAAGGTAGTTGATCCAGCTCACTTTCCAGAACGCCTCTTCGGTAGGGACCCATCCCGCTGACCAGGCAGGAAAGAAGCCGTAGCGTTTGCCGCGGGCAAAGTTCTCGCTTCCGTTCAGGCCGAAGTTCCACTCAAACAAGTAGCGCTGCGCATAGTTATAGGTTATGCGGCCAGCCCATCCCTGACGTCTGTAAGGAAGGTTAAGCGTAGAGGTCCCCGCCGTAAGGTCTTTGTAGTCACGACGGTTGAACATCGCCATCGCTCCGACGTTATGTCTGTTGAACGTCCTGTTGTAGTTCAATCTGACATCATAGTAGTAAGCCCTGTTAGACCAGGAAGACGCGACCCTGTACACCATAGCGGTCTCTTCCTTAATCAATGTGTAGCGATCCTCGTCTGTCGCCGGATCCTTTCCCAAATACTTCTTGATAAGCGGCTGCTTGTTTCTCGTAGCCTCGTTCATATAGTAGTGGTCAAAAGAGAAATTCCCTTCTATCTGAAGGCCCGGAGTGACCAATGTGGACAGATCCCACTTCGCGCCCACCGTTCCCTGGGTCGTTGTCCTGAATTGCTTTGAATAACCGCTGTTTGTCGTATAGACATAAGGGCTGATCCATTCATACGACGTGTTTCCACCACCGAAAGTGCCGTCCGGGTTAATCAGAGGGAACGAGATAGGAGAGCAGACACGCAGGGCGTTGAAGATAGTGGCCGCAGGGGTGCCGGGATAGGTTCTGTCCTCTATGATTTCGGCAAGGCCAAGGGACAAGGAAAAACTCTTCGTCAGGTTGATGTCCACATTGGAGCGGAAATTGTACCTTTGAGACAGGGAATTGGTCCTGTAGTCATAAGTAGGGTCTTCCTTGAACAGACCACTTTGGGATGTGAACCCGACGCTGACATAATACCTGACGGTCTCGTTACCACCCGTAACCGAAAGTGTGTTCATCGTCTGGAACGCGTTTTTCTTCAATGTCTCGTCCGTCCAGTCTACACTCGGATAGTTATACGGATCCGAGCCGTCACGGAATTTCTCTATTTCCTCATCCGACCACGGCAACGTTGTCCCTCCGACCGTGCAAGCCTCGTTCATCAGGTTGGCGAACTCATAGCCTTCAATGTAGTCAGGGAACCTAAGCCCGTGAAGCTGAGTGGCCTCCATTCTGAAAGAGACCTTCGGTCTGCCTACGACACCTTTTTTCGTCGAGATCATAATGACTCCGTTCGCTCCCCTCATTCCATACACAGCCGTAGCCGAAGCATCCTTGAGAATAGAGAACGACGCTATCTCGTCAGTGTTGACAAGGTTTATGTCCCGCTCGACTCCGTCTACTAAGACAAGCGGAGAAGAATTCACCCAGGATCCCATACCGCGGATCAGGATAGTCGCGCCATCATAACCAGGCTCGCCGCTGCTCTGCCTGGTGATGATTCCTGGCATAGCTCCTCCCAACGAGTTGGAGAGAGAAGGGGTGGCCGACTGCTCCAAAAGCTTCACATCCACCTGTGTGAGCGAGCCTGTAATCGTCGCCTTTTTCTGTGAACCATAGCCTACTACAACGGCATCCTGCAATGATTCGGCATCGGTCTCCATAAGGACGTTGATGACAGTCTTGCCGCTAATGTTCATCTCCACATTCTTGTATCCGATTGCGGAAAAGACAAGAACGCCCTTGGGGTCGGTCACAGAGATCACATAGTTGCCGTCAACATCGGTCACGGTACCAAGGTTAGACGCCTTCATCATAACTCCGGCGCCGATAACCGGTTCTTTAGTCTGGGCGTCCAGAACAGTTCCGGACACCTTCAATGTGGTTTGCTGGCCATAAGCCTGCCACGTAGTGGCCAACAAGAAAAATGCGAGAAGCACCCTTGGCAAAGACAGCCACCGGGCAGCCTTCTTCACTTCTGTCTCACTTTTTTGTTCCATAAATTGACTCATAATATAGTTAACAGTTTATTTGCTAAATTAATTTAGCAATTTGAGCAAAGAAAAAGGGCTTAACCCTTAGAAACACATACTATAAAGAAATTTTTTAGTGTTATCAATACTCACTCAATCCTCAATTCTCGCCACAAAGTAAGTAATTAGAAATTAGATTTCAAAGAAAAAAGTAAATATTTGTATAATTTTTCTTCCGGCTGTGTTTTGATATTCATAAAATATGCCTAACTTTGCAAAAACAATTTAGCGATATGGGGGACAGGAGAAAGGGAGTTTCAATCAAAGACATAGCAAAAGCGGCGGGGGCTTCACCGGCACTTGTATCATTCGTGCTTAACGGAAAGCAGAAACAGTACAGGGTCAGCGATGCAATGGCCGAGAAAATCAGGCAGATAGCCAAAGAATTAGACTACAAGCCGAACGGCTTTGCAAAAAGTCTCCGCGACGGAACGGCTCATACAATCGGAGTGATTGTCTCAGACATCTCAAACCAGTTTTTCGCCGACATAGTAAAGAACATAGAGACCACAGCCGAAGAATACGGCTATATGGCCTTGTTCGCCAGTTCGGATGAAAGTGCTGACAAACTGGCCGACCTTACCCAAAAGATGCTGGGAAAAGAGGTGGACGGAATGATCGTCGTGCCCTGCGACGGATCGGAAAGCACGATAAAGATGCTGGAGGACAGAAGAATACCTCTCGTTCTGATAGACAGATACATCCCGGACATCAAGACCGACTACGTAAGCCTCAACAATCGCAAGGCCGCATATGAAGCGACAGAACACCTCATCAAACAAGGATATCGCAGAATTGGATTCGTGGGGTATGGAGGAAACCTGACGAATATGAAAGGACGAATTGAAGGCTACACGCAGGCGATGGCCGACTATGGGAATAAAGACTCTGCGATTATCAAGCAAGTAGATATGAAGACTCTCGACAAAAGCTGCGAGAAAGCAATGAATTCTCTGCTTGACAACAATGTGGACGCTATCATCTTCGCGACCAACTCGATCACGATAAAGTGTCTTTACTACATACAGAACAAAGGGATACGCATCCCGGACGATCTTGGGATAGTCTGCTTCGACGGAGACAGCGCCTTCGACTTCTTCTATGCACCGGTTACGTATGTATCGCAGCCGTTGGAAAGAATGGCCAGGAAAGCGGTAGAGATACTCATTGACCGCCTGGAATCCCAAGACTGTCTCACTCAACAAGTTGAAGCCGACGGCACCCTCGTAAGAAGGGCTTCGTCAGAGAGAAAGGAATAGATGCCGCCCGAAGTCGGACAAGATTTTCGGAAAGCACTGTTAAATTGATTTAGCAAACAAACACTCATTCTCAATAACACTTTCGTCAAACAAGTAAGAAAACAAAAGACAATGAAGACTACAAAAATCATCACATCATTGATTTGCGGCCTGTTTGCAGTTCAAGGATCGGCACAGGACTTTAACGGGCTGGATATGAACCTCGGGAATCTGTCAAGGCTGTCAAATGCCGAGACACGCTCTATCTCCCCTGAAAATTTCAGCGGAGCGAAAGGACAAGGGGCTACCGCGGTTCCGCAAATACCTAACACCAAGAACGTCAACAACGCTTCCTGGGCCGCAAGGGATCTTGGTGAAGGATGGAAAGTCAACCCTTACATCATCATCAATTCGGGCGAGACCGTCACAATAGCGGAGATGGAGGGTCCGGGTGCGATCCAGCACATCTGGATGACACCTACAGGTGTCTGGAGATGGAGCATCATCCGGATATACTGGGACGATGAAAAGACACCGTCGGTAGAATGTCCGATCTCGGATTTCTTCTGTATGGGCTGGAATGAATACTCCCCTCTGGTGTCGCTTCCGGTGTGCGTGAATCCAGGCAGCGCCTTCAACTGCTACTGGCAGATGCCTTTCAGGAAGAAATGCAAGATTACTATGGAAAACATAAACCCGAAGGATGCAATGACCCTCTACTATCAGGTAGACTACACCCTCACAGAGGTACCGGAGGACGCCGGCTACTTCCACTGCCAGTTCAGAAGGACACGTTATAACGAGACGTCCGACTTCACCGTGGTCGACGGAATCAAGGGACAGGGACAATTCGTGGGGGTGTATATGGCCTGGGGACTCACCAACAACGGCTGGTGGGGCGAAGGAGAAATGAAATTCTTCATAGATGGAGACAAGAAGCATCCGACAATCTGTACGACCGGTACGGAGGACTACTTCTGCGGCTCCTACAACTTTGACAGGAACGGCAGGTTCACAGAGTTCTGCACACCTTACGCTGGATTGGTACAGGTGATCAGACCTGACGGGACTTACAGGTCCCAAGAAAGATTCGGGCTGTATCGCTGGCACATAATGGATCCTGTCAGATTCAAAAAGGACTTCAAGGCTACCATCCAGGATTTGGGCTGGCGATTCGACGGCAGATACCTACAGCAGCATTCCGACATCTCGGCGGCAACATTCTGGTATCAGGCTGAGCCGCACGCCGCGTTCCCTGAGTTTCCGACCTGGCAGCATCTGGAGAACTACTAGAATCCGCAAGTGTCGAATATGAATCGGAAACTTAAAAGCTTATTATGCACACTAAGCCTGTCTGTGTGCATAATAAGCACTTCCTGCGGCAAAGAGAACGGTGGAGCAGGTGCACAGGCAAGCGATATCATAATAAGGGTCGGACAGACTGAGCTGCCTGCCGGGAGCGGTCTTGTGGAAGTCGATGTCGAAATCGACGGCTTCGAGAGAATCGACTATCTGAAAGTAGTCAAAGAGACGGTTTATGGAAAGCTTCCTGCCAAGCACGAGAAAAAGTATCTCGCAGGCAGAATCAAGTATGCGTATCAGATAAAGGAAACTGATCCGGAAAGCATCGTTCTCGGATTCACCGCCTATGATGTCGAAGGCAAGGAAAGCAACACTGAATATGTCACTATAGACAATGAGTCCGGGCTTGATTCCAAATCCATAACCATATCAAATCTTCAATGCGTGTCAAGAGTTACCGGAGCGGAAGACAATGGCCACAACGGGCTTCCTTCGGTGAAATACACACTCAACAACAGGACAGACTTGAAATACAATGTGGGTGCGACTGACCTGGGGATTGTCTGGGAAATGGCTGCTAACAAGTACGGTATTTTTTTCGGTGACACCTATGGAGCGGACTTCAAGCCAAACTATCTTGCACCGGGACCCAACGGAAGCGCCTGGAGAAGCAATGTCGTGCTGTTTTCAAGTGATACAGACCTAAGCAACGGAATCACCATCGACGGAGCGTCAACCGACGGGGTACAGGCCAAGGAAATCTGTTTCAGCGCCCACAACACCTCAGGCTCAGGCGACTTCACTTCCATTCCGACAGCGGCGATACACGCCGACGGAGCGGATTACGTCCATTATATGAACATCAAGACGTGGGACGGTTGGGTGACAAACTATTCCAGCCTCTACAAATCCACAGACGGCGGCGACAACTGGGAGCGGGTGAATAGTGTCAATTTTTCCGGAGAAAGCAATTTCGGACAGTGCGGGTACTACAACGATGACGGAACAATCTATATGATGGGTACAAAAAGCGGACGGGATGACATCCCGTATCTCGCTCGCTTCAAGGAGAACGACATCGAGAATCCTGACAAATACGAGTTCTGGAACGGTTTCGGATGGGTTTACGGCAAAGAAAGCGCAGCCGCCCCCCTGTTCAACGACAAAGTAGGTGAACTGTCCTTCAGTTACCTGCCAGAACTCCGGAAATGGGTACTTCTCTATTTTAACGGGCCGAGGTATGAAATCAGTTTCCGCTACGCCGACAATCCGACAGGTCCGTGGAGCGAGCCGGCCCAGGTGGCCGGTGGAAGAGAGTGGCCACAGCTTTACGGCTCATTCATACATCCTCTGTCCAAAAAAGGCACTACCTTGTATTTCATTATGTCAATGTGGCTGCCATACAACACATATCTTATGTCGATTGATTTAAAAGCATCAAAATGAAAGGATTAATGATTATTTTGCTGATGATGCTTGGACTGATGACGGCCACCGGCCATTCTGTCAGGGTTGAATCACCGGACAAAAGCATCAGCATTCGTTTCAGTACGGACAAAGGCAGACTCAAATACAGCCTCTCACACCACAAGCAAACATTGATAAGCGACTCCCCTATCAGCATTATCATAGATGACAGCGAGTTAGGTTCAGAGGCAAGACTTGGCAGAGAATCAGGAGGAAAAGGAATCGAGGAATATTCACTGCCGGTCGGGAAATGCAGCTATGTCAAAAGCGAGTACAACGAAGCGACTATCCCCGTACTGGTACCGGACAAGGGTATAGAAATGCGTCTTCAGGTCAAAGCGTTCAATGACGCGGTCGCATTCCGCTACATAATAGACCGGACCGGAACAAAGAAAGGCCTGAGTATAAAAAACGAACTTCTGGAAATCAATGCCAAGGGCAATCCGATGGCAAGCGTTCTGTTCCTGCCCGGCTTCATCAATTCACACGAAGGCCCGTATGTGCGGAAAAGATTGGACGAGCTTGACAACGGACGGTTGATAGATATGCCTGCGACGTTTGAATTTGAAAACGGATCATATATGGCCGTCACCGAAGCGAATCTGGTCAACTACGCCGGAATGTATCTTATAAAGGAGAACGGAAAGCTTACCAGCCGGCTTTCCCCGAGACTCGACAGGCCGGAATACAGCGTGATTCTGGACTCGACCTGCGTCACCCCCTGGAGAGTGTTCCTTGTCAGTGACAGGGTAGGCGCGATAATCGAGAGCAATGCATTGACAAGCCTTTGCGAACCTTGCAGGATAGAGGACACATCGTGGCTGAAGCCGGGGAAGACGACATTCCCGTGGTGGAATGACACTGAAGTGCCTGACACCACGTTCCAGCCAGGCAACAATTTCCTGACGAACAAATATTACATTGATTTCGCGGCTGACAACGGACTTGAGTACCATTCTGTGTACGGATATGCCGATATGCCTTGGTACATTGACGACGGGCCTGGATTCGGGACGGCAGGGCCGGGAGCGGATCTTACCAGACCGGTTCCCCTTTTGGACTTCCCCAAGGTGTGTGAATATGCCCGCTCCCGTGGCGTGGACATCCACGTGTGGCTTAACTGGGCGGCTCTGTACAAGGACATAGACGCGGTGTTCACAAAATTCAACGAATGGGGTGTAAAAGGGATGATGGTGGACTTTATGAACAGGGATGACCAACAAATGATTCAGATTCAGGAGGATATCCTTAGAAAAGCCGCAGAGCACAAGTTGTTCATACAGTTTCACGGAGCCAGCAAACCGTCCGGACTGAACAGAACATACCCGAATGAATTCACTCGGGAAGGCACTCTGAACTACGAGGTCTACAAATGGGACGCGGACAGGCAGATGGGTGCCGACCACGATATTATGATGCCGTTCACGAGACTTGTCGCAGGGCCGGCCGACTACCACCTGGGCGGCTTCCGCTCCGTTCCGGAAAAGGATTACAGGATTCACTACTCAAGGCCTCTGGTGACCAGTACAAGATGCCATATGCTGGCGATGTACATAGTCCTGGAGAGTTACCTGAATATGGTCTGTGACTATCCGGAGGCATACAAAGGCCAGCCGGGCTTTGACTTTCTCAAAGGTATTCCGACAGTTTGGGATGAAACAAAGGTACTGTCAGCCGAGATGGCCGAATACATTGTCACTGCGAGAAGAAAAGGTAATGACTGGTACATCGGAAGCATAAACAACTCCCGTGGCCGCACCGTGAACCTGAACCTGGATTTTCTTGGAGACGGAGAGTTTCTGGCAGAAATGCTGACAGACGCCGATGACGCTGACTCAGACCCGAACCACATAGAATCATCCACACTGACGGTCACCTCAAGCCAAAGATTGACGGTTCACCTTGCGTCCTCGGGCGGTGCTGTCATAAGAATCAGCCCAAGACACAAGTAACTGATTTCGGAAAAGATTAACATTATGAAACGATTACTGATAACCGCCGCACTGGCGACACTGTGTTGCGCAGGCGCAGCGAAAGAGAACATCAAACAATACAGCGGGGAGGAACTTTATCATATTGCCTACCCGATAGGAGGTCTGGGATCCGGTATGTTCTGCCTCGAAGGAACCGGAGCCATCTCAAACCTTTCATTCCATCACTATCCGGAACTTTTTCACGAGCCTTGCACCTTCGCCGCCATTCACATCGACGGGATACCGAACGGGACCAAGGTACTTGAGAGCAATGTGCCGAAATACAAGATATTCGGGCGCAAAGATGGAGGAATGGGAGTCGGAGGCACGACCTGGGGACTTCCAAGGTTCGATTCCGGAAGCTTCAGCGCCCGGTTTCCATTCGCCGAAATATCCCTCAATGACAATGACCTGCCGGTCAGTGTCGGCATAACTGGATGGAACCCGTTCATTCCAAACGACGAAGACAACTCAGGACTTCCTGTGGGAGGACTTGAGTACACCTTTGAGAACACATCGGACCAAAACATAAGCGCTGTCTTCTCTTTCAACACAAGAAACTTTATGTGGAGGAGCAATGACACAGAGTCTCCTATAACAAAAATGGACAAGGGCTTCGTTTTGAACCAGAACCCGGTTCCCGGGATCGTCGATGCGGAAGGTCATTGCGCCATATTCACAGACGAAGAGTCAACAGTCGTTGATTACTGCTGGTTCAGAGGAGGATGGTTTGACCCTTTGACAATGGCCTGGAACAAGGTCGAATCCGGAGAGGTCACCGGCAACGAGCCTGCGCCGGGCGCACCTGGCGCATCAATATACGTTCCTTTTACACTAAAGCCACGGGAATCCAAGACCATTCGCCTCTATCTCGCCTGGTACGTACCTACGTCCATCCATCGGATAGGGCCTGACGCGGATACGGATAACGACCGCGGCGACTACTACAAGGCCGAAGACTACGAGAATTATCCCGAGCGATACGAACCTTGGTACAGCAGAAGGTTCTCTTCTGTGTCCGATGTCGCCTCATACTGGGCGGAGAATTACTCCGGCCTGAAGAGCGCCACCGAAAGATTCACCGAGGCATTCTATGACTCAACCCTCCCGGAGGAGGTTATCGAAGCCGTGGCCAACAATCTTACCATCCTGAAATCAACGACCGTAATGCGACAGCACGATGGAAGACTGTGGGTATGGGAAGGCAGCGGAGACAGCTGGGGAAGCTGTCACGGTTCCTGCACGCACGTATGGAACTACGCCCAGGCCATCCCACACCTTTTCCCCAGAATGGAAAGAAGTCTTAGAGAGACAGAGTTCTTCGTTGACCAGAACAAGGACGGACATCAGGTTTTCAGGGCGAACATTCCAATTAGGCCTGTGAAACACGACTTCCATTCAGCGGCTGACGGACAGCTCGGAGGGATAATGAAAGCATACAGGGAGTGGAGAATAAGCGGAGACAACGAATGGATACGCAATCTATACCCTCAGATCAGGAAAAGCATTGATTATTGCATAAAGACGTGGGACCCGTTTGAGAAAGGAGCGGTGGAAGAGCCACATCACAACACCTACGACATCGAATTCTGGGGTCCGGACGGAATGTGCACGAGTTTCTATGCGGGTGCGCTCAACAGCATCGTTAACATAGGAGAGTTCCTCGGAGAAGATGTGGACAGGTACAAGAACCTGCTGGATAAATCAGTCCGCTATTTGGAGAACAAGCTATGGAACGGCGAGTATTTCATACAGGACATCCGCTGGAAGGATCTAAAGGCCTCTGACCCAACATCGGCGCAGTCATTCCACAGCGGTTATTCAGACGAGGCGAGAGCGATTCTCGAGAAAGAAGGGCCGAAATACCAGTACGGCGGCGGATGCCTTTCCGATGGAATAATCGGCGGCTGGATGTCACTTGTGTGCGGTCTGAACGAGCCGATCAGCAAAGAAAAGGTAGGAGAACACCTTAATTCCGTTTACAGATACAACCTCAAGCACGACCTGAGGGATCATTCGAACCCTCAAAGACCAGGATACGCCGTCGGGGAGGAAGGAGGACTCCTTCTGTGTACCTGGCCTATGGGAGGAAAGCCAAGCCTTCCTTTCGTCTACAGCGATGAAGTCTGGACAGGAATAGAATTCCAGGTCGCGTCGCATCTTATCTTTGAGGGCGAGGTGGAAAAAGGGCTTGACATTGTAAGGACCTGCCTTGACAGGTATGACGGCACTCTCAGGAATCCTTTCAACGAATATGAATGCGGCTCCTGGTACGCCAGAGCCTTGTCAAGCTACAGTCTGCTGCAAGCGTTGACAGGAATACGGTTCGATGCCGTGACCGATGTCCTTCACATCGACTCCCGCATAGGGGATGATTTCAGGTCTTTCTTCTCGGCCGACGGATGGTACGGTACGGTTGGTCTGAAGAATGGGAAGCCATTTGTAAAGGTCAGCTCAGGAAAAGCTCCAGTAAAGCAATGCCTCGTGAACGGCAAGAAAATGAAAGTCAGCATCGAGCGGCGCTGATTCTTTTCTACGGTTTTTTTTCGTAACTTGCGGGACAAGAAACTTTTCACGATATGAAATTCATTGGAAACATCCTTTGGCTTATATTAGGAGGGCTGCTTATTTCACTGGTATATTTTCTTTTAGGCTTGCTTTTCATAATTACCGTCATCGGGATTCCTTTTGGCTGCCAGCTGTGGAAGTTCGGAGTTTTCTCGCTATGGCCGTTCGGCACCGAAGTGGTTGACGGGAAGAATGCCGGAGGATGCCTCAGCATATTTATGAATGCGCTTTGGATTCTTTTGGGCTGGTGGGAGGTAGCCTCCGCGCATCTGTTCTTCGGGATTCTTTGCTGCATCACGATAGTGGGCATCCCGTTCGGTATGCAGCATTTCAAGATGGCGCTGCTATCCCTCACCCCATTCGGCAAGAGTTTCCGAAAGAAACGGAACTGAGAACCGGAAGAGACACGTAAGAAGGTGACTGAGACTTTTCAGTCATCTTCTTTTTACATTTATCCTGCTCTAACCACTGAATAACAACCACAATCGCTTCAGGGAAGGATTCCACCCGCTTCCCGAATTCCCGAAGAAATCTATTCCATACGCCATACGACGGCTGGGCGGCTGGCGGCAAAAGGGCTTGGCTAAAAAAGTATCAGTCAAGCCCTTCTCTTGTTTTCCGGCGATGCCGGACTCGGCCTTGTTTTCAAAAGAGAGCCAGTGGCCGGCAATCTTGTCAGTGTCCATCTATGCCGCGCGACCGCTCCTTTTGAAAGCGCCGGTTAGGTCAGCGGTCCCGGTTTTGGTTGACCCAGATAAGTTTGGAAGTGTCATAGCCTCTTCTCATAGCCTCGCCAAGAACGGCATCAACGGCTTTCTGCGGAATCTTAGGAGTACGTGACAGAATCCAAAGAAACTTGTCGCTTGAACTGCCGACCAAAGCCAGGCAATAGTCCTTGTCAATCATCAGGACACGGTAGTCCGAGAAGAATGGCATAAAGAAAGAGACTCTCAGAAGCGCGGGATTGTTTTCCGGGTCAGGCTGTTTGGCCTTTCCTATGGATGTCTTTGTGCGGCTGTCTTTCCACCCCGTGTTGATGACATCGATCTTGCCGTCGTCCCTTAGGACATATTCGGCGGTGGCGTGCGAGATCCCTCTCTCAAAAGAGTGGTCGAATCTGGCGATTTCGTACCACGTTCCAAGATAGCGTGAGAGATCCAGAGAGGTTACAGGTGTGTTGTCAACTGTGCCTGCGCGGAGGCATAACGGAAGCAATGCTGCTGTGGACATCACTGCCAACATCTTTAGAGTGCTTAGCATAACTTTTAGGTGTTTATGTGGTTATAATTATTGGACAGCCAATCACTTGCAAATACAGTGCCGCCAGGTTGGCGAATTTGAGGTTTAGTGCGTATCTTTGCGGGCTAAAAAACAGAATATGCTTATTACCGCCTTACGCCACATAGTCCGCGGCCGCTCTCTGAAACAGCTGCTCGCCATCCTGCTGACGATTACCTCCGGCATCAGGGCCGCTGCCGGTGACTTCTATTTCAAGTGCCTCGATGTGGAAAGCGGACTGTCCCAGAACTCGGTCTACGACATAATCCAGGATTCCTATGGCCGGATCTGGTCAGCCACCGGAGACGGAGTAAGCGTCTATGACGGCAGCTCATTCAGGACATTCAACCGCGCTTCCGTCGGCGACGGTCTCAAGAGCAACATCTCGCTGTGTCTGCTTCATCATAGTGACGGACGGATTTATGTGGGGACAATGAAAGGCCTCTCCGTCTATGATCCTGTTACGGAGGCTTTCGATTCCGTTGACCTTATCGGCAAGGACGGAGAATCCGTCAGCGGCCTTGTCAGGGATCTGGCCACCGACCATAACGGAAATCTTTGGGTGGCCGTGGCCGATTACGGACTGTTCAAGATTGACGGCGACAATAACTGCGTGCCGGTTCCGTTGCTTGACCCCTCCGACAAGTCCGGGAAGTTCATAAGAAGTATGTGCCTGTCGTGGGACGGTAACATATGGGTCTCGACCAACTCCAAAGGATTGTTCAGATATTCCCCGTCCACGGGTGAGATCAGGGCTTTCAAGCCTGAGGCGAATCCTCTTTTCCGGGACATCTGGAAAATAGTCGCCCTTGACAGGAACACACTGCTTGTCGGGTGCTCGCAGGATGGCCTGTATATGTTCGACCTGAGGAGCCACTCATTCCAGAAGTGGAGTTCCCCGGACGGAGGAAGCATCAGCGGAACAATCATCCACGACATCTACATCAACCGCAAGAAGGACATCTGGGTCGGCACAGAGAACGGACTGTATGTCTGCGAGAACGGCGTCCTGCACCACCTGAAGCACTCCCCCAACGACGCCTATTCCCTGTCGGACAATTCGATACACTCCATCGCCGAAGACACCGAAGGCGGAATGTGGGTCGGTTCCTTCTTCGGAGGCATCAATTACTACTCGGAGTACACCTCGCAGTTTGTAAGAATATGCCCCGGGGATATGCCAGGTGACCTTAAAGGAAAGAGCGTCAGCGAGATGTGCGAGGATATGGACGGCAATCTCTGGATAGCCACCGAGGATTCCGGCCTTAATTTCCACAACATCCGCACAAAGACCTTCTCCAACGGCTTCATCGACGCGACCAACGTACACGCGCTCGCCCTTGTTGAGGATTCCGAACTGTGGGTCGGAACATATATGGACGGTCTTTATGTGCTGGATGTCAGAACCGGGAAACACAGGCATTACGTCAATGACGGCAAGCCGGGTTCCCTGATTGACGACAGTGTCTACTCAATCTACAAAGGACACGACAATTCCATCTGGATAGGAACCACCAAAGGCCTGTGCCGCCACGACCCGGCGACCGGAAAGTTCGAGCACATACGCAAGAACACCATCACATCCTCGGTCAATGACATAACGGAAGGTGTGGACGGCTGCCTCTGGTTCGCCACCATAGGCCAGGGAGTGATGAGGTACGATGAGAGGCGCAATGTCTGGAGTGAGCCTGACAGCGGGCATCCCGGAAGAACCAGCCAGGCCATAACCCTGCTGCTCGACAGGAACGGGAGGATGTGGGTCGGGACTGAGGGCGAGGGAGTTTTCTGTTTCGGCAGGGACGCAAAATCCGTCGAATCCCATTACGATGAATCCGACGGACTTCCTAACGGAGTGATATACAAGCTTTTGGAAGACAGCGACGGAAACATCTGGGGAAGCACCAACAAAGGGTTGTTCAGAATATCCCCGGACACGGGGCGGATAGTCACCTTCAACAGCGAGAACGGGCTAATCTACAATCAGTTCAACTACAAATCCGGCGTGAGGCTGCGGAACGGCAGGCTGCTGTTCGGATGCGTGAAGGGAATAGCGTCTTTCGACCCTGACCACCTCAAGCGCATATCGTCGCCGCCAAGGATCATATTCAACAAGTTCCTGCTTTTCAACGAGCCTTGTCATCCTGGTGTCAAAGGCTCGCCTCTGCAGAAGTCCATAATCGCCTCCGAGGAGATAGTCCTCGGCCCGAAGCAATCGGTCTTCAGCATCGGCTTTACCGCCATCAATTATTCGGAACGCCAGGGGGTACGTTACTATTATATGCTCGAAGGGCTTGGCGACGAATGGATTCCGGCTAACAAGACGGCCACAATCACGTTCTCCCGCCTTCTTCCGGCCAAGTACAGGTTCACCGTAAGGGCTGTGAGCGAAGACGGTTCCTGGAGTCCGGTGGAAAGGTCAGTGGCAATCAGGGTTATGCCTCCGTGGTACAGGACGGCTTCGGCAAGGATACTCTTCACTTTGTCCGGGCTTGCGCTGTGCGCGCTGGCGGTATGGTTCATAATCATTTACTATAAAAGGCGGGGACAGATGGCTTTCGAGCAAATGCAGAGGACAAAAGAAAAGGAGCTGTACAACTCGAAAATCGATTTCTTCACGAACATCACCCACGAGATCAGGACTCCTCTGACATTGATCACCGTGCCTATCGAGAATGTTATGAACAAGATGGGAGAGGATGACAAGAACTACGAAGTCCTTTCCATTGTCCGCAGAAACGCCAACAGGTTGCTCAAGTTAGTCAACGAGCTTATGGACTTCAGGAAGATAGACCCTGCCGTAAGCCGGCTGAATTTCCGCAGGATAGAGCTTGTGAAGCTCGTCAGGGACACCTGTGCGAGATTCGAGCCGTCCGCTGAGATCAAAGGAATCGAGCTGAAGGAGACCTTGCCGGAATACGAGGTGCAGGCCGATGTGGACGGCGAGGTCCTGACCAAGATCCTGAGCAATCTGCTGAGCAATTCCCTCAAACACGCAGACAGGCTGATCGAGATTGTTTTTGCCGAGGACGGACGGACAGTCACATTGTCTGTCACTAACGACGGAGACAGGATACCGGCGGACGAGGCGGAAAGGATATTCGAGCCTTTCGTGAAGCTTGACAAGAACTGCGAAGGCACCGGAATAGGACTGCCTTTCGCGAGAAACCTGGCGGAGATGCATTCGGGCAGCCTCAGGCTGGACACATCGTCCGAACGCGTCCGGTTCGTTCTGGAACTTCCGCTGCGTCAGAGCGGTGTCATCCTGATTGACAATGACATCCTTGATGAGAATGACCCGGACGAAGGACCGGAGGTGTCACCGGACGGCAATAAGGCATCCGGAGACGAGGCCAAGAAGATACTTGTCGTCGATGACAACGCGGAATTCAGGGCATTGATGTCCGGCACGTTGAAGTCTGAATATGCCGTCGTGACCGCATCTGACGGCAACGAAGGCCTTAAGGCTCTGGCGGCCGGCAAAATCGATCTGATCATCAGCGACCTGATTATGCCGGGAATGGACGGAATGGAGTTCTGCGCCGCGGTTAAAGCGAACATCAACTACAGCCATATTCCTTTCATCCTCCTTACCGCCAAGACCGACCCCGACTCCAACATCAGAGGATTGAAGAACGGAGCGGATGATTATATCACCAAGCCGTTCTCTCCGAAGATTCTGCTGGCAAGAATCGACAGCCTTCTGAGGATGAGGTCGCGCCTTTGCGACGCATTCCTCCACAAGCCGGCCGAACCGGTCACCTCTATAGCCCACTCGAAGTTTGACGAGGAGTTTATGCAGAAAATTATGGACTACGTCTATGAGCGCATCGATGACACGGAGCTGGATGTTGATGACATCGCGAACGCAATGTGTATGAGCCGTGCGACCCTGTACCGAAAGCTCAAGGGAATCTCTGACCTTTCTCCGAACGATTTCATCCGTCTGTGCCGTTTGAAGAGAGCGGCGGAGCTTCTGAAGGAGAATGTCTATAAGGTAAACGAGATTGCGTACATCTGCGGTTTCAGCTCACCGTCCTATTTCTCCAAGTGTTTCCAGAAGCAATTCGGCGTGCTGCCTAAGGATTATTGCGGCAAATAGGGGGTATGAGAAGATTCTATGATTTTTTGATACGATATTTCTTGCATCAGGACGCATAGCGAGCTACCTTTGCCGTTGGAAATGAAGAGTTTCGGATTTCCGCCCGAAGGAATCCCGGAACGTGTTCATACATTCCGGAAAGACGACGATTATTCAATATGCCGAAAATATGAGACACAAATTATTGCTTCTGGCCTTGATTGCCGCTACTTGCAGTTCCTCTGCCTACGGGAGGGACGACTCGACATTGTACCCTAACAACAGGGCGCCCTTGGCTCACAAACCGCTGGTCGAGCTGCCGCTTGGAAGCGTGAGGGCGGACGGATGGCTGGAAGACCAGCTCCGAAGGATGGCCGACGGACTTACCGGGCATATGGACGAGGTTTACCCTCACGTTATGGGAGAGCGCAACGGATGGCTTGGCGGCGACGGTGATATGTGGGAGAGAGGCCCATATTGGATCGACGGCCTCGTTCCACTTGCGTACACCCTTGATGACGAAGCCCTTAAGGCAAAGGCCCAACCTTGGGTCGAATGGGCGCTCGCAAGCCAGACGGAAGACGGCTATTTCGGCCCGACAGTCGATCTTGAATATGAGCGCGGGCTTCAGAGGTCAAACGCCAAGGACTGGTGGCCGAGGATGGTGGTCCTGAAGTTCCTCAAGCAGTATTACGACGCAACCGGGGACGGCCGCGTGCTTGCTTTCTTCACGAAGTATTTCAGGTATCAGTACGAGCATCTTAAGGAGACCCCGCTGAACAACTGGACTTATTGGGGGCAGGAAAGAGGAGGAGACAACCTTTACGTTGTTTACTGGCTCTACAACCTCACCGGGGACAGTTTCCTTCTGGAGCTTGGAGACATAATCTCCTCGCAGACAGCCGATTGGAAAGGAAGGCTTTCGGACAGGACAACCCTTACCTCCCTTTTCTCACTCCACTGCGTGAACCTTGCGCAGGGACTCAAGGAGCCTGTCATACACTATCAAAGGACAAAGGACGAATCGTGTCTGGGAGCGGTGGATGTCGGACTGGCCGACATCAGGAGGACGATAGGCTGGCCTACAGGGCTTTACGGTGGCGACGAATTGCTCCACACCGGCAATCCGACCCAGGGTTCAGAGCTTTGCACGGCCGTGGAGATGATGTTCTCGCTCGAGAAGATGATTGAGATCACAGGAAGGACCGATTGGGCCGACCTGCTCGAGAGGGTGACTTTCAACGCCCTGCCGACCCAGGTCACCGACGCTTATGACGCAAGACAGTACTACCAGCAGCTCAACCAGATAGAGATTTCCAAAAACGGCGGAAGGAACTTCGTGACAAGCTACAACGGCACCGACCAGCTTTTCGGCGTGCTATGCGGCTACCCTTGCTGCACTGCGAATATGCATCAGGGCTGGCCGAAATTCACCAAGCATCTTTGGTTCTCGACCGATGACAACGGTCTGGCCGCTATGGTGTACGCACCCTGCCACGTCACGGCCAAAGTTGCCGGAGGCCAGGAGGTAACTCTCAGGGAGGAAACCAATTATCCGTTTGACGAGACAATCAGGATCACCGTGTCGACAAAGCGCAAGGTGTCGTTCCCAATCCGTCTGAGGATTCCTGGCTGGTGTGAGAATCCTGTACTGACCGTCAACGGTGTGCCTTGCAAGACCGGAGGAAAAGGAGAGACCGCCACGATAGACAGGCAATGGAAAGACGGAGATGTCATAGAGCTGACCCTGCCGATGAAGGTGTCCGTAAGCAGATGGTACGAAAGGTCGGCCGTGGTCGAGAGGGGTCCGCTGGTCTATGCGCTGCGCATAGGCGAGAAATGGAGGAAGGTCTCCTTTGACGGAGAATTCAACGGCCAGCACGGAGACTGGTACTATGAAGTCCTGCCGACGACCCCTTGGAACTACTGCCTTCAGTCCAAGGACATCAACGATCCCGCGAATGCGTTCCGGGTTGTGCGCAGGGATGTGTCCGGCTACCCTTGGAATCAGGAGAACGCGCCTCTGGAAATCCACGTGAAAGGCAAGAGAGTGCCGTTCTGGCACGAATATAACGGTTCCGCAGGCCCGCTTCCGTTCAGCACACTTTACCAGGGGACATTCCCGGACGAAGAAGACATCGTGCTGATACCATACGGTTGCACGACACTGAGAATCACAGAGTTCCCTGTCACGGAACGATAGGATTCGGGGAAAGGTATCCCCGGTTCCCCCTTCGGTCGCGCGGCGACGAATTCTGCAATTTGCAGTTCCCTGACACCTGCATTCAAGCGAATGCCTTATGCAGGTGTCAGGGAACGTCCTGTCCCACAGTAAAGACAGCCATCATAGCATTTCATCAAACAGACATAACCGATTACCAATCGGAAAAAAGGCCGGAACTTCACAGCTCCGGCCTTCCCACTTAATACAAACCTAATTATGAATAAAACGTATGATGAACAGCTCTCACCGGTTAATAGATTAGAAAGATAAAATCCTATTAGAACCAATTAACTCTTGACTACATATAAGCATTATTCGTGCCAAAGCACAGGACGGAGCGCGGATATTCTGCACTTTTACCCGAAAATCAAACTCCGCGCGCCTGTCGTCAACAAATGTTCCGAAGCCGCATACCCCGGTTGTCCCGCCGAAGTATGACCGCCAAGGTTTCTCCGGTGGTTTTCCGTAACGTTCCAACACATACAAAGGTTTGATTTTATGACTTTTGATGTTTATATTTGAGGATTGAAGAATCAATGACAGTATTATGAACATCAAGACAGCACTTGCGGCTCTGACGCTATTTTTGCCGCTGACATCCTCGGCGGTGACCCAGGACACCCTTAAGACGGAGGAGGTCAGGATGTTCCAGAACCCGCCCAAGGAAGCGAAACCTCAGGTCTGGTGGCACTGGATGGACGGCAATGTCTCGAAAGAGGGAATACGGAAAGACATCGAATGGATGAAGCGCAACGGAATAGGGGGCTTCCACCAATTCGACGCAGGCGGTGTGAATATGCCGAGAGCGGCCAAAGTCCGCCTCCCCTATCTCTCCGACGGCTGGAAGGATGCGTTCAGATTCGCTCTGAATCTGGCCGATTCGCTGGATATGGATGTCACAATCGCAAGCGCTCCCGGATGGAGCTCGACCGGAGGCCCCTGGGTAAAGCCGGAGGATGCGATCAAGAAACTGGAATGGAGATCCGTCGATGTCAGAGGTGGGAAAGTGTCCATACAACTTCCTGACCTTTACAGAGTTGTCGGCCCTTATCAGGACTACCTGACCGGGAACGACCGCATAGAGGTAAAGCCTTATGGCAAGGATCTCTACGTCATCGCTGTCAGACGGCCCGCGTCCGACAAATCGATGAACGCACTCGGAGCGCAAGTCTCGCTCAGCGACTCCGTCATCACGGTTGAATTCCGAAAGCCTCAAAACATCAAAGCATTGACACTCAAAAGCTCGGCTATGGGCGGACGGCCTAAAAACGGCGTGCCCGCGTGCGTCAATGTCCTTGAATGCAGTGACGACGGCATCAAATGGAGAAAGGTCTGCGGAATCGATCCGACCGTGCTTCCATACCTGACCGTGAACATTCCGCAGACGTGCGCGCAATTCTTCAGGGTCAGAGGCCGCAAGCTTGAGTCCCTTGAACTGTTCACCGTGACCAAAGTCAATCACAGCGAGGAACTTGGAGGGTTCGGAATCATCAACGACTACTGGAAGTACCATACGCCGTATTCAAAGGATGCGGTCAGGACTTCAGAGATAATCGACCTTACCGGAAAGATGACGGAGGACGGGAAACTGGAATGCACCTTGCCTGCCGGACGCTGGAGAATCTACCGCTTCGGATGGTCCGTCACAGGAAAGGTCAACCATCCGGCATCTCCTGAGGCGACCGGCCTGGAAGTGGACAAACTGGACAAAGACGCGTGGATGAGGTATTTCCGGGCCTATGTAGACCTGTACAAGGATGCGGCGGGAGGAATGCTCGGAGAAAAAGGGATACGCTACCTGCTCGTGGACAGCTACGAGGCGGGAGCCTGCACCTGGACAAAAGAGATGGCGAAGGAATTCAAGGCCAGGCGAGGCTACGATCTGATTCCGTGGCTCCCGGTTCTTGCGGGCGAGGTCATCGGAAGTTCCCGGATGAGCGAACGCTTCCTCTGGGACTGGCGCAGGACAATAGGCGAGCTTTTCTGCGAGAACTACGACAGAATCAACGAGATAGTGGACGAATACGGGCTTGCGGGACATTACACTGAGACCCACGAGGGCGGTCACGCCTACACCGGTGACGGGATGGATCCCAAAATCAAGTCCACGGTTCCTATGGCGGCTTTCTGGATGGAAAACACCCCTACCGGCTCGACAGTCCCTTCGGCGATATGCGACATCAAGGAATCGTCCTCGGTCTCACACATCTACGGCAAGCCTCTTGTCGCCGCCGAGTCATTCTCCACGAACGGCGACGAAGGCAGGGCCTACACATATTGCCCGGAGAATATGAAGTACATCGCGGATGTCGGAATCAGCGCCGGTGTCAACCGCTTCGTGATCCACGAGTCCGCGTCGCAGCCTAACGACAAGTACCTGCCTGGACTCCAGCTGTTCCGCTACGGGCAATGGTTCCACAGGAACGAGACCTGGGGGGAATATGCCTGGACACTGACCGGATATCTCGCCCGTTCAAGCGCGATGCTCCAACTGGGACATTCGGTGGCAGACATACTTATCTATTACGGAGAGGACTTGAATGTCACAGCTTTATACGGAGGAGAGTCATTCAGCACCCTGCCGCGGATTCCTGATGGCTACGACTATGATTTCGCAAATCCTACCGTGATCAGATCCGGAGTCAAAGTCAAGGACGGAACTCTGGTCGCCCCTTCGGGAGCCGCCTACAAGGTTCTTTGGCTGGACAGGAATTGCGAAGTGATGTCACTGGACATCCTAAAAAGGCTCAAGGAGTTCGCCGACGCCGGGGTCATCATCTGCGGCAAAGAGCCGAAGGAATGCGCCGGGCTGAAGGCCGATGACAGGGCATTCGCTTCCATCGTCGATGAAATCTGGCATTCCGGAAGGAAAAACGTGTTTACACAAGGAATCGCGGAATGCCTGTCCAGCTGCGGCATAGAGCCTGATTTCGAGACCGGTACGGTTTCCCCGACAACCAGCGGCTACAGTAGCGCGCAGGATGCGGGAACCCGCTTCGAGGCGATTGACGGCCTTGACGCCGCCGAGGCTCCGGCCAACGCCCCTGACAGCTACGGGGACTATAAATATGTTCACAGAACCTTGGCGGACAGCACTCACATCTACTGGGTGAGGAACTTCTCCGGAAAGGATTCCGAAGTGGAGCTTCGGTTCAGGGACGGAGGAAAGTTCGCCGCCGTGTTCAATCCCGAGAACGGAGAGGTGACGGACGCGGTTGTGGATTCCGTCGGCGGCAGGTTCTCCGTGACCGTTCCTCTGCTTGCCTCTGACGCAAGGTTCGTGGTGTTCTCTGACAGGCCGCAGATCACGGTCGTGGATTCATCCGCAGCAGTCTCTCCGGAGGAACATCCAGTCGAGTCCGCGGACTCTGTCGTACTTGACAACGCTCCCGGCGTGCCGTCCTTGCAGGCCGGACTGGCCGAGACGGTCGTCGTGCCGGTAACATCCGTCTGGAATGTCCGGTTCGCGCAGAAAAACGGTGGGACAGCCGAAGAGGAGTTCGTCGAGCTGACATCGTGGACAAGGAAAGAGAACCCGGTCGTGAAGTATTTCTCAGGCACGGCGACCTACACCACCACAGTGGCGCTGGACTCTACCCTGCTGGCCCGGAGCGCGAGAATATTCATAGACCTCGGTTCCGTTAAAAACATTGCGGATGTCTCCGTCAACGGAGTACCCGCCGGTGTCCTCTGGAAGGCTCCTTTCAAGACAGGAGACATCAGGCCGCTTTTGACGGAGGGAGACAACCGCTTAGAAATCAAGGTGACAAATGTCTGGAGAAACCGTATGATCGGGGATGTCCAGCCCGGAGAGAAGCATCCGGTCACGGCCATCCGCAGATTCTACAAGGCGGACGACAAGCTGCTTCCTTCAGGACTTCTCGGCCCTGTGCTCATAGTGGCGGAGTAGACGGAGAAGCGAGTGAAGGCTACTGCTTCCCGACCTGGGTGGTGATCCGGTACTCTGCCGGAGACTGCCCTGTCATATGCTTGAAAGCCGTGGAGAAGTAGTCGTAGTTGTTGTAGCCTATGGCATAGGCCACTTCCTTGACAGGCAAGGAGGTGTTCGTCAGCAGTTCCTTGGCCTTGCTCATCCGCACCTCGATGATGAAACGCGCCGGAGAGAATCCGGTATATTCCTTGAATGTCTTGCGGAAAGATGAATAGCTGAGGCACACGCTATGCGCCACTTCCTCCGGAGTGACGGTCATATAGTTGTCGTAGATCATCACCTTGGCCTGGCTTATCTTGTTGGAAGTGTCCGACTCCCGGAACTGGAAATTCCTGTCGTAGTAATAGGCAAGGCCGAGCAATCTGTCCACGATTCCGGCCAGAACCTGCTGGAAGCCGGACTCCTGAGACACGGCTGCGTTTATGGCCGAAGAGTAGAGATTGACGATGCCCTCGTGGATATTGACGTTGAAAAGCGGCTTTTCCTTCGAGAAGAACCCTTGGCTGACCAGATTGTCGATGAAGGCTCCGTTGAATCCGATCCAATATTCCTTCCACCCCGTGTCCTCGTCAGGGTAGTAGGTGTGCCATTCGCCGGGAAACAGAAGGAACATCATTCCGCTTTTGAGGGAGAACTCCTTTTCCCGTCCCAAAGCGTCGCAGAAGAACGAACCCTTGCCCTCGGTGATGTAGAGCAGCTGGTACTCCTGCAGCACCCTGCCGCGCTCCACTGAGAAAATATAACGGGAAGGATGGTCGCGCGGAGGGTAGTCCATCCCTGGTGTGATTTCCTGAAAGCCGACGGAGTTGACAGCCGTCCCCCATTTGAGATCGACCGGGTTTACCGCCAAATATTTGAGATGTACCGAAGCCATAGGTCTTCCTCCTCGCTTTATTGATTGTACATCACAAATATAGAGAAAAAATCCTCCCGTCCAAATTTTCAAGTCAGATTATCAAAATCTTCAACGACGAAACACGAAAAAAGGCCTAAATTAGGAGTTGACAAACAATATAGCCACATATAGTATGAATTTTCTCGCATTTGACCTCGGAGCGACGAGCGGCAGAGCCATAATAGGCACTGTCGAGAATGGCAGACTCACCTCGGAGGAGGCCTACAGGTTTCCCAACGCGGTAAAAGAGGTTGACGGTAAGTATTACTGGGACATATCCTCATTGTCCGCCCATTTCAAGGCCGCGCTCAGGAAAGTGGCCGGTATGGGTGTAAGAATCGAATCCATCGGCATCGACACCTGGGGCGTGGATTTCGGACACATCGGTGACGATGGCGGAATCATCGGAATGCCAAGGGCTTACAGAGACCCCTACACAGACGGAATCCCCGAGGAAGTCTTCCGGATCATTCCCAGGGAGGAACTGTACTCAGCGACCGGAGTTCAGATTATGAACTTCAACACCATCTTCCAGCTCTACGCCCAGAGCAAGGAACCGGATTCCAGACTGCCCCGGACCCGGAAGATTCTCTTTATGCCAGACCTGCTGGCGTATATCCTGACCGGGAATATGGTCTGCGAGTATACCGACGCTTCCACCTCAGGCCTCATCAATCCGAGGACAAGGGACTTTCAGAAGGATCTGCTGGAACGCCTCGGCATCGACCCTTCGATTCTGCTTGACATCACCCAGCCGGGCACCGGGGTAGGCGTTCTCAGGAAAGAGATATGCGAGGAGACCGGAATGGAGCCTGTGCCCGTCATAGCTGTAGCCGGCCACGACACGGCATCCGCCATCGCCGCGGTACCGGCTTCGGACGAGAGTTTCGCCTACCTGAGCAGCGGCACCTGGAGCCTTATGGGGATAGAGTCCAAGTGTCCGATAATCAACGGAAAATCCTACGAGTACAACCTCACGAACGAAGGAGGGATAGAAAGCACGACCAGATTCCTGAAGAACATCACGGGGATGTGGCTTCTGGAACAGAGCCGCAAGACCTGGGAGAAGGAAGGACGTGTGTACACCTACCCTCAGATGATGGAGATGGCGCGCGGGTCCCTATCCTTTGACCCGACCATCGATCCTGACGACCCTCGCTTCGCCGCCCCTAAGGATATGGACGCGGAGATCAAGGCGGCGCTGCGCGAATCAGGGCAAAGGGTTCCGGAAAATGACGGCGAGATGATCAGCTGCATCTACCACAGCCTGACAAGGAAGTACAAGAGCGTGATCGCGATGCTTCAGGACTTTGCCTCGTTCAAAATCAACAAGCTGCACGTGATAGGCGGCGGATCGGCCAACCGTCTGTTGAACCAGCTGACGGCCGACACGCTGGGTATTCCTGTCATCGCGGGGCCTGTGGAAGGCACCGCCATCGGCAACATAATGATTCAGGCTAAAGTGGCAGGACTTGTCAAGGATCGCTGGGAGATGCGCGCCATCATAGGGAAGTCCATCGGAACAACCATCTACGAGCCAAGACAACAAGCATAGCGTCAATTATTTATGAATATATACAATCAAATCACATTAATATGAACGAGAATCTTATAACCAAGGCCTATGAAATGGCCAAAGAACGGTACGCGGCTATCGGCGTTGACACGGACAAGGCGATAGAGCTTCTTGAGAAGACCCCTATATCCCTCCAATGCTGGCAGGCGGACGATGTGATGGGGTTCGAGAACAACACAGCCCTTACGGGAGGAATCCAGGCTACCGGAGACTACCCGGGACGCGCCAGGAACATCGATGAGCTTCGGGCCGACATAAAGTTCGTCAAGAGCCTTCTTGCCGGAACACAGCGCCTCAACCTGCACGAGGTGTACGGCGACTTCCAAGGCAAGCGCGTTGACCGCAACGAGGTTGAGCCGTCACACTTTCAGAGCTGGATGGAATGGGGCAAGGAGAACGGGATGAAACTCGACTTCAACTCCACGTCGTTCTCTCATCCGAAGAGCGGCTACCTTTCAATCGCCAATCCTGACAAGTCCATCCGGGAGTTCTGGATAGAGCACACTAAGCGTTGCCGCAGGGTGGCGGACGCTATGGGCAGATTCCAGAACGACCCTTGCATAATGAACATCTGGGTCCACGACGGCTCAAAGGATCTGACCGTAGAGCGTATGCGCTACCGCGAGATTATGGCCCGGTCCCTGGACGAGATTCTCGCGGAGGAACTCCCGGG
Organism: uncultured Muribaculaceae bacterium; assembly: GCA_964458425.1. Taxonomy (GTDB): domain Bacteria; phylum Bacteroidota; class Bacteroidia; order Bacteroidales; family UBA932; genus Cryptobacteroides. Next base: position 87,902 of record CAYWIW010000007.1, read on the forward strand.
GATGAAGACCTGCCTCGAGGCCAAGCTGTTCGGAATCGGGCTTGAGAGCTACACCGTCGGCTCGCACGATTTCGTGACAGGCTACTGCTCGACCCGCAGGCTGATGTACACCCTTGACACCGGACATTATGAGCAGACAGAGAACGTCAGCGATATGGTCGCCTCCCTGCTCCTCTTTGTCCCTGAGCTGATGCTTCACACAAGCCGTCCTGTACGCTGGGATTCTGATCACGTCGTGACAATGAACGACCAGACACTCGACCTGTTCAAGGAGGTTGTCCGCGCGAACGCCCTTGACAGAACACACATCGGACTCGACTATTTCGATGCCTCCATCAACCGCATCGGCGCATATATCATCGGGACACGGGCGACACAGAAGTGTATGCTTCAGGCTTTCCTTGAGCCGCTTGATGCCCTGCGCTCATACGAGGACAACGGGAAGTACTTCCAGCGCCTTGCCCTTATGGAGGAAGCCAAGTCACTTCCGTTCGGCGCGGTCTACGACTATTTCAACCTTAAGAACGGTGTTCCTGTCGGCGAGGAGTTCATCTCGGCCGTTGAGCGGTACGAGACTGATGTCACATCTAAAAGATAGGCAGGAAGAGAAGGGAATCTCATCTGAAAAGGGGCCGGCTAACAACATTAGCCAAGCCCCTTTTCTGTTTTTCGCAAGGTCATTCACGACCTTCCCGCCAAACTCCTTATCCTCACAGAGTTGTTCTTACTGTCGGCCCGCAAACTTCTCGAGACCGGCATTCAGGAAGCTGATGAATCCTTCAACCGAAAGATCGTACCCCCTGACCGGAGCCAACTGGTTTCCGTCAGAATCAAGAAGAGCATAGTTCGGCTGCGCATTGACTCCGAAACGAGTACGGACGATGTACGAGTTGGCGCGTCCGATTTCCTTCAAGACCTTTCCTTCAGGAGTGGTAAGCCAGTCTGCCTCGTCAAGTTTTGTCTTGTCATCAGTGTAAAGGGCTACAAGGACATATTCATTTCTTAGAATGTCAAGCACCCTCGGATCGCTCCAGACGCGCTGCTCCATCTCCCTGCAATTGACGCATCCGTGGCCGGTGATGTCCACAAAGACTGGCCTGCCCAACTCCTTCGAGGCCGCAAGCCCTTCTTCAAGCGTGAAATAACCCGAAAGGCCAAGAGGCATCTTCAGATCATACTTGGCGCCATATCCGCTGTCCGTCTTTCCGGAGCCGGCCTCAGATGGTGATACAGCCGTGACGATTCCAGTCCTGGCCTCCGAGGAAGCGGATCCCGCCGGGGTGTCAGCATAGTTATAAACCACAAAATCCTGTGTCTCAAGCGGTGGGAGATAGCCTGACAGAGCCTTCAGAGGAGCGCCCCACATTCCCGGAATCATATATACCACAAAGGTGAACACAGCTATCGCAAGTCCCAAGCGAGGAACAGAGATATGCTCGATCGGGTCGTCGTTCTTGAATCGAATCTTGCCGAGCAGGTAGAAGCCGAGAAGCGAGAATGTGACAATCCATATTCCCAGATAGACCTCTCTGTCAAGAAGTCCCCAATGGTAGGTCTGGTCGGCCACACTCAAGAACTTGAATCCCAAGGCTATCTCGATGAATCCCAGCACGACCTTGACACTGTTGAGCCAAGAGCCGGACTTGCCTTTCATCTTCTTCAGCAGAGACGGGAACATCGCCAGAATCGTGAACGGAAGGGCAAAGGCGACTGAGAAAGCCAGCATTGTCACCATCGGTGTCCAGAACTCTCCCTGCGTGGACTTGATCAGCACAGTGCCGACAATCGGGCCGGTGCAGGAAAAGGACACAAGCACAAGGGTGAGGGCCATAAAGAATATGCCGCCAAGTCCCTTGCCACCCGACTTGGAATCGCTCTTGTTCGCAAGGCTGGACGGAAGCTCGATCTCGAAAGCCCCGAAGAACGAGGCCGCGAATGCCATAAACACAATGAAGAACACTATGTTAGGAAGCCAATGCGTCGCAAGCCAGTTGAATATGTCAGCCGTGACCGCATTGCCGCCGATAATCCAGGTCAAGCCGATGATGACGCTGATCGGAACCGTATAGAGAAGAACGATGAACAGGCCGTAGACAAAGGCCTTGAAGCGTCCCTCCGCCGCCGAGGAAGACTGTTTCATAAAGAACGAGACAGTCATCGGCACCATCGGGAAGACACAAGGGGTCATCAGCATCGCGAATCCCCAAAGAATCGCCTCGATAATCAATGCCCATAAAGAGCCGTCACTTTTTGATTCGGCAGGAGCCGAGATTGTACCCTCGGAGGCGGATGCCGGCGCGGCTTCGGAACCGTCTGAGGCCGCAGCAGGTTCAACCGCTGTCAGAGGCACGGAGAACTCCCAGCTTTCAGGAGCGGCACAGAACTTATCGTTGCATCCGCTCCACGTCACCTCGCCTGTCACCGTAGCCTCGCCTCCGGTAAGCCTGACTCTCCGGGTCAGCTTTACCGAATCGAAGAAGACTTTCTCGCCGTTCAGTTCCTGAGGTTTTGTGACCTGAGTCAAAGCTCCCTCCAGGACATATCCGTCTCCCGGAGCAAACTCAATCACGATCGGATTGTAGGCGTGATCCACGGTGTATATGTGCCAGCCGTCCTCGATGACAGCCTTGAATGTCAGTTCAAAGACATCTCCTGACACCGCCTTGCCCGAAACCGACCATCTGGCGGTAGCCTCCGGGGCTTGCGCGAAAGAGGCCGCACTCCCAATAAGGAGCGCAGCCACCAACGCCATAGCTTTCTTGAAAATATGCGTCATAGCGTCAAAACATTTTGCCGTTGTTAATTACCCGTAAATAATTGTTTACTTGGCATAGGCGACCGAGCGGGTCTCCCTTATGACCGTAATCTTCACCTGTCCCGGATAGGTCATCTCCTCCTGAATCTTCTGGGCGATGTCCGCTGACAGTCTTCCTGCCTGATCGTCGCTGACCTCCTCGGCTCCGACAATAACGCGAAGCTCGCGACCCGCCTGGATGGCGTAGCTCTTAGTCACACCCGGATAGGAGGCCGCAAGGTCTTCCATACCCTTAAGTCTCTTGATGTAAGACTCGATTACCTCGCGACGGGCTCCCGGACGCGCTCCGGAGATTGCGTCTCCGATCATAACGAGCGGAGAAATGATGGAGGTCATCTCAATCTCCTCGTGGTGCGCTCCGATGGCGTTGCAGACCTCAGGCTTCTCCTTATACTGCTCGGCGAGTTTCATACCAAGCAATGCGTGAGGAAGTTCCGGCTCCTCCTCGGACACCTTTCCGATGTCGTGCAGAAGACCGGCCCTCTTGGCGATCTTCGGGTTAAGGCCAAGCTCGGCGGCCATAATGGCGCAGATACCGGCCACCTCCCGGGAGTGCTGGAGAAGGTTCTGGCCGTAGGACGAACGGTACTTCATCCTTCCGATCATCTTCACAAGCTCGATGTTGAGACCGTGGATACCAAGATCGATGCAGGTTCTCTTTCCGGTCTCAAGTATCTCGTCATCAAGCTGTTTCTGAACCTTTGCGACAACCTCCTCGATGCGCGCCGGATGGATTCTGCCATCTACGACGAGCTGGTGGAGAGCAAGCCTGGCGACCTCCCTGCGAACAGGATCGAACGCCGAAAGAAGAATGGCGTCCGGCGTGTCATCGACCACAATCTCAACTCCGGTGGCGGCCTCAAGGGCACGGATGTTACGTCCCTCGCGTCCGATGATGCGACCCTTGATCTCGTCGTTCTCGATAGGGAACGTGGTCACCGCATTCTCGATGGCGGTCTCGGTGGCCGTTCTCTGAATCGTGTTGATCACTATCCTCTTAGCCTCTTTTGAAGCGTTGAGACGAGCCTCGTCCATAGTATCGTTGATGTAGGCCTGGGCCTCTGTCCTTGCCTCGGCCTTCATATTCTCCATCAGGATGTTCTTGGCCTCCTGGGCGCTCATTCCGGCGATTGTCTCAAGCTGCCTGTTGACCTGCGCGCTGAGCCTGTCGTATTCATCGGTCTTCTTCGCCAGAGCGTCCTGCTGCGCCAGGAATCCTGCCTTGGCGTTGTCAGCCTCGCGCATTCTCTTCTGAAGCTCGGAATTCTGCTGGTTCAGCGAGTTCTCCTTCTGCCTTATGCGGTTCTCGGCATCCTTCAACTGGCTGTTCTTCTCGTTGATGTACTGCTCGTGTTCGCTCTTGAGCTGAAGAAACTTCTCCTTCGCCTGATGAATCTTGTCTTTCTTGATTCCCTCGGCCTCTATCTCGGCCTTGGCGATAATCTCGTTTTTCTGTCCTTTCAGAACTATCCTCTGAATGATAATGTAAGCCGCCAGTGCTATCACGGCACCACTAAGGACTCCTATAAAAAATAATAGCATAATATCATTAATATTAAAATGTTCAACCAATAAGCGCTCACGCACCGGCAATGCCGGCGATCCCGCGCCTCCTTTCAACAGGCCGAGTCCGGACACGTCAAAAAAAGACCGGCAGCCTCCAACCTCGGAAACAGACCGGTCATAGAATTATTAAAAAAGCCGTTAGTCACTTGTCAGAAACCTTAAATTAATAAGATTTGAGATCCGTACCGGTTCAGAAATCCATCGTCGCGCCGTTGACGCGATCCCCGAAGGTAACCTTGGCCTGTCATTGCCGGCTCGAGTAAACTCGGTTCCGCAGAACTTGTTGATTTGAGCACGTGGGACTAACGGCCGTCTTTTTCAATATTCATAATGTAGGACTCAACACCATCCTGAAGTTTCTTGGCCTCCGCCTCCGCGTCAGCGAATCTCTTCTGATAGGCTAATCTGCCGACCGCCTCATTCAGAGCGACAAAGGAAAGTTTGTCAGAAAGGGCCTTGTTCGGATATTTCGCATCATAAGCCGCCAGTTTCTGGTTGATGGCATCTGCCGCAAGCCTCATCATCCGCTCCATCTCCGGGGAGGAGGCGACGAGAGGATATTCATTGCCGGCAATCTTTATCTTGATGTTCTGTCCCATCCCTAATTCTCAAGCAAGGTGATGCACTTGTCTATCTCCTTGATAAGTTTCTCTATCTTTTCCTTGGCGGCATAACTGTCTCCGCCCACTCCGAAAGCTTCGGACAGATGAAGGTTGTTCACCTGTTGTTCCAAATCCTCAATCCGTTTCCGGCAGGTCTCATTGTCGGCCTTGCTCCGCAGAAGCTCATCACGGAGCCTTTCGCACTCCAATCTTTCAGCTTCGTACAGAGCGATCAACTTTTCGATATTTGTCTTTATACCTTCAAGCATTTCAGTCAAGGCTTTCAATTCACCTGCTTGTCCGCAAATTTAGTAAAATATCTTCATTCGCACAAATGCTTCAAATGACAGCCGCAGCAAAAAATCAGAGACCGAAAGCCGGCGCGCGAACTTGTCAGACTGACGCAATAATTGTACATTTGCAGATGACAAACAACTCACCATTATGACAATAACATTGGAAAACAGGGAAATACCGGTACTGCTTCTGACAGGATACCTCGGAAGCGGCAAGACTACTCTTGTCAACAGAATACTCTCAAACAAGAAAGGAATCAAATTCGCGGTCATAGTCAACGACATCGGCGAAGTCAACATCGACGCCGACCTCATCCAGAAAGGCGGGGTCGTGGACACGACCGACGACAGCCTGGTGCCGCTTCAGAACGGATGCATCTGCTGTACACTGAAGATGGATCTCGTGGCCCAGCTTAACGACCTGTGCGGCTCGAACCGCTTCGACTACATCGTCATCGAGGCCAGCGGCATCTGCGAGCCGGCGCCGATCGCACAGACAATCTGCTCGTTCCCGAAGCTGGTCCCCGAATATGCCAAATCCAACGTTCCGAAACTTGACTGCATTGCGACCGTGGTAGACGCGCTGAGGATGCAGAGCGAGTTTTCCTGCGGAGAGTCCCTCCAAAAGGATCACATCGAGGAGGATGACCTTGAGAATCTCGTGATCCAACAGATAGAGTTCTGCAACATCGTGCTTTTGAACAAGGCCTCTGAAGTCAGGCCGGAGGAGCTGGGCAGGATACGGAGTATCGTGAAGGCGCTGAATCCAAAGGTCACCATCTACGAGTGCGACTACGGCGACATCGACCTGGACGTGCTTCTCAACACCGGGATGTTCGATTTCGACAGGACAGCCACCTCGGCCGCGTGGATCAACGCGATAGAGGGAGAGGGCAACGATCCGGAATGCGGCGGGGAAGACCGCGGGGACGGACACGGACACCACGAAGAAGAAGAGCACGGACACCACGAACACCACCATCATCACGACCACGAAGGTGGAGAGGTTGAGGAATATAACATCGGCACCTTTGTCTACTACCGCCGCCAGCCTCTGGACATCAACAAGTTCGATTGGTTCGTGTCCAAGAAATGGCCGAAAAACGTCATCAGGGCCAAGGGCCTGTGCTATTTCGCCGACGAGAAAGACAAGTGCTACATCTTCGAGCAGTCAGGCGTACAGAAATCAATCAAGGACGCCGGCCTTTGGTTCGCCACTATGCCCGAGGACCAGCTTCAGGAAATGATGCGCCGCGACAAGAACCTCCGCAAGGACTGGGATCCCGTCTACGGCGACAGGATGGTCAAAATCGTCTTCATCGGTCAAAATCTCGACCGCGGACAGATTTCCGACCTGCTGGACACCTGCCTTGAGGCATAGCGGCAAAGTCCGCGGGGGCGCAACCCAAAAGCGGTAATTAACGACGAGGAGGGTGACCCAAAAGTACAAGGGTTGCCCTCTTTGTTTTTACAAAACACCCAACCTCCCATCCACAAACAAGGCCTGAAGAATGGCCTTCGGTATGGC
>CAYWIW010000008.1:0-89777 GCA_964458425.1 uncultured Muribaculaceae bacterium
CTCAGTACTACTATGACGGAGTTCCTGCCATTCTTTTCGAGACCATCGCTTACAATCCTCTTAAGGACAATGATGAGAACGATGCTCCTGTTATAAAGAAGGGATTCGGTGCTTATGAGAACAGCATTGACGCCAATCTTTATACTAACTTCACCTCCGCAGTTGCCGAGGCCAAGTACCGTCTCAACCCTCGCACTGTTGGTGCCGACTGCGCTGACTTCTCATTCGTAGGTGACAAGGCTGACTACATCTTCACAAGAGCCAAGGCTCCTGCAGCTCCTATCAGCATCGTTGGCGAGCCTGTTTACGATGCCGCAACCGGTTATGTTACTTTCTCTGTCAAGAAGGACGAGAAACTGAACGTTACCAACAACAAGAACAAGAATCTTGACATCGTTGCCCTCAAGGCCGTTCTTAAGAAGGGTCTTACCGACGATGAGGCTAAGGCCGACGCCAAGCCTGAGGTTTACTCTGAGTACACTCACGTCAATGAGATTGCTTACGCCGCCGCTGATCTTGCTATCTCTGATTCGACTAAACTCGCTGATAAGGAAGCCGGTCACGAGTATGCCAAGACATTCGAAGAGGCAAAGAAAGAGATTCCTACTTACGATTTTCCTTACAATAAGGTGTTCAATCTCAAGAAGTTTGTGGCTACCTGCATTAACAATGAGATCTTTACTCCTGGTCTTGAGGCCTCCAAGGATCACGAAGCCCTTGATCTTGCTAAGTACGATCTCAAGTACAGCTTCTCTGTAGCGAAGAGCAAATACGAAATCGCAAGCAGCGCTACCAAGACCGACCAGCAGACTGTCATCGAGTGCATCGACGCCGAGAAGGGTCTCTTCAAGACTATCGACGCCCAGGGCTTCGAGAACAACAAGGAGGCTATCGGCCGTACACCTATCGTAAGGGTTGACCTCAAGCACGGTGACAACATCGTTGCCCGCGCCTTCATCAAGGTTATCATCACTGTTAAGAAGGATTTTGCCAACATCAATGTTGATGACAACACCAAGGATGTAGTCCTTGAGTGCCCTGAGACCAAGGTTTCAATGGTTTACGATGAGGAGAAGCTCCGTGAGAACGTTTACCGCGTGCTTAACATCAACCACGTTGCCTTCTGGGATCTCTATGAGTTCGATCAGGCTTACGTAGAAAGCACCAACGGAGTCAAGACCATCACCGCTCCTGAGCTTGTTGAAGGTGTAGCATCTGACGGCAAGGCCACCAAGAAAGTCGTTTGGAACTTTACACACGGCGAGGTTGGCAAGATTGGCAAGGGTACCACGGTAACCGGTTACCTCGTACTCAAGAACAAGCTTGACGCTTATTCAGTTTATCCTTCAAATGTCACCTTCAAGTTCACTGTAAACTTCACTCTTCCTGAGGTTAAGACAACAATTGAGATCAACGACATCTTCTGGAAGGAAGGCATTCTTCAGGCTAATGTGAACCGTCCTGAGAGCACAACTGATGTTGCTGAGAACTGCTACTTCCTTACCCCTATCGAGTCTCAGCCTTGGAAGGTTCTTTCCGCTGAAGGATTCCCTTGCAAAGAGGATCTGAACTTCAGAATAGCCAAGGTTTATGCCAACGGTAATCCTGTAAAGGTTACTTCTGATACCTTCAAGGGTGTTAGCCTTGTTGATAACAAGGGTGAGCTTTGCATCGCTCTTGACAAGAGCAATGCCGGTGTCAAGGCTGCCCTCAACAGCGAGAAGGGTCTTCAGGCTGTCATTGAGTGGTTCGCTACGGTTGAAAGCGGTGACGAGTATGTTCTCCATACCTTCATTGTCAACTTCGTTCGTCCTGTCAACCTCAACCTCCCTGCCAACCTTTCAGTTAAGGATGCGGTAGACGGTGGTGATGAGATCACCTTCGGCTATGCCGGTCTCCTTACCGACTGGAGAGGCGAGGTCATCCTCCCTCCAACTGAGATGGAAGTTCTTGAGGAAGGCTACTATTGGAACAAGGTTTGCTCTCCTGCTGACCACGCTGTTGCCTCACCTGGCTACACCAAGGTTGTTAAGGAAGGCTGGTATGAGGTAGAGTATGAGGACGTTGATGTTGTCATCCCTGCAAGCGGTTCTTACTACGAGGCCACTATCAAACTTTGGAGAGAGCCTAAGCTCTTCGAAAAGTATGAAGAACTTAAAAGTGACCTCGAAGTTTCTGCCTGGATGGCAGTCCATCATCCTTATAGTTCTTGGAAGTGGGAGTCTGATGGCGAGGTTGTAGCACAAGGACGCACCAGGGCTGAGGCTTTATCCAATGCCAGAGCTGAAGTTAACAAGAAGTCTGAGCATTATCTTGACAGCTATTTTACTTGCGGTCTGAGAGCTGAAGCGGCTGAAGTAGAATTAGTAGGTGTCTCTACTGAGTTCACCTTCAAGACTGTCAAGAAGGTAACCTACCATCCGGCAGATCTCGTTCAGGTTGAGCCTTCAATTATGTACTCTGATTGCAATGAGCGTCCAGGCCCATCAATGACAGATGTATACACTGTTGGCCAGAGAATCGGCTGCTGGGAGTGGCAGAAGTGGTCTAAGTTCAATACAGTACCAGTTGCCGGCCAGTATTGGGACTTCTACGGTAAGTTCGAGGACATCGTTCTTGACGTGAAGAATGTTACCACTGACCTCGCTGATAAGAAGCTGCCTTCAGGCGCCTCCCTCGTTCAGGTTGGTATGAAGCTTAAGTATGAGAATGTTCTGAGCCCTATCCAGTATGGCTACAACATCTTCATCCCTGCTTCAATCAACTACGGTTGGGGTACTCTCAACAGCACTCTTACAATCCACGTAAATCCTGTAAGCACTATCAAGTAACTTTCAGAGTATCAAGAATATCAAGGGAGGGAAGCTCAGGCTTCCCTCCCTTTTAATTATCATATTCTCTTTAGTCTCTCCGCCTACGCTGTAGATTCCTTTTTGATTGTTTGGCGTGGCTTCCTTCGGCAGGTACTGTGCCCGGGGGCAACGGGTGAAGAAATGTGGTGGCTCTATTCAGCCCTTGTGACAATCCCCTTTATTCTCAAGGTGATCGGTTTTACTTTGGAAGAGATGTACACCTTTATGCTCTTGTCGAAGATCACCGCACCAAGGTCGTTCGAGAAAACGACCTTGATTATTCCTGACTCGCCCGGCTTTAGAGGCTTGCCTGACCATTCAGTAGTCGTGCATCCGCAGGATGTCGACACTGTGTGGATGAAAATCGGGATGTCGGTCTCGTTCTTGTACCTGAATGTGCAGGTTTTCGGCCCGCTTGCCTCTGAGAATGTCCCGAAGTCGTGGATCGTCTTGGGAAACGTCAGCTCCTTGTATTTCTGAGTTGATTGTTGTGCGGTCTCCCGTGCCGAGATGGCCGCCGGGTAGGGGGATGTGAGAAGTATCGCGGCGAACATCGCTTTCGCCGCGTCTGAACCAAGCTTTTTCATTATGTGTCCCATCGTTGTACGGTTATCGCTAAGGCAACCTTTCAGTATGCTTTCTGCCTTATTAATCACTATCGCAAATTTAGTTAATTTGTTATGATGTGGAAAGTCTGTCGGCGGCAATGATAAAAAGAATCCTAAATAATTGATATATTTTGCGGATTGTAAAAAAAAACGTAAATTAGCACCATTATTTGGGTAATTTTATATTCAATAATATTATGAAACGTATTTTCGCTATTCTTGCAAGCACCGCGCTTGTCGCTTCTCTGTCCGTGGCGAACGCTCAGAAGAAGGATTTTGACCCTTATTGGTTTATGCAGCTCCAGGGCGGAGCGGCCCACACTGTCGGTGAGACCTCATTCTCTGACCTTATCTCACCTTCAGCCGCAGTATCGTTCGGCTATCAGTTCTCGCCTGTGTTCGGCGCCAGACTCAATGTCAACGGCTGGCAGGCAAAGGGAGCTGCCGTAGGCTCTACGACCACTGTCTATAAGTTCAACTACATCGAGGGAGCAGCTGACTTGATGGTTGACGTGGCTTCCATCTTCGCCGGCTACAAGTTCGACAGAACCCTCAACCCTTACATCTTCGGTGGAGTGGGTGTCAACTACGCTTTCAACAACGATGAGGCCGTAGCCGTCAAGGATCAGTTCGTTGACGGTTATCTCTGGGAGGACAGCAAGGTTTCCCCTGCCTTCAGGACAGGTGTCGGCCTCAACATCAGACTCTCTGACGTCATCGCTTTCAACATCGAAGGAAACTGCAGCTTCCTTGACGACCACTTCAACTCAAAGAAGGGTTCAAAGGCTGACTTCCAGATCAAGGCCCTCGCAGGTCTTACCTTCAGCTTCGGCAAGGCCAAGCCAGCCCCTGCACCTGTGCCTGTTCCAGCCCCGGCTCCTGTTGTAAAGCCGGAACCGGAACCAGAACCAGAGCCGGTTGTAGAGGAGAAGGTTGAGGTTGTTCCTGCTTTCGAGTCACTCTCACGCAACATCCTTTTCGTCATCAACAAGTGGGACATCCGCGACAGCGAGCAGCTCAAGATTGACGAGGTTGTAGAGGCCCTCAAGGCTAATCCTGACACCAAGGTACGCGTGTCCGGCTACGCTGACAAGGCCACCGGTACAGCCAAGAGAAACAAGTTCCTCTCAGAGAAGAGAGCCGAGGTTGTGACCGCCGCCATTGTTAACGCCGGTATCGACAAGGACAGAATCATCACTGAGTACTTCGGTGACACTGTCAATCCGTTCGAGACTCCTGAGCAGAACCGTGTTGCTGTCTGCCTCGTTAAATAATTCCTGGAGACACAAGAACATACAAAGGCTGGGTTTCAAACCCCGGCCTTTTTTTGAGAATAAAACCAGTTGTTAATAAATTACTTTTAATTATGAGAATTGTACGTGTTACAGGCAGGGAGATTCTTGATTCAAGAGGAAACCCTACAATTGAGTGTGAAGTGGAACTCGAATCCGGCATCATCGGTGTCGCTTCTGTTCCGTCAGGCGCTTCTACCGGCGAGAACGAGGCTCTTGAGCTTCGCGACGGTGACGCCGGACGCTACGGTGGAAAGGGTGTTCTCAAGGCAGTCGCCAACGTCAACGAGAAGATCGCTCCTGAGATCATCGGTATGTCCTGCCTTGAGCAGAGGGCTATCGACGAGGCTATGATCAAGCTCGACGGCACAGCCACAAAGAGCAACCTCGGCGCCAACGCCATTCTTGGTGTTTCCCTTGCCATCGCACACGCTGCGGCAAACTATCTCGACATTCCTCTCTACCGCTACATCGGCGGAACCAACGGTCACGTCCTTCCTGTTCCTATGATGAACATCATCAACGGTGGTGCGCATTCTGACGCTCCTATCGCTTTCCAGGAGTTTATGATCCGTCCGGTCGGCGCCAAGAGCATCGCCGAGGGCGTAAGAATGGGAGCTGAGGTGTTCCACGCTCTCCAGAAGGTTCTCAAGAGCCGCGGACTCTCCACCGCTGTGGGTGATGAGGGTGGTTTCGCTCCTGCGCTCAAGGGCATCGACGACGCTCTCGACTGCATTATGCAGGCTATCGAGAAGGCCGGTTACAAGCCTGGAGACGATGTGACCATCGCAATGGACTGCGCCGCTTCAGAGTTCTGCTTCAAGGAAGGTGACAAATTCTTCTACGACTACAAGCAGCTCAAGACCGGACTCGCCAAGGATCCGGAGGGAAAGAAGCTTTCCACAGAGGAGCAGATCGCTTACCTTGAGGAGCTTATCACCAAGTACCCTATCGACTCCATCGAGGATGGCCTCAGCGAGGAAGACTGGGAAGGCTGGGTTAAGCTCACCGCCGCAATCGGTGGCAGATGCCAGCTCGTGGGCGACGACCTCTTCGTCACCAACACCAAGTACCTTGAGAAGGGTATCAAGATGGGTGCCGGTAACTCTATCCTCATCAAGGTCAACCAGATCGGTTCCCTTACCGAGACTCTTGACGCTATCGAGATGGCCCACCGTCACGGCTACACCACCGTTACCTCGCACCGTTCCGGTGAGACAGAGGACACCACGATCGCTGACATCGCTGTCGCTACGAACAGCGGCCAGATCAAGACCGGTTCCCTCAGCCGTACAGACCGTATCGCCAAATACAACCGTCTTATGAAGATCGAGATGGAACTTGGCGAGACCGCGCAGTATGGCTACAAGAAGCTGAAGTAGTGAAGATTACACCTGGACGGTGTACAAATGGACAGATATTAAGGCGGGCCGGGGTTCAAATCGGCCCGCTTTTTTGTCTTTTTGGCCTATTTTGGCTAATTTGGCTTAAATTTTTCAGCTGCTATTTCCGCCGTTTGCGGCGGTAGTTTAACAAGCATATTCAGAAATGGCGGAGAATAAGAACATAGGGTACATTTCACAGGTCATAGGGCCTGTTGTGGATGTGCATTTTGATTTGGCGGACGATGCTGAGAATAGACTGCCCGGCATTCACGACGCGTTGGAAGTGGAGAGAGGCGGGGGCGGGAAGCCTTTGGTCATAGAGGTTCAGCAGCATATCGGAGAGGACACTGTCAGATGTGTGGCTATGGATTCGACCGACGGGCTGAGGCGCGGGATGAGGGCCGTGAGCACGGACGCTCCGATTTCGATGCCCACAGGCGCGCAGATAAGAGGGCGTGTGATGAATGTCGTGGGTGATTCCATTGACGGTCTCGGGGAGCTTGACGAGAGCGCTTCGCTGCCTATACACAGGGAACCTCCTAAGTTCGAGGATCTTAAGACCTCGCAGGAGGTACTCTACACCGGAATCAAGGTCATAGACCTTCTTGAGCCTTACCTTAAAGGAGGAAAGATCGGTCTGTTCGGCGGTGCGGGTGTCGGCAAGACCGTGCTTATCAAGGAGCTGATCAACAACATCGCTAAGAAGCACAACGGGTTTTCAATCTTTGCCGGAGTGGGAGAGCGTACCAGAGAGGGCAATGACCTGCTCAGGGAGATGATAGAGTCAGGTGTCATCCGCTACGGAGACGAGTTCGTCCGTTCGATGGAGGAGGGGCATTGGGATTTGTCCAAGGTTGACAGAAAGGAACTTGAGAAGTCGCAGGTCGCGATGGTCTTCGGCCAGATGAACGAGCCGCCGGGAGCGCGTTCTTCCGTGGCGCTTTCCGGACTGACCCTCGCCGAGTCATTCCGTGACAGCGACAAGGGGGACGGGCCGAGGGACATCCTGTTCTTCATCGACAACATCTTCAGGTTCACCCAGGCCGGCTCTGAGGTTTCGGCTCTTCTGGGGCGTATGCCTTCCGCCGTGGGCTACCAGCCTACGCTTGCCACCGAGATGGGGCAGATGCAGGAGCGTATCACTTCGACCAAGAACGGCTCCATCACTTCTGTCCAGGCGGTCTATGTGCCTGCGGACGACCTCACCGACCCTGCGCCAGCGACGACGTTCTCGCATCTTGACGCGACGACCGTGCTGAGCCGTAAGATCACCGAATTGGGAATATACCCGGCTGTGGACCCTCTTGAGTCCACGTCCAGGATTCTTGATCCGAATGTCGTGGGGCAGGAGCATTACGAAATCGCCCAGAGGGTGAAGCAGATTCTTCAGAGGAACAAGGAGCTTCAGGACATCATCGCGATTCTTGGTATGGACGAGCTTTCTGACGAGGACAAGCTTACCGTGAACCGAGCGCGCCGTGTGCAGAGGTTCCTTTCGCAACCGTTCTCCGTGGCCGAGCAGTTTACCGGAGTGCCCGGAGTGATGGTTGACATAAAGGACACGATAGACGGTTTCCGCCGCATCCTGGACGGAGAGGTGGACTATCTGCCGGAACAGGCGTTCCTCAATGTCGGCACCTTGGACGATGCGATAAGCAAAGGCGAGGCCATCCTCGCCAAAGCCAGATAGGAATATGTCTTTGAATGCTTTACGAATATGCCTGAGAGGTTTTCAGAAATAGTGTTGGATATCCTGTCGCCGGAGAGGACGTTGGTCCACGCCGTCGTCGATTCCGTGGAGCTTCCCGGCTCGCAAGGCCGTTTCGAGGTCCTCAGGAACCACGCGGCCTTGGTCTCGTCTCTGGACAGGGGGCGGATTGTCTATAAGACCGCCGGGAAGACGGAAAGCGTCGGGATTTCCTCCGGCTTTGTCGAGATAAATGACAACCGTGTAGTCGCCTGTGTGGAATTGTGATGAGAAGGTGGGTTTTAATATTCATTGCCATTTTGCTCCCGTTGTCGCTGACTGCGGAGGAGGGGAGCGCCGGTTTCGATATGGACGAGTACCTCTATGGACACGTCCGTGACTCTTATGAGTGGCACATCACCACTGTCAAGGGGCGTCCGGTAAGCATTCCCCTGCCGGTGATTGTGGCCAGCAAGACCGGTAACGGCTTTCACGTCTTCAGCTCTAAACGTCTGGAGGAGGGTGAGTACGAAGGATTCTACATAGCCCCGGCCGGAAGCCGCTACGAGAACAAGATTGTGGAGCGTTCCGCCGACGGTTCCGAGGTGAGGCCTTGGGATTTCTCGGTCACGAAGAATGTGGCCGGCCTGATGATCAACTCTGCGTTGCTGGTTCTTATCGTTCTTGGGACTTCCCGCTGGTACAGGAAACACGATGCTAAGGAGGAGGCTCCGAAAGGGGGAGTCGGACTGATGGAAATGGTGGTGACGATGATTGAGGATGATGTCATAAAGGGCAGTGTCGGCGAGGATTACAGGAAGTATTCGCCGTATCTGCTGACAGCTTTCTTCTTCATATTCATAAACAATCTGATGGGAATCGTGCCGTTCTTCCCCGGAGGGGCGAATGTCACCGGCAACATCGCTGTCACGCTTGTCCTTGCGTTGTTTACATTCTTTATTGTCAACGTCTTCGGCAACAAGCATTATTGGAAGGACATCCTCTGGCCTGATGTGCCGACCTGGCTCAAAGTGCCAGTGCCGCTGATGCCCGCTATCGAGGTGGTCGGGATGTTCACCAAGCCTTTCAGCCTTATGGTCAGACTTTTCGCCAACATTCTGGCCGGTCACTTTATGATTCTCGGTGTCGTGGCTGTGGTGTTCCTTACCGCCGGGCTGGGCGCCGCGTTGAATGGCGGTCTCACGTTTGTGGCGGTTCTTTTAGGCGTGTTTATGGACTGTCTGGAACTGCTTGTGGCCTTTATTCAGGCCTATGTCTTCACAATGCTGTCGGCGGTCTTTATAGGGCTGTCCCGGCAGAAACCGGAAACTTCGGAATAATCAACTTTAAATCATAGAATTATGTTACTTTCAACAATCTTGCTTCAGGCTCTCTCCCTTGGCAGAATGGGAGCGGCTCTCGGCGCTGGTCTGGCAGCTTTCGCCGCTGCGTTTGGAATCGGTAAGATCGGTTCGGCTTCCCTCGAGGCCGGAGCGCGTCAACCGGAGAAGGCGGATCATTTCAGGATGACGGCCATCATTGTCGGTGCCCTTATCGAAGGTGCCTGTCTGTTCGCGATCGTTGTTTGTCTTATAGCGAAGTAGTCAATGTCACTCATCACTCCTGATTTCGGATTGATTGTCTGGATGACGCTGATTTTCGGCATCGTCTTCTTTATCCTGGCCAAGTGGGGGTTCCCTGTGATCACCGGCTCGGTCGAGAAGAGGGCGGCGAGGATTAACGACTCCATCAAGGCGGCCAGGGAGGCGGAGGAGAGACTCCGCGGTCTGGCCGAGGAGCAGTCCCGGATGATAGAGGAGACCAGACGGGAGCAGAGCCGTATTCTTAAGGAGGCCGCCGCTTCAAGGGACAGCATCATCGAGAAGGCCAAGGAGCAGGCCAGTCGGGAGGCTTCAGTGATTTTGGAGCAGGCCCGTGTCCAGATCGCCGCCGAAAAGGAAAGCGCTTTGAGAGATGTCCGCAAGGAGGTCGCCGTTCTTTCGGTAGGCATCGCCGGGAAGGTCCTGAAGAAGACCCTTTCGGACTCCGACGAGCAGTCCGCTCTTGTCGGCAGGCTTGTGGATGAGATTTCCTCCTCCTCCGGTTTGAAGGGAAGCTGACGCTTTGGCCGCCCCGGTCTTGCCGGAAAATGAATGAAATGAAATTGTAGTATGAACACAGGAATAATCGCTTCGCGTTACGCCACCGCTTTGCTGAGGCTCGTTGATGAGACAGGCTCCGGCGAGTCTGTGGCCGCGCAGGTGCAGGTGCTGGAAAATGCGCTTGACGAGTCGCTTGACTTCCGCCGCGCCGTGGATGATCCGGCTGTCTCTTCGCAGAGGAAACTGTCCCTTTTCGGAGCCGCCCTTGTCCCGGCGGGGGAGGTGGCGGACCGGGCGGCGCAGGCATCCTCTATGGCGCCGGAGCTTCGCAAGTTCATCCTGCTGTTGATACGCAACGGTAGAATCGGCTATGCCCGCCTGATGTTCAGGACCTTTATCTCTGAGTACCACCGCTCGCGTCACATCAAGTGCGCCCGGCTTGTGGTGGCCGACCCGTCGCTGCTTTCTCCCTCCGCTTCCGTTGGTTCTTCCGCGGAAGTCTGCGGTCAGGCGGCCGGGGCTGCCGGAAAGTCTGAATCTGTCCGGGGGCAGGCTTCCGGAGATTCGGTGTTGGAGTCTCGTCTGCGCCGTCTGGTCGAGGAGCGGACAGGGTGTACGCTGCGGATGACGACACAGGTGGACCCTTCCCTTGTCGGCGGATTCGTCTTTGAGGTGGACGGTCTGTTGCTGGATGCCAGTGTCTCGCGCCAGATTGATGTCATCAGGCGTCAATTCATAGAAAAGAATAGAAGAATAGTGTAGTATGGACAACATAAATCCAAGTGAAATCTCGCAGGTGCTTCTGGAGCAACTGAAGGAAATCGACACCGGACTCAGGTTTGAGGAAACGGGCAAGGTCTTGCAGGTCAGCGACGGTGTCGCCAGAATGTATGGCCTGACAAACGCCGAGGCCGGGGAACTCCTCGAATTCGGGAGCGGAGTGATGGGTGTCGTGATGAACCTTGAGCAAGACAATGTCGGAGCCGTGCTTCTCGGCCCTACCGATGAGGTCAAGGAGGGAATGACAGTCCGCAGGACCGGGCGGATAGCATCCATAAAGGTGGGTGAGAAGATGCTCGGCAGGGTTGTCGATCCTCTCGGGGAGCCTCTTGACGGGCTTGGAAAGATTGACGGGGAACTTACGGAGATGCCGCTTGAGCGCAAGGCTCCGGGGGTTATATACCGCCAGCCTGTCACCGAGCCTCTTCAGACGGGACTCAAGGCCATTGATGCGATGATTCCTATCGGACGCGGCCAGAGAGAGCTTATCATCGGCGACCGTCAGACCGGAAAAACGGCCATCGCTATCGACACAATCATCAACCAGCGTTCCAACTACGAGTCCGGAGACCCTGTCTATTGCATCTATGTGGCCATCGGCCAGAAAGGCTCCACTGTGGCGAACATCGTCGAGACGCTGCGCTCCAAGGGTGCTATGGACTACACCGTGGTGATAGCGGCCACCGCCGCCGATCCGGCTGCTCTGCAGTATTTCGCTCCTTTCGCCGGCGCTGCGGTGGGTGAATATTTCCGTGACACCGGACGTTCCGCCCTCGTTGTCTATGACGACCTTTCCAAACAGGCTGTGGCCTACCGCGAGGTTTCCCTGATTCTCCGCCGTCCTTCAGGCCGCGAGGCCTATCCCGGAGATGTGTTCTATCTCCATTCCAGACTTCTTGAAAGAGCCGCCAAGATAATTGATCAGCAGGAAGTCGCCGAGAAGATGAACGACTTGCCGGATTCGCTTGCGGGCAAGGTCAAGGCCGGTGGCTCGCTCACGGCTCTGCCGATAATTGAGACACAGGCCGGTGACGTGTCCGCCTATATTCCTACGAACGTGATTTCCATCACCGACGGCCAGATCTATCTGGAATCCGGTCTGTTCAATCAGGGGCAGCGTCCGGCCATCAATGTCGGCATCTCGGTGTCCCGTGTCGGCGGAGCGGCCCAGGTCAAGTCGATGAAGAAGGTGGCGGGCACCCTGAAGATCGACCAGGCGCAGTTCAACGAGCTTGAATCCTTCTCGAAGTTCTCTTCGGACTTGGACAAGGTGACCGCTATGGCTCTTGACAAGGGGCGTAAGAACAACAAGCTCCTGATCCAGCATCAGTATTCTCCAATGCCGGTGGGGGAGCAGGTGGCCGTTCTCTATTGCGGTACGCACGCCTTGATGGGGGAGATAAGCATCGATCAGGTGCCGGAATTCCAGTCTGAGTTCCTTATGAGGATGAGGGCCGGGCATCAGGATGATGTCCTTGCTCCGTTGTCGGCAGGCAAACTCGACGAGACGATTGCCGGAATCATAGAAAGCGAGGCGGCCGCTGTCGTGGAATCTATTGTAAGTCAGAAAAAGGATAATGTTTAATATTAATGGTTTATGGCATTTCTAAAGGAAATCAAGGATAGGATTGCTTCCGTCAGAGGCACTCTGAAGATCACTTCCGCGATGAAGATGGTCGCATCCGCAAAGTTGCACAAGGCGCAGCAGGCAATCGGGAATATGCTTCCGTACGAGCGCTGTCTGCATAGTATGCTCCTCAATCTGATGGAGTCCGTCTCTTCAGACAAATCAGGCTCTGGGGTTCCGATGTCCGGAGAGGTATGTTCGTTAATGACCCGCCGTGAGGTACGCAAGGTGGCGATAGTCGCTTTCGCGTCCAATTCATCGCTTTGCGGGGCGTTTAATTCCAATGCCATAAGAGAGGCCTCGGCGATGATTGACGAGTATCGTTCCGCCGGTCTGCGGGACTCTGACATAGTCGTTTACTCTGTCGGACGCAAGATGGCTGAGGCGATGAGGAAACTTGGCTTCCCAAGCCCTGCCGATTTCTCGGCGATGTCCGATTCTCCGTCTTACGAGGCGGCTTCGGCCTTGGCTCAGGAACTGCTTGACGGATTTGTCGATGGCAGGTTTGACAAGGTGGAGTTTGTTTACAATCACTACAAGTCGACTTCCTCGCAGCCTACGACCCGTCAGACCTATCTGCCTCTTTCCTTGGATGAGGTCGAGGCCGGCGTTGAGGAGGGCAGGCCAGCCGGTGAGGCTCCGGTTATGACTGGCGGACGGGAACTGATTGTGGAACCGTCTCCTGAGGCTCTGGTGCGGACTCTTCTTCCGAAGGTTGTCCGTCTTCGTGTCTTCACGACCCTTTTGGACAGCGCTGCCGCCGAGCACGCCGCCCGTACCGTCGCTATGCAGCTGGCTACCGACAACGGCGACGGACTCCTTCAGGAACTTACTTTGGAATACAACAAGGGCCGTCAGCAGAAGATTACTTCCGAGATTCTGGACATCGTCGGAGGGTCTTTGCAGCAGAGCGGCTCTGCCGGCGGCGCTTTGAAGTTCGTGGCCGCATTGCTTGTGGGCTTGCTGCCTTTCGGTGCCTTCGCTCAGGCCAAGCCTGACAAGGTTGTCCTTGGTGATGAGAGGTTTGAGATGTATCTTCCATTGCTTGAGGGGAAAAGGGTGGCGGTGTTCAGTAATCAGACCGGAATTGTCGGTGACAAGGTTGTAGGCTCAAAGCTTGCCGACGCCCTCTCCGAATATGGCGGTTGTTTCCCTGTGCCGCCTCGTTTCGATGATGGCGGAAGAGGTCCCGGAGACCTTCGGCGCGGCCCCGGTGACCGCCCGTCCGGCCAGCGTCACGGTCCCGGTGAGCGTTCCCGGAACAAATCCCGCCGGGGCGCTCCGGACGGCAGACCCGGCGCTCCGTCTCCTCGCATATTCGATGAGATTTCCCTCATTCCTTTCCTTGAGCCTTCGGTGCCGGGAGGCAAAATCGAATACGGACAGCACGTGGTCGATGCCTTGATAGAGAAAGGTGTAGATGTCACCGCCATTTTCTCTCCGGAACACGGCTTCAGGGGCGACGCTGACGCCGGTGAGCACGTCGGGAGCAGCGTGGATGAGAAGACCGGAGTTGAGATTCTCTCCCTTTACGGAACCGGATCCCGGATTCCGGGCAAGGACAAGACCGACAAGTTCGATGTGCTTGTCGTTGACATTCAGGATGTCGGATTGAGGTACTACACCTACTATGTCACGATGCATCACCTTATGGAGGCTTGCGCAAGGGACGGAAAGAAGGTCGTGGTGCTTGACAGGCCCAATCCGAACGGTTTCTATGTGGACGGCCCGGTGCTTGATATGAAATTCAAGTCCGGAGTGGGCTGGCTGCCGATTTCGACTGTCCACGGAATGACACTCGGCGAGCTTGCCCTGATGATTAACGGCGAGAAGTGGCTGGAGAACGGGACCTGTGACCTTACCGTGATTCCGTGTCTTAACTACACCCATAACACCCGCTACAGCCTCATCCTCCCTCCGTCACCGAACATCAAGGATATGAGGGCTGTGTACCTGTATTCATCGACCTGCTATTTCGAGGGGACTGTGGCGACTCTCGGACGCGGCACTTCATTCCCGTTCGAGGCTTACGGCCACCCGCGGATGACGGGGTATTCGTTCTCTTTCGTGCCAAAGAGCATCCCTGGAGCGAAAAAGCCTCAATTCCTTGAGGAAGAGTGCTATGGCGTGGATCTTCGGCTCAAGCCTCTCGGCGAGATCTGGGCTGAGAAGATTAATCTTGAATATGTCGTCGATGCCTACCGCAATCTGAATATGGGTGATAAGTTCTTCGGTAAGAATAATTTCTTCGAGCTTCTCGCCGGTGTGGATTGGTTCCGTTCGATGATTGAGTCCGGTTCGTCCGCAGACGAGATTTCCGCCCGCTGGTCTTCCGATGTGGAAAGCTTCAAGGAACGCCGCGCTCCGTACCTTCTGTATTGAGTTCCGATAGCGGGCGTAAAGAAAAACCGAAGCGAGGCTCACGCCTGGCTTCGGTTCTTCTATTCAATACTTATGAAATAACTATTGAGTCAGTTTTTGGTTTATGAGTAAAAATATTTATGTCGTTTAAGCAATATGCCATTTCTGTGCCAAAGTCCATATCCTCCGCAGAAATAATTGCAATGACCCCTCAAAAAAAGTAAATCGTGGAGAACTGAATAATGCGGGATTCGTCGCCTTGCGACCGAAGGGGGACCGGGGAATCCTTTCCCCGTGCCCCCAGAGGCTGTCACGTAGTGACTGGGGGGTGAAAAAATAGAATCGTGATGAACGGTTAGTTCACCACGATTCTATTTTTGTTGCGGAGAGAGCGAGATTCGAACTCGCGAGCCCCTTTAGGAGGCCACACGCTTTCCAGGCGTGCCTCTTCAGCCACTCGAGCATCTCTCCAAAGACCTTTGTTGCCGAAAGGACTACAAAGATAATCAAATCCTTTGAATATTCAGCGTCTCTGCCGAAAATTTGCGATTTTTACAATGTGCCGCGCTTGAGCTTCTCGATGTATGCGTCTATGCGGCGAAGCTCGCGGGGGATTGATATGCTTTGAGGACAATGCTCGACGCATTTCTTGCAGGAGATGCAGTGGCTCGCCTGGCGTACGGTCGGAATAGCCCTGTCGTAGCTGACGAGGTATGCCCTGCGGAGCTTGCGGTAATTCTCCTGCTCGGTGCTCTGGGCAATCTCGCCTTCGTTGACACATTCGTTGTAGTGCTTGAATATTCCCGGAATGTCCACGCCGTATGGGCAAGGCATACAGTACTTGCAGTCGTTGCAGTTGATGGTCGGGAAACTGGCCATAATGCCGGCGATTTCAGTTCCGAGAAAGTCTTTCTCCTTGTCGGTCAGGTATTTGAAATTGTTGAAAGTGCGAAGGTTGTCTTCAAGGTGCTCCTGATAGACCATTCCGCTTAGGACGGTCAGCACTCGCGGATACGATCCGACGAACCTGAATGCCCAGGACGCGAGAGAGGCTTTCGGATCACGTTCTTTCAGCCTGTTGGCGACACTTTCGGCCGGATTCGCGAGACGGCCTCCCTGCAGCGGCTCCATAATCACAATCGGGATTTCCCTTTTGTCCAGTTCGTCGTAGAGGTATTCGGCGTTGACGTTGTTCTTGCCGTCGGCGTGCTTCCAGTCAAAGTAGTTCATCTGGATCTGGACGAAGTCCCAGTGGTACTTGTCGTGCAGCTTGAGAAGCTCGTCAAACTGCTGTTGGTTGCCGTGGAACGAAAGACCGAGCTGGCGTATCTTGCCTTTCTCCCTGTCAGCCTGAAGAATGTCCATCATCCCGTTGTCCACGAACCTGCTGTCGAATGCATCCAGGCCTCCCCGGCCGAGGGAATGAAGCAGATAGTAGTCCAGATAGTCCGTCTGGAGGTATCTGAACGAATCGTTGTACAGTTTCAGGGAGGCGGCCTTTGAGTGGTCGCTGAAATTGGACAGTTTGGTCGCTATGTAATATGAATCCCTCGGATGTCTGCACAGAGCGTTGCCCACGGCTTCCTCCGAGAGTCCCTGAAGATAGACCGGCGAGGTGTCGTAGTAGTTCACTCCGTGAGCCAAGGCGTAGTCAATCAGTTTGTTGGCATTCTCCTGGTCTACGATGTCCTTGCCGTTTTCGTCCTTCTTCATCGTGAAGCGCATACATCCGTAGCCAAGCAGCGAGACCTGGTCTCCGTTGCCGGGGTTGGTGCGAATCTCCATCCTGCCGTTTTCCAGAACGTCTTCGTTCGCGTCATTGTCAAGGAGGGTCTCGGCGGTTTTTTTCGGGGCGCACGCCGCTGCAAGGGCCACGGTTCCGACCGCGGCGGTTCCGGCTCCGGCCCGTTTGAGAAATTCTCTTCTGTTGATGTTATCTTTCATATTCAGTCTCCGAAAGTGGGCAATTGCTTGCTGTGTGAATGATTATTTGTAAACCAACCGCTTACGCATTGTGGTGGACTTGGTGTCCGTTGACAGTGATGGCGCTTATCGGGCAGGACGGGCATAAGTTCTCGCACGCTCCGCAGCCGATACACTTTTCCTCGATGACGGTAGGTATTCTCTGGCTCTTTGGATCGTCAGGGTCTTTCTTGACCATCCGGATCGCTCCGACAGGGCAGTGGCGTGCGCAGTTGCCGCAGTTGACACCGTCCCGGTTCACGACGCAGAGGTCGTAGTCCACCGTAGCTGTCCCGACTTTCCAGCCGGTCTTCTCCTCAGGGGTGATCTTGAGAATCGCTCCCGCCGGGCAGACCTCGGAGCACTTCACGCATTCAGGACGGCAGTAGCCTTTTTCAAAAGACATTTCAGGCTGCATAAGATGCTCAAGTCTCGATGACGGTCTGAGAACATTGTTCGGGCAGACTGTCACGCAGAGCTGGCAGGCCGTGCAGTGCCGGTAGAACTTTTCCACGCTTTCAGAACCGAACGGAGTGACAGGGATTCTTCTTGCAGGACTCTTTTTCGGGACAATCTCCGCGAATCCTCCGTCACGTTTTTTGTCTTTGATTTCATCCTCGGCCCTCAGTGGCAATGATGTCAGCAAGGCTCCGCCCAAAGCCGCCGCGCCTCCGGTCAGGAATGCCCTTCTTCCGCTGTTGTCTGGCTCTGGGGAACCGGCTTTGGCTACAGCGGATGTGCGGCTTCCCTTTGTCCCTGTGGCCGTGGATTCCGCGGAAGTCCCGCGCGCTGTGGCGGATGATGTCCGTCCCCAGGCGAAACGGTACTTCAGCGCACCGATTTTGCAGGTGTCGATGCAGTCAAAGCAAGCGACGCATCTGCTGTAGTCGATTATCTGATTGTCCGAGTCGATGCAGGCCGCCTTGCATTTCTTCTCGCAGGCGTGGCAGCCCTTGCATTTGGACTTGTCTATCACCGGACGGAACATCGCGAAACGGGAGAAGAAACTCAGAATGGTCCCCACAGGGCAGATTGTGTTGCAATAGGTTCTGCCGTTCTTCCAGGCGAGGACGACCACGACCGCGAAAGTCACGGCTGCAATGATGAGGGTAGGCAGGCTCTTGAGCCAGACCTCCTTAGTCACAAAAGCGTAGCTGTCCTGCCTCTCGGCGATCCAGACGAGCAGGTTGTTGCCCCACTGCCAGACCGGGGCGAGCAGGCTTTGGACCATCCTGCCGTAGGCGCTGTACGGAGCCACGAGGGCGGCAATCGAGACGAGACCGGCGACCAGAGCGGCCACAAACAGCACCAGCATCCCGTAGCGGAGCCATTTCATCTCTTTTGAATATGAGAACCTGGCTTTCTTGCCTTTTCTTCTTGAGCTGAGGTTGGAGACACAGTCCTGGAATACGCCGAGAGGGCAGATCACAGAACAATAGATTCTGCCGAAAAGCAGTGTCAGCACCAGCAGGACGGCGATGATGACCAGGTTGAGGGCCAGAACAGCGGGCAGGAACTGGATTTTGGCCAGCCAGCCGAACCAAAGGTGGAGTGTTCCGGAGAAGTCCAGAAAAAGCAGGGTTATCGCAACGAGACATACCGCTGCCAACGTGATTCTAATTTTACGGAGCATAGTGTTGTAAGCCAAAAACTTCCGTAAAGATAGCAAAATTCTGTCAAATATGGTGTCAGTCCAGGATTACAAGTGCGATTGACTTGTGTGAGAAGGTCAGCCTGACAGAATCGGACGAGGCCCGGTTGAGGGTCGCCTGCCACCAATTGTCGAACACTACGTCATCTGTCTTCCAGACAAGGCCTTCTGACTTGATTCTCAGTGAATTGTCTGGGCTGAACAGAGAGACTGTCCTGCCTTCTCCCACGAAAAGCTCGCAGGAATCGGTAAGGGCGAAGGCTGTGGAATAGTCGGAGACCGCGTCGATGTAGACCTGACCCTCCGAAGGGTGTCCGCTCGCTCCGTAGAGTCTGGAATATTCCATAAGCTGACCAAGGTTGCCGATGGTGTGGTCCTCCCGTTTCCCGGCGTAACCGAGGATGTGTACCGTCTTCACGTCGGGCCAATGTTCCATCAGGTGGCGGAATGCCTTGGTCTGGTCGTTCGTGTCCTGTTCGCTGACCTTGACGGCGATGTCGGAATATTCCTTGAAAAGTTTCGGGGAAATCGAGTCCATATCCCCGATGACCACGTCAGGATTCCGGCTGTTCTTGAATATTCTGTCCCGGTTACGGAGAAATGCCTTCAGCGCCCCGTCGCAGCAGACTATGACATCGGCCCGTCGAAGAAGCTCGCGGGGATAATCCTTTTTCGGGAAATCGCCGTTACCTATGATGACAGCCTCCATTACGCTTTGGTCTTGGCAATCGCGGCCTTAGAGGTCCCTGCGGTCACGGAATATGTCTCCGGCTCTCTGAATCCGGCGAGGAATGCTTTGATTTCCATTCGTTTCTTTCCGGCTATCTGCACGTCTTTCAACGAGATGGCTCCGTCAGCCGTGGTGATGTGGAGGTAGGACTTCCCATCGGTGAGAATCTGTCCCGGAACCGTTCCGGCAGGCTTGCCTGTCCCGGTGTCAGGGATTCCGGCCTGTCGAAGCGCCTCGGCGAGAGCGGAAGCGCCGACCTTTTCGGCGGAGAATATCTTCAGCTGGGCAGGGACTCCGCCCTCCTTGACAAGTTCGGTGTAGGCTGTAGGATAAGGACTCAGGCCTCGTATGAGATTGAAGATCTGTTTGGTCGAGTCGTTCCAGTCTATGTGGCAAAGCTCGCGGGTGAGCTTAGGAGCCGGTTTCAGCACTTCCGAGCCCTGGATGAAGCTCCTCTGGATTCTCGTGTCCACATTGCGTTCTATGAGACCCTGTGTCGTCTGTACGACCAAGTCCGCGCCGATCTCCATCAGTTTGTCGTGGACATCTCCGGCTGTGTCCGTGCCGGAGATGTTGATTCCCTGGCGCAGGATGATTCCTCCTGTGTCGATGTCCTTGTCGATCATAAAGGTCGTCACTCCGGTTCTGGCCTCTCCGTTGATGACCGCCCAGTTGATAGGGGCGGCTCCGCGGTACTGAGGCAGCAACGCGGCGTGCAGGTTGAATGTGCCGAGCTTAGGCATTCCCCAGACCTCTTCAGGCAACATCCTGAACGCCACGACGATGAAGAGATCCGCCTTCAGCCCCTTAAGCTGCTTCAGGAACTCCGGATCCTTCAGCTTTACCGGCTGCAGAACCGGAATGCCCTTTTCGGCGGCAAACTTCTTGACCGCACTTTCATTGACTTTCTGGCCTCTGCCGCTCGGCTTGTCGGCCACTGTCACCACCCCGACGATGTTGTAGTTCTTTTCCAGAAGCGCCTTTAACGGCTCCACCGCAAATTCAGGTGTACCCATATAGACGATTCTCGTCTTCTTGAAGATTCCGGCGAGATTGCTCTTGGCCTTTCTCCACCAATTCTTTATGCTGTCCATATTCGAAATGTCAGTGTCGTGTATCGCTTTCCAGGTCAGGAACAGGCCTATCACTAAAAGTATCCCGGATGAAATAAACGCTCCCGTCGCCGGGCTGATGCTTCCGTCTCTCGCCAGCTTGACTCCGGTGATGTCGATGATCCAATACAGCACGAAGAACAGCAGGGAGACAATGGCGGAGACCCCGATGCCGCCTTTCCTGATCAAGGCTCCCAAAGGCGCTCCGATGAAAAACATTATGAAGCAGGCCAGCGCCTGTCCGTAGCGTCTGAGGAACTCAAGGGCAGTCCAACGTAGGCGCACCGTGTAGTCAAAGGAGCCGAACTCGTAGGACTCCAGGTTGGCTTTCAGTTGCCTGGCGTTTTCGGCGGCCCTGTCCAGAGCCTGTGCCATTGTCTGTTTGTCCTTGAAAACCAGGAATTCAGGGTCGCTGAAATTGGCGGTTATCCCGGTGGATGTTGTGTCCAGCTGCCTGTTCTTGGTGAAGATGTAGGATGCCGCCGTGCTGAAGAGCTGATGAGCCGTTGTGCTGTCCCTCTTCATCTCAAGGGTGTCCTTCTGAGTGCGGAGCCTCTCCAGAGGAAGAGCCTTGACCTGGTCCCCGTACCTTGCGCTGTCGGATTTCTGGAATGCGTAGTTCTGAAGCGCTATGACCATCTCCTGCCTTGAGAAATCGATTCTCTGTAGCTGGAAGGAAGTGTCCCGGTAGCTGACCTCGTTGGTTTCCTGGTAGTTAGTGCCGTTGTACATCCTGAAGGTCAGGTAGGACTTGTCCTTTGACATCTTCATTATCGCCGAGTCGGCCAGTGTCAGGCGCGTGTTCCCTTTTCCGTGGTGGTCGTAAAGCATCACGTCTTTCATCATCCCGGTCTTGTCGTTACGGCTTCCGACTCTCAGGACATAGCCTTCAACTCCGTCGTAGAACGTTCCGGAAGGAATCTTGATTTCTTCCTTGGTCTTGCCGATGTCGTCCCTGAGGGTGATTATCTCGTTGTAGGAGACCGGCACGAGGTTGTTGATGACGAAGAATGTACCGATGCTGATGAAGAACGACGCTATGAGAATCGGAAGCATAACCCTGAGTACAGAGACTCCGGCCGCTTTCAGGGCTATAAGCTCGTTGTTCTCGCCCATATTCCCGATGGTCATCATCGAGGCGAGCAAGGTCGCCAGCGGCAGTGCCAGCGGCAGCACGGTGCAGCTTCCCCAGAAGAGAAACTCCGCCACAATGCCGAGGCTCAGTCCCTTTCCGACCAGCTCGTCGATGTAAACCCACAGGAACTGCATCACAAGGATGAAGATGGCCACGAGTAGGATCATAAAGAACGGTCCTATGAACGAGGTCAGTATGAATCTATCTATCTTCTTCATCCCCAATGTGTTGTTAGTCTATGAATATTATCCCGTCTAAGCCGTGGCGATCTCTGTCATCTTGTCCAGCGCCGCCTGGAGTCCGTCGGTGTTCCTTCCTCCGGCTGTGGCGAGGGTTGGCTGTCCGCCACCTCCTCCCTGGATGAACTTGGCGGCCTCGCGGATGTCCTTAGCGGCGTTGTGTCCGGCGGCCACGAGGTCGTTGGAGTACATCAGCACGAGCTGCGGCTTCCCGTCGTGCCTGAACGCCGCGGCGAACGCAAAGTTCTCCACTTCCTTCTGGAGGATGGCTGCGGCCTCGCGCAGCATTGACGGATCCACATCATTGCGGAATCTCACAATTTTTATTCCGTTTATGGTCTCGGCGTTCTCGGACATCACTTTGGCGAACGAAGCGGCCTTCTCTTTGGCGTATTCCTCGATCTTTTTCTTGGCGTCGGAGTTCTCGCTTATCAGCCTGGCTACGGCGGCGGCCACGTCAGGGGCGTTGTTGAACATCGTGCGGATGCCTTTGAGGGTGTCCGAGAGCGTGTCCAGAAGAACCTCGGCGGCCTCTCCGGTCGCGGCCTCGATTCTGCGTACCCCGGCGGCGATCGCTGACTCGGAGACTATCCTGAAGAATCCGATGCGGCCGGTGGAAGCCGCGTGGGTTCCGCCGCACAGCTCGACCGAGTCTCCGAATTTGATGACGCGCACCTTGTCTCCGTATTTCTCGCCGAACAGAGCGATGGCGCCCATTGCCTTGGCCTCGTCCATGGTCGCGTCTCTCTTCTCCTCAAGAGGATAGTTTGCCCTGATAAGCTGGTTCACCCTGTGCTCGACCTTTCTCAGCTCCTCGTCCGTGACCTTCGAGAAGTGCGAGAAGTCGAAGCGGAAATAGTCCGGGCCCACGAACGAGCCTTTCTGCTCGATGTGTGTTCCGAGTGTCTCCCTGAGGGCGAAATCCAGAAGGTGTGTGGCTGTGTGGTTGGCGGTGATCTTGAGCCTGCGCTCCGCATCGACCTTAAGGGTGAAGGTCTCTTCACATCCGGAAGGGATTCTCTCGGCGATGTGGATTGTCAGGTTGTTCTCTTTGACGGTGTTGAGGATTCTGACCTCCTCGCCGCTTTCCGAGATGATGACTCCCGTGTCGCCGACCTGTCCTCCCATCTCCGCATAGAAAGGTGTGCGGTCGAAGACCAGCTGGAACAATGTCTTGTTCTTCTGCTTGACGGTGCGCTGTTTCAGAAGCCGCACTCCCTCAAGCTCAAGGTTGTCGTAGCCGAGGAACGCCTCTTCCTCGCCGTCGTAGTAGATTGTCCAGTCACCGAACTCGTTGGCCGTGGCGTTGCGCGCCCTGTCCTTCTGTTTCTGAAGTTCCTTGCCGAAGCCTTCCATATCGACAGTGTAGCCTTTCTCCGAAGCGATCAGCTCGGTAAGGTCGATAGGGAATCCGTATGTGTCGTAAAGGACGAAAGCGTCCTCTCCCGGTATCGTCTTTGTGGCGGCGTTCTTGGCGATGTAGTCGTCCATCAGCCTGATTCCGCGGTCAAGTGTCCTGAGGAAGGACATCTCCTCCTCGCGGATGACGCTCTCCACGAGTTTCTGCTGCTTGCCAAGCTCCGGGTAGGCCTCTCCCATATCAGCCACGAGCTGAGGGACGAGAGCGCAGAGGAACGGCTCGTCGAAACCGAGGAACGTGTAGCCGTAGCGTACGGCGCGGCGCAGAATCCTTCGGATGACGTAGCCGGCCTTGACGTTGGACGGAAGCTGGCCGTCAGCGATTGAGAAGGCTATCGCCCTGATGTGGTCGGCGATTACCCTCATAGCCACCTCTGTCTTGCCGTTCTCGTGGTAACCGTGTCCGGAAAGCTCCTCGATCCGGCGTATCATTCCGGAGAACACGTCAGTGTCGTAGTTGCTGGTCTTTCCCTGAAGCACCATACACAGCCTCTCGAAGCCCATTCCCGTGTCGATGTTCTTTGCCGGAAGCGCCTCGAGTGTGCCGTCGGCCTTGCGGTTGTACTGCATAAACACAAGATTCCAGATCTCTATGACCTGGTCGTTGTCCGTGTTGACAAGGTCCTTTCCCGGAACCTTGGCTATCTCCTCGTCGGAGCGCAGGTCGATGTGGATCTCGCTGCAAGGGCCGCAAGGGCCGGTGTCGCCCATCTCCCAGAAGTTGTCGTGCTTGTTGCCAAGGATTATGTGGTCCTCCGGCATAAGCTTCATCCAGGCCTGCCTGGCCTCTTCGTCCAATGATGTCCCGTCTTCCGCCGAGCCTTCGAACACGGTCGCGTAAAGCTTGGACCTGTCGATCTTATAGACCTCTGTCAGAAGCTCCCAGGCCCAGCTGATGGCCTCTTGCTTGAAATAGTCCCCGAAGCTCCAGTTGCCGAGCATCTCGAACATCGTGTGGTGTCTCCCGTCGTGTCCCACCGCTTCAAGGTCATTGTGCTTTCCGCTGACCCTCAGGCATTTCTGTGAGTCTGTCGCCCTTTTCATCTTGGGCGTTGAATTGCCGAGGAATATGTCCTTGAACTGGTTCATTCCGGCGTTCGTGAACATAAGTGTAGGGTCGTTCTTGATCACCATCGGGGCGGACGGCACTACCGTGTGTCCTTTTGATGCGAAAAAGTCCAAAAATTGCTGTCGAATCTCTTTAGCGGTGTACATATCTAAAAATCAATTAATTCAGGAATATTCCTCCGTCCGGTCCCGAAAATCTTGTTCGGAAAGGCACGGAATTGGCAAAATTATAACATTTTTCGGGATATATCGCAAAAAAGGGTATATTTGTAAATTATGGGAAAGTATATTCTCAATCCTGAGACCTTATTATATGAGATAAAGGAGGTGTCCCTGAAGTCGAAAGTCTTCAAGGGGCTGTCGCTGTTTGCCGGAAGCGTGGCTATGGCCGCGCTGTATCTTTGGCTCTTCACCTCGGTTCTCGGCTTTGACTTGCCGAAGACCGCGTTCCTTAAGGCCGAGCAGGCCCGTTGGGACGCAAGGATGAACCTTATGAACACAAAGCTGGATCGCTACGAGGAGACTCTGGAGGCGTTGAGGGTCAGGGATGACGACATCTACAGATCCATATTCGGAATGAATGAGATTCCTGCCGGTGTCCGCGACGCGGGGATAGGCGGGGTGGACAGATATTCGTTTCTGGGCGGGCTTGAGTCTGATGACAGGCTGAGAAACACCGCGTTGAGGATTGACAGGCTGACGAGGAGGACTTACGTGCAGAGCAAGTCTTTCGACGAGGTGGCAGCCGTGTCCAAGACCGCCGGTGATATGGCGTCGTGCATCCCGGCGATTCCACCGGTTGTCCCGGATCCGTCGAAGTACCGTCTGACAAGCCGTTTCGGCTACAGGTCAGACCCGTTCACCGGGACTTCCAAGATGCACACGGGCCTTGATTTCGCGATGAAGATCGGCAATCCTGTCTATGCCACCGGCGACGGGGTCGTGGAGTCGGTCAAGTTCGAGTTCTTCGGCTACGGCAATTCCGTCACGATAGACCACGGATTCGGCTATAAGACAATCTACGCTCATCTCAATTCCGTCCGGGTCATCGAGGGGATGGAGGTCAAGAGAGGTGACTGCATCGCCGAGAGCGGTAAGTCAGGACGCTCCAGCGGCCCGCATCTTCACTATGAGGTCGTCTATAAGGGGCAGAAGGTGAATCCGGCCAATTATCTGGACTTGTCGATGACTGTCCGGGAATATTCCGATATGGTCAGGATGAGGGAGGACGCGTCAGGGTTGTCGTCCGCTTCCCGCCACGGTTTCAGTGTAAGGACTCGTTAGTTTTGGACTATGGGTGAGAGGTACGAGTTTGACAAGACGCGGATGGAGTTCCGCAAGGTCACGCATTCTGTGTGGACTGTTCTCGGCAAGGCGGTGAAATACTTTCTTGTGACCGCGTCGCTGGCGGTGGTCTATTACATTGTGTTCTCGCTTGTGGTCAGCACCGATTCCGAGCGTAGGCTCAAGAGAGAGAACCAGATGTACCGGCAGATGTATAAGGAGCTGGCGGCGAGGGAGGAACTGGCCGGGGATGTCATAGAGGGGCTGAAGGCCAAGGATGACGAGATCTACCGCCGTCTGTTCAATTCGGACGCTCCGGATCTCGGCGGCATCTTCTCGGACGGTATGCTGTCCGGAGTCGACACCATCCCGGACAGGATGATAGTGGAGTATTCCAGGACAAAACTGGACACTTTGGACAAGGTCTCCGCCAGGGTCGAGTCCAATTTCAGGAGGATAATGGAAGTGCTTTCGGACGGGGCTTCCTCACTCCCGCCGATGACGAATCCTTTGTCCGGATTCTCTTATGCCCGGACAGGAGCTTCGCTGGGCGAAAGGATCAACCCTTTCTACAAGGTAAAGACTTTTCACGGCGGACTGGACTTGATTTCCCAGCAGGGTGAGGATGTGGTGGCCGCCGCCGATGGTGTCGTCAAGGAGGTCGTGCATTCGTCCAAGGGGCTTGGCAACGTCGTGTCTATCGACCACGGGAACGGTTATGTGACCCGTTACGCCCATCTTGAGAACACCCGCGTGTCGAAAGGACAGAGGGTAGGCCGGGGACAGAAAATCGGACAGGTCGGAATGTCCGGCAATTCGTTCGCCCCGCATCTGCACTATGAGGTCCTGAGGGACACCCTTCGGATGGATCCGCTGAACTATCTTTTTGCGTCGGTGGGTCCGGATGACTATATGGGAATGCTTTTTATGTCGGTAAATACTGGACAATCAATGGATTAATTAATTTTTTTTGACGATAATGGAGAAACTGTATTATACAATCGGAGAGGCCGCGGATATCCTCGGGGAAAGCACGTCTTTGGTGAGGTTCTGGTCGAACTCTTTCCCGAAGTTCATAAAGCCGAAGAGGAACGCCAAGGGCAACCGTCTCTTCACGGTTGATGATCTGGACTGCCTTAAGCAGATCCACCTGCTTGTCAAGGAGCAGGGGCTTACCCTCGAGGGAGCCGCCAGGAAAATGGCTTCGGAGAGGAAGAAGGTGGATGGCCGAGTGAAGGTCTTGGACAGCCTGAAGGAGATCCGCAGTCAGCTTGTCGAAGTGAAGAAATCATTGTGATTATGAAAGTCAAGGATATAACGTCCGTCATAGAGTCTTTTGCCCCGCTGTCCGTTCAGGAGAGCTGGGACAACAGCGGACTTGTCATCGGCTCTCCGGAGCAGGAAGTCCGCGGGGTTCTTCTTGGGTTCGATTGCACCCCGGAACTCGTGGATGAGGCCGTCGGATGCGGAGCCGACCTGATTGTGACACACCACCCTTTGATATTCGGCGGGCTGAAGAGGATTTCTCCGGAAGACCCGGTCGGCCTGGCCGTCATCAAGGCAGCTTCGGCTGGAATCGCTGTCTATGCGGCCCACACGACTGCCGACAAGGTTCTCGGAGGCGTGAGCGGCGCTATGGCCCGGAGGCTGGAGCTTGAAAACGTCCGGATACTTGACGAGGAGCCGGGCGGCTACGGGCTTGGAGCCGTCGGTGATTTGCCGCGGCCGATGCAGGGACAGGACTTCATTGAATATGTCAAGTCCCGTTTCGCCCTGAAGGTTGTCCGCTGCTCGCATATTCCGGAAGTCCCGGTCAGCCGGGTGGCTATGTGCGGAGGCTCGGGAGGCTCTCTGATCGGAAAGGCGAGGGAGTCGGGGGCGCAGGCTTACCTTTGCGGCGACATATCCTACCATCATTTCTTCACCACTAAGGATTTTATGGTCATTGATATAGGCCATTTCGAGGGGGAAGTGGAGATTGTGGACATATTATTTTCTCTGTTAAGGAAAAATTTTCCTAACTTTGCAATCCGTACCAGTGTGAGACTGGCTGCGAGCAATCCGGTATATTATTATTAGTCAGATAGCTATATGGCAACTAAAAAAATCAAGAAAGTCGAGACCCCGATAGACCAGAGGGAGACGTTCGTCTCTCTTCAGAAGAATTTCGCAGACTCTGAAATCAGCGTTGAGGAAAAGCTGAAGACGCTCTACGCCCTTCAGGAGGCTGATTCTGCGATTGACAAGATTATGCAGATGCGCGGTGAGCTTCCGTCTGAGGTCGAGGCGCTTGAGAACGAGATAGCCGATTTGAAGGCCCGTCAGGCACAGGGCGCGGCTGTGATCGAGGCTTACAGCCAGACAGTGGCGGAGAACAGGCAGAGCATCGTTGACTGTGACGCCCAGATCGAGAAGTATCAGCAGCAATTGAATGACATCTCCAATAGCCGCGAGTATGATTCCATTAATAAGGAGATTGAGAATCAGGGACTTCTGCGTCAGATAGCCCAGAAGAACATCAACGACACCAAAGCGGCGGTCGCCGAGAAGAAGGCCGAGATTGAGTCTCTGAAGGACTATATCTCCATCAGGAATGACGATCTCAAGGCCAAGAAAGAGGAGCTTTCGACAATCGTCGAGTCTACTTCCAAAGAGGAGAAGAAGCTGCGTACCGTCAGGGACGATTGCGCCAAGAAGATCGATCCGAGGACGATGAGCGCCTATGACCGCATCCGCGCGAGTGTCCACAATCATCTCGCTGTTGTCTCAGTCTATAACGGCGACTCTTGCGGGGGATGCTTCAACACCATCACTCCACAGCGTCTTGTTGACATCGCCTCAAACAAGAAACTTATCATCTGCGAGCACTGCGGAAGAATCATCGTCAACCCGGACTTTGAATAGACCGGCAAACAACTTCGGACAATATGCCTGACCAGCCCGGAAAAACAACGAAGAAGAAGGCGAGGCCAGTCAACCTTGACACACTTGGGCTTGAGATGGGAAACAAACCGCCTCAAGCTCTTGAAGTCGAAGAGGCTGTCCTTGGCGCTATGCTTATCGAGCCTTCGTCAGTTGACACCGCTCTCGAGGAGCTGACCGCGTCTTGCTTCTACGATCCCCGCCACAGGATGATCTTCGAGGCGATGACGGCGCTTGTGAACGAGCACGTGTCGGTGGACATCGTGACCGTCAGCTCGAAACTCCGCGAGAAAGGCAATCTTGAAGCCGTAGGCGGCCCTGTGGCGCTTGCCGGACTGTCGGAGAAGGTCGGGGCTGCCGCCCACATCGAGTACTATGTCAGAATCCTGAAGCAGAAGAACATCCAGAGGGAGCTGATTACGGCTTCTTATGAGATTCTCAGAGATTCCTATGACGATTCCGTGAAGGTTGACGACTTGATCGACGAGTCTCAGTCGCGTATTTACTCGGCGATACAGAGCAGCGTCAAGAACGACATCCAGGAAATCGGCTCCGTGATAAACGAGGCTATGAGGGAGGTCGAGAAGAACCAGAAGGCTTCCGGTGGACTAAGCGGAGTCCCGTCTGGCTTCCCGTCTTTGGACAGGGTCACAAGAGGCTGGCAGAAGTCGGATCTTATCATTCTCGCGGCCCGTCCTTCGGTCGGAAAGACGGCGTTCGCCCTCAACCTTGCCAGGAACGCCGCTGTGGACTATCATATGCCGGTGGCGGTCTTTTCTTTGGAAATGTCTGCCTTGCAGCTGGTTATGAGATTGATGACCACTGAGTCCGGACTTTCTGCCGACAAACTCAAAGGAGGCTCCAAGCTTGACCCTTGGGATTGGCAGCAGCTTGAGACCAGGTTGGCGGCCCTTTCAAAGGCCCCTCTTTACATAGACGACACTCCGAGCATTCCGCTGATGGAGTTCAGGACGAAGATCAAGAGGCTGGTCAAGTCCAAGGATGTCCGGCTTGTGATAGTTGACTATCTTCAGCTTATGCAGGGACCCGCCGAGCTGCGCGGAATGCGCGAGCAGGAGGTCGCTGCGATTTCAAGGACGCTTAAGGCCACGGCAAAGGAGCTGAACGTACCGATAATAGCCCTGTCGCAGTTGTCCCGCGACGCTGTCAAAAGGACCGGAGGCAGCGGCAAGCCGCAGTTGAGCGATTTGCGAGAGTCCGGTTCAATTGAACAGGACGCAGATATGGTGATATTCATCCATCGTCCTGATTATGTGGGACTTGGTGAGACTCCTGACGGCAAGGAGACAACCCAGATCATCATTGCGAAGCACCGTAACGGTGAGGTTTGCGACATAGATATGCTGTTCAAGGCGGAGCAGGTTCGTTTCGTGGAGCCTGGTGATTCCCTTGCGGCCAGAGCGGAGGAAATGGGAGGGATGGAATCCGCTATGAATTCGGCAATGAACAATGAGTTTGACAATAACACTGAATTCTGATGGGACCGGCAAGACTTTTCGGCGCTTTCGCCGTCATATTCATTCTGACTTCCGTGTCCGCCTATGGCGGAAATGAGAAAAAATGCATCCCGGTAAAGGATCTCAAAGAAAAGAGTCTGGCTTTCAAAGGAGGGGAGGAGCTTGTCTTTACCCTGCATTACAAGTGGGGAATCATCAACGCCGACGTGGCGCAGGCGACTCTCAGTGTGGACACCACGATTCTGAACGGACAGAGGGTCTTCCACGCCTCTCTGACAGGCAAGACCCAAAAGTTCTATGAGAAATTCTTCCGCGTCAAGGAGGAACTGGATTCCTGGTTTACCTGCGACGGGCTTAGACCGGTGAAATTCACGAGGTTCGCGAGAGAGGGCAAATACACCTGCACGAATCTCTATTCCTATGACCACACTCCTGGCAACGAGCATATCAACGCTTCCCTGAACAATTCCAGGAAAGGGGATTTCTCGGCCACGCTGCCATTGGACAAGTGTACCTACGACATACCGCTGATGTACTATGTCCTGCGCAACATCAATGTGGAGAGTCTTCAGGAGGGGAATGACTATCCTATGACTTTCGCGGTTGACGACGATGTCTATACCCTTCATTTCAAATATTTCGGCAAGGAGAACAAGACCGTTGACGGCATCGGCTCGGTCAGATGTCTCAAGCTCAGTTTCGAGGTGGTCTCAGGTGAGGTCTTCTCGGGAGAATCCGATCTGTTCGGGTGGTTCTCGGACGATGGCAACAGGATTCCTGTCTGGTTCGACGCTCCTTTGAAGGTGGGGCGCGTCCAGGGACGGCTGCGCGGCTATTCGGAGCTGATGCATCCGTTCTCTTCCATAGAGTTTTGATTCCAATATGTTTCAGGCTATGTCAGCTGGAGAGATTTCACATAAGGGAATGGTCGTGTCTGTGGAGAAAGACATTGTTTCGGTTCAGATTGTGTCCGAATCCGCCTGCTCGGCCTGCCACGCCGCCGGCCTTTGCGGAGCCTCGGAGTCAAAGAAGAAGATTGTGGAGGCGCAGGTCTTTGGAGGACAGACGTTTTCCGTCGGCCAGGAAGTGGAAGTGTGCCTGGCTCGGAAGATGGGATTCAAGGCCGTGTTGTTTTCTTATGTGATTCCTTTGGTGATATTACTGATTTTAGTGTTATCTTTGTCTTGGATTGGACTCGGCGAGCTGGCCTGCGGGCTTGTCTCGGTCGGGGGAATCGCAGTGTATTACCTCATACTCTATTTCTGCAGGGACCGCCTTGCAGAGGGGTATGTTTTTTATGTTCGACAGTAACTAATTAATTAGCTTTTATTTGGCTTTATGACAACAACAATCATCTGGACTATCGCAGTCATCACGGGGCTTGGTCTCCTGCTGGCGCTGGCCCTTTACCTTGTCGCGCAGCGTTTCAAGGTGGAGGAGGATCCGCGCATCGAGGAGGTGGAGAAGGCTATGCCGGGGGCGAACTGCGGAGGCTGCGGTTTCGCCGGCTGCCACGCTTTTGCGGAGGCCGCGGTGAAGGCTCCGAATCTGGACAACAACTATTGTCCGGTCGGAGGTAATGAGACAATGAAAAAGGTCGCCGCCATCCTTGGCTATGAAGTCAAGGAAAAGGCTCCTATGGTGGCAGTGGTGCGTTGTGCCGGCACCTGCTCCGCCAGACCAAGGACAAATGAATATGACGGCTCCGCCTCCTGCAAGGTCAAGGCTGCCCTCTATGCCGGTGACACCGGCTGTTCGTTCGGTTGCCTCGGTTGCGGAGACTGCGTCGCCGCTTGTCAGTTCGGCGCCCTTTCGATGGATTCCGAAACCGGGCTTCCGGTGGTTGATCAGGAGAAGTGTACCGCCTGCGGGGCGTGCGTGAAGGCTTGTCCGAAGTCCGTCATCGAACTGAGGGCAAAGGGGCCGCGCGGAATGAGGGTGTATGTCTCCTGCGTGAACAAGGACAAGGGCCCGGCTGTGAAGAAGGCCTGCTCCGCCGGTTGTATTGGCTGCGGAATCTGCGCCAAGACCTGTACCCACGATGCCATTACAATTGAGAACAACGTCGCCTACATCGACTTTGCGAAGTGCAAGCTCTGCCGCGAGTGCGAGGCTATGTGCCCTACAGGAGCCATCATCGGGGTGAACTTCCCTAAGCCTCTGGACAAGGACGCTGTCAAGACCCGTGTGCAGGATCGTCAGAAAAAGGCAAGAGAGGCGGCCGCCGCGGCCGCTGCCGTAAAGAAGGAGGAACAGAACAATGGCTAACAGAACATTCTCAATCGGAGGAGTGCATCCGAACGATGCCAAGATTTCCCGCGGTTGTGCCATCGAGGCTCTTCCGCTTCCACAGACCGTTTATATTTCCCTTGCCCAGCACATCGGCGCTCCGGCCAAGCCGGTTGTCGCCGTGGGAGACAAGGTAAAGGTCGGCCAGCCGATCGCCGAGCCTGGCGGATTCGTTTCCGCTTTCATACACTCGTCGGTCTCTGGAACAGTGAAGTCGATCGGCCCCCGCAAGGATTTGGCCGGCAACATCCAGACCTATGTCGAGATTGCGGTCGAGGGCGATGAGTGGTTGGAGACAATAGACCGCTCCGAGGATTTGGTGACAGAGATTCCCGAGGATGGAAAGGGCATCATCGAGAAGATACGTCTCGGCGGGGTGGTCGGACTTGGCGGAGCCACCTTCCCGACCCACGTGAAGCTTTCCCCGCCTCCGGGCAAGAAATGCGAGATGCTGATAATCAACGGCTGCGAGTGCGAGCCTTACCTCACATCCGACTTCCGTACCCTTCTTGAGAAAGGAGAGGAGGTCGTAATCGGCACGGCGTTGATCAAACAGGCTCTCGGAGTTGACAAGGCCACCATCGCAATCGAGGACAACAAGCCCGAGGCGATTGAGCATATTCAGAAAGTTCTGGCAGACCTTAAGGGTAAGTCTTCCAAGTACAACGGCATCGAGGTTATGCCTTTGATGAAGAAGTACCCGGAGGGAGGCGAGAAGCAGCTCATAGACGCTGTGATGCACCGTCAGGTCAAGTCCGGCGGACTGCCTATCGATGTGGGCGCTGTCGTGCAGAATGTCGCCACGGCTTTGGCCGTGTATGACGCTGTCCAGAAGAACAAGCCTTTGATTGACAACTCCGTGACTGTCACCGGAGAGTGCTTCCCTAAGCAGGCCAACCTGCTTGTCAGGGTCGGAACGCCGCTCCGCTACATAATCGACTATCTCGGAGGTGTCCCTGAGAACGCCGCCAAGGTCATCAGCGGTGGCCCTATGATGGGAAAGGCCATCTCCAATCTCGACGCCGCCACCCTTAAGGGTACCGGTGCGTTGCTCTTCCTTACCGCCGAGCAGACAAAGAGGCAGCCGGAAGGACATTGCATCCGTTGCGGAAAGTGTGCTGACGCCTGCCCGATGGGTCTGGAACCGTTCCTGCTTTACCGTCTGGCCAAGGTCGGCAACACTGACGAGCTGGAGGCTAACGCTGTCCAGGATTGCATCCAGTGCGGATGCTGTCTTTACACCTGTCCTTCCTACATTCCTCTTCTGGATGTCATCAGTATGGCAAGGGGACAGGTTATGGGAATAATGAAGGCCCGCGCGGCAGCCGCAAAGGCAGCCGCTGAAGCCGCAAAAGCAAAAACTGTTTAAGAATATGGAAAGATTGTTGGTTTCACCATCTCCGCACCTTCATTCCAAGACCACCACACCGGTCCTGATGAGGGATGTCGTGATTGCCTTGATTCCCGCCGTCGTTGTCTCGGTCGTGTTCTACGGCCTGGCCGAGCTGCTGGTCCTGGCTGTCAGTGTCATCTCCTGCGTGGTGCTGGAGTATTTGATTACTAAATACTTGCTTAAGGCTCCGTCCACCGTGGGCGACTGGTCCGCCGCCGTGACCGGCATCCTGCTTGCTCTCAACCTGCCCGCCTCGACTCCTTGGTGGGTGGTCTTCATCGGAGCGCTTGTCGCGATCGGGGTCGCCAAGATGACTTTCGGCGGTCTGGGACAGAATGTGTTCAATCCGGCTCTCGTAGGCCGCGTGTTCCTTCTGATTTCGTTCCCGACCTATATGACTGACTGGACTATCCCCGGAGGGCTTTTCGGAGCTGACGCCGTTTCCGGAGCCACACCTCTGGGCATCATCAACGAGGGGCTTATGAAGGGAGCCTCCGCCGCTGACCTGATTGCGGAGAACGGGTTCTCGTATTCACAGATGCTCTTCGCCAACATCGGCGGCTCAGCCG
Source organism: uncultured Muribaculaceae bacterium (assembly GCA_964458425.1). GTDB lineage: Bacteria > Bacteroidota > Bacteroidia > Bacteroidales > UBA932 > Cryptobacteroides. The sequence goes on from CAYWIW010000008.1 coordinate 33,946, forward strand.
GAGAGGCCAGTGCCATTGCGATTCTGATCGGATTCATCTACCTTCTTGCCCGCAAGGTCATCAAGCCGTGGATCACACTCTCTATCCTTGGAACCGTGGCCGCTGTCTCCTGCGTTTTCTGGCTCGCAGACCCGACCAGCTTCACCGATCCTGTCTTCAATCTCCTCACCGGTGGCCTTCTTCTCGGTTCCTGCTTTATGGCGACCGACTATGTCACCTCACCTATGACCACGAAAGGCGGAATCGTCTTCGGTGTCGGGATAGGTTTCATCACGCTGATGATCAGATATTTCGGGTCTTATCCTGAAGGAGTCAGCTTCGCTATTCTTATTATGAACTCGACGGTCCCGCTTCTTAACAAGTGGTTCCATCAGAAAAAATACGGGAGGGCTTAGGCTATGGCTGTAAAATCTAATCTTACCACAATGGTGGTGTGCCTGACACTTGTCAGCTTCGTCTGCTCCGCTCTCCTTGGCGGAATGTATGTCCTCACTGCCGAGCCGATCGCCAAGGCCAACGCCGACATACTCAAGGCCTCAATCGGAGCCGTGCTTCCTGAAGGCGGCGAGCTTTCCGAGGCCAGGCCGGTAGAGGTCGGCGGGCAGGCTTCCGAGTATTATGTCAGCACCAAGGACGGCGCTCCTGTGGCCTATGCCGTGAAATCCGCGACCGTAGGTTTCGGTGGCCCGCTTGTACTGATGGTCGGCATAACCGCTGACGGCATCGTCTATAACACTTCGGTGCTGTCCCACAACGAGACTCCCGGCCTTGGCGCAAAGTGCAACACCGACGAGAAGTTCATAAACCAGTTCAAGGGTTTTGATCCTGCCGCCAAGAGCCTGACAGTCAAGAAGGACGGCGGCGATGTGGATGCTATCACGGCCTCCACGATCACAACCAGGGCCTATGCTCTCGCCATCGACAACGCCTTGAAGGCATTCAATTCAATCAAAGGAGAATAGGATATGAGCAGCAATAAATTGAATCTTTTCACGAAAGGTTTCCTGAAGGAGAACCCTACCTTTGTCCTTCTTCTTGGAATGTGTCCTACACTGGCCACCACGACTTCGGCCATCAACGGCCTGAGTATGGGACTTGCCACCCTTTTTGTCCTCGTGCTCTCGAACATCGCCATCTCGGCGATTGCCCCGCTGGTGCCGGATAAGGTGCATATTCCTGTCTATATTGTAGTTATCGCCACGTTTGTGACGATTCTCCAGTTTGCGATGCAGGCCTACACTCCGGCGATGTACACGACCCTCGGACTTTTCATCCCGCTCATTGTGGTCAACTGTATTGTTCTTGGCCGCGCGGAGGCCTTCGCCTGCAAGAACAGCATCCTTGACTCGGCGTTGGACGGGCTTGGAATAGGTCTGGGCTTCACGCTCTCCCTTACAGTCCTCGGAATCGTCCGCGAGATTCTCGGAAGCGGCTCTGTCTTCGGCTACAAGTTCATCTCCGGTGACGGAATCCTTGTGTTCGTGATGGCTCCGGGAGCCTTCCTTGCCCTCGGCTACCTTATGGTTCTGTTCAACAAAATCGCTAAAAAGAACTAAGTTATGGAATATTTCCTCATAATAATCTCGGCGATATTCGTCAATAACATTATGCTTGCCCAGTTCCTGGGCACGTGTCCGTTCCTCGGTGTATCCAACAAGATTTCGACCGCGACCGGTATGGCCGGAGCGGTGTGCTTCGTGATCACCCTCGCAACCCTTGTGACTTATCTGATCAACCAGTACCTTCTGGTGGCTTTCGGGCTTCAGTTCCTGCAGACCATCGCCTTCATCCTTGTGATCGCCGCTTTGGTGCAGATGGTCGAGATTGTGCTGAAGAAGATCAGCCCGTCGCTCTATCAGGCTCTGGGAATATTCCTCCCTCTGATCACCACGAACTGCGCCGTTCTCGGTGTGGCTCTGAACGTTGTCACGAAAGAGTTCGCTTTCGGCGGTCCGGCTCATATGCTGAATCTCGGTGAGTCTGTCGTCTATGCCTTTGCCACCGCTGTCGGCTACGGAATGGCACTTGTCCTGTTCGCCGGTCTCCGTGAGCACCTTGATATGAATGATGTCCCTAAACCATTCAAGGGCATTCCGATAGCTCTTGTCACCGTCGGAATCCTCGCAATGGCCTTTATGGGATTCTCCGGTTTAGTATAGTATTTGCAGACAGACAGGCCTTGTTTGAATTACAACTGTTTTTTTAGATTCGTTTTTATGAAAAAGACAATTTTGATTCTTGCCGCTCTTCTCGGCTTAGCCGTAGCTGCAAGCGCCCAGCCGAAAGCCTTAGGCGTTCGTATCGGCTGGGGAGTAGACCTGACCTATCAGAACTATGTAGGCGGTTCGGACTTCCTTGAGTTTGACCTTGGTCTGGATGACGGTTACAACACCAGCAATTTCCACGTTGACGGTGTCTATAACTTTATGATCGCCCAGCCTGATTGGACTTCAAGAGGTTCCTGGGGCTTCTATGGCGGCCCTGGCGCATCTTTCGCCGTATGGGACAATGGAGACAAGGACAATGTAGTCTACGCCGGAATCCTCGGCAACCTTGGACTGGAATATACTTTCAACGTTCCGCTCCAGCTTTTCATTGATGTCCGTCCTCGCCTTATGTTCGGTGACGGTGGAATCAGAAGCAAGGGTATCTTCAATTTCGGCCTTGGAGTCTGCTACTCCTTTTAGAGTTTTATGATTTTTGGTAAGAAGAAGCTGTTTTGAATCGGAGCGTTGGGAGTGGAATGTTCCCACCCCAAGCAATTTTCAAACAGATTCTGAATTTGTCCGGGAAAAAATGTTACTTTTTCCCGGATTTTTCGTTTATATTGGTGTAAACCGTGATTATCTGAATCTCAGACGATGATTGATGACTTTCTGACAGAAGCGTTTCTGGCTCTCCGTGGCCGTTTGAAATCGGAGGATGTCCTGCAGGACGCCTTCTGCAAGCTCTGGGGCGGAAAGTACAAGGTGCGAAGCGTCAAGGAAGCCATAGGCCTGCTGTCCAGGACATCCCGCAATTTGGAGATAGACGAGTACCGCAAGGCGAAGAGAAGGCCTACCGTGAGCCTGGGTGACAGGCAGGTGGAGGAAGAGGAGAACGATTCCGCGGAACGCGAGGCCTTGTTCCGGAGGGTTGAGGAGTCGGTTGACAGCGAGCTGACAGATCTCCAGAGGCTGATAGTCAGGAAACGGGAATATGAGGGACAGTCCTTCGGGCGAATAGCCAATGAACTCGGAATGAGGGAGGAGGCGGTCAGGATGCACGTTTCAAGGGCAAGAAAAATTTTAAGGAATAAATTCAGAAATGAAGATGAATAGGATTGATGAATATGTGGACAGGTATTTCGAGGGTACTCTCTCCGAAGCGGAGGAGCTGAGGCTCAAGGATTTCCTGTCTTCGCCTGAGGGTCAGGCTCCTGAATACGATGAAGTCCGCGCCGTCGTGGGCTACTTCTCGGTCGGCAGGTCGCTTTCCCGGAAAGAAAGGAGGGCATATTCCCGTAAAGGTGTCCGCTTTGCACCGTCGTGGGCCAAGTCTGTAGTGGCTGCCGCCTGTGTAGGGATGTTCATCGCCCTTGGAATCAATCTCTATAACAAGGAAAACATCTGTGTCTCCTACGTCGGAGGCCAGAAGGTAACTGACAAGGAAGTTGTAATGAACGACGTCGATGACATTCTTGCCGACCTTCTTTCCGGAGGTACAGATGTGGATAAACAGTTAAACGAATTTTTTGGAAAGCAATGATTAAACGAAAGTTATTGCTGATTGTCGCATTATGCGCCGTGTTTCATTTCTCGGCCTATGCGCAGAAAGGACTTCAGATTGACAGCCTCTTTCAAGGTAGGTTGGTCGATATGTCCGTGACTACCGAGTCGATTGTCAGCGGCAGGAAGCTGAAGCCTTACAACCTGGATTATTTCCGTAGCGTGCGGTTCAAGGCTGATGAAAGGCAGGTCGCCAAGGTGGTCGGCTGGATTCGGAATGACGCCCAGATGTCCGAGGAACAGGATATGGAGTCAGAGAACGGAAGACTTGTCTATGCCTTGCTTAGATTTCCCCGCAGAATGGACAAGAACAGGTATGTCGGCTACCAGGTCAAACGGATTGGAGGCGGAGATTATGTAACCGTCGTTTACCTTGAGGGGGAGGCGACAGTGCAGGATCTGAAGGTTATTTTCAAACAAAGATAATTTAGGATAAGGATGAAAAAGATATTTGTTACGGCGTTCGCCGTTTTGCTTGGCGCGTTTTCCGCAGGCGCTCAGGAAGTAGTGGACACGCTGGACTCAGGTTGCAATGATTGTGGAAAAGAGACCCGAAATTTCGGTCCCGGGATATTCGAAAAGGACTCGGTTGGTAATCACCGCCTTCTGGATTTTGACATCCCGTTTTACAGCAAGGTGAGGAAAAATCGTTCCACTTCGTATGATGTAAACAGGGCGAATCTTGGCTTCGGGCTTTTAAAGGCATATTCGTCAGAACCTTATGAATTCAATGTGCAGAATTCTTATGAGCTGTTCTTTTGTTTTGATGCCGCCCAGGTTCATTTGACCGGGAGAAGCGTGTTCGCCGTAGGGCTTGGCTTTGACTGGAAGAATTTTGTGATGACCGGCGACGCTATGGTAAAGAATGAGACCGGACAGGTCAGCATAGGCCAGTATCCGGAGAACAGCGCCCCGAAATCGTCCAAACTGAGACTGGCGAGTATCATTATGCCTGTTACTTATAGCTGCTCATTGGGCAGAAGGTTAGGTTTTACCCTCGGCCCGGTTCTGAACTTCAACACTCACAGCTCGATTGTCAACAAATACTCACTTGACGGCAGTAAACAGAAGGACAAATACAAAAAAGTCCACTGCAACGCATTTACAGTGGACTTGATGTTTCAGTTGAACCTTGACGACATCAGCCTGTTTGTCAAATACTGCCCGGTTCCGGTGATGGACAAATCCTATTGGCCAGGCTGGCAGTATGGCTCTGCCGGTATCGCCGTGTCTTTCCTGTAGAATTATCTTTCGATTGTGGCCTCGCGGTCAGGGCCGAGCGAGATTATGCTGATCGGCACACCGAGGTAGCTCTCCATAAACCGGATATAGTTCTTGAAATCCTGCGGGAGTTCGCTTTCAGAGCGGATTCCCGTAAGGTCTGTTTTCCAGCCAGGGAATTCTGTGTAGACAGGCTCGATTTCAGCGGCGATGTCAAAAGGAACCTGGTCGGTCTCCTTGCCGTCAACCTTGTAGGATGTGCAGACTTTGATGGTCTCGAAGTCGTCAAGACAATCGGACTTCATCATTATGAGGTCTGTCACCCCGTTGATTGTCACCGTGTATTTCAGTGCCACGAGATCCAGCCAGCCGCAACGGCGAGGACGGCCTGTGACGGCTCCGAATTCGTGTCCTATCTTGCGGATTCTCTCACCGGTCTCATCGAAAAGCTCTGTAGGGAACGGGCCGCTGCCGACGCGTGTGCAGTAGGCCTTGAATATTCCATAGACGTGGCCTACCCTTGATGGTGCGACTCCAAGTCCGGTGCAGACACCGCCGACAGTGGTAGAGGAAGATGTGACGAACGGGTAGGAACCGTAGTCGATGTCGAGCATAGAACCCTGCGCACCTTCGGCAAGCATAGGTCTCTCCTCCAGCCATTTGTTTACAAAGTACTCACAGTCAATTAACTGGAATCCTCTCAGAAACTCGATTGCGCTCATCCATTCGGCCTCGTCCTTGTCCGGGTCGCATTCGAAGTGCAGATCCGAGAGCAACTGGATATGCCTGGCCTTGAGCTTCTCGAACCTTTCAATGAAATCAGGAGCGAGGATGTCTCCGACCCTGAGTCCGTGTCGGCTGATCTTGTCTGTGTAGGTAGGCCCGATGCCCTTGAGGGTCGATCCGATCTTGCCCTTTCCGGCGGCTGCCTCGTAGGCTGCGTCCAGAAGTCTGTGGGTAGGAAGAATCAGGTGGGTTTTCTTTGAGATGAACAGCTTCTCTTTCGGGTTGATGCCGATTTTCTCTATGTTGGAGCATTCCTCCCTGAACGTGATAGGATCCAGAACCACACCGTTTCCGATGATGTTGGTGGAGCCTTCACGGAATATTCCTGACGGGATGCTTCGCACGACGAAGTTCTTGCCGTCGAAATGCAGGGAGTGTCCCGCGTTAGGGCCGCCCTGGAATCTTGCCACAGCCGGATAGCGACCTGCAAGCACGTCCACAATCTTACCTTTTCCTTCGTCTCCCCACTGGAGGCCAAGGACTACGTCAACTTTTGAACTCATATCTGAAAACATTCGTTTTGTATATTCTGCTAAAGTCTTGAGTGGGAATCAGAACGGAAGGTCGTCCTGCGGCAGGTCCTCCGTCGGCACCCCAACCGGCCCCACCGCCGGCTGCTGGTAGCTCTGTTGCTGGTATGCAGGCTGTTGGATCGGCTGTGTCGCCGCCCCGCCCGGCTGGTTGTAGCCGCCTTGGTACTGTGGCTGGGCATAGGCCGGCCCCTGGGTGGCAGCCTGCCCTTGAGCGCCCTGAGGCTGTCTGGTGACCGCCCCGTCCTGTGCTCCCGGATTGTCCGATTTCCTGCCTAAGAGCTGGAGGTTGTCAACAGTGATCTCCGTGGTGTACCTCTTGTTGCCGGTCTGGTCGGTCCACGACCTTGTCCTCAGCTTTCCTTCGATGTAAATCTGGCTTCCCTTGCGGATGTACTTCTCCGCCAAATCGGCCGAGTTTCTCCAGGCGACGATGTTGTGCCATTCCGTGTTCTCCCGAAGTTCTCCATTACGGTCACGAAAGCGTTCAGTTGTCGCAAGGGTGAATGTCGCCACCTTCGCATTTCCTGAATTAGGGTTGTTGTTTCCGTCAAGGTAACGTACTTCAGGGTCTTTTCCAACGTTACCGATCAGCATTACTTTGTTCAGTGACATAATCTCATAATGTTTAGTTGTTCTGACTGTCCCGGGTTTCTTACGGCCCAAAACATTGCAAGTTAGTCAAAAAAATCCGTATCCCCGTATCTTTCCGCTACTATTCCGCACAAATTTTATCAAGGATGGCCAGGAGGCTGTCATTCAACCCCCTGGCCACTTTATAACAACTCCTTGGTGAGCGCGCGAAAAAGGGTTTCCCGTAATCCCTTCGGCCGCGGCCGACGATTCGGGCATTTGTCACCTTCCTAAAAATTACCTGGATGACTCTTGAGAGTAGTATATTCGGTGGCGGGATTGCCGTCGTGGCCTCTAAAAGTTCAGAGCCAGTCCGATACCCGAGAGGGTCGGGCCGGCGGTGACGGATGGACTGTGGCCAAAATTATGGCGGCCGTAGTTGCGGTTGTAGTCATCCGCTATTTCGTTGAATTTCCTGTTGCCCTTGACCCACAGCGGGATTCCGCTTCCGAGGCAGGCGACTCCGGCGACATAGCCGAGAGTGTGGCCGATGCTGTTATTGTTTGAATCCTCCTTGAAGACCTTGTCCTGAAACGCCGGGTTGTTGTCGAATCTGCTCTGGTGAATCTGGCTGGTCACCGTGCCTGTAAGGATGAACGCGCCTAATCCTGTGAGCACTACTCCCCAAAAGTACTGGTTGTTGGCTTTTCGATACTTCTGGCCGTAGAGAGAATACCCTATGTAGTCGGCCAGCTCCTGTCTTCGCAGCCTGCGGTCTCCCAGATAGTAGTTGCCCCAGCGGTAGTCGAGCCGTCCGTCATCGTAGCCGTCAATGTAGCCGTCCACGTAGGGTCCGGTGATTCCTTGTCCTGTGAAAACCTGCCTTGTGCCGTTTTCGAAATCAATGCTCGCCACCCTTGAGAGCGATATTCTGTAGTCCGGCCCGTCAAGATTGCTGTATAGTCTGTAAAGCAGGTCAACTTCTCCTATTTCGATGATTTTCGCTTCGATTACCCGGCGTGAGTCCAGAAGGTGGATTCTGTCTTGGGCTTGTGCGCAAACAACGCCGCCGACTATTGCCAGCACAGCTGCAAAGATGTTCCTTAGTCTCATAGTGATGTTTTTCCCCCTTGGCTAACAATGTATGTGCCAAACTCGGGTTTTAGCACTGTCTGTTGCCGTTTTCGGGCTGCTCCGACGGCGGTTCAAGGCGTGTCTTCCTTTCATTTCCCGATCATTATTCCTATCGTTTCCTCTTGCAGAATGCCCGGCGGTTTGCTAACTTAGCGTATTCTTAAAGAAATCCGGAAAATATGGCAAAATATGGTCTGATAGGCGATCCGATAAAAGGATCCGGCAGCCCGGCTCTGTTCGAGGCGGCGTACAAGGGAGTCAAGGACGGTGAGTATTCATACGACCTGATTGAGGGAAGCGACTTCGAAGCGTCTTTCAAGAAGTTCATTGACGGGTATCTGGCTGTCAACGTAACCGCTCCGTTCAAGGAACTGGCATATTCAAAGGTCCTTGAGATGGCCCGCAAGGGGGAGGGGACGCTTTCGGGACCCGCCGCGCGTATCGGAGCCGCCAATCTTTTGGTGAACGGCCCGGACGGTGTCGAGGCGCATAATTCGGATTTCACCGGGATAGTGACCGCTGTCGTTGAGGCCTATTTTCCGGGCATTGTCGAGGAGTTCATCGGTAATTTCGGCGACAAGTTCTTCGTGAAGATGCACCAGTTCTTCCTGATGACGCTCGGCCGTACCTTCAACCGTCAGCCTCAGGCTCTTGTGGTAGGATGCGGAGGAGCCGGAAGAGCCGCCGCCGTGGCCGCCGCGGAACTGGGGTTCGCCACCATTCTTATGAACCGCACGCTTGAGAAGGCGCAGGCCATCACAGAGGCGATGCCTGAATATGGCTTCCTTCCGGATCCGGTCTCGGATTTCAAGGAGGCGGTCAAGGAATGTGACCTTGTGATCTACACCCTGCCTGTGGCACTGCCAGAGATCGCCGCATTCACTGCCGATGATTTCGCTTGCGAGGATTCCGGACGGCACAAGGTCGTTCTGGAGGCGAACTACAAGACCCCTTCGTTTGACGATGATGCCGTTATGAAACTCGTCTCAGCCGACTGTACTTATGTCTCGGGTCGTAGGTGGCTTCTGTATCAGGCTCTTACGGGCTACTCTCTGATGACCGGACTCCAGCCGGACCTCAAGGCTATGTCCGAGGTCGTCTATTAGCAGGGGTCAGAGGGATTCGTTATGGCCGTGCCGTTGACGCAGGGCCTCGAAGAGGAGGATGGCGGCGGAGACGGAGACGTTGAGTGAGTCGAGCGCCCCCAGCATCGGGATGCGGATGTGAGCGTCGGCGGCGCCGCGCCAGATGTCGGTCAGCCCGGTTGACTCGGTGCCCATCACGATGGCGGTCGGTTTCTTCATATCCGTGTCATAGTACAGGGACGAATCCTGAAGTTGCGCTGTGAGTATCTGAATATGTCTGCTCTTCAGCCAGGCTATGGTCTCTTCGGAAGATGCCGCGGCGACCTGTCTTGAGAAGACCGCTCCTATGCTGGCCCGGATGAGGTTCGGATTGTAGAGGTCGGTCAGTGGGTCGCAGATGATGACCGCATCCGCATCCGCGGCGTCAGCGCTTCGCAGCACGGCTCCCAGATTGCCGGGCTTCTCCACGCTTTCCAGCACGATAACGAGAGGATTCCCGCTGAGAGACAGGCTGTCTAACGTCCTGTCCCTGAACTCGATCTCGGCTATGATTCCTTCCGTGCCTCCCCTGTAGGCGATTTTCCCGTACAGTTCGTATGGAATCTGGACTACTCCGACTTTTGGATTCAGCCTCTCCGCCTTGCCGAGCAGGCCGTTCAGCTCCTCTTCAGTGAGGATCTCCCCACAGATGAACAGAGTTCTCGGAATGAAACCCGCGTCAAGGCAATGCCCAAGTTCCCTCCGTCCCTCGACCACGAACAGCCTCTCCGACCGTCTCAGCCTGGATTTTTCCTGAAGCGCCAACAGCTCCTTGATCTTTGCGTTCTGCGCTGATGTTATGTTCTCGATCCTCATCGCTTGTCGTTGATGTTTGCGGCACAGACAATCGCGGAAGTACGTTCGTCTGAAAGAAAATAAAGGGTGACACAGACCAGCGGTCACTGCCACCCTTTTCTATACCTTTGATGGAGCTACTTGTTCTCCTCTGTCTCGTTCTTGTCGGCCTTCGCTATTTTCTCCGGACGCATCTGAGGGAAGAAGAGGACATCCTGGATGGTGGTCTGGCCGGTCATAAACATCGTAAGGCGGTCGATGCCCATTCCGAGTCCGGAGGTAGGCGGCATTCCGTACTCAAGGGCGCGGACGAAGTCGTAGTCGATGAACATCGCCTCGTCGTCTCCGTGGCTCTTGAGGGCGGCCTGCTCCTCGAATCTCTCCAGCTGGTCGATAGGGTCGTTAAGCTCTGAGTATGCGTTACATAGCTCCTTGCCGCAGACGAACAGCTCGAACCTTTCGGTGAGGGTCGGGTCCTCTCTGTGCCTCTTTGTGAGCGGAGACATCTCGACAGGGTAGTCGATGACGAAGGTAGGCTCGGTCAGATGCTCCTCGCAGTAGGCCCCGAAGATGGCGTCTATCAACTTGCCGACACCCATTGAAGGCTCGATCTCCACGTTCAGTTTCTTGCAGGTCTCGCGCAGCTCGTCAACGCCCATACCCTTGACATCCACACCGGCATATTCCTTGATGGCTTCGAGAATAGGCAGCCTGCGGTAGCCGGCCTTGAAGTCGATTTCCTTGTCTCCGATCTTGACGACGGTTGTGCCGTGCAGTCTCAGAGCGATCTTTTCGAGCATCTTCTCCACGAAATCCATCATCCAGATGTAGTCCTTGTAAGCCACGTAGATCTCCATACAGGTGAACTCCGGGTTGTGGGTCTTGTCCATTCCCTCGTTGCGGAAGTCCTTGGCGAACTCGTAGACACCGTTGTAGCCTCCGACGATGAGCCTCTTGAGGTAAAGCTCGTTGGCAATCCTCATATAGAGGTCGATGTCAAGGGCGTTGTGGTGGGTTATGAACGGACGTGCCGTCGCACCTCCCGGAATGGCCTGAAGGATAGGGGTCTCTACCTCAAGGCATCCGGCGGCGTTGAAATACTCCCTCATCGTGGCGATGATCTGCGCCCTCTTGACGAAGACATCCTTTACCTGTGGGTTCACGATAAGGTCTACGTACCTCTGGCGGTAGCGCAGTTCGGGATCCGTGAAAGCGTCATAGACCACTCCGTCTACTTCCTTGACGATAGGCAGAACCTTGAGCGACTTGCTCAGCACGGTAAGCTCCTTGGCGTGTACGCTTAGCTGTCCGGTCTGGGTGATGAAAGCGAATCCCTTGATTCCGATGATGTCACCGATGTCAAGCAGCTTCTTCCAGACCGTGTTGTACATTGTCTTGTCCTCTTCGGGGCAGATCTCGTCTCTCTTGACGTAAATCTGGATTCTTCCCGTCGAGTCCTGGATCTCGCCGAAAGAGGCGGCTCCCATAATCCTTCGTGACATCAGGCGGCCGGCGATGCAGACTTCCTGAAAGTTGCCTTTCTCCTGGTCAAATCCATCCGTGATTTCCTTTGCGGTGGCGTTGACCGGATAAAGAGGCGCCGGATAAGGATTGATTCCCAGTTCCCTTAACTTGGCAAGAGACTCTCTTCTGATTCTCTCCTGCTCGCTGAGTTCGATGTTTGCCATATATAATTCTTTTTAATATTCAACTTCATTGGTTGGCCAAAGAAATCACAAAATTACTACTTTTGCCAAACATTTAAAAATATGTTGGCCGGATTTGAAGAATATATGGGGACTGCCCACGCGAGGGAAGGAGGAAGAAAATTACTAAATTTGTGAGCTGGATTCCGGGGAGGCCGACATTCTCCGACCGGGTCTGTGCCAATCAGCGTTAAATAATTATTCTTGCTATAGTATGATTGTGATGAATAGAGGTGTGCTGCTCTCGGTGATTCTGGCCGTTTTGACCGGCCTAGCGTGTGAGTGGCCAGCGTCCGCTCAAGGGGCTGAAGATGATCCTGTGGCTGATCCAAGTGCGGTTGTCGTTTCGGGCAACGCCCGTTTCACGGTTCTGGGGAGCCGGCTTGTGAGGATGGAATGGGCCGAGGACGGTAGATTCGAAGACCGGGCGACATTGGGAGTGGTCAACAGGAATATGCCTGTTCCGGCCTATACGGTAAGGCGCTCCGGTAATAAGCTGACAATCAGGACAGAGGATATTAAGTTGACGTATTCGGGCAACTCGAGATTCGACGAAGGCAATCTTAGCGTGGCTTTCAGGATGGCCGACCCGTCCGCTAAAAAAGGCGAGAAGACTGTGGTATGGCGGCCAGGAATGGATGACGGCGGCAATCTGCTCGGCACAACGAGAACACTTGACAAATGTGACGGTCTGAAAACCAACGAACCTTATGACAAAGGCGTTGTGTCCAGAGACGGATGGGCTGTCATTGATGAGTCAGCCAGGCATCTGTTTGTGCCGGTGGACTCCGATTGGAAGTTCTGGGTGGAAGGCCGTGACTCGACAGACAGACTGGATCTTTACCTGTTTGCATACGGCCACGACTACAAGGCGGCTGTCTCGGACTTTACCAAGATAGGAGGCCGCATCCCGCTTCCGCCAAAGTATGCCTTCGGCTATTGGTGGTGCCGTTTCTGGCAGTATTCGGATTTTGAGTTCGTTGGGCTTGGGAAGGAAATCCGCTCGATGGACATTCCGATTGACGTGATGGTTCTGGATATGGACTGGCACGAGACCTGGTCCCTGAGGAAACGCAACGCTCCCAAGGACGAGTTCGGCCAAAGAATCGGCTGGACCGGTTACACCTGGCAGAGAAAGCTGTTCCCTGATCCGGCGAACTGTCTGAAGGATCTCCACAATCTTGGACTCAGGACGACTCTGAACCTTCATCCGGCGTCCGGAATACAGCCTTATGAGGAACCTTATGAACGTTTCGTGAAGGATTATCTTTCCAGAACCGAAGAATATGACGGGCCGGAGGGGTACATTAATCCTGACGGTACGAAGGCTCCGGTCCCGTTCAGAATGGATGACCGGAATTGGGCGGACGCCTATTTCAATTCTGTGATACGTCCGTTCGAGCGTCAGGGTGTCGATTTCTGGTGGCTCGACTGGCAACAGTGGAGGATGAGCAAATATGTTCCCGGACTCAGCAACACTTTCTGGCTGAACTACGCGTTCTTCAACGATATGATCCGTCAGTCGGCCAGCCAGGGAAAGTATGCGCGCCGTCCGATGATCTACCACCGTTGGGGAGGCATCGGAAGCCACCGCTATCAGATCGGATTCTCCGGCGACGCTTATGCTTCCTGGCAGGTGCTGGGATATCTGCCTTATTTCACCTCCACCGCCTCCAATGTCGGCTATGGCTATTGGGGACACGACATCGGCGGCCATCTGCAGCCTAAGGGAGTCAAGGAAACAGACCCTGAGATGTACACAAGATGGCTTCAGTCAGGTGTGTTCACCCCTATATTCAAGACCCACTCCACCAAGGATCAGACGATGGAGAAGCGGTTCTGGGTGTTCCCGGAGCATTTTGATGCGATGCGCGCGGCGGTAAGGCTTCGCTACGACCTTTCACCTTACATCTACAACGCCGCAAGGGAGGCTTATGACACCGGTATCTCGATGTGCCGTCCTCTTTATTATGAATACCCTGAAGCCTGGCAGGCCTACGATTTCAAACAAGAGTATCTCTTTGGAAACGACATACTTGCGACAGTTGTCTGCGAGCCGGCGGATTCCGTGACCGGACTTGCCGGGCGGGTTGTGTGGTTCCCGGAGGGGGACGACTGGTACGATGTCTCCGGCGGAACCTTGTTCAAAGGCGGACAGATTGACACTCTCCGCTACACCATAAGCGAGAACCCTTACTACATAAAGGGGGGCGCCATTGTCCCGATGGCTTCGGAAAGGATAAGGTCTCTTCAGGAAAAGGACAATACCTTGAAACTGTTCGTGGCTCCGGGTGACGGTGAAAGCTCTGTCTCGGTCTATGAGGATGACGGGGAGACACAGGCATATTCAGAGGAATATGCCACCACGCTGGTCAGCAAGGTGTCGGACGCTTCCGGCGTGCGGATAACAGTCGCTCCACGTCAGGGAAACTACAGAGGGATGGGGGCTGATCGCAGGATACAGGTAGTCCTTGCCGGAGTGTTCGCTCCTGAGAAGGTGACAGTCAACGGGGTTGAGGTTCCATATTCACGTTTCGCCGCTCACGATTCCGAGGTCTCCGGAAAGAACGCCGTGTGGACTTATGTGGGATCCGAGCTTTCCGCTGTCATCTATCTCTCGGAGACTCCCGCGTCGGAGACTCTCACGGTTGAGTGTTCGTTCGATGGCTATTCAGCCTCCCACAGGGATTTGCTGAACGGGAAGAAAGGTCTGATGCGCAGGATGATGGATATGACTCCGGAGGCGAAGCTGGTCTTCGGGAAATATGTCGATGCCTATATGATGCTTCCTGATCTGTTCCTCGCCCTTGCGCAGTGCGCCAGCTTCATCACCGAAGATCCCCGTAACGCCGGCAAGTATCTGGAAAGGATTGACATACAGGCTCTGTTGGACAATCTGGAGTCTTTTGAGAATATCCCCGCTGATTTTCTCGCCAAGGTGAAGGCACAGGTTGGCAAGGAGTAGAACTACGGTTGAATAATAAGAGTGATTAATGGAAAACGACAACAGAAGACTTTATCCGCTCAGGTTTCTGGACGAAGGAGCGGATGTGCCGTGGGGGCGCGTGAGCTACCAGATCGCGGATTTGGGGTTCAAGGACTCTATGGTGGATAACGGCTGGTTCGGCGGCAACACTGTCAGCGAGCTGATGGGCACTTACCTGGAAAGGGTGGTAGGCGATGACGTATTTGAATACTATGGCCTGCAATTTCCTGTGATGGTGAAGGTTATGAGTGTCTCCGGATGGCAGCCGCTTCAGGTCTGCGCTTCTGACGAGGTGGCGGCCGAAAGGTACGATTCTTTCGGAAAGACAGCGCTCTGGTACATTCAGGAGGCGGCTCCTGATGCCGAACTGCTTCTCGGCTTCAACAAGGATGTCAGCCCTGGGGAGTTTTACTCCAGATGTCTTGACGGGACTGTAAGGGATGTCCTGAATGTTGTCAGGCCACATAAGGGCGAGGCTTACCTCATCAGGCCAGGTACTGTTTTCGCCGCCGGGCCGGGATTGAGGATCGTCGAGATTGCCGAGAGTTCGGAACTGGTCTTCAACCTTTACGGCTGGGGTGTCGATGCCCTTGATTCTTCAGGACTTCATCTCGAGGAGGCTTTTGATTTCATTGATTTCAGGATGTATGTTCCTGAACCGTCCGAGGGTGAGAGACTCGCCGTCTGCCCTGAGTTCGTTGTGACAAGGATGGAACTTAAAGATGGCCTTCACATATTCTCGGAGCAGCCGGGCAGCTTCGCCGTCTACTACTGCGTCTCCGGAGAGGCTGCCGTGCAGGTTCCTACCGAGGGTGATAAAGGTGCGAAAAGCCTTGAGTCCTACACTTTTAAGTCCGGACACTCGATTCTTGTCCCGTCGGAGTTGAATGACATTTTCCTCGTTCCGTCCGCGGTGGGTACTGTTTTGCTTGAGACTCTTGTCGATAAGCGTCAGATAACTGATTCCTACACCAACCAGATGGCCGATCCGGTCTCGTTCCCCGATGCTGACGTTCCCGACCCGCATATCCGTGAATGGAATTCTTAGAATCTGTACTGAGTTATTTTCTACTTTTTAATCTGAATGAATATGCCGGACGCTGAAAGAATTGATAAGGTGCTTTGGGCGGTCAGGGTCTTCAAGACCCGTACCGAAGCCACGGATGCCTGCAAGGGCGGGAAGGTTAAGGTCGGTGGGACCAATGCGAAGCCTTCAAGATTGCTTAAGGTCGGCGAGGTCGTCGAAATACGAAAGGGAGCCGTTCAGTATTCTTATAGAATCAAACAGCTGACAGACCATCGCCTTGGCGCCAAACTGGTTCCCGAATATGTCGAGAACCTTACCCCGCAGTCCGAGCTTGACAAGCTCAGGGCTCCCGTAGAGACATTTTTCCTCCGCCGTGACCGCGGGACAGGCCGCCCGACGAAAAAGGAACGCCGCTCTATGGAGGAGGCGTGGGATGAGCTTGACTTTGGCAACGGCCTTGGTGACATCCCGGATGACATAGCCGAAAGATTCGGCATTTCAGAGGAAGACCTTTAAGTCTTGTGGATCAAAAGTGAGTGGGGGAGTTGCCGTGGGGTTGATAAACGAATATGGGTGCGGCTAAAATCGCTTTTTTGCCGCACCCATATTCGGTTTCGTAAAAACTTGACAATCCGTTACTTGCCGAAGAAGCGGGTGTAAAGTCCGTAGAACCCTGCCCCGTGGCGGGCCTCATCCTTCGCCATCTCGTGTACTGTGTCGTGGATGGCGTCATAGCCGAGCTGCTTGGCTCTGGTGGCTATCGCGAGCTTGCCATCGCACGCTCCGGCCTCGGCCTGGTAGCGCTTCTCAAGGTTGGTCTTTGTGTCCCATACAACATCTCCGAGAAGCTCGGCGAACTTGGCGGCGTGCTCTGCCTCCTCAAAGGCGTATCTCTTGAACGCCTCTGCGATCTCAGGATATCCCTCGCGTTCGGCCTGACGGCTCATCGCAAGGTACATTCCCACCTCTGAACACTCTCCGTTGAAGTGGTCTTTCAGTCCCTGGAGGACTTCCTCATCCTCTACCTTGCCGTCACCGATGTGATGCTCGCAAGCCCACTGAGGCTTGCCGCCCTCATCCTTTATCTCGACGAATTTGCTCGCCGGAGCGTGGCACTGAGGGCACTCCGCAGGAGGGTTCTCGCCTTCATACACATAACCGCAAACCAAGCATCTGAATTTCTTTTTCATAACATAATCTTTTTAAAGTCAAACAAAATGAAATGAGTTTACCTCTTTTCGTATCGCGAAAGTAATCACATATTTTGAATTTTCAAAATAGAATTATTCAAAATTAGAAATATTTTGTATCTCTTTGTGAAACTTCATCGCTTGTGAAGAGTTATTTCACAAGGTATGATTATCTTTGCGATTGGAATATTGGAAAAACATTCTTGCAAATAACCGTTATGACTCCTTTCTTAAAACAAGTGGCGGACCATTATATGGCACTGGGCGGGATCTCGAAGACCTGCCTGATATTCCCCAACAGGCGCAGCCAGGTGTTCTTCACCAAATATCTCGGCGAGTCGGTTAAGGAAAGAGGTGTCCCGATTGTTGCGCCGAAGATGCTGACAATCAATGATTTCTTTTTTAAAATATCCGGGTGCGCACCTACGGACAGGGTCAACCTGCTGCTGGAACTGTACGAATGCTACAAGTCGCTCTATCCGGCTCACGAAAGCCTTGACGAGTTCATTTTCTGGGGGGATGTGATTCTTGGTGATTTCGATGACGTGGACAAGTACCTCGTCGATCCGGGGAAGCTGTTCACCAATGTGTCGGAATTCAAGGAGATACAGGATTCGTATTCGTATCTTACCGAAAACCAGAGAAAGGCGATAGAAAGCTTCGTCAGTCATTTCAGCGGTGAGGGGCGGCTGACGGTGAATCTTGACTCCGACAATCCAAACGTCAAGGAGCGCTTCCTGAGAATCTGGAATATTCTTTTGCCGCTGTACAACAGTTTCCGGGAAAGACTTTCCGCGAAAGGTATGTCATACGAGGGGATGGTCTATCGCAGCCTGGCGTCCCGGCTCGACTCGGAAGCGGCAGTGGACGTGCTGAAAGCCGCGTTCGGCGATGTCTCCGAATATGTCTTCGTGGGTCTCAATGCCTTGAACGAATGTGAGAAAAAGGTAATGAGACGGATGCGTGACGCAGGGCTTGCGGAGTTCTGCTGGGACTATTCCGGTGAGATGGTCAGGAATCCCCTGAACAAGTCATCCTTCTTTATGTCGCCGAATGTAAAGGACTTCCCTCAGGCGTTTGAGATGGATGCAGGCGGGCTTGGAACACCTGAGATAGAGGTGATAAGCGTTCCGTCTTCTGTCGGGCAGGCAAAACTGATTCCATCGGTTGTCAGGGACGAAAGATGCGCTGTCGTGCTTCCGGACGAGTCCCTTCTTGTCCCTGTCCTGAACTCCATCCCGGAAGAAATCAAGGACATAAATGTCACGATGGGCTATCCGATGAAGAGCAGCGCCTTCTTCGATTTTCTGACCCTAGTTTCGGCAATGCAGATGCACCTGAGGCGAAAGGACGGGAAGTGGTACTACTATCACAAACAGGTCTGGGCGGTTTTCTCGTCCAGCATATTCAGGAAAGTGACTCAGGACAATCCTTCCGCAAAAGCCAGAGTCGGGGAAATCAAGGCCGGGGCGAAGTATTACATACCGCAGGAGGACTTGTCCGGGATACCGGTCTTTGACCTGATCTTTTGGCCTGCTGTAACTGATTCCAAGTCAGCGTCAAAGGAACAGGTTGAGGTTTTGTCCGGCTATCTGAAGACCCTGATTAAAGGACTTGCCCCGAAACTGGCGGAGGATTCTTCTCTGGCCATCGAGCTTGAGTTCGCGAAGTTCGCCTGCAACGCAGTCGAACAGCTACGGGCCGCCGGACTTGAGGTGCTTCCGGTGACTTATCTCAGGCTACTCGACCAGCTTCTGAGACCGGTGTCTGTGCCGTTCAACGGAGAGCCGCTGAAGGGCTTGCAGATTATGGGACCGTTGGAGACCCGCGCCTTGGATTTCAGCCAGGTAATGATTCTCTCCTGCAACGAGGGGGTGTTTCCGAGGCGGAGCGTCAGCTCGTCGTTCATCCCTCCGGAGCTGCGTAAAGGTTTCGGTCTGCCGACATACGAGTTTCAGGACGCTGTCTGGGCATACTATTTCTATCGCCTTATCCAAAGGGCGGAGAAAGTGACCCTGGTCTATGACTCCAGAACCGAGGGACTGAAGGGCGGGGAGGAAAGCCGGTACATCAAGCAGCTTGAGTACCATTTCAATGTGCCGATAAGGCGAGGTTTTGTCAAGGCGAACGCATCCGGTGATTTCTCTTCCGAAGAGATAGCGAAGACGGAAGAGGATGTCGAGACCATACGCCGGACGGATCTTTCTGCGTCGGCCCTGAAGAATTATCTTGACTGCCCGGCTAAGTTCTATTACGATACGGTAAAGAAACTTCGTAAAAGTGACGAGGTCTCGGAGGATCTGGATGCCGGGATGCTCGGAAACGTGTTCCACGGAGTGATGCAGAAACTGTATTCCGAGGAAATGGCGGGCGAAAGGAATGTCACCCGGGAATATCTTTCCGGGCTTCTCCGCAAGCGCTCCGAAATCAAGTCCATAGTACGGGACCTTATCTTGGAACAACTTCATTCCCTTGAGGTTACAGGTAGAAATCTGGTCATTGAGGATGTTATCGTGGAGTACGTCATCAAGACGCTTGGCCGGGATCTTGAGCTTTTGGAATCTTCGGGTTACGGCGCTTTTGAGATTCTTGGCCTGGAACGCAAGTTTGTCTGTGACATAGACGGATTTCATTTCATCGGCTATGTGGACAGGATGGACAGCCTGCGTCCCGGAGAGATCAGGATTGTAGACTACAAGACCGGCAAGGTAGAGGACAAGGAGATAGAGATCACAGATGGGAACGCCGAGAAAGTCGTAGAGTCCTTGTTCGGCCCTGTCAATAAGGACAGGCCGAAAATCGCCCTTCAGCTCTATCTCTACGATGTCTTCTGTCGCGGGGCGGAAGGGTCGGCCGGAAGCAGGATTGTCAATGCCATCTATCCTCCGGCCAAGCTGTTTACCGAACCTGTGAGGGAAGTCCCTGTGAGCGGGAAGTTTATGAGTCTTGCTGAGGAGAGGCTTCACGGGCTTCTTGCGGAGATTGCTTCCGTCGGGATTCCTTTCAGGCGCACCACTGATAAAGAAACCTGTTCGTATTGTGATTTTAGAATGATTTGCGGACGATGATACGTATAATGAAAGCCTCGGCCGGATCGGGCAAGACATTCAATCTGGCCAAAACCTACATAAGACTTCTTTTGACTGACGAGGAGAGATATTCCTACCGCCATATACTTGCCGTGACATTCACCAACAAGGCGACGGACGAGATGAAAAGCCGTATCCTTAAGGAATTGCACCAGTTGGCGGTTTCACCTTTGGATTCTCCTTATTATGAGGAACTTGCGCCCTCGTTTGAGAATGATGGGCTGTTGAGGCGAAGGGCTGAGACGGTCCTGTGTGACATCCTGCACGATTACGGTGCGTTCTCCGTAAGTACCATAGACCGCTTTTTCCAGCAGACCTTGAAGGCGTTTTCGAGGGAAATCGGTCAGTTCGCCACTTATCAGGTGGAACTGGACAAGGAGTCTCTGGTCGCGGAGAGCGTGGACAGAGTGCTTGACTCGCTTTCGGATGACAATAAGGAATTGCTCGGTTGGCTGACACAAAGTGCGTTGGAAGAATTGCAGAAAGGGCGTAAGTACAATCTGGAAAGCAGCCTGAAGAAAGTCGCGAAGACACTCAAGTCAGACGAGCACCGCGCCGCCGTGGAGGAATTCGGGATAGACGAGGAAAAGGAATATTCCAAAGAGAATCTTGTCAGGATGAAGAAGGCTCTTTCTTCGGTGACGGCCTCGTTCAGAAAAGAGGTAAGGGATGCCGCCAAAGCCTTTGTCAGCGCCGCCGGGGAGAACGGCCTTTCCAAGGAGGACTTTTCCCGCAAATGCTTTGATTCTGTCTATGCCAGCGCCTCCGCCAAGCCTGATGACAAGCCGGCCTATCCGTCCGATACCATATTCAAGAATTGCGAGGACTTCGGCAGGTGGTTCAGGAAGGCCGATCGGCCTCGGTTCGCTTGTCTGGAAGGCGTGCTGATGCCGCTTCTTCAGAAGTATTGCAATGTGTTCGCCGAGAAGTACAAGGTCTATTCTACGGCCTTGCGGATCTCGCCAATCCTGAACGAACTGGGCATAGCGGGAGATTTGAACCGTGACTTCAAGGCTTTGATGAAAGAGAAGAACGTGCTTAGTCTGGATGATTCCAATGTGATACTCAGGAACATAATTGACGGCACTGACGCTCCGTTCATCTATGAGAAGCTGGGCGTGCGTTTCGAGCATTTCCTGTTGGACGAGTTTCAGGACACGTCCCGGATCCAGTGGGACAATTTCCGTCCGTTGATAGAGAACAGCGTGGCGCAGGGAAAGGAGAATCTTCTTGTCGGTGACGTCAAGCAGAGCATCTACCGTTGGCGCGGCTCCGACTGGAGGATGATGGCCCGCGAGGTGCAGGGCGAGTTCCAAGGCTGCGCGGTTGAGACTCTGGACAGCAATTACCGAAGCTTGAGAAATATAGTCGAGTTCAACAATGGCTTCTTTGAATATGCCTCCTCGGTCCTCGACGGTTTCCTTGGGGATGGCTCGGACTTCAGTGTCCGTGACATCTATTCTGACGCCTCCCAACTGGTGAGGTCAAGGAGTGCTTCCGAAGGTAGTGTCGAGGTTCTTTTCTGCGGCAAGGACGATGAGATGCGGATGATTCTCGACGCCGTAAGAAGAGTTTGTGACGCAGGGGCCAGATTGGGTGAAATCACAGTGCTGGTCAGAAACAACAAAATCGGTTCTGCTGTGGCTAAGTATTTGTTGGAGAATGGGGTGAGCGTTATTTCCGATGATTCTCTCCAGCTGAAGTCATCGGTGGTAGTCCGTCAGGTAGTGTCGCTTCTGTCATCGGTGTGCAACGAGGAGGACACCATCGGTTCTTTCCTTGCCGGAGAGGTTGGAGTCAATGTCAGCGGATTGACGTACCTGTCCCTGACCGATCTTTGCGAGCGTCTTCTACGCATCCTCAAGGACAGGGATCCTGAATTGTTCGATTCCGAGACACAGTACGTGCAGGCTCTGATGGATTTTGTGCAGGACTATTCCGCCGCCAACGGCAACTCCATTGACGGATTCCTTAATGCCTGGCGGGATGCGGATCCTATGATAAGCTCGCCCGCGGATCCGGAATCTGTCCGGGTTATGACGATTCATAAGTCGAAGGGGCTTGAGTTCCAGCATATCATATTCCCGTTCGCTGAAGAGATCGAGCTTTCCCGCAATGGGGCGCATTGGGTGCGTCCTTCGGTTGAGGGGACGGAACTGGAGGGTATAGCTGGCGGTGTGTATAATGTAATGCTGAGAAAGCCCGACAATGAGGACACCTTGTTCCGTGACAGCAGTTTGAAGGAAATGCGGTTTCAGTCAGTGGACAACATCAACACTATTTATGTGGCTTTGACAAGACCCGTCAAAGGCTTGACGGTCATCGCTGCCGAACCTCCTAAGAAAATCATCGAAGCGGTAACGGGACCTGTCGTTCCGGCCACAGGGCCATACGGAATGCGGTTTCAGGTTCCGCAGTGCGAATTCTCTGACTTTTCCCAGATTCTTTACGCCTACCTGTTTGCCTACGGTGACTCGTTGGGCTATTCCAAAGAGGAGTCAGAGGGGGCGACCGTCTTCTCGAAAGGTACGCTGTTCGACTATTCCTCTGTAGAGCGCAGGGCGGAAGTTGTCGGCGAACTGACGCCGGGCTATCCGTCATATCCGCTTAATCCGTCTGATGAAGATAAGGATTCGGATGTGAGAGAACGTGGAAGGCTCAAGTTCAGCGCTGACTCTATCGATTTCTTCTGTGATGACGCGAGAAACGAGGCCAGGCTCAACGGAACCGTCCTGCACGGTATCCTTTCTGAAGTGATTGTCCCGTCTGACCTTCCGGCGGCGGTCAGGCGTTCGTTTGAGGCCGGGGAGATAGATTCCGGGCAGGAGGGGAGATACCTTGACCTCTTGTCGCGTAGGATTGCCTCGCACCCGCAATGGTTTGTCTCCGAAGGAGTTGATGTGCTGAACGAAACTCGGCTGATAAACACGGACGGCAAGGTCTATCGTCCTGACAGAGTGCTGATAAAGGACGGCAAGGTGACGGTCATAGACTATAAGTTCGGCGACAAGAATCCTCACTACCGTCGTCAGGTGGCCCGTTACGCCGACATCTACCGCAGGATGGGATATTCCGACATCACTACGGTAATCTGGTATGTTCTTACCGATGAGGTGGAATAATTTTCGTATATTTGTCTGTTTTACACAAAATGACATTGATATGGAATCTAACGACAGTACGATAAAGCTCTATTACAACACTGAAAGGGAGAAACTTCAGATGCCCGAGTATGGCAGGATTATACTGAATATGGTCGAGCAGGTCAAGGAAATCCCCGACAGGGCGAAGAGGAGCGAACAGGCCAAGGCCGTTGTCAGGGTGATGGAGCTTCTGAATCCTCAGGTCCACACTCAGGAGAACTATGAGCAGAAACTGTGGGATCATCTGTTTATGATAGCGGGTTATGATCTGGACATCGATTCTCCTTTTCCGGCTCCGCATCCTGAGGCGATGGAAGTCCCTCCGATGACCATTCCGATTGACAAGACTCCGGTAAGGGCCTCGCATTACGGACGTAACATCGAGAGTATCATAGACTTGATTTCAAATGAGCCGGAGGGCGAGGTCAAGCGTTCGATGCTGCGTTCCCTTGCCATCTATATGAGGCAGCAGTATCTTATCTGGAACAAGGACAGCGTTGCCGATGAGACCATATTCGCCGACATCGAGAAGCTTTCCGGCTACAGGATCCAGGTGCCTGCCGATCTGGAGCTTACCAAGATTTCATTTGACTCCAACTTCTCCCGCCCAGGTCTCAATCTGGGTATGGGACAGAACCGTCGTATCAACAAGAAAGGAAACCGTAAGAACAGGAAATAGTGTTTCGCTTCTGGAGAAATATGGATGATGACGACAAGGCCAGGCTGATCCGTGTCACCGGACTCCTTGTCTCGTTGCTGGCGGTATTCACCTTGCTGGCCACGGTGTCCTATTTCTTCACCTGGAAGGCTGACCAAAGTTCCTTGATGACGGCTGTGGGTGACACTTCCGTCAAAGTCAGGAACATAGCAGGAAAGCTTGGCTATCGTTGGGCTGATTTGCTGGTGCGCAGATGGTTCGGTCTCGGTAGTCTGGCGTTTGTGGTCATACTTTTCGCAATCTCTGTCAGGCTGCTTCTGCACCGCTGGAGGCATTCGATGACCAAGACCGCCCTGCTGACCTTTTCCGGAGCGATGCTTTCGTCTTTTATTTTTGCTTATGTGTCTGACTTGTCGGGACTTGACAATGCCTTTGGCGGAGGCTTGGGAGGAGAGTGCGGTGAGTCAGTCGTCAGATGGTGTTCGGTTGTCTTCGGTGACATCCTGAGCGGTTGTTTCCTGATTTTCCTTGTTATCCTGTGGCTTTTGTCGGCGTCAAGACGATTCTCCGCCTGGCTTTTGTCGCTTGGAAACGGAAAGAGCCCGGTAAAGGCCGACGGCTCCGGTAGGACTTCGTCCCGTCCTGCCGCGCCGAAACGTCCCGCTCCTGATACTGTGCCGCCTGTCGCTGAACCGGTCAGTCCGGTTGCAGGCACTGCCGGGAACGCGTCCGGTACCGGGTCGGCATCCAATGGAGCAGGTGAATCAGGCCGCATCCGTCCGAATCCTGATAAAGTGGATGCCCGAGGGTCTTCGATGGAGGTTATAAAGGGAGAGAAGCTGAGCACGGAGGTGAAGTCGGAACTCGAGAGAATCAATGTGAGGGACGAACTTCCGGATTACAGATTCCCGTCTCTGGAGCTGCTGGACACATATTCGTCAGGGAGAAACGATGTCTCGGACGATGAACTCGCAAGAAACAACGCTCGTATCCGCAACGCTCTTGAGAACTACAGAATCCAGATCAATGATGTCAAGGCCATCGTAGGACCAACAGTCACGCTTTACAAGGTCTATCCGGCGCCAGGGGTCAAGATCTCGGAAATCAAGAAGTTGCAGGAGGATCTTGGTATGCATCTGCATGCGAGGGGCGTCCGTGTCGTGACCCTGACCGACTCTGTCGGTATCGAAGTCGCGAATGACAGGCCTTCCATAGTTCCGATGAGGGCTGTGCTCAATGACGAGGCGTTCCGCTCCAGCAAGGCCGAGCTGCCCGTCGCCATCGGCTACACCATTCAGCAGAAAGTGAAGGTCTTCGATCTAGCGGATGCCCCGCACCTTTTGGTGGCAGGAGCGACCAAGCAGGGAAAGTCTGTGGGACTCAATGCGATAGTCACCTCGTTGCTCTATTCGAGGCATCCTTCTGAGCTTAAATTGGTGTTCATCGACCCTAAGATGGTCGAGTTCTCGGCCTATGCCCACCTTCTGAAGCATTATCTCGCCCTTCTTCCTTGCAATGACGAAAGGGAGGAGCAGGACAACGCCATCGTGAAGAAAGCCGACAAGGCCGACAAGATTCTTCGTTCCCTCTGCATAGAGATGGATCAGCGCTACGAGCTTTTGAGCAGGGCCTCGATTCCTAACATAAAGACTTACAATGAGAAGTTCCGCAGCCGCCGGCTCCGTCCGGATGAGGGTCACCGGTTCCTCCCGTACATTGTCACCATCATTGACGAATATGCCGATCTGACTATGTCGGTCGGTGGCAGCGGGGATGCGAAGGTGGTGGCGCGCAGCATTACTACCTCGATTGTCCGACTTGCGCAGAAAGGACGCGCCGCCGGCCTGCACGTAGTCCTCGCTACCCAGAGGCCGTCCGTTGATGTCATCACAGGACTGATCAAGACCAATTTCCCGACCAGAATCGCATTCAGGGTGGTGTCCAGAACCGACTCCGCCACAATCCTTGATTCTCCGGGAGCCGAGAAGCTGATTGGAAAGGGTGATATGCTTTATTATGCCGGAGTGGAAATGGAGCGTGTGCAGTGCGCCTACATCGACAGCGAGGAAATAAACAGGCTTACCGGATATATCGGCTCTCAGGATGGCTACAGAAAGAGCTACAACACCCCGTATTACCTTCCTCCTGTGGATGACGACACTGAGGAAGGCTCCGGAGGAATGGTGGATATGACAAAGCTTGACGAACGGTTTGACGAGGCCGCCAGGCTTGTGGTGATGAGCCAGCGTGGATCCACGTCCGATCTCCAGAGAAGGCTTGGGATGGGATATGCGAAGGCCGGCCGCGTTATGGATCAGCTTCAGGCCGCCGGTATTGTCGGCCCTCAGGAAGGCTCCAAGCCGCGTCAGGTGCTGGTTTCCAGCCTTGATGAGCTGGATCAGATCATAGCCGCTTACAAGAACCAGTAGCCGGTTGTCTGTACACATTGTTCACTAACGTGTAGAAAGTATGAAAACATCAATCGTAAGAATATTCATTGCCGCGGCCGTCGTTTTTTGTGCGATGCGTCCGTATGCGTCAGCCGACAGCAGGACTTTGAAAGAGTTTGTCGGCAAAGTCTCGTCCTCTTTGGTTTCGTTTGACTATTCCTTCACGATGCCGACCGGAAAGGGAAAGGTGACAGGTAGCGGGACCGTTAAGGTTCAGGGAGCGTCATTCTTTGTGGACGGTAACGGATTGGAGCTTTGGTGCGACGGGAAGACACTCTGGACAGTGGACAGGATTTCGGAAGAGGCTATGGTCGAATATGTTGACGATTCCTATAATGGTTATGCAACGAATCCGGCGCTGATGGTGTCCTCGTTAGGTGACGCTTTCAGGGAAGAGTCGTTCGGGGCGTCGAAGTTTGCCGGAAAACCGGTTGACGCATCCGTTCTGTCCCCGGTGCATAAGGGGAAAAGCTCGTATGACATCGCCGGTCTGAAGTTGTATTTCAGGAAAGGGACAAGTGTTCTTGTCGGAGCCGAAGTGACCCTTAATGACGGCTCGGTGTCGGATTTCAACATCTCCGGACTTAAATTCGAGACCTCCGGAGAATCAAAAGCGTCTTTCCGTTTTGACGAAAAGACGCTCGAATCCTCCTATGTCGTCACGGACTTGCGTTGAAGTCCGTCCGTGAACTGCTTCTTCCCGCTTGTCAGTCCTTTACGCAGCGAACGGAAGCCCTGAATGACTTCTTGTCTCCGGAACCGAGCAGGATGTCGTTCTGCTTTACGTAGATGTACCTGTAGACACCAAGGTTATCATCCTTGGAATCAGATGTCCAGAAAGCCGCATAGTTGTCTGTCCCGGTGAATTTGTGGGTGTCGCCCGAATCGATTACATATCCGACCGGAAGCACTGACAATCCGGTCTTGTTGGTGATTTTGACATCAGGCCAGAACTCCCACATCCGAGAGCCGAAGAATTTGGCGTCCACCATAACCCCTCCGGCTACACCTGTGAAAGTCTCGTCCTTCGAAAACTCGGTTCCTTCGTTTGCAAGGGCGTTGGCCATCTCAGCGAATTCTTCTCCTGACGGAAGATGCCATCCCTCCGGGCAGGCCTTGACGGCTTCGTCCCACAGGTAATAGCGTCCGTAGATCGGATCCATCGCCTCGCTGTTTTCGTAAGATACACCGGAACCGGAGTGGTAGAGGTTGTTCTTTAACCAGGTCTTGCCGTTGAAAGATGTTGTGTAGTAAGATTTTCCGTCTCTCGGATCGATGAATTTCGGGTCGCTTTTCGAATAGGCTCCGGCAATTGTGGAATCAAGGGCCGGATCCACAACGCTGAAGGAAACCACTGCGGAGATTGTGTAGTAATCCGTGGCGTATGCGACGCAGCTGACTGTGAATGTCCCCACCTGTGACGGCGTGACGAAACTATATGTGCCGTCGGCTTTCGGGTCGGTCTCGGTCTTTGTTGTGTCCTGACCGGAAGTCCAAGAATTGGTCCAGTAGTACCCGACATCTTCGGCAAGTCCGGTGGCCGGATGAGTCACGCCTTTGGGAGTCAGGCTGAAAGCCTCACCCTTTGTCACATATTGAGGCATCGAGAAACTCAGACTACCGTCAAGGTACTCTTTTGAGGATGATGTCTCATCGTCCTTCTTGCAGGACGGAAGGGCGGCCAGAGCGGCTGATATTCCTATCAGAATAATGCTTTTTATCTTCATTCCTTTTCTATTGAAATACAAATATCGTATAAAAAATGCAAAAACATAGTATGACCGAAGCAAAAACTAGTCCAATGGTGTCCGAAATTTGAATCTAAATGCCTATAATTGCATAAATGAAAACAATGAAAGGAATATTCAGGGGAGTCCTGCTGTGCTCCGTCATCTGTCTGGCCGCGGTTTCCTGCGGTCGGAAATCGTGCTACAGAGAGTTGAGGGGGTATGCCCAGGGGGGAGAGTATCTGGTTAGATTCAAGTCCGACGGATCATTGGACATTAAACGGATAGGAGAGGCCGTTGACTCCATCCTGAACTTGGTCGACACGACATTGTCCGGCTACAACAAAGGTTCGCAGCTGAGCCGTTACAACGCTGGTGAGCCGGTGGTTCCCAACGAAATGTTCAAGGAAATATTCAATTTGTCAAGACAACTGTTTGACGAGACCGGCGGTGCGCTGGATGTCGCTTCGGGCCCGCTCTACGATGCCTGGGGGTTTGGTTTCAAGAGGGATTCCCTTCCGTCGGCTGCGACAGTCGACAGCCTGAGGGCCGTCTGCGGGATGGACAAACTTGACGGGAATATGTCCCCGAAGGATTCTGCTATTCGTCCTGAGCTGAATTTCAATGCGATAGCGCAAGGATACTCTTGCGATAAGATAGCCGGATACCTCCATTCCATAGGAGTCAGGGATATGCTGGTGAACATCGGTGAGATTTACTGTGAGGGGCTTAACCCTTCCGGAAAGCCTTGGACGATAGGGATAGATATGCCCGTAGACGGGAATATGGAACTTGGAGGCGAGGGATTCGCCGGAAAGTGGCAGGGTGACGGCAGAGGATGCGGAGTGGTGACTTCCGGCAATTACCGCAAGTTCTATGTCAAGGACGGGCGGAAATATTCGCACACCGTGGATCCCCGTACCGGGTATCCTGTCGAACATTCGCTACTGAGCGCCACCATTGTGGCTTCTGACGCCACTCTGGCGGATGCCTATGCCACATATTGTATGGTCATCGGTCTTGAAGAGGCCAAGAGATTCATCAATTCCACAGATGGCGTGGAGGGCTATCTCGTATATGGAGACGGCGTTTCTATGTCCGGGTGGGCGTCTTCTGGCTTCAATCTTGTAAGTGATTAGGCGATAGATTATTCTCGTAATGAAAAAACTGGGCAAAGACTCTACCCTTTTTCTGGCCGCCGCACTTGTGGCGACCGTAGGCTGCAGTACCATCAGCAGGACAGAAAAACAGCTTTTGAAGGTTAATGCCTTTGATTCTCCGGACATTCCGGCGGTAGGCGAGCTGCCGCCGGCGAGACCCCGCCAGGCCGGGTTGGCATATTCACCGAACACCCTTATCATCTACTATGACGAGAGTGTCGGAAACGGCCCGCTGAAAAAAGGGGCGGCGAAATATGACGCGCAAATCATCTATGACTACAGCATCATCAATGCTATGGCAGTCAGAATCCCTGCCGACAAGACGCTGGAGGAGTCAATCAAGTACTTCAGGAAGGTCAAGGGAGTTCTGGATGTGCTGAAAGATGCCGGCGGCCATATTGACTGACAGGCTGTCCTTTACCGTGAATCCTCCTGATCCGGTTCTTTCCAGCGAATTCAGATGCGCTCCTGAGCCGAGCGCTTCCCCAAGGTCTCTGGCCAATGCCCTGATGTAGGTTCCTTTGCTGCACCTTATCCTGATTTCAGCCAGCGGAAGATGCCTGCCGGAAGTGTCGGTCACGTTGATTCTTGGATTCGGACGCAGCCCTTCCTCCGCAAGAGCCGTCCCGGATGGCTTGCCTTCGGGATGGAAAGACAGCAATTCGATTTCCGTGATGTTGATAATCTGCTTGTTCAGAGCCTCGGCGGCTGTGTGGTCGAAGTCTGTCATCACTTCGGTCTTCTCCTTGCAAGCGTCCCTGTACTGCTTTCTTGCAAGCTCGTAAGCCCTTACCCCATCAACGGATTTGGCTGAGAAAAGCGGGGCGATCTGCTCCTGCTCTCCAAGAAACCGCGGCAATATCCCGCGGACGGACTGTTCGGAAACACCGTCGGTGGGATATTCCTGATCGATGGCCTTTTCCAGGTCGTAGGACGGAGTGGTGGCTCCGAACGATACGCCGGCGACATATTCCTTGCCCTCCTTTTGCAGCGTCTCGGCCAGTTTTGTGGCCTTGCCTATGCAGACGAGCAGCACACCTGTGGCGAGCGGGTCAAGTGTCCCCGCGTGCCCGACCTTCAGGTTCTTTTTGTGAAAATGCCTGCAGGCGGCCCATTTGATTTTCCTTATGACATCGGCGGAAGTCCATCTGTAGGGCTTGTCTATCGGAACGATGATTCCCTCAGGGTAGTCCTCGATGCTGTCAGAAAGACCGCGGTTGGCCGAAAGGAATTTTTTGTCCGCTATTAATGCTTTGATTTCCAAGTCTTTCTATTTGTTGAGGGGAACTTTCTCTATGCGGCGCTGGTGACGGCCTCCCTCGAACTCGGCGGTAAGCCATCTGTCGAGCATAGTCGTGGCCATCCGGTAGGAGATGAAGCGTGCCGGCATCACAAGGACGTTGGCCTTGTTGTGAGCCTTGGCCAGGCGGGCCAGCTCTGTTTTCCAGCAGACGGCGGCGCGTACTCCCTGATGCTTGTTCAGGGTCATCGCGATTCCGTTTCCGGAGCCGCACAGTGCCACGCCGAGTTCGACCTCCCCATTGTCTATCGCGGACCCGAGCGCGTGGCCGAAATCAGCATAGTCGCAGCTGTCTTCCGTATATGTTCCGTAATCAATGACTTCGTACCCTTTCTTTTTAAGCAGGGTGGCGATTTTCCCTTTGTACGCGAATCCAGCGTGATCGCTGGCGACACCGATTTTCATATTATTCCAAATTTAGATAATCCTCTTTTTGCTTACAGTCGTGATGAATTCCTTCAGGTAGAACGGCTCGAAATAGGCCACGTCCTCGAATCGTTTCTCCTCCAGAGCCGCCAGTGCGGGATGAAGCATCGACGCCGCTTTCGGGCAGCATTGGATGAAGCGGGCGTCAGGACTTGCCAGAATCCCTTCGCACTTTCCCGCTCCGTCGCCGATGAAAAGAACCGGGCCTTCCTCAAGCTGCGGCCTGAAAGAGTCGCTGTCGATTATGCTTGCAACGGTAGGGGAGACCTGCGTGCCGTCAGGTTTGAATATTCCGGTGTAGACTTCCATCCTGCGCGCATCTATCATCGGAATGATGTAGCGGCAGCCTTCCGGAATCAGGTTCTGGTCGATTGCCTGCCACACCAGAGTGTCGAGCGTGCCGACGGAGATCATAGGGATTCCGGCTCCGAAACATAGCCCTTTGGCCGTGGAGACCCCTACACGCAGTCCCGTGTAGGATCCCGGCCCTTTGCTGACGGCCACTGCGTCGCAGTCAGAGACTCTCAGCCCTTTCTCTGAAAGAATCTCGCTGACGAACGGAGCCGTTTTCGAGGCGTGTGCCCTGGGTTCGTCGCTGATTCTTTCGCAGATGACCTTCCCGTTCTCCACAAGTGCCGCGGAGCAAAGGGAAGTTGAAGTCTCAATTAGAATTATTCTGCCCATTATTTATTGAATATCAACTCTTTTATATAAGGGAAAAAGACATCGGCAAAGCTCTTGAGAGGGGCGTATAATACTGATTCGCCTATGACTTTGGAACAGTCGATGTCCAAAGATGTGACGACCGAGTCGAACAGCAGAATCGACAGTCCGAGCGCAAGAATGACCTTCAGGAGCGAGAAAGCTACCCCGAGGAACTTGTTCAGCCATCCGAGCATAACGATTTTCACAACCCCCTCCAACATCTTGCCGGCCAGTGTGAGCGCCAGAAATACGGCGATCAGAATCAGTGTGAAAGCTATCGCCTGAAGCATTCCCGGCGGGATGTCTATCGCCGGTCTGAGCCATTCGACGACTATTCCGGAGAACCGGAAGGACATCCACGCTCCGAGCACCAATGCGGCCAATGCGGCGGCCTGGGCTATGAATCCCTTGGACAGGCCGCGGAATATGGCTGGAACACAGCATAGAAGGATTATTATGTCTATTATATTCATCTGTCACCTATTTGAAAAAAAACGCGGAAATCACTATCTTTGCAGACTTAATTGCATCAGATGCGGCCCAGTGTTTTCTCTGGTGCAAAAATAGAAAGAAAATTATGACATTCAAAGAGTACAAAGGCCTTGATCTGGTTTCTGTCGGGAATGAGGTTCTCGACAGGTGGAAAAAGAATCACGCGTTCGAGAAGTCCCTTGAGGTAAGGGAGGGAGCGCCGGAGTTCATATTCTTCGAAGGCCCGCCATCCGCCAACGGCAAGCCGGGAATACATCACGTTATGGCCCGTTCCATCAAGGATGCCATCTGCCGTTACAAGACCCAGTCCGGGTACAAGGTGAACCGCCGCGCCGGCTGGGACACCCACGGACTCCCTGTGGAGATAGGTGTGGAGAAGAAGCTGGGAATCCATAAGGATGACATCGGAACCAAGATATCCGTCGAGGAATACAACAAGACCTGCCGCTCGGAAGTGATGAAATACACCGCCGAGTGGGTGAATATGACCGAGCGCGTCGGCTACTGGGTCGATATGGACGATCCTTACATCACTTACGACAACCGCTACATCGAGACTCTTTGGTATCTTCTCAAGAAGATTTACGACAAGGGGCTGCTTTACAAGGGATACTCCATCCAGCCATACTCTCCGTCAGACGGCACCGGACTCAGTTCCCACGAGCTGAACCAGCCGGGGTGCTACAAGGATGTGACCGACACGACCGCCACAGTGCAGTTCGAGGTCATCAAGGACGGAAAGTCGCAGCCGCTTTTCGGCACTGAGGCCTTCCCGGTCTATTTCCTGGCCTGGACGACGACCCCGTGGACCCTGCCTTCGAACACCGCGCTGTGCGTGGGACCGAAGTATGAATATGTCCGTGTCCTTTCTTTCAACCCTTACACCGGAAAAGAGGCGATTTACGTGCTGGCCAAGGATCTGGTCGGTGTCTGGTTCAATCCTAAGGCGGCGGACATTCCGCTTGAGGATTACAAGCCGGGGGACAAACTCGTGCCTTTCAAGGTCCTTGACGGATCTTTCAAAGGGGCCGACCTCGTGGGAATCCGCTACAAACAGCTGATTCCTTGGTTCAGCCCTGTCGAGGAGGGTGAGCCGTTCCGGGTGATCTCCGGGGACTATGTGACGACAGAAGACGGTACGGGAATCGTACATATCGCTCCGACATTCGGCGCCGATGACAAGAAAGTCGCCGCGAATTTCGGCGTGCCGGGAATGATGGTGCTAGACAAGGACGGCAAACGTCAGGCCCAGGTGGACCGCGACGGACGCTTCTATCCGATTGAGGATCTTGATCCTGAATATGTCCGTACCAATGTCGATCCTGCCTACAAGGAGTATTCCGGCCGTTACGTGAAGAACGCTTTCGATGATTCTTTGCCTGCCGACGCTCCTACTCTTGACGTTGACCTCTGTATGATGATGAAAGAGGACGGACGGGTGTTCAGGATTCAGAAGCAGACACACAGCTACCCTCACAGCTGGAGGACTGACAAGCCTGTCCTCTATTATCCTCTTGACGCCTGGTTCATCAAGACTACGGCCGTCAAGGATGAGATGGTGGCTCTCAACAAGACCATCACCTGGAAGCCGGAATCCACCGGCACAGGACGTTTCGGCCAGTGGCTTGAGAACATCCAGGACTGGAATCTGAGCCGCAGCCGTTTCTGGGGCACCCCGCTTCCGATCTGGCGCTCCGAGGACGGAAAGGAGGAGATCTGCATCGGCTCCGCCGCACAGCTCTATGCCGAGATCGACAAGGCGGTAGAGTCTGGCTTTATGTCAAGCAATCCTTTCAGGGACAATGGCTTTGACCCTAAGGATATGAGTAAGGAAAACTATGACAGGATTGACCTCCACAGACCTTATGTGGATAACATATTCCTTGTCAGCCCTTCCGGAAAGAAGATGACCCGCGAGGCCGATCTCATCGATGTCTGGTTTGATTCGGGCGCTATGCCTTACGCTCAGGAAGGGCTTCGCGGTCTGGAGTCTCCTAAGTTCGGATGCACGGCTGACTTTATCGCCGAGGGTGTCGATCAGACCAGAGGCTGGTTCTACACACTTCACGCCATCCACACGATGATCAGCGGTACTCCGGCCTACAAGACTGTGATTTCCAACGGGCTTGTTCTGGACAAGGAAGGCAACAAGATGAGCAAGCGTCTGGGCAACGCCGTGGATCCGTTCGAACAGCTGGACAAGTACGGGGCCGACGCTCTCCGGTGGTATATGCTGACCAACGCCCAGCCTTGGGATAACCTTAAGTTCGATGAGGCTGGTGTGGATGAGGTCCGCAGAAAGTTCTTCGGAACGCTTTACAACACATATTCTTTCTTCGCCCTTTACGCCAATGTCGACGGGTTTGACCCTAAGGCGGAGAAAGTGGAATATTCAGACAGGCCTGAGATTGACCGTTGGGTCATCTCTCTTCTGAACACGTTGAAGAAGAAGGTGGCCGCGGCCTACGAAGACTATGACATCACCACAGCCGGCCGTCTTATCCAGGACTTCGTGTGCGATGACCTGAGCAACTGGTACGTTCGCCTGAACAGGAAGCGTTTCTGGGGAGGAAAAATGGACGAGGACAAGCTCGCCGCCTACCAGACTCTTTACGAGGTGCTGGTCGATGTGGCCGTGCTCGCCGCCCCTATCGCTCCGTTCTATATGGATCGCCTGTATCTCGATCTTGTGCCGGACGGCTCCGAGTCTGTGCATTATGTTATGATGCCGGCTTGCGACGCCTCTGTCATAGACACTGATCTGGAGGAGAGAATGGAACTTGCCCAGAAGGCAACATCGATGGTTCTTGCGCTCCGCCGCAAGGTCTCCATCAAGGTTCGTCAGCCGCTTCAGAAGCTTATTGTCCCTGTGATCTCCGCAAGGGTAAAAGAGCAGTTGGAGCAGGTCAAGTCCATCATACTCAATGAGGTTAATGTCAAGGAATCGGAGTTCCTTTCTGACACGACAGGCATAATCACGAAGAAAATCAAGCCGAATTTCAAGACGCTTGGCAAGGTCTACGGCAAACAGATGAAGGAAATCGCCGGAGCTTTCGCCGGGTTTGACCAGGCGACAATCTCGGCCATACAGAACGCCGAGGCCGCCGGACAGTCATATTCGGTTGACCTTCCGTCCGGGACGGTGGAACTCAGGCCGGGAGATTATGAGATTTCGTCGGAGGATATGCCGGGCTGGCTCGTTGCTACCGAGGGTCAGCTGACGATAGCCCTTGATATTCAGATTTCCGACGAGTTGAGGAAGGAGGGTGTCGCCCGCGAGCTTATCAACAGAATCCAGAACCTGAGAAAGGACAGCGGCTTCGAGGTTACGGACAAGGTCAACGTCGGGATTTTCGCGGATGCCGCCGCGGGTGAGTCCATCGCTTCCGCTTTGGATTCGTACAAAGATTACATCGCGGCCCAGACTCTCGCGCTTTCAATCACTCTTGGGCAGGACGCTCCGGAAGGGGCGGCCGATGTCGAGTGGGATGAAGGCTCGGTCAGGATGGTGCTGACAAGATAGTTTTCGGACCTAAATATTTTTACACTATGTCAGAGTTAATCAAAGACAATGCGGTTTCAGCCGAGACGACGAAGTCGCGTTACAGTGATGAGGAGCTGGAAGAGTTCCGCGCCATCATCAATGATATGCTTGACAAGGCCAAGAAGGAGTATAATACCTTGCGCAGGGTGATTATGCACAACGGAAGCAACGACATCGAAGACACCACTCCGTCGTTCAAGACGGTTGAGGACGATGGCGCCTACCAGCTTTCCAAGGAGGAGGCCAGCCAGCTTGCGCAAAGGCAGTACAAGTTCATCCAGAATCTTGAGGCAGCCTTGGTGCGCATTGAGAACAAGACTTATGGAATATGCCGTGAGACAGGCAAGCTCATTCCAAAGGAAAGGTTAAGACTGGTTCCGCACGCCACGCTTACTGTCGAGGCCAAGGAGAAACTTGCTAAAAAAGGACATAACTAGTGAGGATTTCCAAAGGTAGACGGCTCCTGCTTCTTGGAGTCATTCTTGTCGTCATTGACCAGGTCATCAAGATTCTGGTCAAGACGAATATGCAGATCGGAGAGCATTTCAGTGTAATCGGAGACTGGTTCCAGATTTTCTTCATAGAGAATGAGGGTATGGCTTTCGGAATGAAGTTCGGAGGTGAGGTCGGAAAGTTCTGTCTGTCATTCTTCAGAATAGCCCTTTCCTGTGTCCTTTGCTGGTGGATAGCGTCTCTTGTGCGCAAGTCCGTTGACGGTAATGGGAATCAGGCTCTCTTGGCTGACGGAAAGCCGGTTGTTCCCACAGGAGTCCTTGTCGGACTTACACTGATTACCGCCGGGGCTTTCGGCAACATTATCGACAGCCTTTTATACGGGGTGATATTCGACTATGCTCCGTTGATGTTCGGACGTGTCGTGGATATGTTCTATTTCCCTTTGATAGACACGTTCTGGCCTGAATGGATGCCGTTTGTCGGAGGGGATCGTCTGCTGTTTTTCGCTCCTGTCTTTAATTTTGCGGACAGCTGTGTCACCGTTGGCGCTTTCTATCTGATTCTTTTCCAGAACAGGTTCTTCGCCCGTTCCGAAGAGAAAGAAGACAAGGCGGACAGACGGAAATAAGTGTTGACTAAAGGACGGTTGTTTTTGTGCGGAACATCGGAGTTTTGTTAAGGGGTTCAAGTGAGTGAGGGAGTTTGTGGAGTGGCTGGATGAGGAAAATTTGTGGAAAATCAGATGAAAGAATTGCAAATCAGAAAAAAATCTTTACCTTTGTGCCAGTATACATTTGATTGAAAGAGTAAAAGCAGGCATCTTTTCCCTAAAAGGGATGTCTGCTTTTTTATTGTCTCATACCGAGGGGGTACTGCAACAAGGACGGTTGTTCTTTCAAACCTTTCAATTTATAATGTATACTAATGAGAACAAACCAACATCTTGTGATAGTCGCCATTGAGGTGGAGATTGTCAGACTTGTCCGTGTGCGAGCCTACAGGCGAGTACGTTTCGGCAAGGTAGAGAGAGTCCGCTGCCACTACAGGCGTTATTAGGGTGACGCCGCTATCTGGCAGCCACTCCGAGCCGTAAGGTTTCTCTGCTTCACCCCTCGGTTTTTTACTCTGTAGCCTTATATGTCTTAATGGCGGGCTCTCGACTGGTTTTTAATGAGTTGCCGGAAATGCAAAAAGGACAGCCCCGGAATGAGGTTGTCCTTTTGTGCGGGTGAAGGGACTCGAACCCATACGCTTGCGCACCAGATCCTAAGTCTGGCTTGTCTACCAGTTTCAACACACCCGCAAAACCTTCCGGCATAGGAATCTAGATGATGATAGGGATTCCTCAGGGAACTCCGGCGATTGGAAGCTGCCGTTGTTCCGCAGTCCGAAAGGAACGCAAAGATAAAATAAAACTATTAATAATCAAATAGAGGCGCTTAATTATTCGATGTGTTTTTATGTCCTTGACTTGAAGCGGCAAGCTGCCACTGCCCCTTGTATTGTGTTCTATAGAGGCGAATATCCCTCTTCACAACGGCTGTGGCGGAAGTTATTGGACGGCACCGGTCAGGGTCTCCAAGGTCTGTAAGGCCTGCTTTTCCTCGGCGGACAGTTCCTCGGTCAGGGATGCGGAATATTCAAGTTCCTTCTTTTTGTCTTCTATGGCTTTCTGAGACAGTTCATTCTGTCTGATGGCCTGATCCACGCCTTTCTCGAATATGTTGTGTATGGCGTTCGTGAGAGTGCGCATCAGCCCGTTGACCTGCTCGTCGAACAGAGGGATGTTCCGGTTTTTGTACTTTGTCTTGCCGAGTTTCCATTTCCAGTTGTCGAACGAGCCGTCCAGATTGATTCCGAATTTGAAGGGAACCGGTGACTTGATGGCTGAGAGATGGTATTTGAACCGTTGGTCAAAGTTCTGGAGTCCGCTTGCCGCCACCAGGTAGCGGTCAATGTCCAGCAGGAACGGGAACACCTCCAGCTGATTGTCTTTTATTATGCCCCTGATAGACAGCGACTCAATGTGACTGGAGTCTTTGTCTTTGAACATCAGCGTTTTGCGCAGCTTGTCCAGGTCTTCGCTCTCTGATAAGGACAGGTCTTTGCCGTCAATCTTGACAACGCCGTTAAGGGATGGAAGCACTATGCTCATTGAAGTGTCGATGGCGCTTGTGGCGGCTATCTCGCAGTCCAACAGCCCTTTGAAGGCTTTCAACATAGGTGCGATACTGTCGATCGCCGGGAAAAGCCGGATGACTTTGTCGGTGGTTATCCCGGCCAGTGTGAGATCGAAACCGGCCTTGAGATCCTTTTTGGTTCGGGTTGAGTAGAAACCTTCAAGGTAAACGTCGCCCATATTCGTTGTCGCCAGAGTGTTTGTCGCCTGAAGGCAGCGTTCCTTCATCACAAGGTCGGAAGCCACCCAGCTTGTCTCAAGATTAGAATACCTTATCTTTTCCGCCTGAAGTGAGACTCTTGCGTCGAGGTTGGATGGCAGGACGATGAGGGACGCCCCGGCCGTGGTGTCTGCGGCTGTCAACTCCTTGACTGCGTCTAGGTAGGCGTTGTCGTCAATCTCTGACAGCGCTTCGCTGCCTGCCGGGAGACTGAAATTCTTCCCGGAGTTGATTGCGATGAGTATCTCGTCCACGTCAATCAGGCCGGAGGAAATCCCAAGCTCCAGGTTGAGTTTCCCTTTTCCGGAAGTCACGATTCTCCTCAGCCCCGACAGGCGGCCTTTGGCGGAGATGTCTGAGGAACCGGATTTGAAAGACAATTCCTCAAGGTCTATCGCATTGTTGGAGAATTTGCCGCTTAACCCAGTTATCCTGTTGTCCAGCGGATAGTATGGCGAGATGAGAAGCCCGCCCGAGATGTCTATGTCTCCGGAAATGTCCCAGTTCTTGAAGTAGGCGGCGATTGACTCTCCCAACTGGATTTTTATGTCGTTCTTCTCGAAATCCTTTTCGGAAAGGTAGTCAGGCAAGGCGGCTCCGTCCCTTCTGCTGAAAGCCTTCCTGAACAACGAATCCAGCTTGACTCCGGGATAAACCCGTTGCAGGGAGTCTAAGAGATGCTTCCTGCGGATTTGTGTCTCGGCTGAATTCGGATGTGCGGCGGCGGAAAGCCGTACTTCCCGCATAGAAAACCTGTTGACCCCTTCCCGAAACGTGATTCTCCCGTTTGTGCTGGTCAGATCCATAAACGGGACAAGGTGCTTTCCAATCGGCTTGTGTGTCAGCTTGAAGGTGTTTTTTGAATTGAGCGCTCCGACAAAGCAGGAGTCGATGTCCATCATCCCGATCGACGAGATGTCGAGATGTCCGTGTACAGGATGCCTGTCAGGATTCCCGGCGACCGTCTCCTCCGAGTTATGGGCGGAG
This sequence comes from uncultured Muribaculaceae bacterium, assembly GCA_964458425.1. Classification (GTDB taxonomy): domain Bacteria; phylum Bacteroidota; class Bacteroidia; order Bacteroidales; family UBA932; genus Cryptobacteroides. Next base: position 73,321 of record CAYWIW010000008.1, read on the forward strand.
AGGCGTATTCCGGCGCCCCGGACGAAAGTCGAGGCTCCATATTCGGCGAGTACGCTGTCAACCGCCACTGCCAGTCCGGTGTGGCTGTGTCCGCTGTCGTCCTCTTCCGGCCGGTTGAAGGTTCCCAAGCTGATGTCCGTGTGGCCTAAATAGGCGAAGAGTGTGTCTTTAGGGATGCTTACACGTATTCCGTCACTTTCCAGAAGCCCCTCCAGGCCTATGTCCGAGAAATTGAATACGTTGAGTTCCGACAGGCGGAAGCTGCCTGCGATGATGCCCTCCAGGTTTCCGTGGACGGAAGCTCCCAAGGTGTCCGGCAGGAATGCCGCCAGCGAATCCAGGACAATGTGGATGTCGCCTGTGATGTCGAATCCGGGATCTTCTCCGAGCAGGTCCTCTCCGGTTCCGCTTACGCTGATTTTCATTCCGTTGGCGCTGAAACAGAAATCCGGTATCTCGGCGGACAGCTTACCGTTCAGGCTTTTTGCTGTCACGTCTATGTCGAATCTTCCGCTTTCGTCTATCCCCTCCCAGCCGATCCCGGCGTCCGGGACCTGAAGGCGGACGGAGAGAGGAGGCAGGCTGCCGGTGCTCTTGTCATAGAAACCGTCGCAGGAGGCATCCACGGAAAGCAGTGCATCGGTGCGCAACTTCTTCAGGATAGGGAAGTTGGCTCCGAAATATTCCGCCAGTTCGCTGATTGGCGCTTCTTTTGTCGCCACGTCCGCCTTCAGATGAATATCCTCACCGGAGAAGTCAGCCTCTCCAGCCGCCTCCAGTCCGATTGTGGCTATCCTGGCTTTAAGATTCTCCACGGCTATCCGCTTGAGACCAGGCTCCGGAAACACGTCCCCCTTGATTTCGACCGGAATGGACATCCTGCCGGATGATTTAAGGCCAAGGAACAGCCGTGACGTGAGACTTACATCAAAATGTCCGGTGCGTTCCTTGATTCCGAGCCGCTCGACTCCGAGCGCGACAGTGTCAGCCGGAAGCCTTCCGGCCACGAAAAGCGAATCCAGTTCCAGACCGACCCTTTCGATCTTGTTTTCCTTCGCGTCATAATGTCCTTTCGCTGTCAGGCGCTTGAGGGATATGCACCCGAATACGGTGTCCGACGGGTTTGTGTAGACTATGAACGGTCTCTCGCCAAGGCTGACCCTGCCGACCGAAATCCCGGTTAGCGGAGAGGATGAGGCGGTGTCGCTTTCTTCATCAGCGGAGACGTTACCGAAGATGTCCCAGTTCGCCGTTGTGGAGTCATACTGGTGGGCGAAAATCCTCGGATGCTCCAACGCTGCGTGCCTGATTCTGATTTTTCCGAATGCGGCGGAGATGTAATTGATTGACACCGAAAGTTTTCTGAAATGAGCCAAAGTGTCGGAAACCTCTCCTCGTCCGGATTCTGCAAGATACCCTCCCGGAACATCCGGCGAGTCAAAGGCGGCGAATCTTTCGTGCGGGTATGTGATGGAAAAGTCCTCGACCGTGACGTTGAGGTTCGGGAAACTCCTGAACATAGAGGCGTTGATGCCGGAGAACGCGACTTCTCCGTCAATGTATTCATTTGCCATTCCGCCCACAATACGTGTAAGCACCTTTGAGTTAAGCGCGACCTGAAGCGCGACAATGACGACCGCCCATATTCCCAAAAGCACCCAAAGCACCGGTTTCAGCCGGCGCCATATCCCGTGCGCGAAGTTTTTCTTTTCCATAATCTACAAATATAGCGAAAAATCAAGATTCTCACGCCGATAACGAAAATCGGACCACCATAAGGCAGTCCGATCCGATTGTATTCAAGCTCTTATTATTGCTCGTCAAGCAGCTGGAGGTGCTGAACGTAGATGGCCTTCATCTTCGCGGCTCTCTTCTTTACAGAAGGTTTCTCGAAGTTCTTGCGGGCGCGAAGTTCACGGATAGCACCGGTCTTCTCGAATTTCCTCTTGAATTTCTTCAAGGCTCTTTCGATGTTCTCGTTTTCCTTGATGGGAACTATGATCATAATGCTTTTACCACCTCCTTTTTTTCTTAAACCCGGGGAATATGCCGACGTTTTTTGCCGATTAATTCCCGGTCGCTCACTAAAGCGGGTGCAAAGATAGGAAAAAAATGTTAATTTTGTGAAAACAAAAATGTTATTTCGATGGACAGCCCTTTTTTGTACAACAAATATGTGACCGGACAGCATTTCATCGGCCGCAAAGAGGATTGCGCCATACTTGGTAATCTCTTGGCCCAGAGTGAGAATGTGGTCATAGGCGAACCTTTCGGAACCGGAAAGAAGTCTCTTGTCCATCAGGTCTTCACCAAGATGAAAGTGAGCGGTGAGCGCTTCTCTGTCGGAGAGATGACGGCATTGGACATACGCCGCGGCGAGGACTTTGTCAAAAGGCTTGGAACCGCGGTGATCAGAATCGTGGCCACGACCCCGGATGAATATGAGAGGATTGTCAACCGGTACCTTGAGGGGACGCATTTCGTCTTTGACAGGAAAGCGTTCGCGGACAGGGACACGATTCTCTCCACCAATTGGGATCTGGACGAGAACGACCTCAGGGCTGTGCTCAGGCTTCCCTACGCTCTCGCCGCAGAGAGAGGCGAGAAGATTTACCTTATTGTCGATGAGTTTCAGAACGTGGATCTGGCGGATGACGGTGAGCTGGTGTTCAAGCTGATGGAGGAGGTAATTGACGGAGCGAAGGCTGAAGGCCTAAGGCTGTTCTCCTACATATTCATAGGCTCTCAGGTCAATGCAATGGATGACATATTCGTCAAGAGGCATTTCTTTTATCGCCGCGCCACCCGTTTGAGGCTGAGCAAGGTTGATGAAAGGGAAATCGTGGAGCGGATCATCAAGGGATTCCTTGCGAGCGGCAAGGTGATAGACAGGGACCTGATCAGCGGCGCTTGCCGTCTTTTCAAGTGCAATCTGTTTTATATCAACCATTTCACGTCGGTCTGCGACTCTCTGTCCAAGGGCTACATTATGGAGCCTGTGCTGCTTGAGGCGCTTGCCACCGTAATCGCCGTCAACCGTGGCCGCTTCATCGCTATGATGAATGACCTCACGACTTTTCAGGTCAGTCTTCTCAAAGCTATTATCGACGGCTATTCCAAATTCAGTACTGCGGAGGTAATCAGGAGATATTCCCTCAATTCGTCCGCCAATGTCCGCCGTCTCAAGGACGCTCTGATGAAAAAGGAGATACTTACCTTTGTCGGCGAGGAGGGCAAGCCGGTGATTCTCGATCCGCTGTTCGAGTATTGGCTTAGGAATTATTATTTTAAAAACCAATAATTTAGGTTGTTCCACCTTTGTGGTGGGGCAGCGTTTAAAAGAGAAGCAATATGAATCCGGTGAAAAAGAAGATAGTTGTACTTACCGGTGCGGGGGTGAGCGCCGAGAGCGGACTCAGCACATTCCGCGGCAATAACGGACTTTGGGGTGAATATGATCCCGAAGAGGTCGCGTCGATTCAGGGGTGGTATCGCAACCGGGCCTTGGTTCTGGATTTCTACAACGGCCTGCGCCGTAGGCTTTCAGAGGTGAGACCGAACGCCGCCCACGTGGCCATTGCCGCGCTGGAGAAGGAATATTCAGTCGCTGTCATTACGCAGAATGTTGACAATCTGCACGAAAGGGCCGGAAGCACGAGGGTGTTGCACCTTCACGGCGAGGCAACCAAGGTGCGCCCGGAGGACGGTGAATATGACCGGACATATTCGGAGAAGGAGGTCATCGACATCGGCTACGATGCGGTCGTCCTTGGCGATAAGGCTCCGAACGGCAGCCAGCTCCGCCCGCACATCGTCTTCTTCGGGGAGGCTGTGCCGAACATCGAGAAAGCCATTGACATCGTCTCCGCCGCCGACATAATGCTGATTGTGGGTACTTCGCTTAATGTCTATCCGGCCGCCGGCCTTTACCGTTACGCTTCCAATGGAGTCCCTATCTATCTGATTGACCCTGAGGATGTGGCGGTCAACGATTCACGCATCACCCACATCCGTGATGTCGCCACAAAGGGAATGGAGACTTTTCGTGAGATGATTTGACCGCCGTCATTCCGCTGAATGTGATCGGCAATGTTGTGAATAGCTTCATTTTTCGTATTCTGAAATTAAATCCTTACCTTTGTCTATTATGGGAAAAGAGCGCAAATGGATTTTGAAGGAGCCGGCTGATCAGGAGAAGGTGGGAAGACTTTCCGCCGAACTTGGCATCGACCGTGTCCTCGCCGACCTTCTTGTCAAGAGGGGAGTCGAGACCTTTGAGCAGGCGCGTTCGTTTTTCCGCCCGAGCCTGAATGATTTGCACGATCCGTTCCTTATGAAGGATATGGACGTGGCCGTGGACAGAGTCCGCAAGGCGATAACTACCGAGGAGAAGATTCTTGTCTATGGCGACTACGATGTGGACGGCACCACCGCCGTGTCGTTGGTATATTCATTCCTCAAGAGGTATTCTTCGAAAGTGGATTTCTACATTCCTGACCGTTATGAGGAGGGATACGGAGTGTCCTACAAGGGAATTGACTGGGCCGGAGACAACGGCTTCGGGCTGATCATCACGCTGGACTGCGGCATCAAGGCCAACGAGAAGGTTGAATATGCCGCCACAAAGGGGATTGATGTGATCATCTGCGACCACCATCTTCCGGAGGACACCCTTCCGTCCGCTGTGGCCGTGCTGGATCCCAAGCGGGAGGATGACACCTATCCGTTCGACGATTTGAGCGGCTGCGGTGTCGGGTTCAAGCTTGTCCAGGCATATTCACAGAAGTTCGGCATTCCGTTCGAGACTTTGATTCCGCTTTTGGATCTGCTCGTGGTCAGCATCGCGGCGGATCTGGTGTCGATGGTGGGGGAGAACAGGGTTCTGGCTCATTTCGGACTCAAGCAGCTGAACGAGAATCCACGCAAGGGGCTTCAGGCTATGGCGACTCTCTCCAAGCTGGAACTCGGTCATCTTACGATAGATGACATCGTGTTCAAGATAGGGCCGAGGATCAACGCCGCCGGAAGGATGGAGACAGGCCGTTTGGCCGTGGAGCTTCTGACGGCCTCGGACGACCACATAGCGACGATTATCGGCGAAAAAATCAACGACAACAACAACGACCGCAAGAGCATCGACCGTGAGATCACACAGGAGGCTCTCGAGATGGTGCAGAACGGCTCCGCCCTTTCAACCGCCGCGGCGACGATTGTCTATAACCCTACCTGGAATAAAGGGGTTGTCGGCATTGTGGCGTCGCGTCTTGTAGAGGCGTTCTACAAGCCTACCATCGTGCTTACCAAATCGAACGGTTTTATCACCGGCTCGGCCCGCAGTGTCGCCGGTTTCGATCTTTACGAGGCCATCGAGAATTGTTCCGACCTGCTGGAAAACTTCGGCGGACACGTCTATGCGGCCGGTCTGACCTTGAAGGAAAGCAATCTGGAGGAGTTTGTCGGCAGGATTGAGGCATTCATCGCCGGTAAGATCACTGAAGAGATGCTGACGCCGATGACGGACATTGACGCCAAGTTAGAGTTCAGCCAGATTACCCCTAAGTTCTTCAGGCTTCTGAAGCAGTTCCAGCCATTCGGCCCGGGCAACACCAATCCGGTCTTCCTTACTGAAAATGTTTCCGACGGAGGCAATTGCCGCAAGGTCGGCGCCGGCGGGGTGCATATGAAGCTCGACCTGATTGACGAGAAGCAGCCTTTCCATCAGATTCCTGCCATAGCTTTCAATATGGCCGAGTTCTACGACTACATCAAGGCCGGTAATCCGTTCGACATCTGCTACTCCATCGTCGAGAACTATTACCGCGGCAACACCACCCTCCAGCTCCGCATCAAGGACATCAAGGAACGCGAGGAATTCATCTAATCCTTTTGGGGGCGTATAACCCTGATGAAGTCCTGCCGACGGCCGTTCCTCTCGCCGACGCGGCAGGACTTCACCTGATCTTTGTACCCGGCCATAAACCGGTTTGCCGCGACAAGAGTCCAGACTTGGTCATATTCATTGGATATCTGCCCTTTTGCGCTGACCTGCGTCCAGGATTTTGCCTTGTCATCCGCACCAACCGCTACCGAATTGATGTCTTCAAATTATTGTCATACACTGAGCATTACGATAGTATGGCTTATTTCATTTATTTCTTCAATTCCACAAAGAGGACATTCTTTTCTTTGTCGTCGGTGTATTTTGCCGCTTCCGGGCTTCCGGCGCGATAAACTGTTATTGAGGCTATTCTTTCAGGCAGTATTCCGCTCAAATCAGCCTTGGTCGATTTCTTGCCATTGACAAATATCTCCATTTCTTTAGCCCCTTCTTTGGCTTGAATATCAGCGGCGGAATGCTTTCCATTTACTCCAACAATTGATATTTTGTTAATTTCGCCGTTAGTGGAGAGTAAATAACTGGAATGGGTTACAGATTTGACTGCATTTCCGTCAGTTGAGATTACGTGCATTTTAGTTATCGACGTAATCCCGTTACTGGTGCTTGATGAAGTCATTGTCTTGTAGTCACTGATGGTCTTGCCTACGAGCTGGCTGCCGTCAAAATTCTCGACTTTCTCTCCGTTGATTATATAAACGTTCAGAGTGTCAGCCTGGTTTGTGATTGTGTTTCCGCCAATGGCGAGAGCGCATACTGCGCTTAAAATGGATGTAAGCATAAGAATGTTATTAAGTTGTTGAATATTACTGGATTATTTGTTCATTGCCGTGATTGAGACCGCCGATGTCCCGGTGTCCTTGCTCATCAGATAGGAGCAGGTGCTGCCATCTTTCATCAAAGCCTTGATAATCACATCGTTCCCTTTCGGGCGGGCGGTAATGCTCTCAACATTGTCCATATTTAGAGAGATTATTTGTTCTATGCCCTGGGCGATTTCCAGACAGTTGAAATCGCAGGTTCTCCGGTTGGTGAAGATGATTCCCAGACTGATGACGATTGCTGCGCCGGCTGCAAAACTGAAGGTCCATCTCATTATGCGGGAGCGTCTGGCGGCTTTTGAGACAATGGCGTCGAATTCCTTTCCAGCCGTGTTGTAAGATGCCTCAGGATATTCTGCAAGGATGAGTTTCCTGACCGATTCTTCGTCTGATTCGGCCTCGTTGGCTGAGAACCATTCTGCCAGCATCAAATCTTCTTCCAAGGAAGACTCGGCGTTGAGGTATCTCTCTATCAATGTTTTTCTGTATTCTCTGTTCATTTTGACATCTTTGCTAAAAGTTCATTCATTGTTTTTCTCGCCTGTGAGATGGTTGCTTTGATGCTTGATTTCGGATGACCCGTAGCCTCTGCGATTTCGTCAAGTGTCATCGCCTCTTCATCCCTCATTTGCAGGTATCGTCGCTGGGTTTCGCTGAGGTGTGGCCATATATGATTCCGTGTATCAATCGCTTCCTGCATCTCTATTCTCTCGCTTGCCGGTGTTCCTCCGGAGAAATCTATCCCGTCGATGGCCGTGGCCTGGAACTTCTGTCTACGGTAATGCCTTACGCAAACGGTTTTGGTGATCTTCACTGCCAGTGCCTCTGCATTGCGTATCCTGTAGCCGGATTCAAAGAGCATCCATAGTTCGGTAAGTGCCTCCTGGACTATGTCTTCGGCATCCCCGGCCCTATCTGACGCTTTTATGAAGCTCCGTGCCATTTTGATCAATTTCCCACGCTGTGTGGACAGTATATGTTCGATTTCAGTTCTTGTCATTTGTGTTGTAATCTACATATAAGTAGCACAAAGCTGGAAAAAGTTAATGAGAAAAATGATTTTTCGTGTTGCTGACGATCGGGTCTGGCAGTGGAAATCCGTTTTGATATATTCCCGTATATCGAGGTACTATCATCTTTTCACTTTTCTAAGAAATCTTTCACTTCTTCATACAGAGATATCCTCTCGTCAGGGAATAGTAACCTCAATTTGTCATCTACAAACTTATTGAACTCGTATGTAAGACTATCCTTCTCTTTATGCAAAGGCATCCACTCGCGTTGATACTGAATGTTATCAATCTTTCCTTCCTTTAGCTGTTTGTGAAGCTTTGTCCGTATTGCTTGTATCTCCGTCAGTCGTTTGTCCTTTGCTTCCTTATGCTCTCGATAATCTGCCTTGAAGTCGGTAAGTTCTTTTTCTTTCGACTTAATCAGCGCCTGATGCATTCTATCACGCATTTTGTTGACACACGTGTTCAAGTAATCTATCCTTTCCATTAGCCCATAGTTGACCTGCTCAAGAAATGGAATATGCTTTGCTTGCCTATGCCCGGCCACGCATCCCTCATTCTCGAGAATTGACAGGACTTTTCTGAGAGTGAAAGCTTCATATTGCTCTTTGGCCTCGTCATATCGGCAGTTTATCTCCATAAACCGAGCCCATAAACTAATGAATGACGAGACCGCTTTGGTTTTTGTTTCTCCGAATGGGTTGACAAGTCCGCACCGATTACAACCGCTCAAAGGACTGCCTGCAATATGATACACAAGCCATTCCTCGTCATTCTCCTCTAAGATACTTGCAGCGGAGCAATATTTCCACCATTCAAGGTATATCCCCAAAGTTGGGCGGTTGAAGCCTCCTGTACCCGTGTATGCGATACCACTTTGAATTGGTATAGGGCATAGGAACATACGGCTTTCACTTAGGATGCGCTCACGCTTGTCGAGAAAGAGAAAGGCATTATCTGTGAACAACTTTTGCTCATTCATCTTAGCCTCACCATCTTTCGCCTTTACGGCTACGTGTTGAGGCTTCTTAACTGAAAAATAGTCGCCTATCGTGTCAAGCTTCATCATATTGTCTGCCTTGCCAATCTGCTTCGACTGATAGCAGTCAAGCACCCGCCCGTCAAGTAACTGTATCCTACCCTTGGGATGTTGAGCCTTTACATTTAAGTCCATTGCTTCCATATTGATTGATATTATTGATGTTGTTATTGTTAATCGCCTTTCTTCTTAAGTAAGCTGCCTTTCCGGCTTGTTAGATATGGAAAAATCAAACAAGCCGTCTGCGCTTACGTTTCTTTCTTTTCTTTCCCCGGATGCTGCAATCTGTGCTAATCTGTCATATACTATTGTCCTGACATCCTTAAACAGAGAGACTTTTACTGAATGCTCAAATAGATTGCCGATTATCTGTTTTTGAAATACAATGTGTCCGGCAGTACCATAGGAAGACGCTTCGGCTATACAGACACATTCTGAAGTATTGAACGGTGTGCCATTCAGTGTTAAAGAATAGCCGGACACCGTGTTACCGAAAGACACGGCTATACCTTTCCGTACATCTCGGCGGAAGGCATAGCAACCAATAGAAGAAGCATTATGCATCTTCTTCCTCAAAAATAAACTTGAAATGTAGTTCTGATTACTCATAACTCTTTTGTTTAACTTATTAAACCACATCCTTTTCCCACCGTGGCGTTACGAAGCTCGGTTGGGTCAGCTCGAGGCTGTCTCTTGATGCTTTATTAAATCAAAGAACTCTAACGGACGCACCCGACCTTTCGGATGCTCATTCCCGTTTTCTTTAGTGTTTGCAAAGGTATGCTAAAAATTATAGAATACCAAGCAAACTGCATAGTGAATGTCAGCTGAAGATTCAAGAAAGAAGAGCAAACCTCACTCCCCATATTCCCAAATTGCAGATTTCTTCCTCCGGCAAGAATACGTTTACGAGATAATGCGCAAATGGCGGAAATTCCGGATTCCCTTTCTCGTCCTGGTAAATCAGTCGCACCCTGTCTGAAGTGTTGTATCTGTATCTTGGCAGGACACAGAACATTGCCACAAGCAGAACACCCATTAGCGCCTTATATCCCCATTCCTTCTTCTCCTTGATTTCGTTTCGCCACTGACGGACGAGCAGCAACAACATCGCGATTTTGTAAAACCACGATGCGAAGAACAGGAACAGTATCGCCAATATGACAGTTAAAATGACTTTTCTTTTCATATAAATAACCACGAATCATTGACCAAAATCACCATAGGAGCCACATCCGATGAAATGTGGGATAGGCAGCATTTAGGATGGATCAAACTGACGTCAGATGCTTACTATTCTATGATACTTTCACTATCATCATTATTCATCGCCGCATTCCTTATAACACATTCCTTGCTTGTATTTGCATAGCAATAAACGCAGAAATGTCGACAAGTATTATACATACCAATATCTTTACTAACCATACAACCACATACTTTACGTTGACCAACATCCTTGACCTTACACAACTTAGTAGGCAGTTGGCGGGGACGGGGATGTTGGCCACAGGCAGTTCTGTGGTTGGTCGGCGTGTCCGATTTGCAAGTCCTGTCGCAAATCGGACACAGTGAAGTGCATTCTACGGGCTTCTGGCAAGGGGCGGCGCTCCCGTTGATTTTGCCGCATTAATAGTCTGCGGGCTGGCACGGCGAGGCAAATTCAGAAAGCCAGCCTCAAACACATAGTCAAACACAGACAAAAGCAATTTGAGGCAAGCCTCCAACGCCTTGATGCATCCGATAAGACGCAAGAAGGGGCAAGGGGCGATAAGATGAATAAGGCGGGGATATGGGTAATAATCAGCAGATGGCTTTGTTCAATGAACTGATGATTTTCTCACGCTCAGCACTCCCCTTAGTTGAAAGTCGCAAGAGCGGAAGACCATAACTTGAAAGAATGTGGTCTTTCATCATATCACGCTTATGCTGTTCCGTTTCGTCATTATGATAGGAATAGCCGTCAGTTTCAATGGCAAGGACAGGCATCTTGCTCACTCGGTTGACAATAAGAAAATCTATGTGCGTGTTGTAGTTGGAGGCATACTTCAACTCTTCTGCCGTCATCATGGAAGTATCCTTTACCACTTGACGCAGCGGAATGTGGCAGAGTACCTTCAAGCAATTGTATGCAGAGCCGGATGCCAGCACATCGCCTATCAAGGCATAGGTAAGGTTCTCCGATGCATACTCTGATATTTGCGGATGACTTTCAAGAAATGCCATTCGCTGCTCAGTGTATTGCTCGTAGAGACAGTCGAAGATGGATGCCAACTTGCTTTCCGTCACCGTGCAGTTATTGTAGGCTATATAGTCAAGCAAGTCTATGATGTTGCTATGTTTCTCCTGTTCATTGCCTGTCACGACAAGACAGAAACGCTTCCGTGCTCTCGACACTGCCACGTTCAGCATCTTGGCATCATCGGCAAACTTTGAAATCTGGTTGTCTACCACACTCATAATGATGGCGTCTTCTTCACGGCCTTGATACTTATGTATGGTGCCAGCCTTCACATCGCTCAGTTGACGGTTGAACGCATCCACCTGATTGTTGTAGGGTGTAACGATGCCAATGCTGCCGGCATCTTTCAATGTTGGCAACACTTCCTCCTTCACCACATCAATCTCACGCTGATTGAAATGGTTCGTGGCATGATTACCCTTGGCTGTCCTAATGGCAGACAGCACATTTTCTTCTCCATTGTCTTCCGTCATTATCAATAGGTTGCCGCCATAGAACTTCTGGTTGCAGAAGTTGATGATGCGAGAATGACAGCGATAATGCTCACGCAGCATTGTTTCCGTCACATTCGTAATGACCTTCAGCACGGACTCCAAGAAACTATATTCGGCACAGTCATAGCCATCGGCAATGCTATATGGCTTTGCAATCTCCCGGAGTTTCATGCGGTCTTCTTCTGTCTCCACATTCGGCAACTGCTTCGTGTCTCCTACGATGACGGCGTTTCTGGCACAAGTAAGAGCCAAGGTCCCCGTGTCAGAGGATACTTGCGAAGCTTCATCCATAATGAGATAGTCGTAGGGCGTATCTCCAAACACGCAAGATCTTGCCGAGAATGTGGTGCTGAGTACAACAGGATATTGCATTTGGAACTCCGTACTTTTTCGGCGCATATCTTTTGTGTCGGCAAAACCCACTCTGCCGTCTTTGTATTTGTCATACAGGGCTGCTTTCAACAAAGTGAGTGAGCAGTCCGTGAGTGCTTTAGTCAAGCTTTTGGCATCGTATGTCCGTAGCTCTTGTTCTTTGTCAGCAATCTCAGCAGAAAGTTCCTTGCGCCGGTTGATGTAATAGAGAGTTTGCAACTCAATTATTAATGGTCGCAAGTTGGCGATGTCGAAACTGTGCCGTATGTGCCACTTGTACTTGCACATCAGTTTCATCCGCCACAGTTTGACGCGCTGGAATATGCCTAATCGCTTTATGTCCGCATCTTCGGCTATGGACTGCAGTTTTAGCCAAAGCCAGATTACATTAGCCGAGTTTGCATTGCGATAGGAATCTTCTTCGTGTGAAATACCTTGTTCCGACTTGAAGTGTTCCCATTCCAAAGCCACAGCCTGCCGTTCTTGGCGAAGCTCCGCCAACTTGTTCTGCAAGGCATACACCTTGTCAAGTTGGGTGACTGCGCCATCCAGTGTTTGCTTTGTCTTTATGCTTTCTTGCAAAGACAAGTTCCACTGGGCTAATTCCGAGGGCAAAACAGACTGCCGGGCAATGAACAGCTCCTTATTGTCCTTGCCGCCCAAAGGCGCAGCGATAAAGCCCACGCCATATTTCTCCAACTTCTCCTGCACATTGGCCGTAGCGGAATTGTTGTTCGACACCACCATCACCGTCTTTCCTTGTCTGACGATATTGGCAATGATGTTCAGAATAGTCTGTGTCTTGCCGGTGCCCGGCGGGCCTTGAATTACGCTTATCTGGTGTTCAAAGGCATTGACGACAGCTGTCTTTTGGCTGGCGTTGCATCCGAAAGGATATATTAAGTCTGAATGGCTCAATCTCTTCGGTTTGTTTTCAGCAGGGTTGAGATAGCAGGCGGCAGCCAAATCATTGGCAATAAAACCCACCTTGTCGTATATCTTCGAAAGAGTCCCCACTGGGTTCTTCTCATCCTTGCCCAAGGGATTGATGGTTGCCACATTCTTCATATATGCAAACACATCCATACTTGCAGTTTCCTGTAGGCAGGATTGTGTAACGACAATCTTACCCGATGCGTCATCCTGCACAAAACCATTGTTGTAGATGACTCTCCAGCAAGCATATCCGATGTTGTCAAATCTCCAAATCTCTCTGATGCCGCTCTGCAATATGCCGTCCACCAACACCTTGCACTGCGTTGGGTCTTTCCATTCCGGATTGCCGAGCCAAACAACTTTGTCACAGCCATAGTTAAAGGTGCGTACATTGTTCTTGAAACGCACGCTATAGCCATTGCTGCCATTCCATTGGATGGTATCAATCTGCAAAGTCTTAGGCTTGCCATTGAGCAATATGAAGTGTTTTGATAAGTCCATATAGATATTAAACTCGTTGGCTGAATTAAACTTCGCAATACCCACGAAAGGCAAAGTTACACAATAAGCAGATTATCAGCAACCTAGCGGCAACATCACCGTTGACTGCTATCTGTCCGCTTATGCGCAATTTCACGGCAAATTTCGTCAGAATCCTCGGAATGCGCAAGGATTTCGCCGACAATTGCGTAAACGAACTCGGAGACATAGCTCGATGCGGTGTTGTCCCGAAGTATTCCGACCTCTAAGTCGTGGCTTTGGGCATAACAGCCTAGGCTTTCGGATTCGATAGTGAAAATCGTCTTTTTCATCAACAGCATCTTGAATGGCAGGACAATGCCGAGATAGAGACAATCAGCAAGTACGGCAATGCCGAGCGCAGCACCGACTGCCCTACTCTGTTTTTCTGAAGAAATCCTAATACACACTCATTTTTCCTGATTAGCAATATGAAATGATGATTCTTGATCAGTAAAAAAATTATGGCGATTTACAAAAATATATTTAACTTTGTTTTGCTTGGCTAGCCCAGTTATTTCCAGATTCTTGGATTTCCTTGTCTGAAGTTCTTTGGTTTGGAAGAAGGGTTGGGTGGGCAGACATATTTAAGACGTTACTTGACGTTTATCTTCTCAATGCAAACTTGGCGGTTTGAGATAATCAGAAGAAGATACGGCAACGGGAGCGTCCACTTGTGATGACGTTTGAATCGCCATGCCTTGGGGCGTGGAGTTTATTCATATCATCCCTGACGTGGGCTAGCTGCGTTGCTTATCCTTCTGATAGGCTTCGCCAAGGCCTGCATTGGGGATGAGCAAGAGTAAGACTCCCACGTCTTTTTTTGTACCCTGTCAGGATCAGGGCAGTCGCCTGATGACCATTATTTTATACTCTATCATGATGAAAGTAGCTATCTGTTTGGCCGCTCATGCCAATAGCGGTAAATCAACTTCCTTAAAAATGCTTGGGCATTTGTTAACTGGCAAAGAGTGCTCTGAATGTGAAATCAAACAAATCTTTGATTACAAAGGCGTAAAAGTGGGAATCACATCAAGCGGAGATACACTGGATTATCTCAAACCAGGCTTTGATGAATTGATTGCTGCAGAATGTAATTTTTTGGTGTATGCTTGCCGTACAAAAGGAACTGCGGCAAATTATGCATATAATAAAGCAAAGGCAATGGGATATAAAATCATCAGGATGGGAACAGCATATGACTACAGTCACTCAATTCAGGAAATATGCAATAAACACATTGCCAGTGCAATAAAAGAAACAATCGATACTATTATTGAATTACAATAACACTATGAAGAAAAGAATATTATTGATACTGATATTATTGGTATCATCTATGAGCAATCTTTTTGCTCAATTTGAAGTAATGACATCTGAACAAGCTAAGAAAGCATTTAGCGAAAAATTGTCTTTGACCTCCGCAGAAATGGATGAGGCCTTTTTGAAATATCAAATTCCATTTTCCAATGAAATGCTTCAAAATGGATGTGATTTTTTCAGCTATGACGATCCCATTTTCCGTTACAATGATGTTATTGGCATTAAGTTTTATCTGAGCAACGCAGATGGTATAGGGGTCCCTTGTACAAATACTACTGATTCCACTTTGTCTTTTAAAAAGCTACTTCCTGGATATTATACTATTACTGAGAAACTATTCTTCACCGAGCAGATTCAAAGAAAAATAACAGAATTACAGAATAATTATAGACTCACATCAAAAAAAGCTGAGATACAGATAGATGAATTTAGCAGTTCTCAGCAAGTGCAAGATAGCATACTTGTAAGAATGTCATTTGAAAAATACATTAAAGAGTCAATTCCTAAAAAAGAATATTACGAAGAATATGTAATAACACAAAGCAAAGATTATCCCAGATATCCCAGAAGATGTTTGGGCGTATTGGTACTAACAGATGCCAATGGAAATGATTTTTATGTAGCAGCGACAACATACGATGAAATTAGGGGCGATGTTAATATAGAATCAGGTGAAATCTATATAAGTCAATCTTTAACGACAATGACGAAGATTTCAAAGTATGCAAGTTCATTCCTTGAAAAATTGGAAATAACGCTAAAGAATCAGGACTGCTATTTATCATGCGATAATAACTATTTTGAGGATCGGATATCCGGAGATATGAAGCCTGCACCAGATAAAAACAAACTCTACAAATGTGATCAATTGATAATGGTTGATGGCAGGTTATACGGTATATTCACGAACGATAGTAGTAGTTATTCTATTGACTTATATAAAATTAGCTTATGTGGCATAGAAAAGAATGGTGAAATCGATAACGGTCGTTATTTAGGAGATTATTACTCATCAAATGATAACGAATTATATCCTCCAAAACTTTGGGATCGTCACACCTCTTATGTGACTATGTGCGATGGATATATTCGTAATAATAGCAATAATATAAAAATAACACCTGTGTCTTTTTTGGAAAAGGCCAAACAATTAGCTAAAGAAGTACATGATCCGGAGACAATACGCATAAAAGAAGAACAACGTGAAAAAGAATACAAACAAAAAATTGAGCTGGAAAGAAAGGCAAACATCGAAAAATATGGTTCAGAATTCGGTAGCAATATCAATAATAATAAGGTTGCTCTCGGTATGACTAAGGAGATGTGCCAAAAATCCTGGGGTTACCCTTCCAAACGACAAACCACAGTAAATCAATATGGCACACTTGATGTTTGGGAATATTTCAATGCAATTCTTACCTTTATAGATGGAAAATTAGTTCAAATAGATAAATGGTAGAAGAATGAACAAAGTTCGGCATGGTGTCAAATCGCATAGCAAGCATTAGGATAGAAACCATGCCAAACTTTGCATGAATACTATCAAGGCCAAATTGTCGAGGAATCGATGATTTCTACGGCGTCGTACATGAGCATCAGAAGATTTTCGCGATAATTACCGAAATCAGGCTCATTTACGATGCCGTTGATATTATTCTGAAGATATTTGAAGAAATCGACTCCTGCGCCGAAAGCATGCAGATAAGCTTCACAAGCAAGTTTTAGAATAACCATTTATTAAAAATAAACATGAGGCCGGGTCAAAAGAGATTTTGATCCGGTTTTCTTATGTCCGCTATTTC
>CAYWIW010000009.1:0-82037 GCA_964458425.1 uncultured Muribaculaceae bacterium
GGAAATAGCGGACATAAGAAAACCGGATCAAAATCTCTTTTGACCCGGCCTCTCTCTTTATTCAACCCCCAGTCACTTGTGTGACAGCCCCAGGGGGTACGGGGAAGGGTTTCCCCGAAACCCCTTCCGCCGCGTTGTGGCGAATCAGGGCGAGAGGTGGGAAACTTTTGACGGCATCGGTGAAAAAACGTTTTCCGTCAGCCAACTTTGCGGTCATTTTCGTATATTTGTGTCTGATGGTCTTGCGGCTGCGAAAGTCTCGTCTGCCCGGGACCGCCTGGATTTAATCACATTTTAAGACCTGATGAATATGTTCGCAAAGGAAATCTACACCGCAAGACGCGCCGCCCTGCTGGAAAGGATGTCTGAGACCGCCCCTCAAGGAAAGCGCGGAATAGCCCTGTTCGTGGGCAATGTCGAGTCTCCGGCTCAGTACAAGGACAACGCCTACAAATTCCGTCAGGACTCATCCTGGCTGTACTATTTCGGTCTTGATGAGCCTCGTTATGCCGCCATTCTTGATCTGGACAGCGGCGAGGAGACCGTTTTCGCAGATGATGTGGAGATCGGCGACATCATCTGGATGGGACCGCAGCCGTCAGTCGCCTCCAAAGCCGCTTCGGTAGGTGTCGTGAATTCGGCTTCTTACGGCTCTCTGAACATTGCCGTGACAAAGGCTCTTGCAACAGGCAGGAATATTCATTTCCTCCCGCCGAGCAGGTACTACAACGCTATGAAACTCTCCGCCCTTGTAGGGGTTTCGGTCGAGGATGTCGCAAGTGTCGCCCCTATTGAGGAGAATGGCGGAAAGCACGCCTCCAAGGAACTTGTACAGGCTGTCATCGCGATGAGACTTGTCAAGGAAGCCTGTGAGATAGAGCAGATTGATGATGCCTGCGCTCTCGGGTACAAGATGCACACTGTTGCCAGAGAGAGTGTCAAGGTCGGGATTGTCGAGCAGGAAATAGTCGGAAAGATGGAGGGGGTCACTCTAAGCGAAGGGTGGGGCGCCTCGTTCCCTACGATTCTGACCCAGCACGGTGAGACTTTGCATAACCACCTGCACGATAAGGTGATAGAACCGGGAAAGCTGCTTGTGGTCGATGCCGGAGCCGAAAACAATATGCATTATGCCTCCGATTTTACGCGCACCATTCCGACGAGCGGCAGGTTCACCGCCAGGCAAAGGGACATCTACCAGATAGTCTGCGACTGCAACGAATTGGCGTTCAAACTGACGAAGCCTGGAGTTGCCTACAGGGACATCCACCTTGCTGTCGCCAAGCTGATGCTTGAGGATCTGCGCTCGCTGGACATCGTTCGCGGAAATCTTGACAATATGCTCCACGAGGGTGTCGCCGGACTTTTCCAGCCTCACGGACTCGGTCATAATATGGGTCTTGACGTTCACGATATGGAGGATCTCGGCGAAGACCTGGTCGGTTACGATCCTGACCAGCAGCGTTCCGCACAACTCGGTCTCGGAAGCCTCAGAATGGCGCGCAGGCTTGTTCCGGGCAATGTCATCACCGATGAGCCGGGAATATACTTCATTCCGGCCCTGATAGCAAAATGGAAGAGCGAGAAGCGCGACAAGGGATTCGTGAACTATTACAAGCTCGAGCACGACTACCTTGACTTCGGCGGAATACGTCTTGAGGACGATGTGCTCGTGACTGAGGACGGCGCGCGCCGTACCGGGCCGAACCGTCTTCCTATCCAACCGGACGATGTCGAGGCTGCGATGTCGTAGCGGATTGATATCCAATCATTAATCCTGAATATTCAATGAGCGCCTTGGTGATTGTCCTTGCCTTGCTGGCCGGTGTCATCGGAATTGTCGGGAGTGTGCTTCCGGCTTTGCCGGGTCCTCCTGTCAGCTGGGTCGGGTTGCTGATACTTTATTTCTGGGGCACCGGTACAAACGGTGCCGGTGACCCTATGTCGCTGACGTTCCTGCTGGTGTGGCTGGGCATAACCGTCGCGGTCACGGTCATAGACTACATTGTCCCGGCCTGGTTCACAAAACTCACAGGCGGTTCCAAAGCGGCGGGTAGGGGAGCGATGGCCGGAATGCTGGTCGGGATGTTTGTCCCTCCTGTCGGGATTCTTCTCGGCACACTTCTGGGGGCGTTTGTCGCCGAGCTCTTTTTCGCCGAGAAAAACGGATGGGATTCCGCCAAGTCCGCAGTCGGAGCCTTTATGGGATTCATCTGCGGAACCGGAGCCAAGCTGATGGCCAGCGGAGTGATGATGTACTACATAGTAGTGTATCTTAAATGACCCGGACCCCGCATTGGTGAAATCCTTTACCGGAGCGGGGATAACGTGAATATATGTGGGTGGGCAATCACCTTCTGATGAAAGATAATATATTATACAGCAAGTGATTGCCTGCTTGCGACAGTTGGGTCGGATTATTATGGAAGAGAGATATTCCCGTTTTCTGGACACGGTACGTGGCTTCGTGCCTGAAGATGCTGTCTATACCGATGAGTTGAGGCGGTTCGCCTGGGGGACCGATGCCGGATTCTACCGGCTTGTGCCTAAGATTGTCATACGTTCCTCAGGAGAGAAGGAAGTCGCCGGGATTCTTGAGGCGGCCTCGAGGTTCGGTGTTCCGGTGACGTTCAGGGCGGCTGGCACCAGCCTTTCCGGTCAGGCGATCAGTGATTCCGTGCTAGTCGTTGCAGGCAAGAACTGGGAAAGGTATGCCGTCTCCGATGACGCTTCGAGGATCACATTGGAGCCGGGGCTTGTCGGAGCTAAGGTGAACACCATCCTTAAGCCTTACGGACGTAAGTTCGGCCCTGATCCCGCATCCATCGCAAGCTGTATGGTGGGAGGCATAGTGATGAACAACGCCTCCGGAATGAGTTGCGGAACCCACGCCAACAGCGACAGGGAATTGGAGAGCGTGCGGATGGTTCTCGCTGACGGAACAGTCCTCGACACAGGGGACGAATCCTCCAGAAAGGCGTTCGCTGCCTCTCATCCGGATTTCATTACCGAAGTTGCGGCCCTGAGGGACGAGATACTATCCGACAAGGAACTCGCCGACCGCATAAGATACAAGTATTCAATAAAGAACGTAACGGGACTCAACATATTCCCGTTTGTCCGTTTCGAGGATCCGTTTGACATCATAGCCCATCTTCTGGTCGGTTCCGAGGGAACACTTGCGTTTATGAGTCAGGTCACGATGAAGACTCTGCCGTTGCCGTCCCGAGAAGCGTCGGCGATGGTCTATTTCGGGACCATAAAGGAGGCCGCCAAGGCGGTCGTCGCAATGCGGAAAGAAATCAGTCCTGAGGCTCTTGACGCGGCGGAACTGCTTGATAAAAGGTCGCTTGCGTCTGTCGATGACCCGATGCTGAAGGTGCATCCGGACAAGGATCTGACAGCCTTGCTGCTTCGCGTCACCGGGACTGACCAGGCTGCTCTGGATGCCAATGTGGAGAGTCTGTCAAGCCTCCTGCGTAGATTTGACGTGCTTGGGGATGCTGAAGGCAACACATTCATATTCAGTAGCGATCTGGGTGTCGTAGGAAGGTATTGGGCCATCCGTTCGGGTATATTCCCGTCTGTCGGCGGGATGCGCCGGGAGGGCACGACCTGCCTGATCGAGGATATCGCTTTCCACATTGAGGATCTGCCTGAAGCCACGGTCGATCTTTCCGGACTTTTGGACCGCCACGGCTACGACGATTCCTGCATCTATGGGCACGCCCTTGAAGGTAATTTCCATTTCATTATCAATCAGTCATTTGACACCGAGACGGAAGTGAAGCGCTACGAGGCGATGATCCGTGATGTGGCCGAGATGGTTGTCGGGAAGTACGACGGCTCTCTTAAGGCCGAGCACGGGACGGGCAGGAATATGGCTCCGTTCGTGAGGTACGAGTGGGGGGAGAAAGCGTTCGGGATTATGAAACGGGTCAAGGAACTCTTTGACCCTAAGGGGCTTCTGAACCCTGGCGTGATATTCAATGATGATCCGGATTGCTTCCTGCGCGATTTCAAGGCCCTTCCGGTGCTCAAGCCGTGGAAAGAAGAGGGCAGGCGTGTCGAGCCGGAGATTGCCGAGCTTTACAAGAAACTGAACAAGTGCATAGAATGCGGATTCTGCGAGGTGAATTGCGTGTCCTGCGGCTTCACCCTTTCTTCGAGAACCAGAATAGCCGCCCAGAGGGAGATAACGGCTCTTCGGGAATCGCCTCGCCTTTCCGATGAGGAACGGCTTCGGTTGCGGACGCTTGAGAAGGAATATTCCTATGCGGGTGAGCAGACCTGTGCCGGTGACGGGCTGTGTTCCACCTCCTGCCCGATGGGCATCAATGTGGCGGATCTGACTCACCAGCTGCGGCGTGTGAATGTTCCTGAAGGCTCTTTCGGCTTTGGGGTATGGCGTTTCGCGGCCGATCATTATTCCGGTGTCAAGACAGGGCTTAGAGGCGCTTTGCGTATGGCCACGGCAGGGGAGACTGTGCTTGGCGATCTGGCGATGAGCGGTTTGTGCCGTTGGCTGCACAACGGTATCAGCCTTCCGCTTTGGACTCCGGCGACCCCTAAGGCCTATTCCATCCCGAAATCGCTGAAGGCTCTCGTGAAGTCGGCCACTTCGGCTTCCGTCCCTCCGGTAGCTGCCCCCGCTCCTTCTGTCGCAGGGTCTGCCGAAACTACTGTCGCCAACCATCTTCCGGCCGCCGGAACCGTGGACGTACAGAACCCGCCGGTCATCGAAGCTCCGGCCACAAAGGATAAGGTCGTCTATTTCCCGAGCTGCATCAACCAGATGATGGGCCTTCCGAAGCACCGTCACGCCGTGGACAAGCCTCTTGTCGAGGAAATGGTGGCGTTGCTGGACAAGGCCGGCTACGAGGTGGTTTTCCCGGAGAATATGTCCGCTCTTTGCTGCGGAACGATTTGGGAAAGCAAGGGGATGCCGGAAATCGCCGACCGTAAGACCGCCGAACTGGAGGAGGCCTTATGGAAAGCAAGCGATGGGGGCCGTTACCCTGTTCTTTGCGACCAAAGCCCGTGTCTTCATCGTATGAAGCACAAAATCACGAGGATGCGTCTCTATGAACCGTCTGAGTTTATCCTGGAGTTCTTGAAGGACAGGCTGTCGTTCCATACTACTGACACCCCGGTTGCCATCCATCTTACCTGCTCTATGCGCCTTATGGGCAAGACGGACAAGATGCTGGAGCTGGCAAGGATGTGTTCCACCAATGTGGTTGTCCCCGAAGGCGTAGGCTGCTGCGGTTTCGCCGGCGACAAGGGAATGACCCATCCGGAGCTTAACAGTTATGCCCTCCGCAAACTCAAGTCCCAGGTCAGGGACATCCCGGTCGGCTACTCCAACAGCCGCACCTGTGAGATCGGTCTCTCCTCAAACTCGGGCATCCCGTATGTCTCCATCGCCTATCTGGTCAACAGCCACACAACCCCGTCCCGCCGCAAGAAGTGAGATGAGGTGTCGTCGCTGTCCCTCTGTCAAACAGTTTAATCAATTGTTGATTTCGATCATCGGGCTGTCCAGGGCCTTTCGGAGCTGGTCGTCGTAGCGGAGGCGGATCTTGATGCCGGCCTCCTGGAAGTGATAGCGGACGGCGATCTCCTCTTCGATGAACGGCACGATCTCGTCTTTCTTCAGCTTCAGGAAAGTCTCCTTGTCCATCTCCAGCGCTTTCTGGAGAGCGTCAAGCTCCGCTGACACATTCTTTGACAGTCCGTCTTTGTCAAGTTCGCCCTTCATCCTGTCGAAGTAGGTCTTGGCGCTTGAGCGGTAGTCGAAGTCCTTTGTCTTGGCAAAGGCCACGAAGCCGTCCCAGTCCTTGTCTGCGAGATGGAAGTCCTCTTCAACCTCTGAATGGTCGCGGACGAAGCTGAGGACATATTCCTGAATGATGCCTGAATAGACAAGTGAATAGGTCAGGCGGCTGTAGTCGTGGCCCTCGATGGTGACATCCGGTGTGATTCCGCCTCCGTCCCTGACGGTTCTGCCGCCGACGGTCTTGAACTCATTGATAAGGGAGTCCGGGATGTGCCCGACGCTGCCGTCTTCGTTGCGGTGGGAGTAGTCTATCGCCTGTACACATCGGCCTGACGGCGTGTAGTATTTGGCGGTTGTGACTTTCAGCTGGCCGTTGTAAGGAAGCGGACGGATGCTCTGGACCAGTCCTTTGCCGAAAGTTCTCGTACCCATAACGGTGGCTCTGTCAAGGTCTTGGAGCGCTCCGGTCACAATCTCGGAGGACGAGGCCGAGCCTGAATCGACCATCACGATGATCGGAATCTCGGTGTCAAGCGGCTCGGATGCTGTCTTGTACTCTTTCTCTGTCCCTTCGGCCTGCCCCTTGGAGGAAACGACCAGCGAACCCTTAGGAACAAAGAGGGACACGATGTTGACCGCCTCGCTCATCAGTCCGCCCCCGTTACCTCTCAGGTCGAGAACCAGCTTTTTCATTCCCTGGCCTTTGAGTTTGAGGAAAGCGTTGCGCAACTCCCCGGAGACGTTCTCGGTGAATCCGCTTTGGAATATGTAGCCGGTCGTGTCGTTGAGCATCCCGGCATATTCAATGTCCGGGAGGTGGATCCTTTCTCGAGTCACCACGATGTCGGTGATTTCCTTTGTGCGGATTTTCAGCACTTTGAACTTCACGGTCGTGCCGGGCTTGCCTTTCATCTTGTCAGAGCATTCCTGGCTGGAGAGGCCGTGCGTGCTCTCTCCGTCGATTTCCATAATCTCATCGCCGCAGACAAGCCCGTATCTCTCCGCCGGAGAACCTTTGTAAGGCTCGTTGATGATGACGTTCCCGTCTTTTTCAGGCTTGTAGATCACGGCTCCGATGCCGCCGTAAGACTTGTTGATCATCATCATCAGATCCTCGTTTTCCTCCTCCGGGATGTAAACCGTATAAGGGTCAAGGTTTTCCAGCATAGCGTCTATGCCGGCCCGCTCGATCCTGTCAATAGGGAGCGAGTCTACGTAGGAGCGGTTCAGCTCCTTGAGGATTGAGTTCTGGATCTCTGTCCATTTCCCGAGCTTGAAGCTCTGTGACTGCGAATAGGCCGCGGTGCTGACCAACACTGCCAGCGTGGCCGCTATCAATGTCTTTATTTTCATATTCTTAAATCATCTCTCGCAAGTTGTCGATCGCTTGCTGTGAAAAATATTATCTCACGTTTTAAAAGGTTGTCCGGCTTCCGCGTCCCCGGTCTCATTCTCCGCTTTCCCGCCGAAGCTTCCGGACGTGGCGCAACAGCCGTGCCAATCGCACAAATTTAAGAAAAATCCCTTGCTTGACCGAATTTCATTCTGATCCTGCATCCTATCCGATGCCTCAGCGGATCGTGACAAGCGCGATATTCAATGAATATGCTCCCGTAGCGGTTCGTCCGAAATCCACATCGGTGTTTTGTGCGCGGAATAAAATCCCTATCATTTTGTTATGTTGACAAAACACTTTTACCTAAGGTTTGCGCCATAATGAGGACAAGGGAATCACCGTCGGCGACATCCGTATCAGAGTCGTTTACAGTTCCCCGAATTTCCTGCTTCTCCGCTGGCTGAAGAGATGCGTTGAAGATGACACTTCGCAACCAGTCCCTGAGATTCCTGTCATAGCTGAATGTCGAAAGTACTGTCGAAGATCCGATGCACCGTTGTACGTGACCTGCATATATGCATTCTTAATTCAGTGGCGGACAACACGTTGATTATCAGTTAAAAGTGATTGGTCCTGGTCTGGAATCCGACACCGGGACAAGGCATAAGGCATTCGTTCTGCGTGACTTAAGTGCCACGACACCTTGGTCACTGAGCCTGTCGAAGCGACCTGCACTTCAGATTTATCGCTCAAGAATAATCCAAAGTCCGAAATTGTTTGTAATTTTACAATATTCCGGTTTGAGTAGCCTGGGCGTGGCATTGGAGATATTTTTCAGAGGGAGGGATGACGGGTTCCAAAGGGATGTGAGGGTGTATTTTGAGAAACGATATTCGTTGTGCGTTTCTTTCAATGCTATTCGATTGGTTGATAGAAAAATAGTATATTCATTTATGAAAAAGATGGTTTTCGCGACGGGAAACCGCGGTAAGCTGAGAGAGGCTTCCGAGATTTTGGGAGACGGGTTCGAGTTGGTCACTCCGGCTGATTTCGGCATCACTGAAGACATTCCGGAGACGGGAGAAACTCTGGAGGAGAACTCGCTCCAGAAAGCTAGGTACATTTTCGACCGGAAGGGATGTGACTGCTTCGCCGATGACACGGGACTCGAAGTGGATGCCCTCGGGGGCGCACCCGGAGTCTATACGGCGCGTTACGCCGGCCCGTCCAAGGACTTCGACGACAATATGGACAAGGTTCTGCGCGAATTGTCCGTACTTGAGGCTGAGGCTGAGGGACAGGTTGAGGTGAGCCGCAGGGCGCGCTTCCGCAGTGTCGTGACCCTCATCCTGAACGGTGAGGTGCATCAGTTCGAGGGGACGATGGAAGGAACGATCGCCCGTGAGAAATCCGGCAAGGGCGGCTTCGGCTACGACCCGATCTTCATTACGGACGAGTATCCGGGACTCACCGCCGCCGACATCACGGAGGAGCAGAAGAACGAAATCTCGCACCGGGGCAAGGCTCTCCGGGCTATGGCGGAATGGCTCAATGCGAACAAAGGCTGAACTGATCGTCATCGGCCACACAAAGGTCGGCGAAAACTCCATTGTCCTGCACACTGTCAGTCGGGAATATGGTAGAAGGGGCTTTCTTGTGAAGGTCGGCCCCAAGACGGCGATGGCTCTTTTCCTTCCGCTGAATATTCTTGAGGCCGAGGTCACGGAGAATCCTAAGTCGGATTTGTGGTATGCCCGCAATTTTGTGAGTGTCAGTCCTTTGATGGGTGTGCGTGGGGATATTCATAAAAACACGATGACGCTTTTTATGAGTGAGGTGCTCTTCCGTGTTGTGAAGGATCAGAGCAACGAGGAAGGCTTGACTGACTGGCTGAAGAAGACTGTTCTGACGCTGGATGCGCTGGAGAGCGACTTCGCCAACTTTCATCTATGGTTCCTGCTTGAGCTCTGCGCGGTTCTCGGCTTCAATCCCGACACGGCCGGCCTGGCTCCGTTTGCCGGGAAACATCTTGACCACATCCGCTCTTTGCTGACCAGCCCTTTCCCAGAGGCTATGCTTCTTCCGTTGAGAGGAAGCGACCGCAATGAGATCGCCGAATGTGTACTGAAATATATCGAGCATCACACCGAGTCCGCCGTCAATGTCCGCTCCCTCGCTGTCCTCAGGGAAATCTACGGCTAAGCGCTGAAACATACCCGGGTAATGGCAGGCGGTGACGTCTTTTCGCTTGCCGGTGTTGATTATGTCCGGATTTCCCGGATAATTCTTACATATTCTTCTATTTGACAATAAATTTTCGTAAATTTGTAAAATATTAGCAATAAATCAGTAACCAAATCGACCTATTTATGGAAAGATTTGCAAAGAATCTTAACTTGTCAAACGGAGCCGTTGCCATAGTGGCAGCCTGCTTCCTGACCTTGCCCGGACTCAGGGTAAGTGCGGAAAATCCTTCGGACGTTCGCTCTGAGGTGACTGCACCGCAAAACATCAACATCAAAGGACGTATTATAGACCAGAACGGACAGCCTGTCATCGGAGCCAGCCTGTTCCAGCAGGGTACCAACAACGGTACGGTGGCTGATGTTGACGGTAATTTCTCAATAGCCGTGCCATCTGGCGCGCTTCTTAAAGTTTCCTGCCTTGGCTATAAGGATGTCGTCATCGCCGCCAAGAACGGAATGACCATCGTGATGTCCGAAGACAACGAGACACTCTCTGAGGTCGTCGTGGTAGGTTATGGCGCCCAGAAGAGGGCTGACATCACCGGAGCTGTCGCTTCAGTGGACGTGGGAAAGACGTTGGAAAGCCGTCCTATCGCCGATGTCGGCCGAGGACTTCAGGGAGCCGTTCCTGGAATGAACATCGTCATCCCTACCGGAGAGGTCGGTTCCGACCCTCTCATCAAGATCCGCGGACAGATCGGTTCCATCAGCGGAGGCAACTCTCCTCTGATACTTTTGGACAACGTGGAGATTCCGAGTATCCAGCTCGTGAACCCTAATGACATCCAGTCAATTACGGTTCTGAAAGATGCGGCCTCGGCTTCCATCTACGGCTCTAAGGCGGCGTTCGGCGTTGTGCTCATCACGACCAAGAACGGCACCCGCGGCCCGAAACTCCAGGTGTCATATTCCAACAACTTCTCCTGGCAGAATCCTTCCAAGGAAATCAACATCGGCGGAATCGAGGCTCTTGAGTATACCTACGACGCGCAGGTGAACAGGGAGTCGCCGATGCCGGCCGGAGGTTTCTGGAGACTCGACGGGGAAAGTCTTGAGAAAGTACGTCAGTGGCAGGAGAAATACGGCGACACCGTCGCTTGGAACGACCCTATCCTCTATGGCCGCGACTGGTACTACGACGGGGCCAACAAGTACGGCTACCGTCTCTATGACGGTGTCAGGGCAATGGTCCGCGAGTGGGCTCCTTCTATGACCCACAATCTTTCCGTGACCGGTTCCAAGGACAACACCTCTTTCAACATCGGCCTTGGCTATCTTAGCCAGAACGGAATGACAAAGCCGGCCAGCGTGGACGATTTCAAGAGATACAACGCTTCCTTCGGCTTTACCAGCGAAGTCAACAAGTACCTCACTCTTCGCGCCAGCGCCATCTATTCAGACCGCAACAAGCGTTATCCTGGTGTGGGTACAACCTCCGCCGACCCTTGGCTCTACCTCTACCGCTGGAGCCCTCTTTTCCCGATCGGAGTGATGGAGAGAGATCACTATCTGCAGGAACCGGCATACGAGATGATGGCGGGCAACACCGACAGCCTGAGGAACAAGTACTTCAATATGAACCTCGGAATGACCATCAATTTCACCGAGGACTGGAACTTCCAGTTTGACTACACCTATGACAGGCAGATGACCGACAGGAACAATTCCGTTGTCTATTTCGAGGCAGGACAGCACTGGTACAGCCCTACCGCTTGGGTGGAGAACGGCAGCCAGGTCTATGTCAACGAAGAGGGACAGGTGGTGGAGACCGGAGGAATGCCGGCCTACACGTTCCCTGTCAGCAGATACCTCAACTCCAATGTCAGCGAGAAGTCTGACTATGTCAAGAACTACTCCCGCAATGATGACAACAACACCATCAATGCCTACACGACCTACCACCTCGCTCTTGGCGAGAACAACCAGCACGACTTCAAGTTTATGCTCGGTATGAATCTGGTGGCCGGCAAATGGAGCTCATACACCGTAAGGAAGAACAACCTCACCGTTCCTGACAACCCTCAGTTCGCCACGGCCATAGGCGATCAGTTCGCCGACGGCTCAAGGGACTGGTCAGGACGACTTGGATTCTTCGGACGTGTGAATTACGCATTCGGCAACAGGTACTTCTTAGAGGCGAACCTCCGCCGTGACGGTTCGCACAAGTTCCCGACCGACCTTCAGTGGAAATGGTTCCCGGCATTCTCCGCCGGCTGGATATTCACAAACGAGAGCTTCCTTGAGCCGGTGAAGCCTGTCCTCAGCTTCGGTAAGATCAGGGCTTCCTGGGGTAGCGTAGGTGACCAGTCAGTCTCCAGCAACCTCTACAAATCCATCCTCGCGGGCGGACAGTCATCCTGGATCGGAGGGAACGGAAACAAGGTCACGAAGTATGACACGCCTTCGCTTGTGGACAGCGACATCACCTGGCAGATGATCGAGACCCTTGACTTCGGAGCCGACCTCAGGTTCTGGGACAACCGTATCGGCCTCACGTTCGACTGGTACCGCAGGGACACGAAGAATATGATTATCCCTGGCGAGACTCTTCCTTCCACTCTCGGTGCTTCCGCTCCAAGCGGCAACTACGGTAACCTCCGCACCAACGGTTGGGAAATCGCGTTCGATTTCAGCCACAGGTTCGCTAACGGACTTGGAATCAACTTTACCGCTTCTCTGGCCGACGCCACCACGAAAATCACGAAGGGTGCTGACTGGAACACACCGTGGGAGGATCGTCTCCTCAGCAACTCATACTCGACCGGACGCCGCTATGGCGACATCTACGGTTATGTCACCGACCGTCTCTGGCAGAAGGAAGACTTCGTTTACGGTTCGGACGGCAGAATCGAAAGAGTCAATGTGATCTACCGCGGCACAATCCACTCGACCAACAAGCAGACAGCTAAATACCCTGTCTATCAGGTTCAGTTCGAGAATGGTGACAAGCTTGTGTGCAGCCCTGGAGACGTGAAGTTCGTCGATGTTGACGGTGACGGTTACATCTCCTCCGGTTCCGGCACGAACGGTGATCCGGGAGACCGCGTCGTCATCGGTAACACCACCCCTCGCTACGAGTACAGTTTCCGTCTCGGCTCTGATTGGAAGGGATTTGATTTCTCCATCTTCTTCCAGGGTATCGGCCAGCGTAAGATCTGGGGAGGCGGCCAGCTCGCTATCCCTGGCTACAGCGCCAAGGAGGGAGCGCTTCCTAAGACGTTCACCACCGACTATTGGAAGGAAGACCGTACAGACGCGTTCTATCCAAGAGCCTGGGATCTCGGCGGAGCCAACACCGGATTCACGATGCAGGTGCAGAGCAAATACCTGCTGAATATGGCATATCTCAGAATCAAGAACATCACTGTCGGCTATTCTCTGCCGCAGAAGCTCCTGAAGAAAGTCAGCCTGAGTCAGGTGAGGGCTTACGTCTCTCTTGAGAACTTCTTCACCTTTGACAACCTCAGGGGATTGCCAATCGATCCTGAGGCCATCACCGGCTACTCTATGTTCAACACTTCAAGCTATAACCTGACGAGAACCGGTGTGGGTACCCCTACCTTCAAGTCCGCTTCGGTCGGTCTTCAGTTAACCTTCTAATTTATGGCAAAGATTATGAAACTCAAGATATTTACACTAATCGCAGGTATCGCGCTGTTTTTCAACGCCTGTGACGAGGTCCTTGACCGTCCGTCCCCTACTGTGGCGGAGGACGAGTCATATTGGGCCAGCGCCGAGAATCTCCGTCTTTATTCCAACGGTTTTTATCTTCACTATTTCGAAGGTTATGGAACAGGTTGGTCACATTCCTCGGCTCCTCTGCTTGACTACACTTTCAACGATGATGTTGTGAACTATTCCACACAGGGCCAGTTCACCCGCGCCGTCCCGACTTCGACAGGCTGGAGCAGCAACTACCAGTGGATCCGCAGGGCCAACATTATGATCGACAGGATCGACACCAGGATGAAGGACATCCTTTCCGAAGAGGAATATTCCCATTGGATGGGAATCGCCAGACTTTACAGAGGTCTGGAGTTCGCCAGACTTGTCAACAGCTATGGCGATGTTCCTTACTACGATCACGTTGTGAAGAACACCGATATGGATGACCTCTATAAGGACAGGACACCGAGAAACGAGGTGATGGACAATGTCTATGAGGACTTCGAGTATGCCATATCCAACATCCGGCTCAACGACGGCACCCAGAACATCAACCGTTATGTGGCCGCTGCTCTCGTGTCCCGCTGGGCTCTCTATGAAGGAAGCTGGCAGAAGTATTACTACAACAATGCCGGACAGGCCGCAAAGTTCTTCAATCTCGCTGTCGCCGCCGCTGACATCGTGATCAACAGCGGACGCTACGACATCGTCCTCGATTTCCGTTCATTGTTCGGTTCCAAGGATCTTACATCCAGCAAGGATGTGATAATGTACAGGAAATATGACGCCGCCCAGGGTGTTACCCATTGCGTCGCTTCCTACAGCAATGTAAGCGAGTCCAGGTCTGTCGGCCCTAACCTGGCCCTCATCAAGTCTTTTGTCTGCGTCGACGGCAAGGATTGGCAGACTTCATCTGTCGATAATCCGAAGGATTTCTCTCTTGAGAACCTTATAAAGACCAGAGACTCCCGTTTTGAGGCCTCATTCTACCACAAGCCTACCGCTACATCCAAGAGCTGTTATCTGTATCCGGTGAAGTTCATCTCCCGCGCGGCCTTGAAGTTCCTTGATACACCGGGGGCCTCTCCTGAAGTTGAGTACACATCCGCCAACAACCTCAACGGTTATCCTGTACTCAGGTATGCCGAGGTTCTGCTGAACTGGATAGAAGCCAAGGCGGAGCTTTCAACCCTTGGCGAAGGCTCTGTGTCACAGAGTGACATAGACTTGTCAATCAATAAGATCCGCAACCGTCCTCTCGCTCAGGAAGCCATTGACAGAGGAGTCAAGAAGACCGCCGCTATGGATCTGGCCGCTCTTCCGGATGACCCTGCCAGGGATTCCGACGTTCCTGCCCTTCTTTGGGAAATCAGGCGCGAGCGCAGAATGGAGTTCGCGTTCGAGCATTCCAGAATCATCGACCTCAGGAGATGGAAGAAGCTTGAGTATATGGACACGGACGCCAATGTCGATCTGCTTGCCGGTACCTGGGTAAATTTCCCTGCCGAATGTCCTGGCGACCTTGTGGACGGCAACAAAGGCAAGATCAGGGTGATGACCGCAACTGGCGAATTCATCACGTTTGACGGAAAGAACGGAGCGAAAATGGTCGGATTCTTCTACCCGGCCGAGAACAAGGGAAGACTTCCTTTCCTCAATATTCCTAACATCAACCCTTACCTCACTCCGGTAGGATCCAACACCATTGTTGAGTATGCCAACAAGGGCTACACACTTACCCAGACGGAAGGATGGCCTGAATCATCAAATTAATGACTGATAATCAGAATGATAAACAATATGAAAAAGATAATTAGACTCTCCCTTGCACTGCTGGCCCTGGGTTTCGTATCTTGTGAGAAAGAACTTCCGAGCCAGGTTGAACAGCCGTACGACACGGAGATTTCGGCGATCAGTATTGTCAATGCAGGCGCTGACGGCACGACAGTGATGGAAGGACGCATCGACGAGGAGAACAAGATGATCGACTTCAAGAGAATAGTCCCTGAGACAGACTTCTCAAAGCTGCAGGTTAAGGCGACACTTTCCGATGGAGCTGTCCTTGAGAATGATGTCTTTGATTTCTCGATGGACGAGGAGACCACGGAGAAGACTCTGGTCCTCAGAATCAAGAACCACAACCGCTACAAGGATTACTTTATCCGTGTCAGGAAGAAAGTCCCTGTCTTCGGAGCGGATTGGGAGCAGGCAAAGACCTACACTTTCTGCGCCTCCACGAACAACACCTACGAGCATTTCAATTCGAGTCTCACCCGTTGGGCCGCTTTTGACGGTGAGTATGTTCTCGTGGTTTCCAGGAAGGGAGGCACCAATCCTCATCTTCTCAAGGTGTCAGACCTGAAGGAGGGGAAGATCAATCCTTTGATGCTGAACAATCAGGGCGTGACAGGCGGAACGTTCGCAGTCTGTGGCGGAGCCGTGATCAATGGTCACACCTATGTCAACAACCTTTCCGGTGGCGGCAAGTGGTCTCCGTTGAAGATCTATTATTACGAGACACCTGATTCCGCTCCGGAAGTGATTCTGAATGTGACACTTGACACAATTGAGGGCGCCAACACGAGACACGGGGACAACGTGTCTTTCAACCTTGACGAAAAAGGCAACGGTTACGTTTACTTCGGCAGCAACAATGTTGCGGATGTCCTTCGCTTCACTGTCAAGAACTGGAAGGAGATCGATCCTGCCAGCGCTGCTGTCTTCGCTTCCGCCACTGGTGCGAACTCCTATCCGACCATCAACAGAGTCTGGGGTACCGACAGCTACATTTTCAGCGGAATCAATATGGCCCCGTTGATTGTGGACGAGTCTCTGTCAGTCCAGTATTCTTTGAAGTCAAGCAGTGTTCCAAGCCAGTCCACCGCCAGCCGTATCATCAGTTTCAACGAGGAACGCTATCTGGTGACGTTGACAGCGGGAAGAACTGAGGCCGTGACACCTACGATGAATGTCTATGACATCACCAAGGGCGGAGACTCTCTGGCTGACTGCCTCGCCAGATTCGAGTCCGGTGACCGTAAGCCGCTGTATACATTCATCCTTGGCGGAGAAAAGAGCACTTCTCCTGGAACCAACCTCGACTACTACATCGAGAAGGATGCGGATGGCAAGGACAGCAAGCTTTACCTGTTCGCCGCCCGCTGTGACTCCGGTTTCGCTATCTGTGAGTTCCCGATAAAGGTTGCTCTTGACGACTGATGTACCGTATGAGCAGATTTGCGAGAACATTCCTGTACACGCTTCTGTGTGTGGCTCTCTTCGCCTGTGGAAAAGAGGATAAACCCTTCAAGCCGGGAGGCTCCACAGGCGGAGGAGAAACCGGGGGCGGGGAAACCACCGAGCCTGCTGCGATTGAGTTCCCTCGGAAGGAACTCAGAGGTGTGTGGGTCGCCACGGTCTGGGAATTGGACTGGCCTATGGGGGCGCACGACGAGGCTTCGCAGAAAAAGAAGTACCTTGAGTACCTTGATTTGTTCGAGGAGTGTGGCATCAATGCGGTTTTCTTCCAGATCAGATCCAAGGCTGACGCCTACTATGAGTCTCAATACGAGCCTTGGAGCAAGAGCATAACAGGCACGGCTGGCAAGAATCCCGGCTATGATGTCCTGAAGTTCCTGATTGACGAGACCCATTCCCGCGGGATGCAGTTCCACGCCTGGATCAATCCTTACCGTGTCGAGACGCGCGGTTCGTCCTCGTCCTCGTTCCCGGCTCTGGATCCGAAGATTCCGAGTTCACTGGTCAGGGACTACAACAAGATCCGTGTCTATAATCCGGCACTTCCGGAGGTTCAGGACAGAATCGCGGCTATCGTGAAGGAGATTATCACCAAGTACGATGTGGACGGCCTTCATATGGATGACTATTTCTATCCTTCATTGGATAAGGGAGAGTCTTTGAAAGATGAGGCCGAATACGCCAAGTACGGGTCGGGGTATTCGAAAATCGAGGATTTCCGCCGGGCCAATGTCTCAAAGGCCGTGGAGAAAATCCATAATGTGATTGCCCAGACGCGTCCGGAAGTGATCTTCTCTATCGGGCCTCAGGGTAACTACGACAACAACTATAACATTCTGTTCGCGGATGTGGCCTCTTGGACACGCAACGGATGGATAGATGTGGTCATCCCGCAGCTGTATTTCAATGTCGTCACTTTCCAGACGAGAATCAAGTGGTTTGCAGACAATGCTTTCAAAAGCCATCTGATGGCGGGTTACGGAATATACAAATTCGCTTCAGACGCTTCGGACGCCGACTTCAGGACCACGTCTTCGTTCTACAGCCAGTACAACTATACGGTTCGTATGGGGAATGTCGAGGGAACGCTTCTTTACAGCGCCAAGACTTTGGTTGAGAACAAGATCGGGATAACCGGCACAATCAAAAGCGCTTTCGGCTCCAAGACTTTGCTTCCGTACCTTCTGGCCGCTGACGAGAATAAGCCTGACGCTCCGACCGGAGTGAAGGTCGATGGCTCGTCTATGACCTGGAGCGGTTCGGCTCAGACATTCGCTGTCTACAAGCTGGACTCTTCCAAGAAAAAGGCGGCGTTGGTCGGGACGACAAAGGACAAGAAGTTCAGTCTGCCTTCCAAGGGAACCTATCTGGTGACCGCAATCAACGAGCTTAACTCAGAGAGCGACGCATCGGAGCAGGTGACATATTGACGGATTATCCGGGTGCGACCTGGGTTATTCGTTTTAAGATATTCTGACCGGGGAGAGGAAATGAGGTTCCTTTCCCCGTTTTTTCTTTTCATCGCACCGCTTGGCCGGGCTGATTCCCGTCAGTGGCCTGGTTAAAGAAAAACGCACTGCGCGGCTATGAGGGGCCGCTTTTTGAGCTAATGACACGATTTTTCCATTTTATGAAATGATTTTGCTTTGATTTAAGAACGTCTTTGCCTTTTTTCGCGTTTTGAAAAAATTGCATTTACGTTTATGAATTCATTCAAGACCATTGCATCGTTTCTTTGTGTTTTATTCGCTTCTGCCGTATACGGCAATGCGGATAACCTGCGGAACCATCCGGTAGGTTTCTCAAATGTCACCGTCGAGGATTCTTTCTGGAAACCGAGACTGGACAAGCTTTCCGAGGTGACGGTGCCTTTCTGCCTTGACCAGTGTACCAGGCAGACCCATCGTGTGGACAATTTCGCGGTTGCCGCCGGAGTCAGGGAAGGCTCGTTCGAAGGACTGTTCTACGATGACTCGGACTTGTACAAGATGATTGAGGGAGCGTCCTACTCTCTCCAGAACTCTCCTGACAAGACCCTTGAGTCCAGACTGGACAGCATCATCGCCTTGATCGCCGGCGCTCAGGCAAAGGACGGCTACATCAACACTTTCTACACCTTGAAGAAGCCCGGCGAGCGCTGGACGGATATGGACAAGCACGAGATGTACTGCGGAGGCCATCTGATCGAGTCCGGAATCGCCTTTTATCAGGCTACCGGCAAACGCAGCCTTCTGGATGTCGCCTGCCGGTTCGCCGACTATCTTGTCAGCGTCTTCGGCCCGGGGAAAAGAGACTGGGTGCCGGGGCATCCTGAGATAGAGCTGGCTCTGATACGGCTCTATCACGAGACAGGAAAGAAGGACTATCTTGATCTCGCTCATTTCCTGTTGGAGGAACGAGGCCGGGGCAAGGCTGACTGGAGGGCTTACGACTACTACATCGACAGGGTTCCTGTCTCGGAGCTTGAGAAGATAGGAGGACACGCTGTCCGCGCTATGTACCTGTTCACAGGAATGGCTGATTATGCCGCCACTTCCGGCGACACCTCGTACTATGCCGCCTTGGATCGTTTGTGGGACAATGTGGTCAACACCAAGATGTACCTGACCGGCGGAATCGGTTCGTCACGTCACAACGAGGGCTTCACCGAGGATTACGACCTTCCGAACAAGGATGCCTACTGCGAGACCTGCGCTTCGGTCGGGATGGTGATGTGGAACCAAAGGATGAATATGCTCAAGGGCGAGTCCCGCTACATCGATGTCCTTGAAAGGGCTATGTACAACGGCGCTCTTGCGGGGATATCCCTGTCAAGCGACAGGTTCTTCTATGTCAATCCTTTGGCCTCGGACGGAAATCACCACAGGCAGCCGTGGTACGGTACGGCCTGCTGTCCGAGCCAGATTTCAAGGTTCCTTCCGTCCGTAGGCGGCTATGTCTATGCCACGTCCGAGGACGCTTTGTGGGTCAATCTTTATGTGTCGGGAAAAGTCGAGGCCGAAGTTTCCGGGAGAAAGGTATCCTTCACCCAGAAGACCGGATATCCTTGGAACGGTACTGTCCTGATGACGGTCTCTCCGGAAAAGAAGGGCAGATTCGCCGTGAAGCTTCGCATACCCGGATGGTGCGAGGACTGGAGTGTCTCTGTCAACGGCGAGAAGACCGACTTTGCCCTTAGGGACGGCTACGCTGTCCTTGACAGGAAATGGAAGAAGGGGGATGAGATAGCGCTGGAAATGGATATGCCCGTGAAGGTTGTCGCGGCGGATCCGAGGGTGAAGGCGAATGTGGGACGCAGGGCGGTCCAGCGAGGCCCTCTTGTCTATTGCACCGAACAGGCGGACAATCCGGACTATGAGTCGGTGAAGCTCACATCCAAGGATGTCTTCGAATGCACCTACGAGCCGGGTACGCTTGGCGGTGTCTGCGTGATAACCGCCTCGTCGGGAGACCGTTCCGTCAAGTTTGTCCCTTATTATGCGTGGGATAACAGAACCCCCGGCAAGATGGACGTATGGCTGAGATACGATTCGGACGAGGCTCGTTCGCTGCATCCGTCTGCCTATCAGGAGCTTCCTCTTGGGACTGTCAAGGCCGAAGGCTGGCTGAAAGAGATGCTTGTGCGTCAGAAAAACGGGATTTCATCTAAGCTGGACGCTCTTTATCCTCAGGTTGTGGGCGAGAGGAACGGATGGCTTGGCGGAGACGGAGACCAGTGGGAAAGAGGCCCGTATTGGATTGACGGTCTTCTCCCTTTGGCATATATTCTTGATGATGAAAAACTTAAGGAGAAGGTCAAGCCTTGGGTCGAGTGGGCTTTGGCCAGTCAGCGTGAGGATGGCTTTTTCGGGCCGTCCAAAGACTATCCTTATGAGAAAGGACTTCAGAGAAACAATTCGCACGACTGGTGGCCCAGGATGGTGATGCTGAAAGTCTTGCAGCAGCATTGGTCGGCAACGGGCGACAAAAGGGTCATCGACTTTATGCTGAAGTACTTCAGTTACCAGCTGAAGACTTTGCCGGAGACTCCTCTCGGCAACTGGACGTTCTGGGCTGAATACAGGGCCTGCGACAATCTGAATATGGTTCTGTGGCTTCACGATGTGACCGGAGAGCCCTGGCTCATAGACCTTGCCGACATTCTTCATAGGCAGGGTCACGACTATGTCGGGATGTTCTCCGAGTCCGACGCTCTCCGCAGGTTGAACACCATACACTGCGTGAACCTCGCCCAGGGAATCAAGGAGCCGGTTATTTACTGGAGGGTTGATTCCAGAAGGAAGTATCTGGACGCTGTTGACAAAGCCCTGTCGGACATACGCCAGTACAACGGTTTCCCGAACGGTATGTTCGGCGGAGACGAGGCCCTTCACGGAAACAATCCCACGCAGGGCTCGGAACTCTGCGCCGTGGTGGAGCTGATGTATTCATTGGAAGAGATGATGAAAGTGACCGGTAACCTTGAGTATGTCGATCATCTTGAGCGCATAGCCTTCAATGCCCTGCCGGCCCAGATAACCGATGACTTCTCGGCGAGGCAATACTTCCAGCAGCCTAATCAGGTACAGGTTACCAAGCACATACATAATTTTGACATCAACCACGGAAACACCGACCTTGTGTTTGGCCTTTTGACAGGTTATCCTTGCTGCACTGCGAACTTGCATCAGGGATGGCCTAAGTTTACCCGTAATCTGTGGCTTTCATCTTCTGACGGAGGTCTTGCCGCTCTGGCATATTCCCCGTCCTCTGTCAGCAGGAGGATTTCCGGGGTTGATGTCTCTATTATGGAGAGGACCCACTATCCGATGGACGGGAAGATCGATTTTGAGATTTCTGTCTCTTCAGGAGCGAAGGTGAGCTTTCCGCTGCACCTCCGCATACCTTCGTGGAGCGTGAATCCGAGCCTTACCGTCAATGGCAAGCCGGTTTATGTCACTCCGGGAAGCGTCGCCGTCATCGACAGGAGATGGGCTGACGGAGACCGTGTCGAGTTGAACCTCCCTATGAAGGTCTCTTTGAGCGAATGGTACGAGAACTCGGTCGCCGTGGAAAGGGGGCCCTTGGTCTATGCGCTCGGAATGAAGGAAAAGTGGGTCAGACGCGACACCGGTGAGAACTCTGTCTACGGCAAGGACTATTGGGAGGTCTATCCTGAGTCTCCTTGGAATTACGGAATCATCGACCCGGCGGGCAAGGACTTGTCGGATTGTTTTGAAGTGACTGTGAATGAGAATCTTCTTGAGTCGGAATGGTACTGGAATCCGGAGTCGGCTCCGGTGTCCATCCGGACTATGGCGAAGAGGATTCCGTCCTGGACTCTCTACAACGAGATGGCCGGCCCGCAGCCGTACAGCCGTATGATTTACGGCCCGGACACCAAAGATGTGCCGGCCGAAAGTGTGACGCTTATCCCGTATGGATGTACTACGCTGAGAATCACTGAATTTCCTATTATTAAAGAATAATCAGATTTAATAACCAATTTATCCAATCATTTTATGAAACCAAAACAAATTAGAGTCGGATTATTGTCCCTGCTTGCACTCTTCCTGATGACACTCGACGTGTCAGCCCAGAAGAGGACGGTTTCCGGACACATCACTGACGCGGAGGGCGTTCCTATGGTGGGTGTCGGCGTGCTGGTGAAAGGTGAGGGACGAGGTGTCATCTCAAGCCAGGACGGTAGCTGGTCGATTTCGGTGTCTCCGGAGAACGTCCTTGAGTTCTCGCTGCTCGGTTTCCAGACGCAGGAAATCACGGTCGGTGACAGGACTGTCATTAATGTCAAGCTGGAGCTTAAAGCCAATGAACTTGACGATGTCACTGTGGTGGCGTTTGCGAAACAGAAGAAGGAAAGCATCATCGCTTCAGTCTCTGCCATCAACCCGAAGGAGCTTAAGGTGCCGTCGAGCAACCTGACCACGGCCCTTGCCGGCCGAGTGTCCGGAGTCATCTCCTATCAGGTCAGCGGCGAGCCTGGACAGGACAACGCACAGTTCTTTGTCCGCGGTATTTCCTCGTTCGGAGCGTCCGCCAAGAAGGATCCGCTTATCCTGATTGACAACATCGAGATGTCTTCTTCTGATCTGGCCCGTCTTACGACCGATGACATCGCAAGCTTTTCAGTGATGAAGGACGCGACCGCCGCAGCCCTTTACGGCGCCCGCGGAGCCAACGGTGTCATCCTTATCACCACCAAGAGCGGAATGGAGGGAAAGGCCAAGCTGAATTTCCGTTATGAGACTTCGGTCAGCCAGCCGACACGCGAGGTCGAGCTTGCCGATCCTGTCACTTATATGCTTCTCCACAACGAGGCCGTCAAGACCCGCAATCCGATCGCCCCGGCTCCGTATTCACAGGAGAAAATCGCCAACACCAGGCTGGCCGACCGCAACACCAACGTGTTCCCTGCCACCGACTGGTATGATATGCTCTTCAAGCCGGCCACGGTCAACCAGAGGTTCAATTTCAACCTCAGCGGTGGAGGACAGATCTCCAACTATTATATTTCAGGAGCTTACACTCGTGACAACGGAGTCTTGAGGTCTGACACCAACAATAATTTCAACAACAACATCAATCTGAACAAGTACGTGCTCAGGGCTAACTTCAACGTGAATGTCACCAAGAGCACCAAGGTCACGATCCGACTTCACGGAGCGTTCGATGACTATCAGGGACCTCTTCAGGGAGGTAGCGAGCTTTACCAGATGGCGATGAACGCCAACCCGGTCGCTTTCCCTGCGTTCTTCAGCACGGATGACGGAATCCTGGCATCCCGCAAGCACACGATGTTCGGTACGAATGACGACAACACCTACGTGAATCCTTATGCGGAGATGGTGAAGGGCTTCAAGCAGTACTCTTCTTCCACTATGCTCGCGCAGGTCGAGTTGAGGCAGGATCTGAGCGACTTGATAACGGAGGGCTTGTCTGCCAGGGTTCTGGCCAACACGGACAGGTACTCTTACTTCGATGTGCGCCGCGAGTCCAAGCCTTACTACTATTCTCTGGCCACTTATGACAGGGACAACGGGTTCTACACGGTCCGCGCCGTCAATGAGGGAAGCAACGCCTTGTCCTACACGGAAGGGGCCAAGGATGTGAACTCCTCGCTCTATATGGAGGCGGCCGTTGACTACGCAAGAAAGTTCAAGGACACGCACAATGTGACCGGACTTCTTGTCTATACGATGCAACAGCGTCTCTACGGAAACGCCGGCTCCCTCCAGAAGTCATTGCCTTACAGGAATATGGGATTGGCCGGACGTTTCACCTACGACTATGACAGCCGCTACTTCCTTGAGGCGAACTTCGGCTACAACGGTTCTGAGCGTTTCAACGCCAAGCATCGTTGGGGCTTTTTCCCGTCGGCGGGTCTGGGCTACATTGTCTCAAACGAGAAGTTCTGGGATCCGTTCAAGAATGTCGTCTCTCTCTTGAAGCTCAAGGCCACGTACGGTCTTGTCGGTAACGACGCCATCGGAGACGAGAGATTCTTCTATCTTTCCAATGTTGACCTTAACAGCCATCTTCACGACATTTATTTCGGAACCACCATCAACACCACCAAGCCGGGAGTGTCCATCTCTCAGTACGCCAACCCTGAAATCACCTGGGAAATCTCCCGTAAGATGAATCTTGGCGTCGAGTTGGGGTTGTTTGATGACCTGAACGTGCAGTTTGACTACTTCACGGAGAACAGAAGCAACATTCTTATGCCGCGCGCCTATATTCCTTCATCCGCCGGTTACGAGGCCACCATCAGCGCCAACATCGGTGAGGCGGTCGGCCACGGATGCGAGCTGGCTGTCCAGTACAACCACTCCTTCGCCAACGGTATGTGGATTATGGGTAACGGAAACTTCACCTATGCGACAAGCGAGTACAAGTTCTATGAGGAGCCGGATTATTCCGAAACCCCTTGGCTTTCCCATAAGGGGAACTCTCTCGGCCAGGTTTACGGCTATGTCGCCGAGCGTCTTTTCGTCGATGACGCCGAGGTCGCCAACTCTCCTCTTCAGAATTTCGGCGGCAACGTTCCTACACAGGCGGGAGACATCAAATACAAGGACATCAACAATGACGGCATCATAAGCGAGCTTGACAAAGTCGCCATCGGCTATCCTGTCACCCCTGAGATCATCTATGGATTCGGTGTCTCACTGGGCTACAAAGGCTTCGACCTTTCCTGCTTCTTCCAGGGTTCCGGACGCTCTTCCTTCTGGATCGATCCGGCCAAGGTGGCTCCTTTTGAAGGAGGCCAGCGCGCCTTGATGAAGAGCATCGCCGATGATGTGTGGACAGAGGAGAACAGAAACATCTACGCTTTCTGGCCTCGTCTCTCGGAGGATCTGAACGCCAACAACAGCCAGGTCAGCACCTGGTTTATGAGGGACGGGTCATTCCTGCGTCTGAAATCGGCCGAGTTCGGCTACACCATCCCTGACAAGCTCTCCAAGAAACTGGGAATCAGTATGACACGAATCTATTTGAGCGGTAGCAACCTGCTGACATTCAGTAAATTCAAGCTTTGGGATCCGGAGATGCAAGGCAATGGTCTCGGCTATCCTATCCAGCGTGTCTTCAACCTTGG
This sequence comes from uncultured Muribaculaceae bacterium, assembly GCA_964458425.1. GTDB lineage: Bacteria > Bacteroidota > Bacteroidia > Bacteroidales > UBA932 > Cryptobacteroides. The sequence continues at coordinate 24,885 of CAYWIW010000009.1, forward strand.
TGTTCACGTCACTTTCTAATACCGCAGAATAATGAGAATGAATATTATACACAAAGCTAAGGCTACGGCGGCCGCACTGCTGACATTGTTTTTCGCCGCCTCCTGTGATTTCCTTGATGTGGTTCCGGATGACATTCCGACCTTGGATCATGCCTTTGAGGACAAGGCACAGGCAGAGAAATATCTTTACACCTGCTATGGCTACCTGCCGGAGTATATGAGCCCGGCTAAGGACCCGGCCATTATGGGTTCGGGGGAATTCCTGTCCTACACGACGGGCAACGGGGCGATAAGCCTCTACAATCTGGCTCTCATCACAGGCGGCCAGAACATCAGCTCCCCGATCTGCAACAACTGGGAGACAGACTCTTGGTACTACTCTCCTTATCAGGCCATCCGTGTCTGCAACACTTTCCTTGAGAAGATTGACGAGCCTTTCGATCTGGACAACATAACGAAGACCAGATGGGTGGCCGAGGTGAAATTCCTGAAGGCGTATTACAACTATTGCCTCATCAGGATGTACGGCCCGATAGTGATTCAGGACACCAACCACGATGTCAACGCCAATCCTGATGATGTAAGGGAGTACCGGACATCGTTTGACGAGTGCATCGACTATGTGGTCGCCCTTCTTGACGAGGCCACACCGGACCTTCCTGTCAGGATCGAGAAAGAGACCGAGGAACTGGGACGCGCCACACAGGCGATAGCCAAGGCCGTGAAGGCAAAGGTGCTGGTTATGGCGGCTTCTCCGCTGTTCAACGGCAACCCTCTGTACGCCAACATCACCGATGACCGCGGAGTTCATCTTTTCCCTGAGGCAGGAGAGAAAGCCGAGAAGTGGAAAAGGGCCGAAGCCGCTCTTAAAGATGCAATTGAGACCGCGGAGATGGCCGGAAACGACCTGTACACGCTCCGTACCCACGCATATTCATTGAACCCGGAACTTGAGAAACAGCTTGAGATCAGGTACAAGATCTGGGACGCGTGGAACACCGAGACGGTCTGGGGCTACACCAAGACCAGCACTTTCGCGTTGCAGTACAACTCGATGCCTCGTCTCACCGCCGATGCTTTGAAGAACTCTTACGTGAAAGGCGGATCGCTTGCCCCTACGTCGTTCGTGGCCGACCTTTACTACACCGAGAACGGTGTTCCGATGTCCGAGGACAAGACTTTCGACTACGAGCATCGTTTCGACCTGCGCGCCGCTGACGAATCCGAGAAATGGAAGGTGTCCACTTCGGTGGACGCTGCCACAGGCGAGCCGTTCGTAACCGCCAAAATGCACTTCAACCGCGAGCCTCGTTTCTATGCTTCGCTTGGATTTGACGCAGCTCTCTGGTGGGGCAACGGAAAGTACGACATCACAAAATACGACGAGCTTTACAAACTGGCGGCCAAGTTCTCACAGCTTCAGGGCCAGACGTGGGCTTCGCTCTACTCGGTGACCGGCTATTTCGCCAAGAAACTGATCGCTCCGGAGACTACCTTCAACGCCTCCAGCTTCACAACCGAGCCGGCTCCGTTCCCGATCATCCGTATGTCAGACCTGTATCTGCTCTATGCGGAGGTGCTCAATGAGGTTTACGGCCCTACAGACGAGGTGTTTGTCTATCTTGACGCGGTGCGCGCCAAGGCCGGGCTCAAGGGTGCGAGGGAATCCTGGAGAAACTACTCCACACAGGCTGCCAAGGTCGAGACAAAAGACGGTCTGAGGAGCATCATCCAGAGAGAAAGGATGATCGAGCTTGCGATGGAGGGACAGAATATGTGGGACATCCGCAGATGGCTCCGCGGCTCCGAGCTTTGGAACGGACAGACTCTGGTCTGGAATGTCAACGAAAAGGCTCCAGAGGCCTACTATAACCAGACACCTGTCACCTCGGCTCACAAGAAATTCTCGCAGAGGGACTATCTCTGGCCTATCAGCCAAAGACAGATCTCCATCAATCCAAAACTTCAGCAGAACTACGGTTGGTAAAAACTAATCACGATGAATATGAAAAGAATAATATTACTCATTTTTTCCGCCGCCCTGGCGTTCTCCTGCTCTGACCAGCCTATCGGATCAATTCCGATGGACTCTCAGGCTCCCGGCCAGATAACCGACGTCGTTGTCACCAATGTCCCAGGCGGAGCTGACATCACCTATAAGATTCCTGCGGACGATGACCTTCTCTATGTCAAGGCGACTTATGAGCTGGAAAACGGCACGCAGTCGAGCGTGATGGTGTCGATGTATGAGGACACCCTGAAAGTCAGAGGTTTCTCCAAGTCTCAGGAACGCAGCGTGAGCATCACTACCGGTGACAGAAGCGGCAACGAGTCCGCTCCGGTGGCTGTCTCCATCTCGCCTAAGCGCTCGCCGATCTTCGATGTTCTCGAGTCTGTAAGGATGGAAGGCACCTTCGGAGGAGTCAGGCTGACCTGGAAGAACGAGACCAAAAGCGCTCTGGCTGTCACTCTTCTGAAGAAAGCCGGAACCAAATGGGAAGAGGTGAACACCTATTATTCCGATGCCGGAGAGGGAAGGCAGGCGGCGCGTGGAATGGAGGCCGAGGAGGCTGAGTTCGCCGTGTTCATCAAGGATCGCTGGGAGAATGTCTCTGACACAGTGACCGCTACCCTGACCCCTCTGTTCGAGGAGCAGTTCAAGGTGGGAACCTACAAGAAGTACGCGATGGCCGGGGACAGCGAGATTTCCTATGGCTGGGATCTTGGCTTTGCCCTTGACGGAAACACTACTCAGGCCTATGGATGGTTCTCGAAGCCATCTGTCGAGGGTGGAGTCTGGCCGGCCAGGTTCACCGTCAGGATAAGCGGAGGGGCCTTGGTGAGCCGTGTCAGGATCATCCAGCGTCATTCTGAGATGTGGGAGAACGGCAACCCGAAGAAATTCAATGTGTATGCCACCAACAACCCAAGCTCCGACGGCAGCAACGACGGATGGACGCTTTTGAAGACGTTCACCTCCGTCAAGCCTTCCGGATACGACTCCGGACAGTACTCGGATGAAGACATCTACATCGCCCAGAACGGAGAGGACTTCGAGTTCGACCCGGAGAAGGTGGCCAAGTATGAATACTACCGTTTCGAGTTCACCGAAAACTGGGGCGGCGACAACACTTTCATCAATCTGTACGAAATATTCTTCTACGGAAAAATCTAAAAGGAACTGAATATGAACATCAGAATATTATTTGCATCTGCCGCCGCAACCCTTCTTGCGGTGTCGTGCTCCGAAATGAACGATCTGCACAATCCTTATCTGGAAAGAGGCGAGACGGTCTATGCGGCAAAGGTGGATTCCGTCAAGGCTCTTGTAGGCGTGAACAGCCAGGTTCTTGACATCTATGTGCCGTCCAACAGAATCACCCGCGGGGTAATCCTCTGGAATCTGGGACAGGATTCGGTCGAGTTCAGCGTTCCCGATCCGGCAAAGTCTCCGGTCAGGGTTGTCATCCCTGGACTTTCCGAAGGCAACTACACTTACGACATCGTTTCCTACGATGCCTACGGCAACAAGTCTCTTTCTTACGAAATCACGAGCAATGTTGTGTCCGAAGAGACTATGAATGCCCACAAGGAGATGATGGTCAAGTCGTTGTATTATTCTGAATATGACGCTTGCCTGAAGCGGATCGCCGCGCTCTACCCGAAGGCCTCAATCGGCAGCGCCCAGAACTTCGGCGGCAGCGCCTGGTTTATGTGGGAGTGCGACCCTCTTCCTGGAGCCAAGGTCATCTTCCGTTACCTGAACCGTGACAATGAATGGACCACCAGGGAGTTTGCCGGAGAGAACATCCGCAAAAAGGCCTGGGAGTCTTCCCTGTCAGACGCTCTGTGCGAACCGAAGGATCAGGTCGTGTTCTACTACCACACGGTTTATAAGAATATCAACTTTGTCCACAAGGTGTCCCACAAGGTGGATCTTGGTGAGGAATACGCCGAGCGCTGGTACAACTATGAGGCAGAGATAAGGTTTGATGATTATTCCTATCCGGAGACTTCGGACAATTGGTAATGTGTGTTATGAGAGAAAGAATCAGTCTGCTCTGCGTCTGTCTTCTTTCATTATTGCTCTGTAATTGTGGTGGATCCTCTTCCGAGCCGGAACCTGTTCCGGTTCCGGAAGGGGATTATATCAACAGAGAGGAGACGTTCGCATCCTTTCAAGGTTGGAAATTCAGGTGCAAGGTGCTGGCGGAAAGCCGTACCGTCGAGGATGCCGGAGGGCGGATAGCCTTTATGAAGAAGGTTGACGACCTTATGGAACGTGCCAGCGGCTTTTTCAGGGTCAAAGGCATAAATGATGCCCAAGGTAATCAGGTGTTGTTCTATATGTCTGAGTTTGAGGTGTTTGAAGGACGTTCCGGAGACCGGCTCAAAGAACCGATGCGCAGCAATGAGTCCTACGACCTGAAGATAGTGATGAACGCTCGCGCTTCCTCGGCTGACAAATCCTCCGGTTTTATCGGAGACCCTTGCCTGTCAATAGGCCTGGACAGAGACGATTTGTTCTCCAAGGAATCCCTTATGGACTTGGTGTACAGCCTTGCCTTGTCAAGGGGTGTGGTCGGTGTGGACCAGGCGGTAGTTCGTGACGGGTCTGTCAACAATCCGGTCAACGGCCAGGATTTCAGAGCCGTCCCTTGCATAATGAATGACCGGGCCGGTACGGAAGAATGGTCTGACTATGCCAAGTCCGCCATCAATGCCTCCGGAGGCAAAAGGGTGGTCTCACACCGGGACTATCTGCCGGGCGGCATAAGGACGCAGGTTCTGACACACGAGGGGCAGGTGGTCAAAGACGCGCTCCTGCGCTTTTATCCCGTGTATCCTGGAAGCGGTACCGTAGGAGACGCTCCTTTGTTTGACGGACAGCTGTCCGCTACCGGAAACTATGTCTTCTCATCCAATCCTTTCTTGCTTGATGAAGGGGCCAGGGAGGTCTATAACTACCTTGTCGAAGTCATTTACGAGAGGTACAAATTCTATTTCTGGATGCCTGTCTATGAAGTGGAACAGTCCTGCATCTCAGCTCCCGGCGTGGCTTATACCTACAAGATACGGCTCCCGAAGATTGATGAGAGCACCTATTATATTCCTGAAGGAGACTATGTCGACAGAAAGGTGGAGTTTGACAGGCTTCGAGGATGGAAGTTCCGTTGCAAGGTGTTCGTGGAGAAGCAGACAATGGCGGACTACGGCGGCAGGATGCAGATGCTCAAGAAGATGGATCGGCTGTTGCAGGATGCCAGCGCCTACTTTCAGGTCAAGGGAATCAACGACGAGGGAGGGAACCAGTTCCATTTCTATATGACGGAGATGCTTCCGTTCGAAGGCCGTTCATCCGCCTTGATGTATGACACTTCCGGAGAGTCCGACCTCAGCTATGATGTACGTGTCGTGGTCAACGCCCACGCCGCCGACAATGATGTCTCCGGAGGATGGTTGCCGGCTCCTTACCTTTGTGTGGGCCACGATTTCAGCGGCCTTTTCCAAGGTTACGCCGTGGATGCCCTGGTTCACGAGTTCGGCCATTCCAGAGGGATGATCGACTTGTATGCCACAGAAGTCAACCAGCCGTCCGGCAATCCGATTACGGGAGAGACCTACGAGGCTGAAAAAGGACTTATGAACTATCCTTACGGCGAGACGGCTTGGTCAGCCTATTCCCTGATGATGATAAACGCCTCGGCTGACAGAAGAGTCTGCCTGAAGCATCACACTTTCCTTTCTCCTGACTTCAATGTCAAGGTCTTGGAAAAGGACGGAAGACCGGCGGTCGGCGCAAGGCTTAAGTTCTATCCTGTCGAGGGTTACAGCTATAAGGTGACAACTGCCGCTCTGTACGAAGGCGAGACATCCTCTCAGGGAGTGTTCTCATTCGGGACGAATCCTTTCGTAAAGCCAGGGCAGAGCGACAGAGGCGACAACATATTCAATTATTATGTCGAGATTGAATATGGCGGAGTCAAGACATACCGTTGGATGCCTATTCAGGATGCGGAACTTGAATATGGCACTAAGGGAAGCGATACATTAGTCTTCATACTGGATTAAAATGTCAAGGGGTTGGCCGAAGGTTCATTCTTGGCCAACCCCTTCAAAAATGTATCTGTCCCCTGTTATTTTCTGCGGGACAGCCAGTATGCCTCGATGTCCTCAAGGCTCTTGCCTGTCGTTTCAGGGATTATCTTCCACATAATGAGCAGATAAGGCACGCACATTACCGCAAAGACGAAGAATGTTCCTGCCTGGCTCCATCCGAGAAGGACCGGGGTGAGCTGGCCGATGAGATAGGTGCCTACCCACAGCGCGAAACCGGCCACTGACATTGCCCTGCCTCTCACTGAGTTCGGGTACATCTCGGAAAGCAGTACGAAGACCACCGCTGAGATGGATATGGCCGTGCAGAACACGTAAAGAAGGAAGAACGTGAGCATAAAGCCGTTGCCGAGTCCGAGGCTGTCTCCTGCGGCGAAATAGACTCCGATGCAGAGAAGGCACATAATCATTCCTGACACGCCGTACCAGATAAGCTGCTTGCGTCCCACCCTGTCGATGATGAAGACAGCTAGGACAGTGGTCAGCATATTCACCACGCCTACAAGCACAGTGGAGAACATCGGGTCTTCAAAACCGGCCTGGGAGAAAATCTTCGGGCCGTAATAAAGAACCGCGTTGACACCCATAAACTGCCCGAGGATCGCGATGGCGCTTCCTGTCACCACGGCAAGGAGGATTCCCGGTTTGAGAAGGTCGACCCAGCGCCCTTCGCTTCCCTGAAGAGACTTCTCGGTAGTGCGCATCTCGTTCTCGGCGAGGGCGTTGTCAGGATAAATCCGGCTGAATATGCTCCTTGCGTAGCCGAGATTCCCCTTGGTGACCAGCCACTTCGGGCTTTCAGGGATAAAGAAGATTATCAGGAGGAAGAGCAAGGCCGGTACGGTCTCGCTGCCGAGCATCCCTCTCCACATCTCGGAATTGAACATCCTCTGCCAGAGGTCTCCCGCAAGAGAGGCGTCAGCTCCTTGCGAAATCAGCCAGTTGACGAGGTATGCCAATAGGAAGCCGGCTGTCACGGCAAGCTGGTAGAGTGACACGAGTGTGCCTCGGATCTTGGACGGAGAGACCTCCGAAATGTAGATTGGAGACACAATCGAGACGATACCTATGCCGACTCCGCCGATGATTCTGTAGATGACAAGGCCGTTGAAGCTCTGGCATACGGCGCAGCCTATGGCGGACACGCTGAAAAGGACAGCGGAGATAAGCATCGTCTTTTTCCTGCCGATTCCGTCGCTGAGACTGCCTGCCACCGCAACTCCGAAAATGGAGCCAATCAGGGCGCAGCCGACATACCAGCCTTCCCGCAAGTCATTCAGGGAGAATTGTGAACGCACGCATTCGGTGGTTCCGGATATGACAGCGGTGTCGTAGCCGAAAAGAATACCTCCGAGAGCGGCCACAAAAGCCAGAAAAATCACGTAAGGCAAATTATAAGCTTTATTCTTACTCATTGTCGTCTGATTAAAACCGGTCGGTTAACCTTGAACGGAACCCTACATATTGAAGTACTCCTTGTATCTGTCAAACAGGTGGCCTGCCTGTAGATAGGAGGATTGAGGTGACATAAAATGCGAGAACTCGAAGGTGATGGCCTTGTCGTAGCCGCATCTTGCCGCTGCCTCAAGTTTCATACGGAGCTTGTCGAATTTGATAGGAAGGAAGTTGATCGGCATATCCCGGTCGAAAGTCTCGGCGTTTGTCCAGCACTTCATACCGTAGCGGTCGGCCAATTTCTTGTTGACTGAGAAGAAAGCGTCAAGCTCGTCATAGTCAATGTGTCCGTCCTGGAAGGCTACGGCGTCCACGACATCGTGTATCCCGTCGAATATCTCGTTCCATTCCCTCTCGTGTTCCTCTACGGAGACAGCGTCCTCGCGGGTCTTGACATTCGTGCCCATAACCGCTTTCTTGCCGTCTATCCAAGGGGATATGAATGTCGGGAGACCTCCGGAGACATCCTTGCACTGCTTGCCCATTGCGTGGAAAGCCTTGATTGTGCCTTTAGTCTTGCGGCTGATCTCGGTGCTGATGTACCATCCGCCGAAACTGTCATATTTCCGTCCGTACATATTCCAGACCTCGTCGATGACGAATTTGTTGTCCTCGATTTCATAGGTCATATCCCCCGTGTCCCAATAACGGCCTGAGTCATAGAGACCGAACCAGAACTTCATTCCGTATTTCTGGGCCAGTCTCAAAAACAGGTCGATGAGGTCAACGGAAGGCATATAGCAGCCTTTTTTCAGCAGGTAAGGCGATGGATAGGTGAGGAACTTGCGATAGCCGGAACGGATGACGATGACCGTGTCTATTCCGATGGATTTCATATACTTGAAGTCCCTGTCCCATTCCTTCTCCCCCCAGTTCTGATGCGGGATGTCGTGAGAGATCTCATCAAGGAAGGTTCCTGTGATCTTGAGTCCCTGTCCTTTCGGAACAATCAGGGGTGAATCCGCTCCGGCAAGGATAGGGGAGTCCGGTGAGCCTGCCTTTGCGATGACAGGAGAGATGGCGGCGGCTGAAGCGGCCACTGCCATCTTTTTTATAAAGTCTCTTCTATTTGTCATATTCTGAATATCTTGCAAAAGATTGAGGGTGTCAGATCTTCATTTCGGCGCATTCGGCTGCAAGGCGGCTGATCTGATACAGTCCTCTCGGAACGTGGAAGCAGCCTTTCCATTTGCCGCCTTTGAGCGGAAGAAGGACTTCACCGCGGCGGTTGAGGTAGCCGTACCATTCCGGATGCTCGTTATCCTTGAAATGGGTCCAAAGATAGTCATCGAGCCTTTCAAACCATTCGAGGCAGCGGGTGTTTCCTGTCAGTTTGTATCCCTTGAGCATAGCGATGGCGGACTCGATGTGAACCCACCAGAGTTTCTGGTCCCACTCGAGTTTCTGCTGCGGAGCGCCTTTAGAGTCAAGGAAATAGAATATGCCGCCATACTCCTTGTCCCATCCGCGCTCTATGACCTTGAGCGCTATCTCTACGCACTTCTCTATCAATGCCCGGTCATTCTTTCTCACCCCGATGTCCATCAGGAACCACAGGGATTCCAGGTCGTGGCCGGGATTGATTTCCCTGCCCTCGTAACAGTCTACAGGGCTTCCGTCCACAGCGGAGACATTCTCCAGCATACATCCTAAGTCGGGTTGGTAGAACACATCCAGAACCTCGTGGAGACATTCCTCGACGGTACGGTCGAGAATGCTCTTGTCCTTGAGTATGTCCTCCACCTCGAAGGCCATATTGCAGATGATCATCGGCAATGCGAAATCTTTCAAAGGCCTTGTGCCAGGGTATGCCTTGCACCAGCTTCCCTTAGGGTTGGAACGTCTTTCGAGGATGCGGTCGAATATCCTGCCCGCTATTTCGGCATATTCCTCGTTTCCGGTGGCCTTCGCTACCTGGGCGAACGCCATACAGGCGAATGTGTTTGAGAAAATATTATACGGCTGGACAAGAGGCTTTCCCTCGCGGTTGAGTGAGAAATAGAAGTCATAGTTGCCGTCGTGACCGTATTTCTTCAGGAATTCCGCCCCCTGGACCGCGCAGGCCAACCATTCCGGATTCTTCTCCAGATTGTTGTACAACATAGAGAACATCCAGACCTCCCTGCCTTGCAGCCAGATAAACTTGTCCGTGTCGTAAACGCTCCCGTCCCTGTCAAGGCAAGAGAAATAACCGCCGTACTCCTTGTCCTGAGACTTCTCAAGCCAGAAAGGAAGGCAGTTTTCCCTGAGTTCTTTCTCGTACCGGGACGCGAGTTGTTTGAAATCCATCATCTTGATTTTGGTTAAAATACAAATATAGGAATATTTCATAGAAGGAAGACCGGCTTCCTTCTATGAAATACTGTGCGGGAGATTACTGTACAGAGATGCAGGCGGCGGCTCCGTAGTTGACATCTATGAAGTACAGGTATAGAACGCCGTCTTTTTCAACGAGGCAGGCATCGGCAAAGTAGCCGGCGCCGGTCCAGTCGGAGTTGCTCCAGTCATCCCCGCGGTTTACCAGGTAGTCACCGGCGTACTTGACATATTCCTTAGCGGCCTTCGGGTCGGTGACGTCGAGAATGATGGCGTCGGTGCTGTCGTAGTTGAAGTGGCAGCTGTAAAGGAGCGCGAGATATGTCTTGCCACCCATTGTCACTGTGGAGATGACATCGTTGTTTTCCATCCAGGAGATACCGGTGACGTATGAGATAACCCAAGTGTTCGCGTCTACATCCGCGCAATAGTTAAGGTCGTTGGTGCCGCCGTAGCCGATGAACCAAAGGCCGTCTGAGAGAGAGGTGCCGGCAGGAGCGACGCAGCCGCTGTTCGGATTTGAGGTATAAGGAGTGGTGTTGCACTTAAGGTCGCCGATCTTGCCGTCCTTGATTTCCCAGGCCATCCAGTAGGCGCTGTTGGAAGCATAGGCTGTGATGACCGCGTTCTTTGTGATGTCACCCTTGACGCGGACATTGCACATCTGGAGGCACCAGATGTTGGCGGAGTTGTACTCGATGAGGAGTTTTGGTGTGTCCTCGACAGACTTGACGGTGTAGATGCGGAACATATCGGCGTCAGCCGGTATCTCGTTCCAAGATGCGTTGGCTGCCAGAAGGACATTGCCTGCGTCGTCTACGCAAAGGCTCTGGGCCTTGAATCCATCAGGAAGTGTGACGGTCTTGGTGATGGCCCCGTCGGCAGGATTGACAACGAGAATCTTGCCACCGTTGGCTACGAGGAGGTAATCATTTACGACAGCCATTCTCGCACCCTCGGAAGGTGTGAAGCCCTCCCATTCCTTGGCCGGGATCTTGGACCAGATGAGAGACACTCTTCCGTTCTGGAACACGGTGATTTCCTGGTTAAGGGCCTCATTCCCCTCTGCCTTGACTGTCACGGCTACGCTACGGTAGTCTGTGGACTCGTTTCTGGAAGCGGAGAATTTGATGGAGCTTGCGTCAGCAGAGACTTTAAGCCAGTCATTCTCGGCGGCTTCCGCCGTGAACTTGACATTGGCGGAGACAGGGACGCTGATTTCGGTTCCGTTGACATCAAGCCAGGCCTGTGTGGACTCGACCTCAAGGTAAGGCTTTCCGCTCTGTGTCAGAGTGACCTTGGACTGCAATGTCTCGCCGGCCGTGATGACAACGACGGCTGTGCGGACTTCCTTGCCGGTGTTCTCATCGGCGATAACCTTGATGGTGTTGGCTCCTGACAGGCCTTTCTGAGGAGTGATCGCGCACCAGTCGGCGGAGCCGTCCACCTTGGCGGTCCACTCTACATTCGTGTTGAATGTGATGGTCACATCCTGGGTCTCGGTTCCGGCCACAGGAATAGTAAGCTCGGACTGGTCGATTTTAAGCTCCGGCACAACCGGTTCCTCTTTCTTGCAGCCGACTATGGCGGCGACTGCCAACACTAAGGTCAATAATTTCTTGTTCATAATAATTGTGTTTTTAATAAATGATTGATTCTATTCTATTGTTGAAAGGTAATTGTCGAACGCTTTCTTGAAGTCATTCCAGTAGTTGTACATCTTGATGTGGCAGAGGTCGAAAATGAACAGCCCGTCAGCGCTGCCGATGCAGGCATCCACAATCTTTGGCATATCCGCCCCGCGCCCTCCTTCCTCGAATCCGCTGGAATTGCCGATGTCCGGGCCTCCGTAGTACGGCACGTCACCCTTCAGGAGATTGCCTGCCTGCTTGCAGAAGCCCTGCATTGTCCACTCGCCTGAACCGTAGATGCTGTCGGCGGACGCATAGGCCCCGATGATCATAACGTCACAGTGGTCGGCATATCCATAGTTCTTATAGTCGGAATCGGCCCAGTAGTAGCCGTCGGCCTTAGGGTCGTATTTAGGCGAAGCCCAGTTTACTCCCGAATAGTAATAGGATGAGTACCAGCCTCCTACGTATGCTCCGAATTTGCAGGAACTGTTGGTCTTATGGACCCTGTCGGCGGCCTTGGCCACGAAGTCGTGGATTACCTTAGCCCTGAAAGAAAGCCACGATTTCTGGACAGCCGTGATCTCGCCGTTGAAAGAGCTTTTCCCCGGAGACATCACGTCGGACGGCCAGTTGCTTACTGACGAGCCTCTGTACTCCTCGAATTTCTTTCTTGAGGCATCGGAGAAATCACTCATAAGACTATAGTCATCGAATCGGCAGCGGTCGAGAATGATGCCGTCAAGTCCCTCGTACGAAGCCAGTTCCTCGATGAGCTTGAGAATATATTCCTGAACCTCGTCATTGGCCGGGCTGAGAAATTTCGCTCCGGTGTCTCCTTCGCCTGTCAGGTCGAGGGAGTTTTTCAGCCCGGAGGAAGTGTTCACGACCGAAGCCCAGGACTTGAGGGAAGGGTTACGGTAAAGGATGCCGTCCTCTCCAAGCCCGTAAGGGCAGAGGCAGCCTCCTACGAATGTGTTCATACTTGCGAAGACGGTAAGCCCGTTCTTGTGTCCCTCGTCGATGAATTTGCGCAGGTAGTCGAAGGTGGATGTCCTTACGGCCCATCTGTAACCGTTGTTCCAGACATCTATCTTGTCCAAGGCGTGTTCGGTGGAGGATTTGAAAAGGACACCGGTGTTGGTGGGGCGCACGTCCACGACGATATGCGTGAAACCGGTCTCGGCTATCTTCTTGACATCGGATGCGATTCTCTCCTCGTTGTCCGCATAGTCAAGAAAATTCGCCGCGGCGTCAATCCAGACTATCCTCGGTTTGCCTTTTGTCGAAGGCACCGGCTCCGGCTGTGGCTCCGGTTCGTTCCATTCCTCTCTCCAAAGGTAACCTGTCTCATCCTCCTTCTCGCATCCCGGCAGGATGGAGACAAAAAGAAGAATGGCGAGTAAATATTTGATTTTCAATGACATCTTTTATTTGAATCTTGTTTGGTTTTGTCCTGTCAACCGTTTGTAAACTCCTTGCTATCTGAACATTACCGTGCTTGCTACGGAGCGCTGGCGGCCATCGCTGCATTTGATGGTCTGCTTTCCTCCTACCAGCATACAGGAAGAGCCTCCTCCGTCGAGGTTGATGGCATCCTTGCAGCCGAGGCTGTAAAGCACTTCCGCGACCTCCTTGGTGGTAAGGCCGGTCACCCCTTCGGTCATATTCCTGCCTTCACAGACAAAAAGGACAAGTTTTGAGTCCGAGGATATTCCTATCGCGGTTCTCGGAGCGTATATGTCCGGGCCTATGCCTGTCGAGCCGTCAAAGAGTTCGGCGACATGGCTGTCGGTCACCTTGTCGTTCTTGAGCAGTACGGGTCCGCCGCCGATGGCGTTGACCGCTTCGAATTCGGCCGCGGTCTCAGGGAAAGTCGCCGATGGGGTGTCCAAAGGTTTCTTGCTCCAGGAATTGGCCGCCGGGCTTTGATACGTGTAGTGTTTCCCCGCTGAAGTGTAGTAGGTCCAGCAGGACTCGTAACTACCGTCGTCGTGCTCTATGAAAGCGGCTCTGGTAGGGTAATAGATTGTCTTCCAGTCCTCTGAGGCATAGTTGACATTCACTCCGAGGAGTTTGCCGTCGTTGACGGCAAGGGAAGCGCTGTAGTATTTGCCGCCGGAGCTGTAGAAGTAGCCTCCGTTGACGATGATCCGCGCGGATGTGGCGCTGAAGACCTCGTCAGGAGTCTTGAACGGTTCGTCGCATCCCTGAAGCTGAGGGTCGTTGATGCTCCATATTCCCAGATCAGCCTTCTTGGATTCCGCTACGGCGATGTAGGCGATGGCGGGACGCGAGAAGAGGCTGTCCGTGAAGCGGTAGACCTTGACATCCTTCACGTTGCCGAACTCGGCGGTGACATCTTTCCATCCTGCGGAAACGGGGTCGACCAACGTCTTGTGAGGCGTTTCCGGGATGACCGGGTAGGAGACGGACGGAAGCTCCGGATCAGTCCAAGGCCAATCCGGAATCCCGTCGTTGGCGCCGGAGCATCCGAGTGCCAGGAAGATACCTGACACGGATGCCGCGGCGATATTAATGATTCTTTTCATACTTACCGTTTGATGCAGTCTGCTGTATAACCTCCGATAGCGCCGGCGTATTGGTCATAGTAGTAGAAGAAGACCTTGAATCCGTCAGCCGAGACAGCCATAATGGCGTCGCCCGTGGACATCGTACTGGCGGCGTTGGTCGCATTGAAGGATTCTACGCTTGCGGATGCCACCAGAGCGGATGTCGAAGTGAATTCGCCGCTGAGTGAAGCCTTGTTCGTGACATTGTACACATAGATCGCAGGGCCGTCCCAGGCCGGGAAGTGAGCCATCTGGAACATTACGAGATAGTCGGCGTTGTTGAAAGTCCGGCAGTCAAGTGTGTTGGTGTTCCAGAGCCAGGAGTTTCCGTCTGATGTAGGCAGGGACTTGGAGATTGAGAACGCGGCGTCAAGCCAGTCGATCCGGACTGTGCTGTAGGATGCTGTGAAGACTCCGCCCGCAGGGTCGGTGGATGCAGGTGTGAAACCGGCTGAACCTGTGGAGAAAGGACCCCAGGACAGACCTGCGCCCGAAAGATCGACCACCTTGGTCTCAGAGACCTTTCCTCCCTTGACTGTGATGAGCAGGAACTGTGAGGAGGTCGTGATGCCCTCGACACCGCCGTACGGCAAGGTGATGACAGCGTCACCGTTGAGGTCGCCGTTCACTTTGAGCCGCACTCCGACAGGAAGTGCCACCTCGTTGTCATACTCGAAGAACAGCTCCGGAGTGGAGGTTACGGAAGATGACTTCCAGAAACTCAATTTGCCCTTGCCTTCCAGCGAGTTGGCAATCAATATGTTGCCTGCGTTGTCGCTGGTGATTCCGCGAGGGTCGGCCGAGCCGGTGTTCATCTCTCCTGTCTTGACTCCGGTCGTGCCGTGGATGTAGATAGGGGTGCTTCCGTCACCGAGACATACCACGAGGTAGCCACCGGACACGGCGAGAGAAGGCTGGATGCCAGCCGTCGCGTAGTCTGGAAGTCCGTAACGGGACTTAGGGTCAAGATTGAAGAGCTGCCTGAGTGACTCGGCGTTGAAGCCTGTACGGATCTTGCTTGGTACGGCTTTCTCCGTAACGTATTCAATCTCATTGCCGTTGTGGGCTTTGATTACAATTGTCTGAGGCTTGTTGTAGTCGCGCGGCTGGGAAAGGTCTGTCACGATTTCGGCGTGGGCTGACACGTCCGCCTCGGCTGTGCATCCGCTCAGGTCGTCGGTCGTGTAGAGGTAAATCTTGCGTTCCTCATTGTTGATGAAGCCGTCGAACATATTCACAAGCGCGAAGGAGACGATGGTCGCCGTACCGGACTTCTTTCTCTGTCCGGTAATGATGATCGGCCACGTGTCACCTTTGGCGTCCGTGAATGTGAACTCGTTTTCGAGGTTGAGGTCAAGGATGGTCAGGGCAGGTGAGATGTAGCAGTTCTTGTCAAGCTCCGCCTTCATCCTTACGCTGGTCATATATTTGGTAGTGGGATTGTCCGATTCCTCAGGATAGTAGTAAGGTACAGGGACCACGAGACGGCCTTCGCTGATCATCTCGTCGGTGACTTCCAGTTTCGCAAGAAGCATATTGTTGTTCTCCCCGGAAGTGAAGTAGGCGCTCAGGCTTGTAAAGCCCTCGCGGTCAGCTGTCGGCTCTACGTATTCCGGCTTGTGGCACGATGAGACAGCCACTGCGAGAAAACCTGCCGCAAAGATTCTGTATAGTATGTTTTTCATTGTCATTATGTGTTTATTTCCATTCTGGGAATTGACTTACAAGACCATTGTTGTTAAGCTCGTCCGATGGCAGAGGGAAGCGGTAGAGCCTCTCAGGGAAATTACGGTTCTTGTCATCGACCGAAACATAGGAGTAGTGGAAAGTCCCGTCCTCTGCCTTGGTGATTTTGAGCCCGTGTACCTGGTAGCCGGTCAACCCTTCCGGATAAGCCTTGTGGGCCACTCCCCAGCGACGGAGATCCCAGTACCACAGGCCTTCGAACGCAAGCTCTACCTTGCGCTCCTGACGGATTGCCGCCATAAGGTCGGCACCTTCGGCAGAGATGCCCGGAAGACCGACTCTTGCCCTGATGTCGTTGTTGATTATCCTCTCGGCATCGCTTTCCCTGCCTGTCTTGTACAGGGCTTCGGCCTTGTTGAGAAGGACCTCGGCGTAGCGGATGATCGTGATCGGCTGCACGCCCTGGGAGTATGTGATGACATCGTGGGTCTCGTCAACCATCTTGCGGAGATAGTATCCGGTGGTTGAGCGTCCGTTAGGCTCCGGCTCGACGTTCCATTCGCAGAAGCCGTCGGCTCCGCCGAGATATGGCTGTATCTTGCGCCCCTTCCAGTCTGCCTGGTTGTACAGGACAGTGGCGTGGAAGCGAGGTTCGAGTTTGTCGTAAGGAGGGGTCTCTGTGACATCGTCAGAATGCCAAGGCTCCCAGTCAGGCTTGCCGCCGACCGCCAGCTCGTAGGACTCTACAAGTTCTTGGGTAGGAGTTCCGTATCCGCCGCCTGTCGCTCCGCGCAGAGAGAAGTCGCCTCCCGGAGTGTAGTAATAGTCGAAGCTGTGGGTGATGTCATCCGCGCGGCTGAAATGATACTGCAGAATAGCCTCGTTGTTTCCGGCGGTGTTTGACTTTGAATATGAATCCGCGTAGTTGCTTTCAAGGGAATAGCCCAAGGCGGCCACTTCGTCCGCCGCGGCGATGACAGCGTCGTATCTTTCGGCGTAGAGCATCGCTCTTGTAAGGAAGGCGAATGCCGAGCCTTTGTCAAGACGGCCTCCGGCGGCGGCTTTCACCGGCAGGTTGGCGGCGGCGAAATCAAGGTCGGCCTGGATGAAGTCCCAGGCTTCCTCCTCGGTGGACAGCTCCTTGTTCTTGGTGATCGCGTCCATATTCTCGTCATAGATGATGATCTCCTTGTAACGCTTGGCGAGGTCGAAGTAGATGAAGCCTCTGAGGAAACGAAGCTCCGCCTCAAGGCGGGTCTTGTCCTCATCGGACATCTGTCCGTATTTGTGGAGGTTGTTCAGAGCCTCGTTGGCGCGGCGGATCTGCTCGTAGCGTGTCGCCCAATATCCCATATATGCGTCGACATAAGTCGCTGTCACCGTGGTGGCGTCTCCATAGGAGAACTCGCTTGGAATGAGCGCCAAGGCGTTGTAGTTGTACGATCCGTACTTCATAATGTCGGTCAGCGACTCCGTAAGGCCGACGACACTCTGGTTAGAGGTCACGGAATAGATGTAGGTGTAGATGGAATTCACGGCCCACTCGGCGTTGGCGGTGTTTTCCCACATAACCTTGTCCGACACCCTGTCGGTAGGGGTCATATCAAGCATATCGCAGGAAACCAATCCCAGCGCAGCCGATATCGCAAAAGCGAATCTTTTCAGTATAGTTTTCATTTCCTTGCCGTAATTAGAATGTCAATGTGATACCTCCGGTTACGACACGCTGCTGAGGATAGTAACCGTTGTTGGTGCCAGGGGACTCAGGGTCGATGCCCTCAGGAAGACCGTCGATGGTGAAGAGGTTCTGTCCCTGGCAGAATATTCTGAGAGTGCTGATCTTGATCTTCTCCGTCCACTTGGAAGGGAAGGTGTAGCCGATCTGGGCTGTCTTCAGACGAATATACTTGCCGTCGCGGAGCCAGAATGTCGAGCCGAGGCCGTTGTCTCCACCGTGGCCTGTACCTCCGAGTGTAAGGCGAGGGAAGGTTCCTTCCGGGTTATAGACACTGTAGGCGTTCTCGACAAGATACAGAGGGGAGTTGGCGTTCTCCTTGAAAGTCTGTGTCCACACCGTGTTGTCATCCATTCCGTTGTAATATGTTCCGGTAAGCGACACGTCGAAGAGCGCGCCTCCGGTGAACTGTGCGTTGATGTCGAAACCGTTCCACTCCAGGTTGAGGTTGAGACCGTATGTGAGCAAAGGTCGGTTGTTGCGGCCTACACGGCATCTGTCGTCGGAATCAATCTTGCCGTCTCCGTTGACATCCACATATTTTATGTCGCCTATGCAAGGACGGGTGCCATACCAGGCGGAGTTGTCGATTTCCTCTTCGCTGCGATAGAGTCCGTCAGCCTTCCAAGCCATTATGGCACCGACTTCCGTGCCGGTGACCTTCTGATATTCAGGAATATTCGGTTGGTCAGGATAGATGATGTAACGTGATTTCGCATAGGTCACGCTTCCTGAGATTCCGTATGTGAACGGCTTTCCGAGGAAGGAGAATGTGTTGCGGTGCGAAAGGAGGATGTCTATACCCTTGGTGTCGATGGCGTTGCCGTTGGCGTAGGAAGGATAGTAGCCTCCCATCGAGGCCGGGAAGTCGGATCCCTGGGCGTAGAGTATGTCGTAGGTATAGCTGTAAAATCCGTCGATTTCCGCTCCTAACTTGCCGTTCCACAAGGTGATGTCGGCTCCGGCGTTGTAGGAAAGGGTCTTCTCCCAGGAGAGGGTCGGGTTGGCTACCAAAGAGGTGTAGTAGCTTGGGTTGGCCTTGCCGTCAAGCATCACGAGACCGCCCATTCCGTAAGTTCCGAGGAAGGCGTAAGGGCTGACGCTGTCCTTTCCGAGCTGGGCTACCGAGGCCCTGAGCTTGAACTCGTCAACCTGAGGGATGTCCTCGAACCAGCTTTCTTTGGCGAGATTCCAGCCGAGTGACACTGAAGGGAAGAATCCCCAGCGGGAACCGTTCATTCCTGCGAATTTGTAGGATCCGTCGTAGCGGCCCGCAAACTCGAAGAGATACTTCTCGTCGTAGTTGTACCTTGCCCTGATGACGAGACCCGCCGAACGTGTGGCGTTGCTGCTTCCATAGACAGAGCCTTCCACCTGTGTGCCGTAGCTCAGCTCCGGAAGGGACGGGAATGTGATGTTCTTCGACATCGCTCCGAGTCCCTTGACCTTATAGTCGCGCGCCTCCGCGAGAGCGAGAAGGTCGACGTTGTGCTTTCCGAATGAGTGCGCGTAGGATGCGCTCACCTGTCCGGTCAGGTTGTAATACCACTGGGAGGCCTCCTGGACTGTGTTTCCGGAACCGTCTCCGTTCGGTGATGTCACCTGTGACCACGCCCAGCTTCCTGTGGCTGAATCGTAGGCGTTGGACATCAGGTAGTATGGCGTGTAGAGAGTCTTGCGATGGAATGTGTTTCCGTCGAACTGGCCTGACACCTTGAACTGAAGCCCTTCGAGGAAAGGCGCGTCGTATGAGAGGGATATGTTCGCCGCCACATCGACAGAGGTGTTGTCCCTGTTGCCGGATTCGCGGATAGCCGCGAGCGGAGACTGAGGAAGTCCGGTGTTCTTCTTCGTGGAGGCTGTGTAATGACCGTTGTATGTCTCCGGAAGGTACGGATGCATCTGAACTGTCTGGTTTGCGATGGAGAGCCAGTTGGTGGACTCGTCACCGCCATAGACCGAGCTGTCACCCGAGCCGGCTGAATAGTACGGAGCTTTCTGCTTGCCGATTACTCCTGACAGGCCGAGGGTGAAGCGGAAATGGTCGGAGATGTCCGACTCGATGTTGGAGCGAATGTTATAGCGTTTGTAGGAGAAGTTCTCGATGTTTCCCTGCTGATCCATATATCCTATGGACGAGAACCAGCGTGTGGTGGCGTTTCCGCCCTGTACGGTAACGCTGTGTTTCTGGTTGAGTCCGGTACCGAAGACCTTGTCGATGTAGTTGACGTTGTCCCAGCCGTCCGTCGGGTCATCGTTGAGCATCATCTCGACTTGCTGCTTCGTGAAGTATGGGGTGTAGTTCTCCGGAGCGCTGATGGTGCCGGAGGCAAGCTGGTCCATCATCTGTGCCACATTGTAGTAGTAGGCGAACTGAGGACCGTTCATAAACTCAGGGAAGTTGGCGTTCATCGAGACTCCGACAGAAGCGTTGTAGGTGATTCTGGCCGAGCCGTCCCTTCCTTTCTTGGTGGTGACGAGGATCACGCCGCCGGCTCCTCCGAAACCGTAGACGGCGGCCGAGGCCCCGTCCTTAAGTACCGAAATGCTCTCGATGTCAGCGGGATCGATGTCGTTGATGCTTGAGACAGGGAACCCGTCCACGACGTAGGAGACATCATAGATCGATCCGCGGATGCGGAGAGTCGCCTGGTCTGCTCCCGGCTGTCCGGATTCCTGTACGGAAGAGATGCCCGGAAGTTTGCCGGCAAGTACCTGTGAGACATTGGTCGCCGAAGTCTTGAGAAGCTCGTCGCCCTTCATCGTCGACACGGCTGAAGTCATCGAAGACTTCTTCTGCGTGCCGTAGCCGACAACTATGACCTCGTCAAGGAACTGGGTGTCTTCCAGCATAACGACATTCAGTGTCTCGGATTTTCCTGTGCAGACGTGGCTCTGCCCCTGCATTCCGAGGCAAGAGAATTCAACTACTTCTCCTTTCTTCGCGGAGATTGAATATCTTCCGTCCGAATCCGTCATAGTACCGTTCGTGGTGCCTGACACCATAACCGTAACTCCGGGAAGAGGCGCTCCGTTTTCCCCGGTGACCTTACCGGAGAGAAGCGACTGGGCTGAAGCGCCGAAAGCCGTGCAGAACAGCGCGGCCACGACTGCCAGGATGGTCCTGAGCCCCGGATGAGAGATCGCTCTCGTAAGATTTTTTTCCATATTGTTATTGATTTGTTTTTTTAATGTTCCGTGGTTACAGGGCGGGTTCTGTCTCCCCGCTTTTGGACATCGCTTCCGAAAGCGTGTCCCACAGACCGTGCTTCCCAAGGTGGACGATGTCGAAGATCATCACTCCGCCTGTGCTCTCAAGAGCCTGGGTTACTGCCGGGCCGAACTTGGAAAAGTCTCCGAGGTATTGCTCCACATAGATGGAGCCTACTACCGGGACAACTCCCATCGTGACTTTCCGCGCGAGCTCCGCCCCGCCCTCGACACAGTAGCAGTATGTCAGGCTGTTGTCCATACCGGCTTCGCCGCGCGGGCCGACAACACCGGTCGCCTTGTCCACATCGTCTTTTGTGATGAGCGAGTAGTACAGGCCCGTCATATAGATGTCAAGCATTTCGGCGTATGCCGCCTTCTTATAGTCCGGACTTGCCCATTCTTGATATTCAGGTACTTCCGAAGGGTCGTACTCGCTGCTTGCCCAGTTGACTCCAAGCTGCCAGTAAGTCGGATACCACGCTCCCGTGTAATCGCCTATGATAAGGGAAGGCTTGATGTCCTTGAGCATAGAGTGGGCCTTGGCGACAAAGTCGTGAATGACCATCGCCCTCCACTCTATCCATTTGCGGGCGTGTTTGCCCAGAACCCAATTGTCGCGGAGTTTTCCGTCCGAGTCGTACCAGCTGAGGATGTCTTCCGGATAGTTCTCGACCGTCAGCCCGGCATATTCTTCAAACAAGGTGCGTGATTCGGGACTGAAATCGGCGGTGATTCCGTCGTACCGCACACGGTCGAAGATAAGCCCGTCGGTCTCGGGGTATCTCTCTATGAACTCCTTAAGTATGTCAAGCTGGTACTGTTGCACCTCAGGAAGGGCCGGATTGAGCATACCGTTGTAGTTGGTCTTGATTTCCGAGATCGGCGTGAGCCGCCCCTTCTCGTAGCATATCGACTGCCAGGAAGCCTTGTCTCCGTAGATTATCCCCCGGTCAAAGTAGTTGTGGCCGCCGGCGAAGACGTTGAGCGACGCGAAGACACGCATACCAAGCTCGTGGCCGTATTTGATGAAGTAACCCATCATATCGTAGTCACGCGGTCTGGCAACACCTTCCCAATCGCCCATATACGGAGCTATCTTGCTGTCATACAAAACTTCGCCCATAATCGACTTTACATCGACGACAACGTTGTCGAAACCGGTCTCCTTGCATTTCTCAAGATAATGCCTGATTGAGTCCGGTTGTGACAGGGTCGCATAGTTCGCCTCGCAGTCGAACCACATATAATTGCTGTTATGGCTTGCGGCCTGATGAGCGTCGCCGCGGCATGAGGCGGCAAGGACCATAATAAGAAGAGACAAAACAGTCAGTAAGGTGGCGTGTTTCATATTGCGATATTCGTGATTTATGCGGCCAATATCGTGAATACCATTGCTTTTTGCAAAATTTACAATCAAAAAACCATTTAAAAGTTCAAGTTTATTAAAAAATCCCTATATTTACCAACGGTTTGTTTAAAAATAACAGAGTGTTTTAAACCTTAATGTTGAAAATCAATGGGTACTTTTCCAAGCAACACAGTCAAAAAAATCATACTTCACCAAGCCGCCGACTCGGGAAGTTTCACTATTCCTACCATCGTGTCTCTCACGGGTTTAAGCTCCACGAGCGTCACACGCTATGTCGAGGAAATGAAAGATGACGGAATCCTTGCGGAAATCAATGTCGAGGAAAAGGCGGGGCGGGGAAGGCGCGCGGTCACGTACGGTCTGAAGGACAATTCAAAATTCTTTCTGGGCATAGACATAAAGAATTTCGGTCTCAGCGTCGGGCTTATGAATCTGTCCGGGGACATCGTCAGGAAAAAGACGGATACCTCCTACGAGTACCACAACAGCCATGAGAATATGGAGGAGGTCTGCGTCGCCGTGCTTGATTTCCTGAGGAATGACTGCGGCATACAGGAAAAGGATGTGGCCGGCACGGCCTTTTGCCTAGGAGGGCGGGTCAATTCGCAGAAAGGCACAAGCGCTTCCCAGTACAATTTTGAGGAGACGAGCGAGACCCCGATAGCCTCCATCCTTGGCGAGAGGCTCGGAATGAAGGCAATAGTCGAGAATGACACCAAGGCGATGGCCTACGGGGAATATGTCCGCTGCTGCAAGGGAAAGTGGGAGAACGTCTTGTTTGTCAATATTGGCTGGGGTGTCGGGCTTGGGATCATCATCGGCGGCAGAATCTATAACGGAAGCGAGGGCTATACCGGCGAGCTTGGGCATATGTACGCCTATGACAACAACATACTCTGCCATTGCGGCAAGAAAGGGTGCATTGAGACCGAGGTCTCCGGACGCGCCGTGGTCAGGAAAATCACGGCGAGGATTATGGATGGAGAGGTGTCCGTCCTGGCCAAAAAGGTGAGGGCAAGGGAGCCTCTTACGACCTACGACATCCTGCACGCCATTGATCTTGAGGACCCTATGACCATCGACATCGTTTCGCGCACCGGTTTCGAGCTTGGGAGGCATCTGGCCGGGATGATGAACATATTCAATCCGGAGTGCATCGTGATCGGCGGCAAGTTCGCCGAGTTGCCGTCATATTATTTCATCCAGCAGGCGGCTCTTGCCATCAAGCAGTATTCCCTCAAGCTGATAAGCCAGAACGTCCCGATCATAGCTTCGCGGCTTCAGGATGATGCGGGAATCACCGGTGCGTGCCTGCTCGCAAGGAGCAAATACCTCGGGCTTGACGAATAGGAGCCGTCCTTGCTCCGGTACCCCGTTTTTTTCTTTGTCCCAAGGCGAATATTCGCTATATTTGTGCTTTAGTCCGCAAAAGGAATATGTATTCAAAGGAACTTAATGAAGAATGCGGGGTTTTCGGTGTCTGGGGAGTCCCCCACGCCGCTGAGGTGGCCTACTACGGTCTCCATTCCCTTCAGCATCGCGGCCAGGAAGGCTGCGGAATCGTCTCGGTCAACGAAAGTGGAGAACTTCAACGAGTCAAGGGACTCGGTCTCGTGACCGAAGTGTTCAACAGTGAGAACCTCGGTTCTCTGGGCGGTGAGATGGCGGTCGGCCACGTCCGTTATTCCACGCACGGCGGTAGGGGCATCGAGAATGTCCAGCCGTTTCTCTTCAGGCACAACAGCGGGGATTTCGCCCTTGCTCACAACGGCAACGTGGTGAATTCCGCTCAGTTGAGGAAGTATCTTGAGGACAGGGGCAGCCTTTTCCAGTCCACCTCCGACAGTGAGATTCTGGCCCATCTTATCAAGAAGGAGCCTGTGGAAAGGAACAGTCCGCGAATACATCCCATTATGAAGGCCCTGAATATGATCGAAGGGGCTTTTGCGTTTCTGGTTATGACCAACCGCCGTATCTATGCGATGCGTGACAAGTACGGGCTGAGGCCTTTGTCCATCGGAAAGATCGGTGACGGCTATGTCATCAGCAGCGAGACCTGCGCGTTCAGCGTCGTCGGGGCCGAGTTCGTCCGCGACGTGGAGCCGGGCGAGGTCATCACGATAGACCACCACGGCATCCGCAGCCGGAAATATTCCGACTACCAGCGTCACGCTATGTGCGCTATGGAGTACATCTACTTCTCCCGCCCTGACAGTGACATCGAAGGCTGCAACGTGCATTCCTTCAGGAAGGAAAGCGGGAAGATTCTTTT
This sequence comes from uncultured Muribaculaceae bacterium, assembly GCA_964458425.1. GTDB lineage: Bacteria > Bacteroidota > Bacteroidia > Bacteroidales > UBA932 > Cryptobacteroides. The sequence continues at coordinate 49,252 of CAYWIW010000009.1, forward strand.
CCGCGAGTCGCACGTGGACGCGGACATCGTGGTAGGAGTCCCGGATTCCAGCCTGAGCGCCGCGTCGGGATATGCGGAGGCGAGCGGCCTTCCGAGCGAGATGGGGCTTATCAAGAACCGCTACATAGCCAGGACGTTCATCCAGCCGTCCCAGGAGTTGAGGGACAAGGGTGTGAAGATGAAGCTGTCTCCTGTGCAAAGCCTTGTAAAGGACAAGAGAATCATATTGGTGGACGATTCGATCGTCCGCGGCACCACTTCGCTGCGTATCGTACGTATGCTGCGAGAGGCTGGAGCGAAGGAGGTGCATATGAGAATCGCCAGCCCGATGATCAAGAATCCGTGCTTCTACGGAGTGGATATGTCCACCCACAAGGAGCTTCTGTGCTCTACCAGAAATCTGGAACAGGCCTGTCAGGCGATAGAGGCCGACTCCCTTGCTTTCCTTTCCGAGGAGGGGCTTCTTGAGGCTGGCCGCCGCAGCGACCTCTGCCTGGCCTGCTTTAACGGAAACTATCCTACCGCCCTCTATTCCAGTATAGAAGAGGTCAATGACGAACACAAGTTCTGATAATCCCGACTATATGCGGATATGTCGGTTAAGGGGAGGACGTGAATATAATGGTTGAAGACTTATTCGCCGCCTTGCGGTGAAAGCAAGCCCCTTCCCCGAGGGAGGGGATTCAGTGAAGGGGAAACGTAAATCAGAGTGGGTTGGCAATAACCTACGAACGTGAGATATTTTTTTACTGCAAGTAATTGCCTGCTTGCGAGAGAGAAGTTTATGGCAGTAGATTACGAGAAGGCGGGCGTGAGCCTGGAGGCGGGCTACGATGTTGTCCGCAGGATCAAGAAGCACGTGGCTTCCACCGACAGACCGGGTGTGATGGGTAACATCGGGTCGTTCGGAGGGATGTTCGATCTTTCAAGGCTTGACATCAGGGAACCTGTTCTGGTCAGCGGAACAGACGGTGTCGGGACAAAGCTGAAGCTGGCGTTCGCGATGGACAAGCACGACACCATCGGAATCGATGCTGTGGCTATGTGCGTGAACGATGTACTGGCACAGGGAGCCGAACCGCTTGTGTTCCTCGACTATGTGGCCCAGGGAAAGACCCGTCCTGAGGTCGTTGAGGCTATTGTCGCCGGAGTGGCCGAGGGATGCCGTCAGGCCGGGTGCGCGCTTGTCGGCGGCGAGACCGCCGAGATGCCGGGAATGTACGCCGACGGTGAGTATGACATAGCGGGCTACACCACCGGAGTGGTCGAGAAGTCCAGACTGATTGACTGTTCGAAAGTGAAGCCGGGTGACGCGCTTGTCGGAATCGCCTCCACGGGAGTCCACAGCAACGGCTTCAGCCTTGTCCGCAAGATCTTCTCGGACAACAGTCTGGATTTGTTCAAGGTCTATCCTGAGCTGGAGTCTGACCAGCCTCTCGGACTTGTGGCCCTGACTCCTACCAGAATCTATGTAAAACAGGTTCTGGAGGTTATCCGGAACTGCGACGTGCACGGAGTCGCCCACATCACCGGCGGCGGATTTGACGAGAACATCCCGAGAATCCTCCGGGAGGGTCAGGGTGTCGAGGTGAACGAAGGCTCCTGGACGATTCTTCCGATCTTCCGTTTCCTTGAGAAGTACGGCGACATCCCTCACAGGGAGATGTTCAACATATTCAATATGGGTGTCGGAATGGTTCTCGCAATGGATGAGTCCGAGGCTGGGAAGGCGATTGAGATTCTCGCCGCCAGAGGGGACAAGGCTACGGTTATCGGCCGGGTGACCGGCAGGTCGGGTGTCGAGATTAATCTCCTTTAGAAGCTGTTGGGGACCGTTGTCCGAAATCCGTTATGCTGGATTTCCGTTTGATAGAAACAATAAAAAGTTAACGTATATAAAATGAGAGCTTTAGTCAGTGTGAGTGACAAGACGGGGGTTGTTGAATTCGCCCGTGAACTCGTGGCGCTCGGATGGGAGATACTTTCCACCAGCGGCACAATGAAGATGTTGAAGGAGGCAGGTCTGCCTGTGACCAGCGTGAGTGATGTCACGGGATTCCCCGAGATCTGCGACGGGCGCGTGAAAACCCTGCATCCGAAGATCCACGGAGCCCTTCTCGCGCGCCGGGACATCCCGGATCATCTGAAACAACTGGAAGACAACGGAATAGATAAGATAGACCTCGTGTGTGTCAATCTTTATCCTTTCCGCGAGACCATCGCCAAACCGGATGTGACGATGGAGGATGCGGTAGAGCATATCGACATCGGCGGCCCGTCAATGCTACGCAGCGCAGCCAAGAACTGGGCCTCCGTCACGGTTGTGGTCAATCCCGAGGACTACGCCACGGTCATCTCCGAGATAAAGGAAACCGGAGACACGACTCCTGAGACACGCCTCAGACTGTCCGCCAAGGCCTACACCCACACCGCCGAGTATGACAGTGCGATTGCCACCTATATGCGAGCGCAGGCCGGTCTTCCGGAGAAACTCTTCCTTGAATATGACATATGCCAGGAACTCCGCTACGGCGAGAACCCTCATCAGCAGGCCAGGTTCTTCAAGACACCGGATTCCGTCCCGTACTCATTGGCGACAGCAGAGCAGCTGAACGGCAAGGAGTTGTCCTACAATAACATCCAGGACGCAAACGCCGCCCTGAACATCGTCCGCGAGTTCAGCGAGCCTTTCGCTGTGGGACTCAAGCATATGAATCCGTGCGGAGCCGGTCTCGGAACCGATGTGGTCGATGCCTGGAAAAAAGTCTACGAAGGCGACAAGACCTCCATATTCGGTGGCATCGTGGCGTTCAACCGCGAGGTCAACCTTGAGGTGGCGCAGCTTCTCAAGCCGATATTCCTCGAGATTGTGATGGCTCCTTCATTCGCTCCGGATGCCCTTGAGCTTCTTCGCTCGAAGAAAAACCTCAGGGTGCTGAAAGTGAATATGGACGGCTCTGTCAAGGAGCAGATGCAGTGCGTCAGCGTCAACGGTGGCCTTTTGGTCCAGAACCAGGATCTTTCAATCGTTCCCGTGAGCGCCGGTCAGACAGTGACAGAGACCAGGCCTACCGACGGGCAGCTTGTGGATCTGGACTTTGCCTGGAGGATAGTCAAGCACGTGAAGTCCAACGCCATAACGGTCGGAAAGGCCGGGATGATCTACGGAGTGGGAGCCGGTCAGATGAACCGTGTGGGTTCCGCCGAACTGGCTCTGAAGCAGGCCGCCGCCACTCTGGCCGAGGAAGAGACGGCGAGGACAGGCGTTGCGGTTGATCCGAAAGAGGCCGCCCGCAAGGCCGGTCTTGTACTGGCTTCCGATGCGTTCTTCCCGTTCGATGACTGCGTGACCCTTGCCGCCGAATACGGCGTGAAAGCCATCGTGCAGCCTGGCGGGTCAGTCCGCGACGAGGATTCCGTCAGGAAGTGCAATGAGCTTGGCATCGCTATGGTCTTCACCGGAGAGCGTCATTTCAAACATTAATATTCCTTCGCCCCGTACATTATGAGAGTTTTTCATTTTCAATCGCAGGACAAGAGTGACGGCAAGACCATAATGCTGGACACTCTCCTGTCCAGGAACGTGCTTGTCATCGGCAGTGGCGGACGCGAGCACGCCATCGTGGACGCTTTGAGCCGCTCCAGAAGCGTAGGCAAGATTTTCTGTGCTCCGGGCAATGCCGGAATAGCCGCCCAGGCTGAGTGCGTGCCTGTCAAGGAGACCCAGATTCCCGAGCTTGTGGAGTTCGCCAAGGAACACGGTATAGACCTGACCGTTGTCGGCCCTGAGGTACCTCTCTCGGCCGGAATTGCGGATGCCTTTGAGAAAGAGGGGCTTAGGATATTCGGGCCTTCGGCGGCAGCGGCCCGTATCGAGTCCAGCAAAGATTTTGCGAAGCGGCTGATGGAAAAATACGACATCCCGACAGCCGCCTTCAAGACATTCGACAACTACTCCGACGCGATTGAATATGTCAGCAGACATACTTTCCCTATTGTGTTGAAATATGACGGTCTGGCCGCCGGCAAAGGGGTCGTCATACCAGAGAATTTCTCCGATGCGCAGGCGGCTCTGAAGGATATGCTCCTGAACGACAAGTTCGGCAAGGGAAAGGTTGTGGTCGAGGAATATCTTACCGGTCCGGAGTTCTCCTTTATGTGTCTTGTGAACGGTGAGGAGGTTTTCCCTCTGGCTGTCGCCCAGGATCACAAGAGGGCGTTCGAGGGAGACAAGGGACCTAATACGGGAGGTATGGGAGCATATTCACCGGTGCCGGTCATAACGGCTGCGGATGAGGAATATGCCCTTGAGAACATAATGAGGAAGACTGCCGCCGCGATGGTCGCCGAAGGGTGTCCGTTCAAAGGCGTGTTATACGGCGGTCTGATGAAAACTCCGTCCGGAATCAAGGTCATCGAATTCAACTGCCGTTTCGGCGATCCGGAGACCGAGGTTGTCCTGCCGCGTCTGGAATCCGACATATTCGAGGTTTTCTGTGCCATAACTGACGGTGGCAGACTTATTAACGTTCCGGAGGGGACTGATGCCGCTGAAGGTGTCAAGGTTCCGTCGTCGAGGCTTATGCCGGAAATAAGATGGTCGGCTGAGCCTACTCTCGGTTTCGTGATGGCTTCAAAAGGCTATCCGGGTTCTTACGACAAAGGTTTTGCTGTCACGGGTCTTGAGGAGGCCTTGTCCGACCCTTCCGTGAGGATTTATCAGATGGGCACCAAGACAGCCGTCGATCCGGAGACCGGCGAGAATTCTCTTGTGACTTCCGGTGGCCGTGTGCTGATGGTCGTGGCTTCCGGAGACACTCTTCGTCAGGCCAGGGACAAGGCTCTTGCGGCTGTCCGTAAGATTCACTGTGACAATCTCTTCTATCGTTCGGACATCGGCCGTCAGGTTCTGTAGCCCTTGTAGGTCGCTGAGTCTGTGGTCGTTGAGTTTGCCGAATTGCTGCATACAGATTTAACACATCGGTCACTGAGCCTGTCGAAGTGCCGTCAAAGAAACAAAACAAAAACGCGAAATATGATAATCAGCGGAAAAGACCTCGCGGCCAGGTTAAAGGCCGGAATGGCGGAGCAGGTAGCCGCATTTCCTGCGAAATATGGCCGTGTGCCTCATCTGGTGGTTATTCTTGTCGGAGACGATCCTGGCAGTCAGACCTACGTGAGGAACAAGGCGAAAGCCTGCGATGTGGTCGGAATCAGAAACACGACCGTCAGAATGCCGGCGGAAACCCCTGAGCAGGAACTTCTTGACAAGATCGCCGAGCTTAACGCCGACGACAGCGTCGATGGCATCCTCGTCCAGCTTCCGCTTCCGAAGCAGATAAGCGAGCCTAAGGTCATCGAGGCGATAGCGCAGTCGAAAGACGTGGATGGCTTCCATCCGCTCAACACCGCCGCGCTCTGGCAGAAAAGACCCAACACTTCCTGTGTCGTGCCTTGTACCCCGATGGGCATCATAAGGCTTCTTGAGGATGCTGACTATGAGATTGCCGGCAAAAACGCCGTGGTCATAGGCCGCAGCCAGATAGTGGGACTTCCTATCTCAAAGCTTCTGCTTGACAGGAATGCCACTGTAACCATCTGCCATTCAAGGACAAAGAATCTTGCTGAAATCACAAGGCAGGCGGATATACTTGTGGTCGCCATAGGCCGCGCAAAATTCGTGACCGGTGATATGGTCAAGGACGGAGCCGCTGTGATTGATGTCGGTATGGATCGTGACGAGAACGGCAATCTCTGCGGGGATGTTGATTTCGCCTCTGTGGAGCCGAAAGCCTCGGTCATTACCCCTGTCCCTGGCGGTGTCGGCCCGATGACAATCTGCTGCCTGATGGAGAACACCATCCAGTGCTTCCTCAACAAGATGTCCTCGAAGTAACCGCAGTCTCTGTTGCAACCACGGTTGCGGCATCGGTTACGTGGCGGGCAACGCACTGATTACCAAGTAAAAGAGCCTTGTCCTGGTGCTGAATTCCAGACCAGGACAAGGCTTAATGCATTCATTGTGCGTGGCTTAAGTGCCACGGCGACCTGCCGCTTTGTTACGGTGTAAAATCAGCCTTTCCCTTTTACCGTTCGCTTCGCTTGTCTGTTTTGTAAAATTCGCTTGTGTGCCGCACCGTTTCACCGGCATCGACATAAATGCGGCGGGGAAGGCTTTTGAATAGGGAACTATATAGGAGTTGACTACGTTTTCTTTTGAAACGCCTAAAACATCAATAAACACCATTTTAATTGGTTTCTTGATAGCCTGAGACTGTTGTGGATTGTTAACGGTGCCAACTCTGACAATGTTAGTCAACTTCTATATAGTTCCCTTTGAATATGCTGGAGTGCCGTCCTCGTCAGGGCCGCGAGGATGGTAATGATAACCGCTTTGTTCATAATAATGAACGAGTTGATAATTATGCCTTTAGGCTCTCTTTTTGGTTCTGGGCCGTCGGGTCGAGAATCTCCTTGAGGAAAGGCCCTGTGACGGAGGAGGAGCCGCGTGCGATCTGTTCGGGTGTGCCTTGGGCGACAATGCGGCCGCCTCTGCGGCCTCCGTCCGGGCCGAGGTCGAAGATGTAGTCCACGCTCTTCAGAACATCCAGATTGTGTTCTATTATAATCACAGTGTTTCCTTGGTCAACAAGCTGCTGAAGAACGTCTAACAACACTTTTATGTCCTCGAAATGAAGCCCGGTGGTAGGCTCGTCCAGAATGTACAGGGTGTTGCCGGTGGCCTTTCTGAACAGTTCCGCCGCCAGTTTCATACGCTGGCTCTCGCCTCCAGAAAGCGTCACGGCTGACTGTCCCAGATGCACGTAGCCGAGACCTACATCAACCAAGGCCTTCAGTTTCTGGGCGATAGAAGGAATCGGCTTGAAGAACTCATAGGCCTCGCTGATTGGCATCTCCAGCACGTCGTTGATGCTCTTGCCCTTGTAATGGACGGCCAGCGTGTCCTCTTTGTATCTTTTTCCTCTGCATTCGTCGCACACCACGTTGACCGACGGCAGGAAGTTCATCTCGATGACCTTGATTCCGGCTCCCTTGCAGGCCTCGCAGCGTCCGCCGGCCACGTTGAACGAGAATCGTCCGGCCTTGAATCCCCGCACCTTCGCGTCGGGAGTGTCGGCGAACAGGTTTCTGATGTCGTTGAACACGCCCGTGAATGTCGCCGGATTCGATCTCGGCGAACGTCCGATAGGACTCTGGTCTATCTCGATCAGCTTGTCGATGTTCTCGACACCGTCAATCGAATCGTATGCCAAAGGATGCAGCTTGGCTCTGTAGAACTTGTTCTTGAGAATCGGCATCAAGGTTTCGTTGACAAGGGTGGATTTGCCGCTTCCGCTCACACCGCTGATTCCGATGAAGCATCCTAAAGGGAAATCCACATTGACGTTCTTCAGATTGTTCCCTTTTGCCCCTTTGATGCTCAGGAACTTACCGTTTCCCGTGCGTCTTGTGGCCGGAATCTGGATGGAGTCCTTTCCCTGAAGATAGTCAAGCGTCAGGGACTTGCTGAATATGCAGTGTCCCGCCGTCTCCTTGTCCAGGGATGCGGGTGCCTTGCCACTTTCCGGGGAATATTCCATCAGCTCTTTCATCGGTGCGCTCAGGCATATTCTTCCGCCTTTCTCGCCCGCTCCCGGGCCGACGTCCACCAGCCAGTCGGCGCTCATCATCGTCTCGTAGTCGTGTTCCACGACCATCACGGAGTTGCCCTCGTCCCTTAGTTCCTTAAGGGAGTTTATCAGTTTCCGGTTGTCCCTCTGGTGCAGGCCGATGGAAGGCTCGTCAAGAATGTAAAGCACGTTGACCAGCTTGGAGCCTATCTGGGTGGCCAGGCGGATTCTCTGTCCCTCGCCTCCGGAGAGCGATGCGGTCGGCCTGTCAAGAGACAGGTAGTCAAGCCCCACATCCAGCATAAACTGAACCCTTTCATTGAGTTCCTTGAGGATGTCTCTGGCTATGCTGTTCTCCCTTTGCGTCAGCTTTCCTGGCAGCGAGATGAACCACTCTTTCAGCTCGCTCATCTCCATCGACGCGACCTCGGCTATCGTGAGCCCGTCAATCTTAAAACACAATGCGTTGCCGTTCAGTCTGGTACCGTGGCAGACCGGGCACACGATCTTCTCATCGATGTCTTCCACGATTCCGTTGAACGTCACCATTTCGGACATATTCCCTTCTCCGACCCTGAACAGTTCCTCGCTGCCGAATATGATGTGTGAGACGGCCTCGTCAGGTATTGTGTCGATAGGGTCGTATAGGGAAAAGTCGTATTTCCGGGCTATGGAGCGGATGATGTCGAATTTCTTGGTGTCGCGTACCTTGCCGAGCGGGACTATCCCTCCGTCCGCTATGGAGACGGAACGGTCAGGGATAATCGTGTCCATATTCACGTCTACTATCTTTCCAAGTCCTTTGCAGTGAGGACAATAGCCTTCGGGAGAATTGAACGAGAAGGAGTGAGGGGCGGGTTCCTGGAGGGATATTCCCGAATCGGGATCGACCAGGTGCTTTGAAAAGTGACGCAGTTTGTCGGAACCGGACTCAAGCAGCGCGACAGAGCCTTTGCCAAGGTTCAGCGCTGTCATCACCGAGTCCCGCACGCGCCTTTCGTCTCCCTCTGACGGCTTGAGTTTGTCAACGACGAGTTCGATGAAGTGGTTCTTGTAGCGGTCAAGTGCGTCCACCTCGTTCAGCGGCAGGATGCTTCCGTCAATCCGGACATCGGTGTAGCCGCGTTTGCGCAGTTGGTCGAACAATTCGCGGTAGTGACCTTTGCGGCCTGATACCAGCGGAGCGAGCAGGTAGCATCTCTTTCCGCCGTATTCGTCCATTATGAGATCAACGATCTGAGCGTCCGTGTAGCGGATCATTTCCTTGCCCGTGGCAGGTGAATATGCCCTTGAGGCCCTTGTGTACAGAAGTCTCAGGAAATCGAATATCTCTGTGATGGTCCCCACTGTGGAACGCGGGTTGTTGCCGGTTGTCTTCTGTTCGATGGCGATGATCGGGCTGAGTCCCGTGATGCTTTCCACTTCCGGTTTCTCCAGTACGCCCATAAAGTGCTTTGCGTAAGGTGACAGGGTGTCCAGATACCGTCTTTGCCCCTCGGCGTAAATCGTGTCGAACGCCAGCGATGATTTCCCGCTGCCGCTCAGCCCGGTCACTACCACAAGCTCGCCCCTTGGAATGTCCACGTTCACGTCCTTGAGGTTATGCGCCCCGGCCCCCCGGATCTCGATGTACTCTTTCTTGCTCATTGTTCCCGCTTTATTACGCAAAGTTAGCAATCCTTAAAAAATAATCTGAACACTTTGGAATATCTTTTTTTGATGCTTACTTGCCGAAATTATGTATCTTTGTTTTTAAACACCTTCCAAACTCTGTTTGCAGGTATTGTACAGTATGATGATTACGGAAACAATCAAACCAGGTCTATTCGGTCAGAAACACTCCAGCAGGGATTACACGAAGGAGGCGAATTGGGGAAAGAATATATTCAATAGTTCATTTCCGGCTTCCCTCGTCGCTTATATGTCCTCTAAAGGAGTGAGTCCGGTTTATTTATGTGTCGATGAAGATAATAACCTGATTCATAAATATATTGCCGGGTCTGACTTGTATGGTATCAATCCTCTTTCGGATAACGCCTTCTATAATTTCGAGTCAGGATTCTCCGCTTTCGAGAAGTATTACACCGGCGACCGGGAGAAGATTGACCTCGTGATGGTGAACCGTGCCACAAACGAGAGCCTGATCGGTCTTGAGGTAAAGCTTACAGCCTTGCCTGACAACACTACAAAGAGACTTCAGGAGGAAAACTACAGCTGTGAGATTGTCGTAAGACCACCGACAATCTGCTTTTTGGCCTGCACTATTTGCGAGTGCTTTCAGTCTGACGAGAGCAAGAATTCCTTGCGCAGGATTCTGAACGCAGTCCCGAAGATTAATCATTGGGAAGAAGCAGGTGAGGTTTTGCCGCATTACCTTAAAATAGAATCGGCCATCGCCAATGTGGCAAGGCTGGTCAGCGAGAAGCAATCTCCGCTTATTGTCCAGCCGGTATGGAAAATGAAAGGCGGAAAGCTTGCCGATGATTGCCTGGATGTGTTTGTCTGGTCGAATCTGGCTGTTCTTCATATGTGCTATACCGGAGGAGACGTCAGCGGAACTGAATTGTCCAGATTCCAAAGATCCTTGGTGTGGATTTATCTTATGCTCAAGGATTATGTTGACTATGACACGTTTGATTACATCCGAATAGTCAAGGATCACTCTTATGGCAACGCCAATGACAAGGCATTCGCCATCCCTGGCAAATCTTCCTGGAGACTGTTGAACTCGCCAGAGCTTGCCCACCCTCGTATTGGCAAGGACGAGATCAAGAACATTATTCTTGGGGGAGGACAGAATCTTTTAAGTCCTGAGTACTGTTTAGATGCGATGATTGTGGACAATCCTGATTTATTTGATTAGTGAGGCTATGACTGTTACAAATAATGAATATATTTAATACAAAGACAGCCTTGATTCTCCGTTGAAAAAAACGAGAACACGTCTTATGAAGATTACTGGTCCAGACATCAGGTTCAGCTTGCGTTGTTTGATCCGGATAGAAATCTTCAGTATAACAAGAAGAAAATCTAATAGTGGAAATGAACCATCTACTTAATATCAAGACATTTGTATTCAACTCGTTCCGGGAGAATTGCTACGTTCTCTGGGATGCGGTGGGGAATTGTGTGATTGTGGATCCGGGGTGTTACTGGCCGGAGGAGTTCGCGCGTCTGAAAGAGTTGGTTGAGGCGGAGGGCCTGACACCGAAGGCTGTGTGGCTTACCCACGGGCATTTTGACCACGTCCACGGAGTGCTGAAGGTTGTCCGGGAATATTCGGTGCCGGTGCTGATGTCTTCGGAGGACAAGGTCGTGTTGGACAACAATCAGGCGGCTGTCGGGGCTTTCGGGCTTACCGCACCGGACTCTTCGGACATAAAGACAGTCGACATCCGTGACGGCGAGATTCAGGACACGCTGCAAGGCGCCCCGTTCAAGGTGATAACGACCCCCGGCCATACTCCGGGCGGCGTTTGCTACTATGACGAGACGGACAAGGTCCTGATTAGCGGAGACACCCTTTTCGCCGGTACAATCGGACGCACAGATCACCTTGGAGGCGACTACGACAGGCTGATAATCAGTGTTATGGATAAACTGATGGGCCTGCCGGGCGATGTGGATGTCCTTCCGGGACACGGCCACCGTACCACAATAGCGGACGAAAGGACCCACAACCCGTTCCTTCAGCCTTTCAACGAACCGGAAGAGGACTTTGACTGGGATGGAGACGGAATCGAGATTGACAGTGTAGGCCGGTGAGATTGTTGGACGGCCACGTTTCGACAGCCCGGGCGACCTGAAAGAAAGCCTGAAACGGCAGGAATAATCGGAAACAAAATTGAATATGCACATAGGAATAGCAGGCAACATAGGCAGCGGCAAAACCACCCTTACCAGGATGCTGGCCGCACATTACGGATGGACACCAAAGTACGAGTCGGTGACCTACAACCCTTATCTGGAGGACTACTACAAAGACATCCCCCGCTGGTCGTACAACCTTGAGACATACTTTCTTGCGCAAAGGTTCAAGGATGTGCTCGAAATCGCCAGAAGCAAGGATGTCATCATTCAGGACAGAACCCTCTTTGAAGGAGTGCACATATTCGTGGCCAACAACTATGCGATGGGCAACCTCTCCAGACGCGACTTCGAGACCTATATGGATCTCTATAACGTGATGGCCGCTACTGTGCGCAAGCCAGACCTTCTGATTTATCTGAAGTCATCGGTCCCCCACCTCGTGGCACAAATCCAGAAGCGCGGCCGCGGCTACGAGCAGACAATGAGCCTTGAATATCTCGGCGGCCTGAACGACCGTTACGACAAGTGGATAAATGAATATGACGGCAAAGTCCTTTCCATAGAGACCGACAACCTTGACTTCGAGAACCGCCCCGAAGACTTCTCCGCCATCACTGACCGCATCGATGCCGAACTCTACGGACTTTTCCCGCCCGACAAATAGTGCTATTGTCCCCGTTCGGGCAGAAAAATAAAATGGCGATTTTGGGTAACGTGCCAAAATCGCCATTTTCATTTTTTCTGCCCGAACCCCGCAGTTCCCTATAGACAACCAACTGCATCATGCCTGCAAAACACTGTCTTCCAACGTGTAATCGTCTCCCGATTAGCTATGAAAAAAGGCGATTTTGGGTAACGTGCCAAAATCGCCATTTTCGTTTTTTTCTGCCCGAACCCCGCAGTTCCTTATAGACAACCAACTGCATCATGCCTGCAAAACACTGTCTTCCAACGTGTAATCGTCTCCCGATTAGCTATGAAAAAAGGCGATTTTGGGTAACGTGCCAAAATCGCCATTTTCGTTTTTTTCTGCCCGAACCCCGCGGACCCTATAGGCTTTCCAAGTTCTTCTCGTTGAAGAGAATCTTGCCTTCCGGCGTGTAAGCGTACTCGATTCGGTCGGCGTAGTGCTTCTCCACCTTGCCGCGCACAATCTTCATCGTGCTGTTCACTAACCCGTTCTGCTCCGTGAACGGCTCAGGAAGCACAGCGACAGCGGCCGGAAGCCACCTCTCCGGGAACATCCCCTCGTGCGAACCACCCTTCTTGTAGGAATCAATCTCCTCCTGAATCTTCTTCAGCATAGCCTCCTTACCCTCGCGCGAAGCCGGATCCAAACCCTTCGAGCTGACATATTCCTTAAGAGCATCCTTGGCCGGAACAATCAGCACGATGGTGTAAGGATCCTGATTGTTGTGCAGAATCACCTGCTCGATGTACTTGGACCCATCGGTCAGAGAATCCTCGAATCCTTCAGGACTGTATTTCTCACCGTCGGATGAAATCAAAAGGGATTTAAAACGGCCGACTACGTAAAGATATTCAGAATCATACATATAGCCCATATCCCCGGTGTGCAGCCACCCGTCCCGCAGAGCCTCGGCTGTTCCCTGAGGGTTCTTCCAGTAACCGGCCATCACATTCTCGCCGCGCACGACAATCTCACCCTTGGTACGGAGCGGAACCTCATTCCCGTTGTCATCGCAGATCTTGATGTCCAGCGGCTTGACAACACGACCGGAAGAACCGAACATCGCGTGTCCCGTCGAGTTGGCCGAGATGATGGGAGTCGCCTCTGACACCCCGTAGCCCTGGAACATAGGTATGCCTATCGCACAGAAGTACCTCTGAAGCTCGATGTCCAGAAGCGCGCCCCCGCCGACGAAGAATTTCATCCTGCCGCCGAAGCCTTCACGCACCTTTTTGAATATCAGCTTGTCAAACAAGGCGATAAGCGGCTTCTTCCAGAATTGCAGGACACCGCCGCGGTTGTAATATTCCTTGTTGTAGGATATCGCCAGATTCAGCGCGTAGTTGTAGAGTTTCTCGACCTTCGGCCCTTGCTTGTGGATTGACGTCTCGACATTCTTCTTGAAGTTACGGGCGAGAGCCGGAACGGAGAGCATCACGTGAGGACGTACTTCCTTGATGGCCACAGGAATGTTTCTGAGCGTGGCGAGAGGATTAGCGCCAACCGGAACCGTCGCTATGCTGCTGCAATAGGACATCATCGTGTAGAATCCGGCAACGTGTGCGAAGCAATGGTCAAGAGGAAGGATGATCAGCATAGTGGAGTCCGGCCCGACACCGATAACGGAGTGTGCCTGCTCGACATTCGCTGTGTAGTTGCGATGAGTTAGAAGCACCCCCTTAGGGTCGGCCGTGGTGCCGGAGGTGTAGCTGATGGTGGCGTAGTCATCGGGCTGCACGGACTTGTAGCGCTCCTCGAACTCGGCCTTATGACCGAACAGATAGCTGTCTCCCAACGCCTGTACCCATTCCATTGAAACCTCCTTGGCGTTTGCCGCCGGAACATCGTCCAGCACGATTACCTTCTCGACGCAGTCAAGCTGCGAGATTATCCTGCGGATCTTAGGAAGCTGCTGGCCTGAAACTATGATGAACCTCGACTCGGAATGCTGTATCCTGAAAGTCAAGTCGTTGCTTTCCTCGAGCTTGATCGAGAGAGGAACGTTGACCCCTCCGGCATAGAGGATGCCCAGCTCGCCGAGAATCCACATATTCCTGCCTTCGGACAAAAGCGAGACCTTCTCTCCCTTTCTAAGCCCCATCGCCATAAGCCCGGCTCCGATACGGTAGCTTTCCTTGCGGGTTCGCTCGAATGTTGTCTCTGTCCATTTTTCCCCGACTTTCTCGCGGAGAAACACGTGTGACGAGAACTCGCGGGTGTACTTCTCCACGAATTCTATTATGGTAGGTCTTGTAGCTGACATTCTTTTTGGATTAATTATTCGTCAATCTGTCTGACTTCAGGGAACAGGCCGAAAAGCTCAGCGTCGATCTTGTCTGTCACCGTCTGGAAATCCTCAGGACGGTTCTCGAACTTGATTTTGTCCACGTCAATGACAAGAAGGTGCCCGTCGTAGTCAGCGATCCAGTCATCGTAACGCTTGTTCAAGCCTGTCAGATAGTCGATTCTGATGCTGCTCTCGTACTCCCTGCCCCTTTTCTGGATCTGGGCGACCAGATTCGGAATGGATGATTTGAGGTAGATCAGCAGATCCGGCTTGCTGACGAGCGACATCATCAGGTCAAAAAGGTCGGAATAGTTCTCGAAATCCCTCGTGCTCATAAGCCCCATATCGTGGAGATTCGGAGCGAAGATGCGCGCGTCCTCGTAGATGGTCCTGTCCTGGATGATTACGTCGCTGCATCTTGAAATGTCCACGACATCCTTGAACCTCTTGTTCAGGAAATAAACCTGGAGATTGAATGACCAACGCTCCATATCCGCATAGAAATCAGAAAGATAAGGGTTGAAGTCAACCGATTCGAATTTCGGAGTCCATCCGTAATGGGACGCCAGCATCTTTGTCAGCGTGGTCTTCCCGCTGCCGATGTTACCTGCAATCGCGATGTGCATATCCTTGAAGTGTGTTTGTTCATACTTTGTGCCTCACTCAGGCCGTGAATCCAATTCCGTCCGGAGTGGGCATATTTGCAAAAATACAAAATATTGTATTAATTTCGGAATACAAAATACGCACCGTCTTCCGTAAGGATGAAGCGCCCCGGAGTCAGCCGGCACCGGCACTGGCTAAAATGGTCACCGTTGACCTTGACGAAAAACGAGAAAAGGGGCTTGACTAATACATTTTAGTCAGCCCCTCCGTATCTATAATATTCATAACCGGTGACATCCAGTCGCTTGCCTTTCGGGCCGGCTCATTCTTGTCCAGTCCCGGAGGCATAGCATTGCCTTAATGCCCCGAAGTCTCTATCCGAGTGTGTGGATGGCAAGTCCGGAACTGAGTTTCGGCTCGAACCACGTAGTCTTCGGAGGCATTATGTTACCCGTGTCGGCGATGTCGATAAGCTGCTGCATCGAGACAGGATAAAGGGCGAACGCCACTTTCATCTCACCGCTGTCAACCCTGCGGGACAGTTCTCCGAGGCCTCTGATACCGCCTACGAAATCAATCCTTTTGTCTGTCCGGAGATCCTTGATTCCGAGTATCTTGTCAAGCACCAATCCGGAAAGTATCGTGACATCCAGCACCCCGATGGGATCATTGTCATCATACCTGCCTGAAAGAGCCTCAAGCGAGAACCACTTCCCGTCGAGATACATCGAGAAGTTGTGCAAGTGGTCAGGATGGTAGATCTCCTCTCCTTTCTCGCAGACGGTGAAATCCTCTTCAAGAGCCTTCAGGAACTCCTCTTTGGAAAGCCCGTTGAGGTCTTTTACAACACGGTTGTAGTCCAGTATCCTGAGCTGGCTCTCAGGGAAGCACACCGCCATAAAGAAGTTGTACTCCTCGTCGCCGGTATGGTTCGGATTCTGTGTCCTCTTCTCGGCCCCGACACGTGCGGCGGCAGCGGTACGGTGATGTCCGTCAGCCACATAGAAAGCATCGACATCGTTCAGGAAAAGCCTTGTGATCTGGTCGATGGTCTTGTCGTCGTCAATCACCCAGAACTTGTGCCCGAAATTGTTCTCGTCGATGAAGTCGTACTCCGGAGCCTTCCTGACGGTCTGCGCTACTATCTCGTCAAGCACGCGGTTATCCTTGTAGGCGAAGAACACCGGCTCGATGTTGGCGTTCTGGATGCGGACGTGGACCATTCTGTCGTCCTCCTTGTCCTTGCGGGTAAGCTCGTGCTTCTTGATTTTGCCGGAAGCGTAGTCATCAGTGTGGGCGCAGAGAACAAGACCGTACTGTGTCCTGCCTTCCATCGTCTGCGCATAGACATAGTAGCATTCCTTTCCGTCACGCCTGAGCCAGCCTTTCTCCTGCCATTCCTTGAAATTCCTCACGGCCTCGTCATAGACCTTCGGGTCGTGATCCTCGAGAATCGGATCGAAGTCGATTTCCGGCTTGGTGATGTGGAGTAGGGACTTGTCCCCGGCCATCTCCTTGGCCTCTTCGGAGTTGAGAACGTCATAAGGCGGAGCCGCCACCTCTGTAACTATGTCTTTCGGCGGCCTGATCGCCGCGAACGGTTTTACTCTTACCATAATCTTCCTTACTTGTTAACCTGGAACCGTGTGTTGCCGGTCGCGAAGAAATCAACGATCTGGTTCGCTGCCGCGAGACCGGCGTTCATATTCGCCTCAGCTGTCTGGGCACCCATCTTCTTAGGTGTCGCGAAGACGCGTACCCCGAATTTCTCCTTCAAGGCCGCATAGTTGTCAGGAGCCACGTCAGTGACGTACTTCAGGTCGGTCCTTTCCTCAAGAGCCTTCTCCAGCCCGGCTTCGTCGATTACCTCCTTTCGGGCGGTGTTGACAAGGCAGGCTCCCTTAGGCATCCTGGTGATCAGGTCATAACCTATCGAACCGATGGTCTGAGGTGTGGCTGGAATATGTACGGAGATGAAATCGCAGGCCGCGTACATCCCCTCAAGCGATTCGGCAGGCTCCGCCCCGGCCTCGCGGATCTTCTCCGCAGGGATGAACGGATCGACCGCCATAACGCTCATTCCGAGAGCCTCGGCCTTTTTCCCCACCAGGCGGCCGACGTTGCCGAAAGCCTGGATTCCGACCTTCTTTCCCTGAATCTCGGTGCCTGTGGCAGGGGTGAACTGGTTGCGGCACATATAGATCATCATCGCGATAGCAAGCTCGGCGACAGCGTTTGAGTTCTGCCCCGGAGTGTTCATCACAACCACGCCGCGCGCAGTGGCGGCCGCGAGATCCACGTTGTCATAGCCTGCTCCGGCGCGGACAACAATCTTCAGGTTCCTGGCGGCGTCGAGTACTTCGGCGGTGACTTTGTCGGAACGGATGATCAAAGCGTCCGCATCCGCCGCCGCGGCTATAAGCTCGGAAGCGTCAGCATACTTCTCAAGAGCGGCGAACTCGTGTCCCGCAGCAGTGACAATCTCCTTGATCCCGGCGACCGCCGCCGCTGAGAAAGGCTTTTGTGTTGCGACTAATATCTTCATTGTGAGTTATTTCTTAAGTTCTTCAAATTCCTTCATACAATCAACGAGAGCCTGAACATCCTCTTCCGTGCAGGCGTTGTACAGGGAAGCCCTGAATCCTCCGACCGAGCGGTGTCCCTTGATTCCTATCATACCGCGTTCCTTGGCGAAAGCAAGGAACTCGTCCTGAAGGCTCTCGTGGCCCGGAGCCATAACGAAGCATACATTCATCAGGGAGCGGTCTTCCTTGGCGGCGGTGCCGACAAACAGAGGGTTGCGGTCGATCTCTGAATACAGCAGTCCGGCCTTTCTCTGGTTGATTTTCTGGATGGCCTCGACTCCTCCGATGCCTTTCAGCCATTTCAGGGTCTCGTTCATCATAAAGATCGAGAACACCGGCGGGGTGTTGTACATCGAGAGCTTCTCGATGTGGTTGCGGTAGTCAAGCATAGCAGGGAGGTACCTTGAGACACGTCCGAGCGAATCCTTTCTGATGATGGCGAAGATCACACCGGCAGGACCGACGTTCTTCTGTGCGCCACCGTAGATGAGGTCGTATTTGCTGACATCCACAGGACGGCTCATTATGTCGGATGACATATCGGCGATAAGCGGGACAGGGCAGTCGATGTCTTCCTTGATCTCGGTACCGTAGATGGTGTTGTTCGTCGTGATGTGGAAGTAGTCAATGTCTGTCGGAATCTCGTAGCCTTTAGGAATATAAGAGAAGTTCTTGTCGGCGGAGCTGGCGATGGCGTAGGCCTCCCCGATACCCTTGGCCTCCTTCAGGGCCTTCTTCGCCCAGACACCTGTCTCAAGGTAGGCGGCCTTCTTCTCAAGATAGTTCATAGCGACATAGAGGAACTGCAGCGACGCTCCTCCTCCGAGGAACACAACCTCGTGTGTGTCAGGAATATTCAGAAGCTCTTTCCAGAGCGACCGGCACTCGTCCATTGTCGCGTCCCACTCTTTCGTGCGGTGGGAGATGCTCAGAACGGAAACACCAGTGCCTTTGAAGTCCCTGAGGGCTTCGATGGCATTGTCGATGGCCACCTGCGGAAGCAGGCAAGGGCCGGCGTTGAAAACGTGTACTTTCTTCATATCAGTTGTAACTTCAAAGAATTATTGAATATGTGGTTAAAAATCTAAATTGATTTTGCGGTAAATATAGGCAAATTAAAAGGATTTGCACAATATTCGCCGCAAAATTAATGTGATATGCGGACTATCTGTAGCCCAAAAGGTAGGAAATGATCGCCATCCTGACGTACATCCCGCCTCCGGCCTGCTGGAAATAGTAAGCGTAAGGAGTGTCGTCGATGTCCGTGGCAATCTCGTTCACCCTTGGAAGCGGATGCATAATCCTCATATTCGGCTTGACCGACCCGAGCATAGAGGCGGTTAGCCTGTAGGAGTCCTTTACCTTGTTGTACTCGTCCATATCCGGGAATCTTTCCTGCTGTACTCTTGTCATATAAAGGATGTCGCAGATGTCCAGGCCATCCTCGATTCTGTCCGTCTGGCGGTAGGCTACCCCCTCGCGGTCAAGCATCTCGAGATACTTCTTAGGCATATTCAGCTCTCCCGGCGACGTGAATATGAACTGAGGGTCGAACCAGCGCAGCGCCTCCACGAGCGAATGGACGGCGCGCCCGTACTTGAGGTCTCCCACCATATTCACTGTCAGTCCGTCCAGTCTGCCTTGTGTCTTCTCTATCGCATAAAGGTCGAGCAGGGTCTGCGTCGGGTGCTGGTTGGCTCCGTCGCCCGCGTTGATGACAGGTACCGAGGCCACGGACGCGGCGATGTCGGCAGCCCCGGCCTGAGGATGTCTCATCACTATCAGATCCACGTAGTTGGACACGATTTTGATTGTGTCTTCAAGAGTCTCTCCCTTTGTCTGGCTGGTGTTGCGGTTGTCCGGGAAGCCTATCACTCTGGCCCCCAGCCTGTTGACGGCTGCCTCGAAGGAAAGCCTCGTTCTGGTGGAAGGCTCGAAGAACAGGCAGGCCACCACCTTGCCCGCGAGAAAGCTCTGCTCTCTGGCCGCCTCGAACTCCTTGGCGACATCAAGGATGTGTAGTACCTCGTCCTTGGAAAAATCCTGGATTGAAATTAGACTTTTAGGCATAGCATTTATGAATTAAAGTTCGTTTATCATACAGTTGGCCACTTTCTCCGCGCGTGAGCGGAAGTCGTCTTCGGAGGAAAGGCGCACCCAGACCTGAAGCTCGCACTCCGCTCCGAAATCCTGTCCCCGCTGCCTGAGCTCCATATCCTTGAGAATCTTCATCACGCTGTTCATCGACTCATAGCCGAAGCGCACGCGGAACCATTTCCCGGCTATTTTCTCCACGCTTCCGGCCTTGTCGAGAGCTTCCGCCGTGGAGGTCTTGTAGGCCCGTATCAGCCCCGGGATTCCGAGCTTGATTCCTCCGAAATACCGCACCACTACCACAAGCACGTCGCTCAGCCTCCTTGAGTCAATCTGGCCGAGGATGGGCCTTCCTGCCGAGGATGATGGCTCTCCGTCATCGTTGGCTCTGAATCTGTCACCGAGATGCCCCAGGCGGTAGGCGTAGCAGTGATGTCTGGCGTCGTGGTATTTTTTTTTGAGGTCTCCGACTATTTCCTTGACCTCTTCCTCTGTCTCCACGGGGAACGCGTATGAGATGAAGCGGCTGCCGTTGTCCTTGAACAGCCCTTCCGCCGGTGCTGGAATGCTCCGGTAGGAGTCTCGGATGATGTTTTCAGGTGTCTCCATTCTTGAGATACGAAAATAGCGTTTTTCACATAATTTTGCAACGGAACGGGAAATTTTGTAATTTTGAAATGGTTTTGAAGCAAAATATTTATGGTTTATAGATTCAGGGTTACTCTTGCCGGGATCAAAGGATTCTACCGGGTGTATGAGATGAGGGGTGAAACGTCTCTTTACGATTTTCACAAGCAGATGCGTGCGGATATGGAATTCCCGCAGGATCAATTGATTATGTTCAAGGCTTTGGATGCGGGCGGCGGTGTGGTCGCTCGTTATGGCCTGTTTGACCTCGGCAGCGGCACTGTGGACAATGTCACCGTGGCACAGACTGCAAAGTCCGGTGTCGCCTCATTCCTTTACTTCTATGACGTTCCGAACCGCAAGAGTGTGATTGTCACATTCGAGGGCGTTGAGGAGAAGCCGGGATGCTCTCCGGCCATTGTCGAGGTGAAGGGTCCGAACCCTATCGAGTTTGAGAACGGCTATGTGGCGTTCGAGGATCTCCCTGACTCTCAGAGACATCTTCCGGGACAGAAGCCTGACTGGGGATCTGATGACGGCGAGGAAGGAGCGTCAGTCTCGTTCGAGGACGATGGGGATGACGATGAGCAGGATGATGACGATGAAGACGGAAAGATCGTCTTCGACGGGACAGAGGATCTCGACATTTAGGCCGCGATGCGGCGTCGGCTCATCATAGTTCTCGGCCCGACCGCTGTCGGGAAGACTGATTTCAGCATCTCGATGGCCCGGGAATACGGCTCGCCGGTGATTTCCTGCGACTCGCGCCAGATTTTTATGAATATGTCGGTCGGAACGGCCGTACCGAGTGCTTCGCAGCTTGCCGCCGCGAAGCATTATTTCATACAGACCATCCCGGTTACAAGGACTTACACCGCAGGTGACTACGAGACAGAGGCCGTGGCGTTGGCCGAGAGGTTGTTTGATGAGGGCCACGAGACACTGGTGATGACCGGAGGCTCGATGTTCTATATAGACGCGGTGTGCAACGGCCTCGACAATCTGCCTGACGGAGATCCCGCCCTGCGCTCGGAGCTTTGGGAAAGGCTTGGGGCCGAGGGAGTCGGCGCTCTTGCCGAGGAACTCAGGCTCAGGGATCCGCTGACATATTCACAGATAGACATCCGCAACAGCCAGAGGGTCATCCGGGCGCTTGAAGTCTGCATCGTTTCCGGGAAGCCGTTCTCGTCGTTCAAAACCGGGGAGCGGCGTTCCCGTTCGTTCGAGATTGAGAAAGTCGGTCTGACCAGAGACCGCGGTGAATTGTATTCACGCATCGACGGAAGGGTCCTTGCGATGCTTGAGGACGGTCTGGTGGAGGAAGTCCGTTCTTTGCTTCCTTACCGTGAGTGCCAGGCTTTGCAGACTGTAGGCTATAAGGAAATCTTTGAATATCTTGATGGGAAAATTCCTCTGGAGGAGGCTGTGCGTCTCATCCAGAGGAACACTCGTCATTATGCCAAGAAACAGCTGACCTGGTGGCGGAGAGACCCGTCCGTCAAATGGATAGACCTCTCAGGCCGCTGACCCCGGCTTCTCAAGCGGCTTCTAAAACGGAAGGTCGTTTTCCGGATCCTCTCCCGGAAGGTCGTCGATTGTCGGAGCCGGAGCCTGTTGCGGTCTCGCTCCGTAGTCCGGCTGGGCCGCGGGAGCGAATCCCTGAGTGCCTTGGCAGCCAGCCTGCCGCGTCTGTGCGGCCTGCCCTTCCGGAGTGATTCTCCACAAGCGCACGTCGTTGTACCACCTGCCGTTATATTCCCTGGCTCTAAGGTTAAAGGCCACTTTCACTGAATCCCCGACCTGGTATTTGTCCAAATCGGCCACCCGGTCGTTGCCGAATGCCGTGATGCACACTTCCGCAGGGTAGCTGCCGTCCTGATACTCAAGAATGAAATCCTGCTTCGTCCAGGCTCCCTTGGCGCTCTGTCCGTTTTGTCTGGCAAGTTTCTGTTTGATTCTGCCGTCTATCTCCAATGCCATATTATTTCCTTTATGTCTCTGTTACTCTGAAAATAACAAGCCTGCTCGGCGCCGGGCGCAAAGCAGGCTGTCGTGTTCCGCTGCCCCACAGGGATTATTTCTCCTCCTCTGTCACAGGCTCCACGTAGTGCTTGACGGAATCAAGCTGGATGTCGAACACGAGGGTCGTGTTAGGCTCGATGCCGTTCTGTCCGCGTTCGCCGTAGCCGAGGGCGGAAGGTACATAAAGAGTGGCCTTGCCGCCCTCGCCGATAAGCTGGAGACCTTCGGTCCATCCAGGGATAACCCTGTTGAGGGTAAGCATTGCGGCGGCCTGCTCGGCATTGACTTCTTCAATGACTGTTCCGTCGGTGAGGGAAAGCTTGTAGTGGACATAAACGGTGTCCTGCGCTCCCGGCTTGTTGTCGTTGCCGGCCTCTGTGATAAGATACTGGAGTCCGGACTCGGTCTGCTGGATGCCGTCCTTCTTAATGTTGGCCGCAAGGAACTTCTGCTCCTTCTCAAGGTTGAGCGCTCCGATGTATTCCGCCCTCTTCTGAATGAACTCGTTCATTATGCGGTTCATTTCCTCAGGATTTACCTTGAACTGCTTGGTGAAGTCCTCGTCGCGGGTGGAACCCTTCGCTTTCACGAAATCATTGGCTCCCGTCTTGATCATATTGAAGTTAAGGTCGCCCAAGCTGTAGCCCTTGATCATTGAGCCGAGCTGGATGCCGAGAAGGTAGCTGACAGAGTCAACATCGGCCTTGGATGGAAGGAGTTCCTTCGCACTGGTCGGCTTCTGAGGAACCGCGGCCACGGCAGTGCTGTCCGCACCGTTGGACTGTCCGCCGACTTTGTTTGAGTTGCAGCTGGTGATTGAAAGAACCATCGCTGCTGCTGCAAGCATTTTAAGTGTCTTCATAATATTTTAATTTTTTATAAGTTGGCATCATAAAGCTTCCGGACCGGAAGGTCAGGAAAACTCCGCGAATATCGCAAAAAATCTTGATTATATTGTCTATAAACTGCCAAAATACTTGTTTATCCCGAAAACAATCACTATTTTTAGAAATAATTAGCTAATTCTATGGGAATCGATTCGTCATTGCTGAGTTCCAAGCTTAAAGAATACTTCGGTTTTGATTCCTTCAAGGGGGATCAGGAGAAAATCATCCGGAATCTTCTTGAAGGCAAGGACACCTTTGTGCTTATGCCTACCGGTGGCGGAAAGTCCTTGTGCTTCCAGCTGCCGGCTCTGGTGATGCCCGGCACCGCGGTCGTGATTTCTCCGCTGATCGCGCTGATGAAGAATCAGGTGGATGTGATCAGAGGCTTTGTGGAGGAGCAGGACGGAATCGCCCATTTCCTGAACTCGTCATTGAACAGGGCGCAGATCCAGGAAGTACGCTCGGATGTGCTTTCGGGCGTGACAAAGCTTCTGTATGTGGCTCCCGAATCGCTCACAAAAGAAGAGAATGTGGAGCTTCTGCGTGAGGTGGACATCTCTTTCTATGCCGTTGACGAGGCACATTGCATTTCCGAATGGGGACACGATTTCAGGCCTGAGTACCGCAGGATCAGGGACATCGTCCAAACTATCGGCCGCGCTCCGATCATCGCCCTGACCGCCACCGCCACTCCAAAGGTCCAGAACGACATCCAGAAGAATCTCGGGATTATGGACGCGACAGTCTTCAGGTCGTCGTTCAACAGGCCGAACCTCTATTACGAGGTACGCGACAAGGTTGACCCGGACAAGGATATAATAAGGTACATCAAGCAGCATCCCGGCAAGTCCGGAATCATCTACTGCCTGAGCCGCAAGAAGGTTGAGGAGATAGCGAAATTGTTGGAAATCAACGACATCAGGGCTTTGCCGTACCACGCCGGACTCGATGCGAAGACCAGGGCGGAGAACCAGGACCGGTTCCTGATGGAGGAAGTCGAAGTGATTGTGGCCACAATCGCCTTCGGTATGGGAATCGACAAGCCTGACGTGCGCTTTGTCATCCATTATGATATTCCTAAAAGCCTCGAGGGCTACTATCAGGAGACCGGCAGGGCCGGCAGGGACGGAGAGAGCGCCGATTGCATCACCTACTACAGCTACAAGGACATCCGCAAACTTGAGAAGTTTATGCAGGGGAAGCCTGTCTCGGAGCAGGAGATAGGCCGTCAGCTGCTGATGGACACGGTGGCTTTCTCGGAGTCCAGCACTTGCCGCAGGCGTATGCTGCTCAACTATTTCGGCGAGGATTATCCACGGGAGAACTGTGGCCTTTGCGATAATTGCGTCAATCCTAAGCCGACGTTCGACGGACGCAAGGAGATGTGCCTTGTCATCAGGCTTGTCAAGTCGCTGCCGGAACATTTCAAGATCGAGCATCTGGCCTCTGTCCTTGCCGGACAGTCCAATGCAATGGTCAAGTCCTACAGGCACGACACCTTCCCTCTTTTCGGCTCGGGAAGCCCCCACGGCGTGAATTTCTGGTGTGCGGTCATCACCCAAGGCCTTCTGCTTCATCTTCTTGCCAAGGAGATTGAGACCTACGGGCTTATCTATGTGACCAAGGCCGGTGAGGAATTCTTCAAGAATCCTTACGAGGTGCGTCTTGTGGAGGACAAGGCTGTAAAGGGCAAGGAGTCCTCTGAGGATGAGGAAGATGGGGCCGTGTCCGGCTCCGGAATGAAGGGCGGCGGAGGCGACCCGGCTCTGCTTTCGATGTTGAAAGGTCTCCGCAGGGACATCTCAAGGAAGCTGAATCTCCAGCCGTGGATAATTTTCAGCGACCCTGCGCTGGAGGATATGTCCATCCTCTATCCGATTACCTACGAGGAGCTTCACAACTGCCAGGGAGTAGGAGAAGGAAAGGCGAGAAAGTACGGCAAGGAATTCATTGACCTTATAAGGAGATATGTCGAGGATAATGACATCACGAGGCCTGAGGATTTCGTGGTCAAGTCGGCTCCGACCAAGAGTTCGGACAAGATATTCATAATCCAGAGTATTGACAAGCGTATGTCACTGGATGACATCGCCTATGCGAAGGGGATGGAACTCGAGGAACTTGTCTCGGAGATTGAAGTCATCGTCTCCTCCGGAACGAAGCTGGATCTGAACTATTACATCAATCAAGCCATTGACGATGACGTGGTTGACGAAATTTATGAATATTTCAAATGCGAGGCTTTGTCGGATTCCGTGGACGAAGCCGTCAAGGTTCTCGGCGCGGACTACGAAGAAATGGAAATCCGTCTTGTCCGGATAAAGTTCCTTTGCGAGATAGCGTCTTAGGCGCTGTCCGGCGAGGACGGCGCAAATGCCGGGAGGAATCGGACGGATTCTTAGATTGTCACCATCTTCAGACGGCGGCCTTCAAAGTGGCCGAGGTGTCTGAATCCGATTGTCTTTACGTACTGGGCGAAGTAGTCGAACCTGTCCCCGACCTGCTCCGGTGTGTGTGAGTCAGAGCCGATGCAGATGACCTCTCCGCCAAGTTCCCTGTACCTTATCAGAATGTCTCTGTCCAGCTGAGGTCTGCGCAGACCGTAGGCCTTATAGCTTTTTGTGTTGATTTCCAGCCCTTTGCCATTTGAGGCCAGGTACTTGAGAATCTCGTCGAACAATCCGGGGAAATCCCTGTACAGCACGCTTTCCTTTGGATAGGGCGCATAGCGGGCGATATAGTCGAAATGCCCCATAATGTCGAAATCCTCCAGCCATCTCATCTCCCGAAGCAAGGTCTCAAGGTAGCGGCCATAGGCCTCTCTCCAGTTCTTTCCCTTGTAATATGTCCCGAAGTAAGGGTCGGAGTCCTCTAAATAATGCACCGAGGCGATGATCTGGTCGAACCGGCGGACGGAGAGAAGTTCCCTTGTCTGCTCCCGGTTCTTTTCTCCCAGCCCTAACTCTATTCCCTTGAATATCCTGAATTTCTTGGAAGCCGATCGCCCAAAGGCCCCGTCGGCGACAAGCCGGTTCACCCGGTCGATCTCTTCCTGCTGCGCCGCGACGTCAAAGGCTTCGCTGACAACAGGTTCGAACTCTTCCTTCATCCGGGGTACATAAAAATCGCAGTGGTCGGTGAAGCATATTCCTCCGAACCCTTTTTCGGCGGCTGCGCGCGCGGATTTTTCAACGGTCGTCCCGCTTCCGTCAAATGAGAATTGGCTATGGTTGTGTGTGTCGAAAAACATAGGCACGAATATAGCATTTTTTACTTAAATTTGTAGTTTGTATAAATGGATAATAAAAATGAAGATTTTCACTTTTGGCTATAAATCGTCATTCAGCAGCATCCTGAGGGCGCTTGCTGCGATTGGCATAGGTCTGGTTATGGTTTTTGACAACGAGGCTTCGGAAACAGTGGTAAAAGTCATCGCGATGTTTCTCATCGCCTCGGGGCTGGTCTCCCTTGCCTATGGATTCATCCGTAACAAAAAGGAGGGAGTGCTCCCGCTGATGACCGTCAACGCGGCCGTGGACTTGATTTTAGGAGCGCTTCTTTTCTTCAATCCGGCCTGGGTCGCCGGCTTCATAGTCACGTTGATAGGTATCGCTCTGATTCTTTTCGGCGGTCTTCAGCTGTTCGCTCTGGCCGGTACGCTCTCTTTGCTCGGAGCCGGATTCTCCACTCTGATTCTTTCTGTCTGCGCGGTGATAGGAGGGGCGTTTCTTCTCTTCAACCCGTTCGGTGAGAGGATAATGAGCATCTGCGCCGGCAGCCTTCTTGTCTTGTACGGAGTCTCGGAACTGATTTCCTCGTGGAGAATCCGCAAGGCCAAGGAGGCATACGAAATCCGTTTCAACACTCCTGAGGAGCCGCAGCCGGAACAGGAGGTGATTGACACGTCCGGAATCGCCGACGCGAAGGAAGCCGATTTCACAAAAGTGGACGAGTAGGCGATGATTCCTCAGGAAACGGTACAGAAGATTCTTGACACGGCCCGTGTCGAAGAGGTCATTGGCGACTTCGTGACTTTGAGAAAGCGCGGGGCCGACTACTGGGCCTGCTGTCCTTTCCACAACGAGAAAACCCCTTCGTTCCACATCATACCGGCCAAGGGACAGTACTATTGCTTCGGCTGCCACAAGGGCGGCTCGGCTCTCGGTTTCGTGATGGACTACGAGCATCTGTCCTACGTCGAGGCGCTTCGCTACCTTGCAAGGAAATACAACATCGAAGTGGTCGAAAAGGAGGAGACGGCGGAGGACATAGCCAACCGCCAGCGGAACGAAAGCCTTCTGCTTGTCTCCGAATATGCCGGAAGCTTTTTCAAGGAACAGCTTGGCACCGGGGAGGGCAGGGCGGTCGGCCTTGAATATTTCCGTTCCCGAGGCCTGCTTGACTCTACCATAGAGAAATACGGGCTTGGTTGGGCGCCCTCGAGCCGCCACGCTCTCACGGATGCCGCCAAGGCGGCCGGCTACAAGGATGAGTATCTCCTCGAGACCGGGCTTTGTGCCTCCAGTGATTCGGACGGACGGTTGTTCGACCGCTTCTTCGACAGGGTGGTCTTTCCGATTCATTCAGTGAGCGGAAGGGTGATCGCTTTCGGTGCCAGGACCCTGAAAGCCAAGGAGCCTGGAAAACCTTACGCCAAATACGTGAATTCCAAGGAGTCGGACATCTACGTGAAAAACCGCTCCCTCTACGGAATATGGTTCGCCAAGAATGAGATGGCCCGCAAGGACAAGTGCTATCTGGTCGAGGGCTATCTGGATGTGCTTTCGATGCACCAGCTGGGCATCACCAACGTTGTGGCTTCCAGCGGTACTGCCTTGACGGAAGGGCAGATAAGGCTTGTCAAGCGTTTTACGCAGAATGTGACGATTATGTACGACGGGGATTCCGCCGGCATCCACGCCGCGCTTAGGGGAATAGATATGTTCCTGCGCGAGGGGATGAATGTGAAGGTCGTGCTGATTCCCGACGGGGATGACCCGGATTCATATTCACGCAAGCACACTCTAGCCGAGGTCGAGGAGTTCATCGCCGGAGCCGAGATGGATTTTGTGGATTTCAAGTCCTCGCTGCTGATGAAGGACACGGCGAAGGATCCGCTCAGGAGGGCGGAGGTCATAAACGACATCGCCGACACGATAGCTGAAATACCGGATGCCGTAAAGCGTTCTGTCTATGTGGATTTCCTGAGTGACAAGTTCGAGGTCAGAAGGGACATACTTGACGAAAGGATAGGCGCCACCCGCTCCAGAAGGCTTCTTGAGGAGAAAAAGGCGGCTGACCGTGAACGTGAGCGGAGGGCTAATCAGGAGCGTTCCGGATCCGGGGGCGGCCCTTATGACTCCGGCGGGGATGCCGTTTCTCCGGCTGTGCCTGGGTCGTCCGGAGAAACAGCCGAGGGCCGGCGTACCGGCCTTGACGCTATGGTCGAGAACCGGATAATGGCCACCGCCGAGCGCGACCTCCTGAACTTCATCCTCACTTACGGTACCACCAGGCTGGAGTTCCAGAGCGATTCGGATTTTTATTCCGGCTCGGACGAGGATGCCCAGACCGTGTTTGATTTCATCGACCAGGCTCTGGAGGGAGACCGGTCGGAATTTGCGAATGCCGTGTTCAGGAACACGTACAACGCATATTCAAAGGACTACTACGACGGCTATTCGCAGGAAGAGATTGTGAGGCATCTGATGGACTGTGAGGACCGGGATGTGGCCTATGTCGCCGCCCAGCTTTCGACGGACGAGAGGTATGAGCTTTCAGTCAAGCACTTGCGCCAGTCTATGATGTCCAAAGGCTCCTGGCTCACGCTCTATGTCCCCAAGGCGATTCTTGTGTTTCAGCAATGCCGTATGGAGAACCGTGACAGTGAGCTGAAAGAGCGGCTCCGTGAGGCCCAGGCCGCTTCCGACGGAGACAGGACGATGGAGATAATGAGGGAGATGCTCAAGGTGCAGAAAGCTCTCAGGGCGGTAAAAGTCAGATTGGGAAGAGAGAAATAATGTTTATATTGCAGGTAGTTGCCTACTTGCGAAAGTTGAGATGAATAATATGGAAAAGAGTTTCAAGAGAACACTTGTGACCTGTGCGCTGCCTTATGCCAACGGACCGGTCCACATTGGCCATCTGGCCGGGGTATATGTGCCTGCGGACATCTATGTCAGGTACCTCAGGATGAGGGGAGAGGATGTGCTGTATGTCTGCGGCAGCGATGAGCACGGGGTTCCGATCACCATCAAGGCGAGAAAGGAGGGATGCTCGCCGCAGGACATTGTGGATCGCTACCACAAGGTCATAAAGGATTCGTTCTCCGGCCTTGGAATCAATTTCGACATCTATGGCCGCACGTCTTCGGAGGTGCACGGAAAGAACGCCTCGGAGTTCTTCCGCAAGTTGTACGACGAAGGGAAGTTCATCACCAAGGAGTCTGAGCAGTATTATGATCCCGAGTCAAAGACTTTCCTTGCCGACCGCTACATCGTGGGAACCTGCCCTAAGTGCGGCAGTGAGGAAGCCTACGGAGACCAGTGTGAGAAGTGCGGAAGCACGCTCAGCCCGGAGGAACTGATTAATCCTAAGTCGAAACTCAGCGGGGCTGAACCGGTGAAAAAGAAGACCAGTCATTGGTATCTTCCTCTGGATCAGTATGAAGGCTGGCTCGGCCAGTGGATTCTGGAGGAGCATAAGGAGTGGAGAAGCAATGTCTACGGCCAGTGCAAGAGCTGGATAGACGGAGGTCTCCAGCCGAGAGCCGTGAGCCGTGACCTTGACTGGGGTGTTCCTGTTCCGGTTGAGGGAGCGGAGGGAAAGGTTCTATATGTCTGGTTCGACGCTCCTATCGGCTACATATCCAACACTCAGGAGCTTCTTCCGGAGTCTTGGGAGAAGTGGTGGAAGAGCGAGGACACCCGTCTTGTCCATTTCATAGGCAAGGACAACATCGTGTTCCATTGCATTGTCTTCCCTTCAATGCTCAAGGCCTACGGAGACGGCTACATCCTGCCTGACAACGTGCCGGCCAACGAGTTCCTCAATCTTGAGGGAGACAAGATATCCACTTCGCGCAACTGGGCTGTCTGGGCGCACGAGTATCTGGCGCAGTTCCCGGGCAAGGAGGATGTAATGAGATATGTCCTTACGGCCAACGCTCCGGAGACAAAGGACAACGATTTCAGCTGGAAGGATTTCCAGACGCGCAACAACAGCGAGCTTGTCGCCATATTCGGGAACTTCGTGAACCGCGCCGTCGTGCTGACACACAAATATTTCGGAGGGAAGGTCCCTGCGTCTGGCGAGCTTCAGGATGTTGACAGGGAGGCTCTTGCGGAGATTCCGGCGCTTAAGGCCTCGCTTGAGAAGAACCTTGAGGGGTATCATTTCCGCGAGGCTCTCAAGGATGCAATGTCCATCGCCAGGGTCGGTAACAAATACATCTCCGACACGGAGCCTTGGAAAGTGTCCAAGACCGATATGGATCGTTGCGCGACGATTCTCAACGTCAGTCTCCAGATCTGCGCCGATCTGGCCATAGCTTTCGAGCCTTTTACTCCGTTTGCCGCGGAGAAACTTCGCAAGATGCTCAGAGTCAGCCTTCACGCCGGAACAGATTACCGCTGCGGCGAGCAGGTGACCGTCAACACCTATAAGGCCGGTGAGGGAGCCGCTCTCCACACAGTGTCCGGTTCCGGACAGAGGGAGAATTCCGGAGACGGCGTGTGCCTTGGCTGGGATGTTCTCGGGAAAGAGAACATCCTTCCTGTGGGACACGAAATCGGTGCCGCCGAGCTTCTTTTCGCCAAGATTGAGGATGATGCGATTGATGCGCAGCTCAAGCGCCTAGACGACATCCGCGCGGAGAGAGAGGCCGCCGCAAAGGCTGAGGCCGCAAAGCGGGTCGAACCTCAGAAAGCCGAGTGCACGTTCGAGGATTTTGAGAAGATGGACATCCGGACGGCGACCGTACTTGCCGCCGAGCGTGTCCCAAAGACGGACAAGTTGTTGAAACTTAGCATCGACACGGGGATTGACAAGAGAACCATAGTTTCAGGCATAGCAGAGTACTATTCTCCAGAGGAGATGGTAGGCAAGCAGATCTGCATCCTTGCCAATCTTCAGCCAAGGACTATCCGCGGCATCGAATCCCGGGGAATGATTCTTATGGCCAGGCAGGGCGATGGCGGGATGAGGTTCATCACGCCTGCTGAAGTGCTTGGTAATGGTGCAGTTGTGGGTTAGTATATTAATTTTTATAACATTATGAAAAATATTTTTGCTTCATTTGCGGTAGCGGCGCTCTTTGTGGGTTGCGCCCAGACTCCGACACTTACCAAGTCGGGTCTTGATCCTGAGAATTTCAAGGCTGAGCGTGACGGCGCGCAGACCGCTCTCTACACTCTGACCAACAAGTCGGGAATGGAGGTCTGCATCACCAATTTCGGCGGTAGGATCGTCTCTGTGATGGTTCCTGACAGGAACGGGGACTACAAGGATGTCGTACTTGGATTCGACTGCATCTCTGATTACTTCCCGGAGAACAACAAGACTGACTTCGGCGCCACCATCGGTCGTTACGCCAACCGTATCAACGGCGGAAAGTTCACTCTTGACGGTGTTGAGTACCAGCTCCCTCAGAACAATTACGGCCATTGCCTGCACGGAGGACCTAACGGATGGCAGTACAAGGTCTATGATGTTCTGGAGTCCGACGGCTCTCACCTCAAGCTCCGCATTGTCTCTCCGGACGGAGACGCTGACTTCCCTGGGAATGTGACGGCTGACATTACTTTCACTCTTACTGAGGAGAATGCCATCGACATACGCTACGAGGCCACCTCTGACGCTCCGACCATCATCAATATGACCAACCATTCGTATTTCAACCTTTCCGGTGATCCTGCCGCTCACAAAATCACGGCCGACTCGCTGATTGTCAACGCTTCGTACTTCACTCCGGTGGATTCGACGTTTATGACCACCGGTGAGATCGCCTCTGTCGAGGGTACTCCTTTCGATTTCAGGCAGGCCGGTCTGATCGGTGATGGCATCGATTCCGACAACGAGCAGGTCCGCAACGGCAAAGGCTTTGACCACAACTGGGTTCTTGACACCAAGGGAGACGACACCGTTCCGGCGGCCGAGGTATATTGCCCAGAGACCGGAATAGTCCTTGCTGAATTTACCAGCGAGCCTGGTGTCCAGATTTATGCGGGTAATTTCCTTGACGGTTCGGTGACGGGCAAGAAAGGCGTTGTTTACGGACACCGCGCGGCCATCTGCCTCGAGTCGCAGAAGTATCCTGACACTCCGAACAAGCCAGAGTGGCCTTCGGCTGTCCTCCGTCCCGGAGAGACCTACACCAGCCACTGTGTCTTCGCCTTCAGCGTAAGGTAATTATTGATGCCACGACCTCGCTTCCGGCCTTTTTAATTGTTATTCAGGTCGTTTGGCTATGCGAAAGGTCAGAAAAAAATAAAAGAGGGTGACCCAAAAGTACAAGGGTTGCCCTCTTTGTTTTTACAAACACCCAAC